>JANMWZ010000001.1:0-23018 GCA_031441585.1 Gammaproteobacteria bacterium
CACGGAAGGGCAGATCCGGGCACGGCGGCGTGAGTTCGGCGTGCTGCCGGTCTACAAGCGGGTCGACACCTGCGCGGCCGAGTTTGCTACCAGCACTGCCTACCTGTATTCGACCTATGAGGAAGAGTGCGAAGCCGAGCCCAGCAAGCGGCGCAAAATCATGATTCTCGGCGGCGGGCCCAACCGCATCGGTCAAGGCATCGAGTTCGATTACTGCTGCGTGCACGCGGCGCTGGCGCTGCGCGAGGATGGTTTCGAAACCATCATGGTCAATTGCAATCCGGAAACCGTGTCCACCGATTTTGACATCTCCGATCGACTTTATTTCGAGCCCCTTACCCTGGAGGACGTGCTCGAAGTCATACACAAGGAAAAACCGGAAGGCGTAATCGTGCAGTTCGGCGGGCAGACGCCACTCAAGCTGTCGCGCGCCCTCGAGGCTGCGGGCGCCCCCATCATCGGCACCACACCCGATTCCATCGATATTGCGGAAGATCGCGAGCGCTTTCAGCAACTGGTGCGCCGGCTTGGCCTGCGGCAACCCGCCAACGCCACGGCGCGCACTGAAGAGCAGGCGGTAATACTGGCACGCGAGGTGGGTTTTCCGCTGGTGGTGCGCCCATCCTATGTGCTGGGCGGCCGCGCCATGGAGGTCGTGTTCAATGAGGATGATCTGCGCCATTACATGAACACCGCGGTGCAGGTTTCAAACGATAGCCCGGTGCTGCTCGATCGTTTTCTCGAGCAGGCCATCGAGGTCGATGTCGACGCGGTCTGCGACGGCAAAGACGTGCTGATCGGCGGCATCATGGAGCACGTTGAACAGGCGGGCGTGCACTCGGGCGACTCAAGCTGTTCGCTACCTCCCAACAGCCTGTCGCCGCAGTTGCAGGATGAGTTGCGTGAGCAGACCCGCAAGCTGGCGCACGCGCTGCAGGTGGTCGGGTTGATGAATATTCAGTTTGCCATCCAGAATGGAGCGGTCTACGTGCTCGAGGTCAATCCACGCGCTTCGCGCACCGTGCCCTTTGTCGGCAAGGCTACCGGCGTGCCCATCGCCAAACTGGCGGCGCGCGTCATGACGGGCCGCAGCTTGCGCGACTTGGGTGCGCTGGAAGAGCGCGTGCCTGGGTATTTTTCCGTCAAGGAAGCGGTCTTCCCCTTCAATAAGTTTCCAGAGGCCGATCCGATACTCGGTCCTGAAATGAAATCCACCGGCGAGGTCATGGGCACCGGCCGCACCTTCGGTGAGGCCTACGCCAAGAGCCAGTCGGCCTCAGGCGTGGTGTTGCCACGCACTGGTGTGTGCCTGATCAGCGTGCGCGAACGTGATAAGCCCGGCGCCGTGCCGCTGGCCCGCCGCCTGCTGGCGCGCGGCTTCGAGATTGTCGCTACCAGTGGTACCGCGCTGGCCCTGGGTGCCGCTGGCATAGAATGCCGGCAGGTCAACAAGGTGCGCGAAGGCCGCCCGCATATCGTCGATATGATCAAGAACGATGAAATCAATCTGATCGTCAACACCACTGAGGGCAAGCAGGCCACGCTCGAGTCGCACTCGATTCGTCGCGAGGCTGTGCACCGGCGGGTTACCTATTACACGACGCTGGCGGAGCCTTGGCGACCTGTGAGGCGATCGATCACATGGATGAGGTAGCAGTCAACCGCCTGCAGGATCTGCATCGTGGAGCCGTGTCGTGAAGCGCTCGCCCATGACGGCGCGCGGCGCGGAGCTGCTGCGCAGCGAGCTCAAGCGGCTCAAATCCGAGGAGCGGCCACGGGTCATCAAGGCGATCGCCGAGGCGCGCGCCCACGGTGATCTGTCGGAGAATGCCGAATATCACGCGGCGCGCGAGCAACAGGGCTTTATTGAAGGGCGCATCATGGAGATTGACTCGCGCCTGGGCGCTGCCGAGATTATTGATATCACCCAGCTGCCGCCCTCTGAGCGCGTCGTGTTCGGCGCTACGGTAAGCATTGAAGAGCAGGACGATGGCAGTGCCGTCACCTATCAGATTGTCGGTGAAGATGAAGCGGATATCCGCGCCGGGCGCATCTCCTTCAGTTCACCCATCGCCAGGGCCCTGATCGCCAAAAGCGTGGGCGATGTGGTGGAGGTGAGCACACCCGGGAAAACGCGCAGCTACCAGATCACCGCGGTGCGCTACCTCTGAAGCCTGCGGCTCAGGCGTCCGGCAATACCAGTCGCGGCAGGGGCTGGGCCGCGCGGTAGAGAATCGCCACATGTCCAATACGGTTGACCAGTGCACAATCGCTGCGGCTGACCAGATCAGCAAGCAATGCCGCGCGCGTGCTGCGATCGGCGGCACGTACCCGCACCTTGATCAATTCGTGGTCACGCAGCGCCTGCACCGCTTCGGCCACGACGTTGTCGGTGAGCCCCTTATGACCCAACATCACCACGGGCTTGAGGGCGTGGGCCTTGCCACGGAGAAATCGCAGCTGTTTATCACTGAGCTTCATGGCGTCCATTATCGGGTATGAGCAAACGTACCAGAAGCATTAACGGTTTGTTGCATCACGGCATGATGCTACCCGATCCGGGCGCGGCTACTGGCCCTGGATATGGCGGTGCGGGTATTGAAACCCAGGGGTCGCGCCCTCATCAAGACCTTGCAGTGGGCTGGTTTTGAAGCCCTGGAGGTGGTGGCGCGCCCGCAGCGCCGCGACCTGCTTGCTGGCGAGCGGCCTGCGGATGGTGTAGCGTGACCTGGTATTTTGGCCCGGAGTCCTTAGCAAGTTGAACGATACAATCAAGAGCGTGCTGATGTGGGCCGTCATCCTGGCGGTCATGGTGCTGGTGTTCACGCGCTTTGCGCCGACCGCCAGTCCGCCAGAACAACTGGTCTACTCCGCGTTTCTCAGTGACGTACATAGCGGTCGTGTGGATAGCGTGGTCCTGCAGGGCGACACCATTTATGGCGTGCGCAAGGACAAGAGCAAGTTCGAGACCTACAACCCGGAAACCAATTACACCGCGCTGATCGGCGATCTGACCAAGTCCAATGTCGGTATAGAGGGAAAAGCGCCGAAACAGCCCAGCTTTCTGATGCAACTGGCCCTGCAGATCGCGCCGGCCCTGCTGCTGATCATGGTGTTCATTTACATGCTGCGCCAGATGCAGGGCGCGGGCGGCGGCCGCGGCGCCATGAGTTTTGGCAAGAGCCGCGCGCGCCTGCTGGGCGAAGATCAGGTCAATGTCACTTTTGCTGATGTGGCCGGAGTCGATGAGGCCAAGCAGGAAGTCAGCGAAATCGTCGACTTTCTCAAAGACCCGGGCAAATTCCAGAAGCTGGGCGGCAAGATTCCCAAAGGCGTGCTGATGGTGGGCAACCCTGGCACCGGCAAGACCCTGCTGGCGCGGGCCATTGCCGGCGAGGCCAAGGTACCGTTCTTCACGATTTCAGGTTCGGATTTTGTCGAGATGTTCGTCGGCGTCGGCGCCTCGCGCGTGCGCGATATGTTCGAGCAGGCCAAGAAGCACGCGCCCTGCATAATTTTCATCGATGAAATTGATGCGGTCGGGCGCCATCGCGGTGCGGGCCTTGGCGGTGGGCACGATGAGCGCGAGCAGACCCTCAATCAGCTGCTGGTTGAGATGGATGGCTTCGAGGGCAACGATGGCATTATCGTGATTGCCGCGACCAACCGGCCCGACGTGCTCGATCCGGCCTTGCTGCGACCGGGCCGCTTTGATCGCCAGGTGGTGGTGCCGCTGCCCGATGTCCGCGGCCGCGAGCAGATTCTGCGTGTGCACATGCGCAAAGTTCCATTGGCGGACGATGTCAAACCGGCACTGATTGCGCGCGGTACACCCGGGTTTTCCGGCGCTGACCTGTCGAACCTGGTGAACGAAGCCGCCCTGTTTGCGGCACGTGCCAACCAGAAAAACGTGTCGATGGATCAATTTGAGCGCGCCAAAGACAAGATCATGATGGGCGCCGAGCGGCGCTCGCTGGTGATGAGCGAAAAGGAAAAACTTAACACGGCCTATCACGAGTCCGGGCACGCCATTGTGGGCGTCAATCTGCCCGAGCATGATCCGGTATATAAGGTCACCATCATTCCGCGCGGCCGGGCCCTGGGCGTCACCTTTTTTCTGCCGGAAGAAGACCGCTACAGCTACAGCAAGCAACGCCTGGAATCGCAGATTGCCAGCCTGTTTGGCGGGCGCATCGCCGAGGAACTGGCCTTTGGCCCCGAGGCTGTGACCACCGGCGCGTCGAACGATATCGAGCGCGCCACCAGCCTGGCGCGCAACATGGTGACCAAGTGGGGTCTGTCAGATCGCCTCGGGCCGCTTACCTACAGCGAAGAGGCCGGTGAAGTATTCCTGGGCCGCTCGGTCACACAGCACAAGCAGGTCTCGGACGAAACCGCGCATGTCATCGACGTTGAAGTGCGCCGGGTCATCGACAGCGCCTATATCCGTGCCCGCGATATCCTGAGCGCGCACCGCGACCAGCTCGATGCCATGGCGCAGGCCTTGATGAAGTACGAGACCATCGACGAATCCCAGATCAAAGACATCATGGCAGGGCGCGAGCCGCACCCACCCGAAGGCTGGGACGATACCGGTGGCGGCAGCGGCGGTAAGTCGGCGGTGGTTGAGGGGGGCGAGCGCGCCAAGCCCGCCTTCGGCAAGCCAGCTGGTCAGACCTGACGTTCAGGTCGCCATGCAGTTGCGGCACGCCCGCGGGACGCTGAATCTCGCGCAGCCGGCGGTCATGGGTGTGCTCAACGTCACGCCCGATTCTTTCTCCGACGGTGGAAGATTTCTCGATCCGGCACGCGCCCTGGAACAGGCGCTGCGGCTGGTGGGCGAGGGTGCCCAGATTATCGATATCGGCGGCGAGTCGACGCGCCCGGGTGCCACGCCGATCGCTGCAGACGAAGAGTTGCGACGCGTCATCCCGATTGTCCGGGCACTCGCGGCGCAAAGCCCGGTGCTCATCTCGGTCGACACCAGCAACCCGCGGGTCATCGAGCAGGCCATCGCTGCCGGCGCAGGGCTCATCAACGACGTGCGCGCCCTGCAGGAACCTGGCGCGCTGGCGGCGGTGGCAGCGAGCGGTGCCGCCGCCTGTCTCATGCACATGCGCGGCGAACCACTGAGTATGCAGCACTTACCGGTCTACCAGCACGTGCGCAGCGAGGTGCGCGGGCAGTTGCAGGAGCGGTTGGCTGCCTGTGTCGCCGCCGGTATCGATAGCGCGCGCTTGTGCATCGATCCGGGGTTTGGCTTCGGGAAGACGGTGGCGCACAACCTCGAGTTACTGCGGCATCTGGCTGATTTCACCGACCTGGGCGTGCCGGTCTTGGCAGGATTGTCGCGCAAGTCCATGCTGGCGACGCTCACCGGGCGTGGCCCGGATGAGCGACTGGCCGGCAGTATTGCGCTGGCTTGCGTTGCCGTGCTCAATGGCGCGCGAATCATCAGGGCGCACGATGTCGCCGCTACACTCGATGCGGTGCGCGTGGCGCACGCAGTAATGGAGATCTGAATAGTGGCCAGAATCTATTTCGGTACCGATGGCATCCGTGGCCGCGTGGGCGAGCACCCGATGACGGTGGATTTTGCGCTGCGCCTGGCGGGTGCCGCGGCCCGGGTTCTGGCGCGCGATGGCGGCAGTGTGCTGATTGGCAAAGACACCCGCTTGTCGGGCTATATGTTCGAATCCGCGCTCGAGGCAGGATTCATCGCGGCGGGTGTCAACGTGCTGATGATGGGTCCGCTGCCGACGCCCGGCATCGCCTATATGACCCGAAAGCTGGGCTGCAATTTTGGAGTCGTCATCAGCGCCTCACATAACCTGTATGAAGACAATGGCATCAAATTTTTTGATGCCAGCGGTGGCAAGCTCAGTGATGAGCTTGAAGAACAGATTGAGGCGCAGCTCGCGCTCGAACCACGCACCCGTCCGGCCGGTGAATTGGGGGTAGCGCGCCGCGTGGATACCTCGCGCACGCAGTACCAGGCCTTTTGCCGCAGCACGCTGCCAGCGGGCGTTTCATTGACAGGGATGAAAATTGTCGTCGACTGCGCCAATGGCGCGGCCTACAAGGTGGCGCCGCGTACGCTTGCCGATCTGGGCGCCGAGATCGTACCCATCGGTTCAGCGCCAAATGGCCGCAATATCAATGTCGGTTGTGGCTCGACCGCCCCCGAGTTGCTGCAGCTCACGGTACCTGGCGTGCGCGCCCAAGTGGGTATTGCCCTGGATGGTGATGGCGATCGGCTGCTGATGGTCGATCACCTGGGTCGCATCGTTGACGGCGACCAGCTGCTATTCATCATTGCCTGTGCACGCCACGCCGAGGGCACACTCAAGGGTCCGGTGGTGGGCACCCTGATGAGCAATCTTGGTCTGGAGCTGGCCCTGCGCCAGCGTGGCATTGCCTTTGAACGCGCTGCGGTGGGCGATCGTTATGTGCTGGCGCGGTTGCGCGAAACCGGCGGCATTCTCGGCGGTGAAACTTCAGGTCATATTCTCTGCCTCGATCGCACCACCACCGGTGATGGCCTGGTCAGCGCACTGCAGATCCTGGCGATCATGCGTCAGAGCAATAAGAGCCTCGCCGAACTCGCCACCGGCATGACCCGACTGCCGCAGGTGCTGCTGAATGTAAAAGTGGCACAGCGCTTTGATCCGCTGAGCGTGCCCGCCGTGCGCACCCTGATGGCGACCCTGGAGAGGCGCCTGGGCGATGCGGGGCGAATCGTGCTACGCGCCTCCGGCACCGAACCCCTGATCAGGGTGATGGTGGAGGCCGTGGAGGAGTCGACCGCCCGGGCCTGTGCTGAAGAGCTTGCGGTGGTGGTGCGCGCGGCCTGATTGCGTGCACCGGGCGGCATGGCTATCATCCCGCGCCGCAAACCCGCCCGCTTCGGGCACCCGCAGCCACTAAAGGCCTTTTAGACCATGCGTCGCAAGATCGTCGCCGGTAATTGGAAGATGCACGGCTCGCGCGCCGAGAATGCTGCGCTGGTGGAAGCCATTGTCGCCACGGTGACCAGCGAGCGTACGGCCTGCGTCATCTGTCCACCTTTTGTCTACCTGCACGAAGCCTGGCGCATGTTGCGCGGCGGCTCGGTAGCACTAGGAGCACAGGACCTGTGCGCCGAGGCGGTGGGCGCCCACACCGGGGAAGTTTCAGCATCGATGCTCAAAGACGTGGGCTGCACAGTCGTGCTGGTGGGTCACTCCGAGCGGCGTGCTTTGTATGGCGAAGACAGTCACCTGGTGGCCCGCAAGTTTGCCGCCGCCCTGAGTAAGGGTCTGACTCCGGTGCTGTGCGTGGGCGAACAGCTGCAGGATCGCGAAGCCGGTAAAACCGAGACGATTGTCGGCGCCCAGATTGATGCCGTCGTGCAGCTCTGTGGCATCCAGAGCTTTACCCAGGCGGTAATCGCCTATGAACCGGTATGGGCAATCGGTACCGGCCGCACCGCCACACCGGAGCAGGCACAGGACACACATGCTTTCATACGCCAGCGGCTGGCGCGTGAGGATGCTAAAATAAGCGCTGGTTTGCGTATCCTGTATGGCGGCAGCGTCAAGGCAGGTAACGCCCGGGATATTTTTGCCATGCCAGACGTTGATGGTGGCCTGATCGGCGGCGCTTCGCTCAAAGCCGACGAATTTACGGCCATCTTTGCCGCCGCTGACAGTCTTGCCGCCTAAGAAAATACTTTCGAGTAAACAGATGTTGCATTCAATTTTGATGGTCATACATTTCTTCGCCGCCTGCGCCATCATCGGCCTGGTGCTGCTACAGCGCGGCAAGGGTGCCGACGCGGGCGCCGGCTTCGGTGCGGGTGCCTCCGGCACGGTGTTTGGCGCCCGCGGCGCCGGCACGGCACTCTCGCGCGCCACGGCCATATTGGCGGCCATATTCATGATGACCAGCCTGTCGCTCACTTACGTGAGCGCGCATAACAAAGCGGCGCCCACCAGTGTGCTGGAGCGCGCCGGCGCCCCGTCCGAGCCAACACCAGCGAGCCCGGCGCCAGCGAACCCAGCGCCAGCGAACCCAGCGCCAGTGGCTCCGGCGAAGTAATCGCCTGAGTACCTCAATTAGATTCCTTGCCGACGTGGTGGAACTGGTAGACACACTAGCTTGAGGGGCTAGCGCCGCAAGGTGTGGGAGTTCGAATCTCCCCGTCGGCACCAATTCTCTCGTAGAATTGGCGGGGCAAGGTCGGGGCGGATGGGTAGCTTTCCGCCCCTTTTGATACCAGGACACAGCCGATGCTCGAAAATTATCTGCCGGTGCTTATTTTCCTGATGCTGGCGACCCTGCTGGCCGCCGTATTGCTCGGGCTCGGCACCTTTCTCGGGCGCCTCGGCGCCCGCCATCACGGTGACGCTGAAAAACTCTCGGCCTATGAGTGCGGCTTCGATGCCTTTGAGGATAATCGCGCCCGCTTTGACGTGCGCTATTACCTGGTGGCCATCCTGTTCATCGTCTTCGATCTGGAAATCGCCTTCCTGTTTCCGTGGGCGGTGTCGCTCGGCAAGACCGGCCGATTTGGTCTTGGCGCCATGGGTATCTTCCTGGCAGTGCTCGTGGTCGGCTTCATTTACGAATGGAAAAAGGGGGCGCTCGAGTGGGACTAGACGGGCAGGGGGGCGCAGATACTTTTGCGCAACGCGGATTCCTCACCACCCAGGTAGACAGCCTGGTGAGCTGGGCGCGCACCGGTTCGCTGTGGCCGATGACCTTCGGCCTGGCCTGCTGCGCCGTCGAGATGATGCATGCCGGAGCGTCGCGCTACGATCTCGATCGTTTTGGCGTGGTGTTCCGCCCCAGCCCACGCCAGTCCGATGTGATGATCGTGGCTGGTACGCTGGTCAACAAGATGGCGCCGGCGCTGCGCAAGGTGTACGACCAGATGCCCGAGCCGCGCTGGGTCATCTCCATGGGTTCCTGCGCCAACGGCGGTGGTTATTACCACTATTCCTATGCCGTGGTGCGCGGTTGCGATCGCATCGTGCCGGTCGATGTCTATGTGCCAGGCTGCCCACCGACTGCCGAGGCCCTGCTCTATGGCATCATTCAGCTGCAACGCAAGATTGAACGCCACGGCGGCGCTCAAACTGCAGCCTGAGTCGGTACGCCGCCCGTGAGCGTAAAGATCGATAATCTGAGCAATGAACTGCGCGCCCAGTGTGGCGAGCGCCTGGTGCTGCAGGTTGGCGTCGGCGATGCACTCACGGCCGAAGTGGCGAGCGCTGATCTGCTGGCCATAGCGCTGCTACTGCGCGACCAGCCGACGCTGCGTTTCGAGCAGCTCATCGACGTCGCGGGCGTCGACTACCTCGATTACGGTCGCAGCGAATGGCAGGCTGAAAAGGCAACCGGCAGCGGCTTCAGCCGCGGCGTCAACAGCGCCGCCGGGCATACCTTGCGCGGTGAGCGCCGTTTCGCCGTGGTCTACCAATTGCTGTCTGTGACCCACAATCAGCGCCTGCAGCTGCGCTGCTGGTGTGAAGGGAGCGACGAGCCGGCGCTCGATTCACTCACTGCGATCTGGGCATCTGCCAACTGGTTTGAACGCGAGGCCTTCGACCTGTTCGGCATCCTGTTTCGCTCGCATCCGGATCTGCGTCGGCTGCTCACCGATTACGGCTTCATCGGCCACCCGTTCCGCAAGGATTTCCCGCTCATTGGCAATGTCGAGGTGCGTTACGACGCCACACTCAAGCGCGTCGTCTATGAGCCCGTGACTATCGAAGCGCGCACCCTGGTGCCGCGCGTGATCCGTCACGACAACCGCTATGAAGCGGCCCTGCAGCCGCCGGAGGGCAGTCGTGGCTGAGATCCGCAATCTCACCATGAATTTCGGGCCGCAGCACCCGGCGGCGCACGGCGTGTTGCGCCTGGTACTGGAGATGGACGGCGAGGTCATCCACAAGGCCGACCCGCACATCGGCCTGCTGCACCGGGGCACCGAGAAACTGGCCGAGTCCAAACCCTTCAACCAGTCGATTGGCTATATGGATCGGCTCGACTACGTCTCGATGATGTGCAGCGAGCACGCCTATGTGCTGGCGATCGAAAAACTGCTGGGCGTTACCCCGCCGCTGCGGGCGCAATACATCCGGGTCATGTTCGATGAGATTACGCGGGTGCTCAATCATCTGATGTGGCTCGGCGCGCACGGCCTCGATATCGGCGCCATGACCGTGTTCCTGTTCTGCTTTCGCGAGCGTGAAGACCTGATGGACTGCTATGAAGCGGTCTCCGGCACGCGCATGCATGCCACTTACTACCGGCCGGGCGGGGTGTATCGCGATCTGCCCGAGGCCATGCCGCGCTACCAGGCCTCGCGCTGGCGCTCGCAGAAAGATGCCAACCGTCTAAATGGCGCACGCGCCGGTTCGCTGCTCGACTTCATCGAGGACTTCACGACGCGCTTTCCGGCCTGCGTCGATGAATATGAAACCCTGCTGACCGACAATCGCATCTGGAAGCAGCGCACCGTCAATATCGGCGTGGTGCCGCTCGAGCGCGCGCTACAACTGGGCTTTAGCGGTCCGATGCTGCGCGGTTCGGGCCTGGCCTGGGATCTGCGCAAGCAGCAGCCCTACGAGGTGTACCGCGAGGTGGATTTTGATATTCCCGTGGGTCTGAACGGCGATTGCTACGATCGCTACCTGGTGCGCATCGAGGAGCTGCGCCAGTCCAATCGCATCATCAAACAGTGCGTGCAGTGGCTGCGTGCCAACCCTGGTCCGGTGATGATTGATGATCGCAAGGTGCGAGCGCCACGGCGCGAAGAGATGAAGGGCGACATGGAATCGCTCATTCATCATTTCAAGTTCATGACCGAAGGCTATTGTGTGCCGGAAGGCGACAGCTACGCCGCGGTCGAAGCGCCCAAGGGCGAATTTGGCGTGTACCTGGTTTCGGATGGCGCGAACAAGCCTTATCGGCTCAAGTGCCGCGCTCCTGGCTTTGCGCACCTGGCGGCCTTAAGTGAGATGGTGCAGGGGCATATGCTGGCCGATGTGGTCGCCGTCATCGGCACGCAGGACATCGTTTTTGGGGAGATCGATCGCTGATGAGCGACACCGACACCACTATCGCCGTGCTCTCCGAGCACACGCGCCGAGAGATCGATCAGTGGGTGACGCGCTTTCCCGCTGGTCGGCAGCGTTCGGCGGTGATTGCCGCGCTGCGCGCTGCGCAGGAGCAGAACCAGGGCTACCTGACCAGTGTGCTGATGGATGCGGTGGCCGCCTACCTGCAATTGCCGCCCATACAGGTTTATGAGATCGCCAGTTTTTATTCCATGTTTGAGACCCATCCCTGCGGACGTCACCATGTCAGCATCTGCACCAATATTTCCTGCATGTTGCGTGGGGGCGAAGAACTGGTAGCGCACGTGGAAAAGCGCCTGGGAATTCGTCTGGGTGAGAGCACGGCCGATGGCCGCATCTTCTTCAAGCGCGAAGAAGAATGCCTGGCGGCCTGCACCGGTGCGCCGATGATGATGGTTGATCACACTTACCATGAGCATCTGACGACCGCCCGGGTCGATCAGATACTCGATGAACTGAAGTAGCCTGCAGGGCGCATGATCATGGCAAGCTGGGAAGATAAGCAGAATCTGGTGTGCTTCGAGCCGCTTAAACTTGAGCGCTCGTGGACACTGCCGGTCTATCAGAGCATCGGCGGTTATGAGGCCTGGAGAAAAATCCTCGCTGAGCAAGTCACCCGTGAGCAGGTGATCGATACCGTCAAGGCCTCAGGCCTGCGCGGGCGCGGTGGCGCGGCTTTTCCCATGGGCGTGAAGTGGAGTTTCATGCCGCGCAATGCAACCATGCAAAAATACGCGGTCTGTAATTCCGACGAGAGCGAGCCGGGCACCTGCCACGATCGCGACATCCTGCGCTTCAACCCGCATTCGCTTATTGAGGGCATGGCTATTGGCGGCTATGCCATGAATGCCACGGTGGGTTACAACTACAGACGCGGCGAGTTCCTGGGCGAGCCCGTGCCGCGCTTTGAGGCGGCGGTTGCCGAAGCCTATGCCGCGGGGCTGCTGGGCAGGAATATTCTGGGCTCCGGTGTCGATTTTGATCTCTACACCTTTGTGGGCGCCGGCGCCTACATCTGCGGTGAAGAGACCGCGCTGCTCGATTCACTGGAAGGCAAGCAGGGTAAACCGCGTTTCAAACCGCCGTTTCCGGCTGCTTTTGGCCTGTACGGCATGCCGACCACGATCAACAACTGCCAGAGTTTCGCCTCGGTGCCCAGCATTTTTCGCAAGGGTGCGCAGTGGTTTGCCGCCCTTGGGCCAGCGAATTCCGGCGGCACCAATATTTTTTCCGTTTCGGGGCACGTCAACCGCGCTGGAAATTTCGAAGTGCCGTTGGGCATTCCGTTCGTCGATCTGCTCGCCATGGCCGGCGGCATGCTCGGTGGGCGTAAGCTCAAGGCGGTCATTCCCGGTGGCTCTTCGGTACCGGTGGTGCCCGGCGAGACCATGCTCAAGACCAATATGGATTACGACTCACTCAAGGCAGTCGGCTCGAGCGTGGGTTCGGCAGCGGTCATCGTCATGGACGAAACCACCTGTATGGTGCGGGTGCTCGAGCGTCTGTCGCGCTTTTATATGTCGGAGTCCTGCGGGCAATGTACCCCGTGCCGTGAGGGTACCGGCTGGCTCAATCGCACCCTCAAGCGCGTGCTGGCCGGTGAGGCGACACGCGAGCATCTGGGGCTGCTGCTCGATGTCGCCAATCGCATTGAAGGTCATACCATCTGCGCGCTCGGCGACGCGGCGGCCTGGCCGGTGCAGAGCTTCCTCAAGCACTTCCGGCACGAATTCGAATTCATGGTCGATCATCGCGGCCGCAGCATCGTGGCACCGGACAGGCAGGCGGCATGAGCGAGGAGTTCGTCAACGTCGAGGTCAACGGCGTCGCCGTCAAAGCGCCTAAAGGCGAGATGATCATCCGGGTCACCGATAAACACGGTGCCTATGTGCCGCGCTTCTGCTATCACGACAAACTGGCCATTGCCGCCAACTGCCGCATGTGCCTGGTCGAAGTCGAAAAGGCGCCCAAACCCATGCCCGCCTGCGCCACGCCGGTGGCCGAGGGCATGAAGATCTTCACCAAGTCGCCCCGGGCCATTGCTGCGCAGAAAGCGACCATGGAGTTTCTGCTGATCAATCATCCGCTCGACTGCCCGATCTGCGATCAGGGCGGGGAGTGCGAGTTGCAGGATCTGGCGGTCGGCTTCGGACGCGATCTCTCACGCTATGGTGAGAGCAAGCGTGTCGTAAAAGATCTCAGCCTTGGCCCGCTGATCTCCACCGACATGACCCGCTGCATCCATTGCACGCGCTGCGTGCGTTTTGGTCAGGACATCGCCGGCCTCCAGGAGCTGGGCACGACCGGCCGCGGCGAGCACATGCTGATTGGCACTTTCATTCAGAAGAGTATCGATCACGAACTCTCGGGCAACATTATCGATCTGTGTCCGGTCGGTGCGCTCAACAGCAAACCGTTTCGTTTTCAGGCGCGCGCCTGGGAGCTGACCCAGCATCCGCTGGTTTCGCCACATGATGGCTTCGGCACGCGCCTCTACGGTCACGTGCTGCGTGGCCGGCTGATGCGCGTGGTACCGCAACCCTGCGAAGAGCTCAACGAAACCTGGATCGCTGATCGTGATCGTTACAGCTATGAAGGCCTGTACAGCAATGAGCGGCTGACAGCGCCGCGTGTGCGGCAAAGTGACGGCACGCTGCGCGAGACGGATTGGGACACGGCGCTGGCCGCTATGGCCAGCGGTCTGCAGCAGCAGGTTGCGCAATCTGGCGCCGCAGCGCTCGGCATGTTGGCGCACCCCTCGAGCACGCTGGAAGAGTGCTATTTGCTCGCGCGCCTGGCCGACGGGCTGGCCACGCCCAATATCGATCATCGCCTGCGGCAGCGCGATTTTCGCGATCAGGCCAGCGACTCAACGGCGCCGGGTCTGGGGCTCGAGCTGAGCGCCGTCGATGCGCTCGATGCCCTGTTCATAGTAGGTTCAAATCTGCGCGCCGAATTGCCGATGCTGGCGCATCGCGTGCGCAAGGCGGCGCAGCGCGGAGCGCGCGTCAGTTTTTTGAATCCGGCTGCTTTCACCTGGTTGTTCCCGGTAGCCGGCAGCATTGTCAGCACTGCGACTGGCCTGGTGCGCGAGCTGGGTGGGGTGTTGCTGGCAGCGCTGGAAATAACCGGCCTATCGGCCTCGCCTTCAGTGCGTGCCCTGGTCGCGGGCCTGTCGGTCAGCGACGCGCAGCGGCAGATCGCGGCGAGCTTGCAGCAAGGGCAACGCTCCATCTGGCTCGGCGCCCTGGCGCTGCGTCACTCGGCCTATGCCGATCTGCGTGCCCTGGCGCGCGAGCTCGCCCGCGTCACAGGCGCTACCCTGGGCGAACTGGCGGAGGGCGCCAACGGCACTGGCGCCTATCTTGCGGGTTGTGTGCCGCACCGCGCTCCCGGCGGCGCAGTGCGCGCCACGGTCGGCCTGAATGCGCGGCAAATGCTGGAACGGCCACTGGCTGCTTATCTCATGTCGGGCACAGAGCCCTGGGCCGACGGTTTGCAGCCGCAAGCGCTGGCGACACTGAAGAGCGCGAAGTTTGTGGGTGCCATTGCTTCCTACAGTTCCGCGCAGATGAGCGAAGTGGCGCACGTGTTGCTGCCGGCTGCCGCCTTCGCCGAGAGCTCAGGCACCTACGTCAATCTCGAGGGACGCTGGCAGAGTTTTGCCGGTGCCGCTGCAGCACCCGGATCAGCACGGCCGGCGTGGAAAATACTGCGCGTGCTGGGAAATTTGTTAAACCTCAGTAACTTCGACTATCAGTCCAGTGAGCAGCTGCGCGACGAATTGCGGGCGCTCCTGGATAAGGCGACGCCTTCAGTATTCCTGGACACCTTTGCCGCGAGTACCGCAACGGTCGTCGAAGCGTTACGCGATGTGCCCATGTATCAGCTTGATCCGTTGCTGCGGCGCGCGAGCTCGCTGCAGCTGACCCTGGCGGGCCGCACCCCGGGCGTGGAGTACGCGCCGTGAACGCCTGGCACTGGTTCAATGCACAGTGGCAGGCATTGCCTGGCTTCGCACACTCCACCGTATTTATTCTGGCGCTCACTGTGGTGCTGATCCTGAGCGTGGCCTATCTCACCTTGTGGGAGCGCAAGCTCATAGGCTGGATGCAGGTGCGCCGCGGCCCCAATCGCGTGCGCATCTTCGGGTTTTTTCCGGGCATGGGCCAGCCCTTTGCAGATGTCATCAAGCTGCTGCTCAAGGAAATTGTCATTCCTGCGCGGTCGAACAAAGCGCTGTTCCGCCTGGCTCCGGCCATTACGCTGATTCCGGCTTTCGCTGCCTGGGCGGTGGTGCCGTTGTTCCCGGGTTTCGCCATCGCCAATGTCGATGCGGGTCTGCTCTATGTGCTGTCGCTGACCTCGGTCGGCGTGTATGGCGTCATCCTCGCGGGCTGGGCCTCCAATTCCAAGTACGCTTTTCTTGGTGCCATGCGCTCGGCAGCGCAGATTGTCGCCTACGAGATTGCGATGGGTTTTGCGCTGGTGGGCGTGTTGATGGCCTCCGGCAGCCTGAATCTTGGCACTATTGTCGAGCAGCAGCGTGGCGCGCCGCTGCACTGGAATATCATCTGGTTGTTCCCGCTGTTCATGGTGTATTTCATCGCGTGTGTCGCGGAGACCAACCGTGCGCCCTTCGATGTGGCTGAAGGCGAATCGGAAATCGTTGCCGGCTTTCACGTCGAATATTCCGGCATGGCCTTTGCGCTGTTCTTCCTGGCCGAATATGCCAACATGATTCTGGTCACGGCCCTGACCGCCATCTTTTTCCTGGGTGGCTGGTTAAGTCCGCTGGATGGCTACCTGGCCGCCGACAGTAGCCTGCGCAGCCTGCCGATACTGGGCCTGGTCATCGGCGATGGCCTGCAGTGGCTGGTTTTAAAAATCTTCATTCTGCTGAGTGTGTTCATGTGGCTGCGCGCCACGTTTCCGCGTTACCGCTACGATCAGATCATGCGCCTGGGGTGGAAAGTGCTGATTCCGATCACCATCGTCTGGATAGCCGTCGAGGGTGTGCTCGCCTGGTTCCACGTTGGCCCATGGCGCGTCTGAGGTATAGCCGATGGCAAGAGTAAACCCGTTCAAGACCTTCGCGCTCTGGGAGTTGCTCGGTGGTCTTAGTGTCACGGCGCGCTCACTGTTCCGGCGCAAGGTCACCATCAACTACCCGGAAGAGAAGACGCCGCAGTCGGTGCGCTTTCGTGGTCTGCATGCGCTGCGCCGCTATCCCAATGGGGAAGAGCGCTGCATCGCCTGCAAGTTGTGCGAGGCGGTGTGCCCGGCGCTGGCGATCACCATCGATTCCGAGGTGGCCGCCGATGGCACGCGTCGCACCACGCGCTACGACATCGACCTGTTCAAGTGCATCTACTGCGGCTTTTGCGAAGAGGCCTGCCCGGTGGATGCCATCGTCGAGACCCGCATTCATGAATATCACATGGAGCATCGCGGCGAGAACATCATGAGCAAGGACAAGCTGCTGGCCGTGGGCGAGCGCTACGAAGCGATGATCAACGCCGATAAGAGCGCTGACGCGCGCTACCTTTGAGCTTAAGCGTCAGCAGGGCAGGGGAGGAATCGTAAGGTGCTGGTGCAGATTCTGTTTTACAGTTTTGCGACCATACTGGTGGCCGCCGGCGTGGGCGTCATCACGGCGCGCAATCCGGTGCACGCGGCCCTGAGCCTGGTGTTGTGCTTTTTCACCAGCGCCGTGCTGTGGCTGCTGATCGAAGCCGAGTTTCTCGCCATCGTACTGGTGCTGGTGTACGTCGGCGCGGTGATGGTGCTGTTCCTGTTCGTGGTCATGATGCTCGATATCAACCTGGAAGAGATGCGCAGGGGTTTGCGGCGCTACGCGATTCCGGGCGCCGTGATCACGGCCATTCTCATTGCCGAGATTGTCGGCGTGATCGTGCAGCGCCGCCTGGGACTGGATGTCACCCGCGGTGCGGCGCCGCTGCCGGCCGGCTACAGCAATGCCGGGGAACTCGGTGCGGCGCTGTTTACGCGCTATGCCTATGCGATCGAGATCGCCGCCATGCTGCTGCTGGTGGCCATCATTGCCGCGATTTCACTCACCATGCGGCGCCGACCGGGCCTCAAGCGGCAGAACATCGCCGCCCAGGTGGCGGTGCGCGCCAGTGAGCGCGTGCGAATCGTCAAGCTGGATGCGGAGCCGCGCCCATGATCACCCTTGGGCAACTGCTGACCCTCTCGGCGGTGCTGTTCGCGCTCTCAGTCGCGGGCATTTTTATCAATCGCCGCAACGTATTGCTGTTGCTGATGTGCATCGAGCTGATGCTGCTGGCGGCCAATTTCAATTTCGTGGCTTTTTCGCGCTACCTCGGCCAGCTCGACGGGCAGGTGTTCGTGTTCTTTATCCTGACTGTCGCCGCGGCCGAATCGGCCATTGGCCTCGCCATAATCGTGGTGCTGTTTCGTGAACGACGCAGCATCAACGTCGAAGATCTCAATACGCTGCGCGGCTGATCATGAACCAGAACCTGCTACTCGCCATTCCCTTAGCGCCGCTCGCCGCCGCGATCATTGCCGGCCTCGCTGGACGCCTGATCGGGCGCACGGCAGCCGCGCTGCTGACCATTGCCGGGGTCGCGGCATCCTGCCTGCTCTCGATCCAGGTGTTGTCGGCCCTGCTGCACGGTACGCCGCCCTGGAATGGAGCGGTGTACACCTGGCTGGTGACCGAGAACCTGCACATGCAGGTGGGGTTCCTCATCGATCGGCTCACGGCGCTGATGATGGTGGTCGTGACCTTCGTGTCGCTATGTGTGCACGTCTACACCATCGGTTACATGCATGATGACGCGGGCTTCCAGCGTTTCTTTGCCTACATCTCGCTGTTCACCTTTGCCATGCTGATGCTGGTGATGGCCAACAACTTCATGCAGCTGTTCTTCGGCTGGGAAGCCGTGGGTGTGGTCTCCTACCTGCTGATCGGTTTCTGGTACACGCGCCCGAGTGCCATCTTCGCCAATCTCAAAGCCTTTATTGTCAATCGGGTCGGCGACTTCGGTTTTCTGCTTGGCATCGCCGGCGTGCTGTATTACACCGGTTCACTCGATTACCAGACCGCCTTCGCCGCCGCGCCCGCCATTGCCGCCAAGAGCATGGTGATTTTTCCTGCTCACGCCTGGTCGGCGATGAGCGTGATCTGCATCTGCCTGTTCATTGGTGCCATGGGCAAATCAGCGCAGGTGCCACTGCACGTCTGGCTGCCCGATTCCATGGAGGGCCCGACGCCGATCTCGGCGCTGATCCATGCCGCCACCATGGTCACGGCCGGCATCTTCATGGTGGCGCGTATGTCGCCGCTGTTTGAGTATTCGGATACGGCCTTGTCCTTCGTGCTGGTGATCGGCGCCACCACCGCGCTGTTCATGGGCTTCTTGGGGCTCGTCAATAACGACATCAAGCGCGTGGTGGCGTACTCGACGCTCTCGCAGCTGGGCTATATGACCGTGGCGCTGGGCGTTTCAGCTTACAGCGTGGCGATTTTTCACCTGATGACGCATGCCTTCTTCAAGGCGCTGCTATTCCTGGCCGCCGGCGCGGTCATCATCGCCATGCATCACGAGCAGGACATGCGCAAGATGGGTGGCCTGCGCCACCGTATGCCGGTTACCTACTGGACCAGCCTGATCGGCGCCCTGGCCCTGATCGGCACGCCGTTCTTCTCCGGGTTCTATTCCAAGGACGCCCTGATCGAGGCCGTGCACGCCTCGCACCGTTACGGGGCTTCCTATGCCTATTTCTGCGTCGTCGCCGGCGTGTTCGTGACCGCCTTTTATACCTTCCGCATGATCTTCATGACCTTTCACGGCAAGGAACGGCTCGATCATCACGCGCAGGAGCATTTTCACGACGTCGGCTGGGATATGAAAGCGCCGCTGGTGGCCCTGGCGATTCCGTCCCTGCTGATCGGCTTCTTCACCATTGAACCGGTACTCTTCGGTGGCTACTTCGGCAGTGCGATTCATGTGCTCGAGCGCAACGATGTGGTGGCTGAGATCGGCCGCGAATTCCAGGGTGCGGGCTCGTTTGCCAGGCATTCACTATTCAGCCTGCCGCTGTGGCTGGCCGCAGCCGGCGTGCTGAGCGCCTGGTACTTCGTGCTGCAACGCCCTGATCTGGCCGAGTCGGTGCGCCAGCGTCTGAGCTGGCTCAATAAGCTGCTGGTGAACAAATACTACTTCGACTGGTTCAACGAAAACGTGTTGGCGCGGGCCAGCCGTGCCCTGGGCCTTGGCCTGTGGCGTGGTGGCGATGAGGCGATCATCGACGGTGTCATGGTGAATGGTTCGGCCGGAGCGGTGGGGTGGTTTGCCGGCGTGGCGCGCCAGATTCAAAGCGGCTTTCTCTATGCTTACGCCTTCTGGATGATCTGTGGCCTGGTGCTGTTGCTGGGCTGGTTTCTGATCAGGTTGTAGCGGAACCCTTCATACCATGCACGGATTGACTCTGCTCTCCACCCTGATCTGGCTGCCCATCGGCGGCGGCCTGCTGACGCTTGCCATCGGCGATGCACACGCTCGCGCCGCGCGCTGGTTTGCCCTGGCCGTTGCGCTCGCGACACTGGGCCTGTGCGTACCGCTCTATCAGGGCTTTGACAATTCAACGGCCGGGTATCAGTTCCTCGAACGTCTGCCCTGGATACCGCAACTGCACGCCGATTATTATCTCGGCATTGATGGCATCGCGCTACCGCTCATCATGCTGACCGCGTTCATGACCGTGCCAGTGCTGATCGCCGCCTGGACGGTGATCGAGAAGCGCCCGGCGCAGTACTTTGCCGCCTTCCTGGTGCTTGAAGGCCTCATGATCGGCGTGTTCTGCGCCATGGATGCCCTGCTGTTCTATTTCTTCTGGGAAGCGATGCTGATTCCGATGTTCCTGATCATCGGCATCTGGGGTGGGCCACGGCGCGTCTATGCGACGCTGAAGTTCTTCCTCTACACCTTCCTCGGCTCGGTGCTGATGCTGGTGGCGCTGATCTATCTGTATCTGAAAGCAGGGGAGTACAGCATCGCCGGCTTGCAGTCGCTGCCACTCACGCTGATCGAACAGCGTTGGATATTCCTGGCCTTCCTGGTGGCCTTCGCCGTCAAGGTGCCCATGTGGCCGGTGCACACCTGGTTGCCCGACGCCCACGTCGAGGCGCCGACCGGCGGTTCGGTCATCCTGGCGGCGATCATGTTGAAGATGGGCGGTTACGGCCTGCTGCGCTTCAGCCTGCCCATGACGCCTGACGCCTGCCGCGAACTTGATTGGCTGGTGATTGCGCTCTCGCTGATCGCCGTGGTGTACATCGGCTTCGTGGCGCTGGCGCAGACCGACATGAAGAAGCTGATTGCCTATTCCTCGATCGCGCATATGGGCTTTGTGACCCTGGGCGCCTTTCTGGTGTTTGATATTGTCGCCGCTACCGGCGGCACCAGCGGCGCCATCACCGGCCTGGACGGTGCGCTGGTGCAGATGATCTCGCACGGCCTGATTTCCGGAGCGCTGTTCCTGTGCATTGGTGTGTTGTACGACCGCCTGCACAGCCGCGAGATCAGCGCCTATGGCGGCGTCATCAATGTGATGCCCAGGTTCGCCGCGCTCATGGTGTTCTTTGCGCTGGCCAATGCCGGTTTGCCGGGCACCTCCGGGTTCGTCGGCGAGTTCCTGGTCATCCTGGCAAGCTTTAGGGCCAATTTCTGGTACGCCTTTCTGGCGGCAACCACGCTGATCCTCGGCGCGGCCTACACCCTGTGGCTGGTCAAGCGCGTGATCTTCGGTCCGGTGGGCAACGACAAGGTCGCCGCCATGAACGATCTGAACGGCCGCGAATTTCTGGTGTTGGGCGTATTGGCGGCGGCGGTGCTGTTCGTCGGCCTGTGGCCGGCCCCGCTGGTGCAGACCATGGAAGCCTCGGTGCACCATCTGCTCGAGCAGATCATCGTCAGCAAGATTCCGGTGGGCTGAAGCATGGATGAAACATCAATGACTTTGGCTTCGCTGGCTCCCGCCATCACCGAGATTGCGCTGGCTTTGAGCATCTGCGTGGTACTGATGTTCGATGTGTTCGCCGGTCGCACCTGGCGTTATCTCACGCACGGTCTGACACTGGTGGTGCTGGCAATCTGCGCCTGGCTGACGGTGACGGTCGGCGCGGTACACGAGCGCACGGTACTGTTCGATGGCCTCTATGTGGCCGACCGGCTCGGGGTGTTTCTCAAGCTGGCCGCGCTCATGGCGACCGCGCTCAGTCTGTTCTATTCGCAGGCTTACCTTGATCGGCGTCGCATTCATGGCGGCGAGTACGACATTCTGTCGATGACCACGCTGCTGGGCATCTGCGTGCTGGTGTCTGCCAACAGCCTGCTGACGGTCTACCTCGGCGTCGAGCTGCTCTCGCTGTCGCTCTACGCGCTGGTGGCCTTTGATCGTGAATCGGGCATCGCGGCCGAAGCAGCCATCAAGTATTTTGTGCTGGGCGCCATCGCCTCGGGCGCGCTGCTCTACGGCATGTCGATGCTCTATGGCCTGACTGGCACGCTGGCGCTCGACAAGATCGCGACCGTGAGCGCTGCCCACGGTGCCGGCTTCGTCATCGCGGTCGCTTTCATCATTGTTGCCGTGGCCTTCAAGTTCGGCGCCGTGCCGTTTCACATGTGGGTGCCCGATGTTTATCACGGCGCGCCGGCGAGTGTGACGCTGCTGATATCCACGGCGCCGAAGCTGGCCTCCTTTGCCCTGGTAATGCGTCTGCTGGTGTACGGCCTGGGGGCCGACCCGACTTTGTGGGTGCAGATGCTGAGCGTGCTCGCCGTGCTCTCGCTGCTGCTGGGCAATATTCTGGCGATAGCGCAGACCAGTATTCGCCGGATGCTCGCGTATTCCGCAATCGCCAACGTCGGCTTTATTCTGCTGGGTTTCATTACCGCCGATACCACCGGCTATCGCGCTGCGCTCAGCTACACACTTGTTTATGTATTGACGACGCTCGGTTCCTTCGGCGTCGTGCTGCTCGCGGCACGCTGTGATGGTGAAGCGGAAGAACTCGATGACTACAAGGGTCTGGGCACGCGCGATCCGTTGCTGGCGCTGCTGATGCTGGGCCTCATGCTCTCGACCGCGGGCGTGCCACCGTTCGTCGGTTTCTGGGCCAAGTTGTGGATCATCCAGGCACTGCTGCACACGCATCACGTATGGCTCGCCATTCTGGCGGTGCTGGTCTCGGTGATCGGCGCGTACTACTACCTGCGCGTCATCTGGTACATGTATTTCGATGCGGGCCGCGAACAGACACCCATTGCGCGACAGACGGGTACCAGGCTCGCCTTGAGCCTGAATGCACTGGCAGTACTGGCATTGGGCCTGCTACCCAATGCGCTATTGGCCCTGTG
Source organism: Gammaproteobacteria bacterium (assembly GCA_031441585.1). Lineage (GTDB taxonomy): Bacteria > Pseudomonadota > Gammaproteobacteria > Steroidobacterales > Steroidobacteraceae > FEN-1191. The sequence continues at coordinate 22,538 of JANMWZ010000001.1, forward strand.
CAACAACCTGATTGGCACGCCCTGAAGGCCCTGGGTATACATCGAGCGCGCTTCGTGTAGAATGCGCCTCCCTCCTGGTGCGGGGTGGAGCAGTCTGGCAGCTCGTCGGGCTCATAACCCGAAGGTCGTAGGTTCAAATCCTACCCCCGCTACCACATTTGTCTTGTGGATAACCGAGCCATCGGCAGTCCGCAGACAAGTGGCCTCAAAGGCTGCTTTTTCCGATAGAAACCTCACACGGTCGCCCTCGGCCACGACTCGAATCACGTTGCCTGTGTAGCGCCGAACCGTTGCCCGCGCACGGTCAACGTCCCGCTGAATGGCGCTGGGAAGGTCGGCGACCAGCTCGCGGAAGCTATCGGCCAGCCGGGGCAGCATCCGCTCGCGAAGGACCGGGTCGGTGGTGCTATCCGATCTCAGCTTGATGTCCCGTGAGTTGAAGAAAAGCGCGGAGGCCGATGAAAACGAACTGCTGAAAACA
>JANMWZ010000002.1:0-21138 GCA_031441585.1 Gammaproteobacteria bacterium
CTCGCGATTCGCGCCACCGGCGGCGGCGCCCTTGCTGTCGCAGGCCGCCACGGAGGCGGCTGCGCCGGGCAAGCGCGCCTGGCTGGCGGCGGTTGCAGCACTGGCGGCTGTGGCCGTTGCGAGCCTCATCACCTTCAAAGCGTGGCATGGTCACATCACCGACAAAGCGCCAGCTGCCAGGATTGCGGCCGCCGACACTCCGGCTCCCGATCTGAAGTCGGTTGCGGTGCTGCCGTTCGAAAACCTGAGCGGTCGCGCTGAGGACGCCTACCTCGCCGACGGTCTGCAGGAGGAGATCCTGAATGCGCTGGCGCGATTGCGCGACCTCAAGGTTATCTCGCGTACTTCGGTGATGGAATACCGCGGCAAGACGCACAATGTCCGCGAGATCAGCCAGCGCTTGGGTGTGCGCGCGATCCTCGAAGGTTCGATCCGGCGCGACGGCAACACCCTGCGCCTCACCGTGCAGCTGATCGACACGCGCGATGACCATCACCTGCTGGCCGCGAACTATGATCGTGACCTGGCGCATGTGCTCAACCTGCAAAGCGCCGTGGCGCGGCAGGTCGCTGAAGCGCTCGCCGCCACGCTGAGCGCATATGAGAGGGGCGAACTGGATCGCGTCGGCACCAACAGCGGCGATGCCTACAACCGCTACCTGCGGGCGGTCGCGCTGTACCGTCAGCCGGTGCCTGACGATGAGACAGGTCTGGTGGAGCCGAAACAGCTGCTCGAGGAGGCGTTGCGCTTCGATCCGGACTACGCCGATGCGCTCGCTCTGCTGTCGCAGGCCGACACCTGGAGGTATTTCTACAGTCCGCGTCTGGCGGATGGTGTCGCGGCCAGACAGGCGTTCGAGCGGGCGCTGACCATCGATCCACAGTTGCCCGAGGCGCGGTTGGCGCGCGGCTTGTATGCCATGTACGTCACCGCGGACCTGGACCAGGCGCTGACCGATCTCGCCGCCGTGGTGCGCTTACGGCCGAATTCTGCGGGAGCCCACTCGGTCCTGGGCCTGGCGCTGCGTCGCCGCGGCCGTATAACGGAGTCGCTGGCGCATGCGATGCGCGCCTGGGACCTTGATCCCCTGAACCGCGCCTACGACGGGCCACCCATTACTACGCTGCTGGGTCTGAGGCGTTACCCCGAAGCCCTTGAGCAGACGACTCTTTATTCGAAACGCTTTCCGAGTAGTCCCGACGGGTATCTGGCGCGCGCGCATCTTGAGGGCTATCTGCAGCACAGCATCGAACCGCTGCGCGCAGCGTTGCGCGAACACGGCAACCTGCTCGATCCGCTGAACCAGAAGGTGATCGAACTCCAGATCGCCATGGCGGAAGGACGCTATCTGGACGCAGTGCAGCTGTTAAATGGGCTTCCGCCGCAGGATTTGCTGGAACGCCCCGAGCTGGTCGGGTTTCTGTACCTGGCGGCCGGTGACGTGGCTCGCGCGCAGCAGAGCTTTCGCACCGCCGAGCGCGCCGCGCGCGCGAAATCGCCGGGTAAAGTGCTGGACGGAACATCTCTGGCGCAGCTCGCCATGGCGCAGTCGATGCTGGGCGAGCACGCCGCCGCACTTGCGAGCATCGAGCTGGCGAGGACGCAAAGCCCGGAGGCACGCGATGCGATCAACGGCCCAAGCCTGTCGTTCACGCGCAGCATCATCCTGGTGCGTGCCGGGCGCAGCGCTGAAGGTTACGCGGAAGTCGCGCGCCTGTTGCGGGTGCCGTTCGGCGCACCCATAGACGTCATCGATTTTCCGGATCCGGTGCGCTTGCTGCTCAAGGACGATCCGCACTACGACGAATTGATCAACCACCCGCCGCGACTGTGAGTGCGCTGGTCAGCGGTATGCCAGCCACATGGCGGCCTGCAAAGCCACGACACCGATGAGTATGCCCGCATCAGAAAGCCGGGTGAGCGCGCGGCCACGTGAGGTGTTCAAAAACCAGAGCGGTGCCATCCACAGAAAGGCCGTTCCCCAGGGGGCTTCCAGATCGACACCAAAGAACAAGGACAGACTCGACATCAGCAGGAAAGGTCCCCACGCGTGTATGAGCAGCAATTGCCTCACCGGTTTAGGTGCGGCAGAGGGCACGCTTGCCAACGTCGATGTCGGCCCGTTGCGGCCAGCCAACCGGCTCAGAATGGTGAGCAGTACCGCCAGTGGCAGCAATCGCAGCGCCTGGTCAGCCAGGAAGCCAACGATATTTGCCGGACGCTGTGACCAGGGCCGATGTGCCCCTACAAACCTGGCAGCATAGCGAAACGACGGGAAGTGATTGTCGATGAGCCACAGCACATGCGGCGCGATCAGAACTGCACAGCTGCATGCGGCAATGGTCACTACCGTGAGCCGTTGGCGCAGCGTGAGTGTCGTGCTCACGGCCAGAAAAGCCAGATTGCAGGCGATGGCAATGACCATCTGGTATTTCGACAGCATTCCCAGACCCCAGGCGGCGCCCAGCATCAGCGACCATGCGACGCTGGCCGTCTGCGCGGCGCGCCATACGCCATAGACGCTCAAAGCACAGGCCACCAGCAATACGGTGTTGTGATTGTAGTAGTGCATCCGGTTGGTGTAATACGTGATGCAGCTTACGAACAGCAACGCAAACGCGGCCCGCCGGCGATCCAGCGTCTGGCGGGCTATCGCCCATACCAGCCCCAACATGATCGCCACCTGCAGGCCGCCCATCACATCGGTCAAGGCAATGCTGGCGGGAAACAGGCGTTCAGCAACCCACAGCATCATGGTTGGCAAGGGCGGATGCTTGTCGAACCCCCAGGCCAGGTGTTGGGCCCAGACCAGCTGTTCGATGTTGTCGCCTACCGGGTGATCATCCACAGCCAGGGCCACGCTCACCCAGGCAGCCACCAGCACCACGACATAAAGCGACAGAACCAGAGGCCAGTGCGGGCCAAGATCAATGGCCCTGAGGCGTTCCCTGAGGGCCGTCCAGTTGGCGCGAACTGTGGCACTCACGTAGGCAACAACCCTGAGCGGGCTAGCGCACCGCCAAAGGGCGCGAGCTCGATGCCTTCTGCCGCACGCAGTCGCGGCCAGTCCGCCGAGGCCAGAAACTGGTATTCGCTGGCACGCGCACCGTTGTCGCCTCGGCCGGCCGCCGGCAGTTCCGGGTGACACATGATCAAGCCGTCGTGCGCAATCGAGCGCAGCCAGGATTGCATCCGCTGGGAATAGCCAACCCGGGTACCAAAGTCATAGACACCGGCGAAGTCGCTATTCGCAGGCAGGCGGTGTCTGTGCAGGCTGCGGCGCATGGCCCGGCCGCCCAGTTCGGCAATGACTTGTGCTTTTACTCCACGCCACACCCGGGGCATGGTACTGCGAACTGCAACCTGGGCATCAAAGCGGGTCTTTAGAACTTCGAGCACAGTGTTACGAACAATCGGGAACTGGTGCACGTGCTCATGGCCGTCGACAAAATGCGGGGCCTGCCCGAACAACGCCACGAACGCATCCAATTGCCGTTGGAGTTCCCGAACCAGCGCAGCGCGATTCACGCTGCGCAATACGAAGCTGAGTCCCAGCCAGGTGAGTAGGTCGTGACGCAGGATCGGGCCGTTTGCGACCGTCAGATTGAAGTGCAGGCCCAGACTCGTGCCGGCGCCTGAGTCGAGCAGCGCGCCAGCGTAGCGACCTGCAAAGGCACCATCAACCACGCAGCTCGCGGCCGAGATAGCGCCCATCGACGCCAAGTGCACAATCGAGGCCGAACCGGCTTCGTTCAAGCCAAAATCGTCCGCGCATACGCACACGCGTTTTGATCCGGCAGCAAGGTTCACCGGGCACCACTACGGATTGCAAATACCCAATTGCTCAACAACAGATAGCTGACTGCGGCGCTGGCCGTCAGCACCAATATGAGCGACAGGCGGTAGTCCAACGTCGTCCAGCGCAACAGCAACGCGTAACCCATGCTGTTGAGTGCGAAACCGCAACCGGAGACGGTGGCGAAGCGCGCAAAGGTGTGGCGCCGCCCGCTGACGAACGCATAAGTCAGCTGCGATTGGCCGAGGTAGCTCACCAGCAAGGCCACGACATAGCCACCGGCGTTGCCGGCCTGCGGAGTGAAGCCCAGTACCGACACACAGAAAACTGCCAGTAGAAAGTGAACCGCCGCCGCCACCAGGCCAACGAACGCAAAAGTGACCAGGCGCACGAGTCGCTAGGCGCTCAGGTGTTCAGCTTCGGGCTGCGAGCGCTGCAGGTCGCTACTGCTGCCCAGAGCACTTGAGAGGCTACGGCTCGCCACCAGATACCGCGGACGCTGCTTGACCTCATCGAAAATTCGACCCACGTATTCCCCGACTACTCCCAGGGCGATGAGCTGCACCCCTGAAAGGAAGAAGATCCCGGCGGCCAGGGTCGTAAACCCGGGAATGCGCTGCCCAAAGAACAGATGTTCAAACACTAACCAGAATCCCATCAGTGCTGCCAGCAGCGATACGGCTGTTCCCGCAATGGTGACCAGGCGCAGGGGTGCATTGGAAAACGCCGTGATACCGGTGATCGCCAGTCCGGCAAGTTTGAGCGTGCCATACTTGCTGCGGCCCGCCGCACGCAGATCCATCGCTACGGCGACGGCCTCGGACTTGAAGCCCACCCAGGCATACATACCCTTCATAAATCGATTGCGCTCGGGCATGGCGCGCAAGGCTTCGACAACTTTTCGATCAAGCAGGCGGAAATCGCCAGCATCTTTCGGCACCTGCACGCTTTGTCCCACGCTCAGCAGACGATTAAATATCGCAGCGCCGACCCGGTGTAGCCAGGGCTCGGCAGCACGGTTGGCCTTGGTTGCATAAACCATGTCAGCGCCGGCTTGCCAGCGCGCCACCAGCTCCGGAATCGCCGCAAGCGGATGCTGAAAATCGGCGTCCAGCATGATGACACAGTCGGTGTGCGCAGCATCGAGCCCCGCCTGTAGCGCCAGTTCCTTGCCGAAATTGCGTGACAATTCGATGTAGTGCACGGGCAGAGTGCGGGCGGCGCGCAGTATCTCCGAGCCGGACATATCTGTGCTGCCATCATTGACGACGATCAGCTCGATATCGGCGTTGAGCTCGGCAACTGTGTGGTGCAGCTGCTCGAGAAATTGGGCGATCTGTTCGCCTTCGTTAAATACTGGTACCACGCAAGCCAGGGAAAAACGCGAACGCGTCCGCGGCAGTAGCAGACTCCGGGCCTGCCGCGTATTGTCGATTGGCGAGACTGTAACAATCATTGGCGCCCCCCTGGTACGGCAAGCTTTGCGACCACCAATTGCCTGGCAAGTTCAGCAGTTTCCGCCAATTGCGTAGTCAAGTCGATATGGAGGCTGGGTTGGGGTCTGGACAGGGGGGAATTCAGGGTTGAAGGGCAGCGCAATAGGGGATACTTATCCGCATGAGCAGCTCTGGCGCACGTGCAGGCATGGCGGGTGAGTCCATCTGGTCGGCACTGCTGCGCCTGGCCCGGCCGTACCGGCGTCAGTTCGCGCTGATTGCCACGTTAGCGCTGCTGACGACGGCCGCCGATCTGATCGAACCATTGATTTATCGCTTTGCCGTCAATGACATAGCGGGTTTGTTTGTAGAAGGCGGAGAAATCGCCGGTACCCGTAAGCCGCATCGCGTTGCTACGCCGCCAACTACGGTCAATGACCCTGCTGTGTCGAGCACGCCTGTGCCGCTAGGCGAAATCAGTCCGACGCTCGCCCGGCATGGCAGGCACGCCCTGGCACCGCGGTCAATCGATCAGACTCTCAAGACGCTCCTATGGGCGGTGGCATTCTTGCTGTTCGTCCGGGTTGCCGGTCACGGACTGCAGCTTGCGGCCAATCAGCGCACAGCGGTACTCGGCAGCCGGATTGAGTCGGACGTCATCCAGAGCACCTTTCGTCACGTGCTGCGCCTGCCCCTGGCCTTTTTCGGCCGCCGCTCGAGCGGCGCGCTCGCCAAGCAGATCAACCAGCTCGACCAGGTGTCGCCGATCGTCAGCGCGGCAGCGCACGAACTCGCTCCCGAACTGCTGCGCATCTGTGGTGTGATGATCATCATGTTTACCCAGAGCTGGCGACTGTCGCTCGTGGCCCTGCTGCTGTTGCCGCCCTATATCTGGATCGTGCGGCGATCCGTGACACGTCTGGAGACGGGCCTGGATGGTTACTATGAGATGTGGGAGCGCGTGTCGGCACGCATTCAGGACGCGCTCGGTGCCATCAAGACGGTGAAGTTATCGGGAGCGGCGGCTCGTGAAACCGCGCTGTTGCGCAGCCATGCCAATTCGGCCTACCAGCGCTATCTGGTCCGCAATCGACTGGCCAACGGCTACCTCTTCTGGCAGACGACGCTGAATTATTCCAGTCAGGCCCTGGTGCTCGGGTACGGTGGCTTCCTCATTCTGGAGCGCCAGCTTACGCCCGGCGATGTGGTCATGTTCGTCGCCTATCTGGACAAGCTGTTTGCGCCCATCGAGAGCCTGTCGGCGACTGCCGTGACACTGCAGGAGCATCTGGCCTCACTACGTCGGGCGCTCAAGCTCATCGCCACGGGTCAGGAGGAACCGGGTGGCGCAGCACTGGTCAACGGCCCGGGCCGAGTCGAATTCCGCAATGTGCGCTTCAGCCATGTTCCGGGTCGGGAAGTTCTTCGGGGCATTTCCCTGGTCATACCCGCCGGCAAGGTTACGGCTCTGGTTGGTCCTTCCGGGGCAGGCAAGACGACCGCAACGGATTTGTTGCTGCGCCTGTATGAACCCGATTCGGGCACGATCCGGCTCGATGATCAGCCGATCGACACGATCGAGCCCGGTGCGCTGCGCGCTGCCATCGGCGTGGTCGCTGCGGACGGTGTACTGTTCAGCGGCACGCTGGCCGATAACATCCGCTACAAACGCCCCGACGCTACTGAAAGTGAAGTCGCGGCCGCGGCCACCGCGGCCGGGCTGAGTGCGCTGATCGAGCGCTTGCCGGAGGGACTACTGAGCGAGGTCGGCGAGCGCGGAACAGGATTGTCGGTTGGCGAGCGCCAACGGCTACAGATTGCCCGGATACTCGTTGGCAGGCCGCGCATACTCGTGCTCGATGAAGCGACTGCGAATCTCGATTATGCTACGGAGAACGACATCCGCACGGCACTACTTGAAGCGCCAGATAGACCGACGACCCTGGTGATCGCGCACCGCTACTCGATGGTGTGCGATGCGGATCACGTCTGCGTGCTCCAGGGCGGCGTGGTCGCGGCCAGTGGCACGCCGGCCGAGTTGATCGAGACCAACGACTGGTTTGCCCGATTTGCGCGAAGTAGCGCCGAGCCGTTCGGATCAAAGGGTAGCCGCCGATCCGCAGCGCCACCGTCCACCGAGCCGCCGGTATGAGTGGCGCGGGGCCACCGGAAGCTGCTGGGCACCTTGCGGTAATCGATGCGGCGCTTAAGGATCCAGCGGTTCGTGCGCGCGTCGCGGCAGCGCTGGCCGCTTACACGCCGCTACGACCCGGCCGGTGGTGGCAACGCCAACAGCCCCTGCTCGCCGGCGTCGTGAGCGGCGCCGTGGTGTTGCTCGCGTTCCTGCTGCCGTCGGTCCAGGACCAGTGGAATCTTTATCGCAGTGGCAAGGTCATTGATCAGTACGTGCGCATCGGTCGGGAACTGTTTAAGCAGAAACACTATGCGTCGGCGGAAAAAGCCATTGCCAAGGCCGTCGAGATGTCGGAAGGCCGTCGCCTCGATCTGATCGAATCCGAATTGCGCGCACACGTACAGCGTGTGAATGAAGATCCGGAATGGCGCGGTTCCGTTCCCGAGGACATCAGCGAAGGAGATTTTTTGTACCTGCTCGCGATGCAGGGTGATGAAGCTCGCACCCGTGATCGTGCCGCAACGCTGGTAGCCTACGGTGCCTGGCTTGCCGGCGGCGGTCGCAGCGGCGACGCCGAGCGCCGGCTCCAGGAGGCGATTGCGCTCGATGCGAGTAACGGTGACGCACACGTCAATCTTGGCAATCTGCTGGATGATCGCGGCGATTCTCAGGCGGCAGAGCGCGAGTATCGGCGTGCCATTGAAATCGCTCCCGATGATTCCGGCGCACTATATGATCTGGGTCTCTTGCTGCTGACCAGCGGACGCGCTGCCGACGCCGAGGTGCCACTGCGCCGGTATATCAGCATCAAGCCCGACGAGCCAGAAGGGTTCCGACGGCTGGCAGAGGCGCTTGCAGTGCAAGTCCGTCCGCAGGAAGCCGCCGAGATGCTCGCGCGCGCTTCAGCCCTCGGCTCCACGCCCCGCGGGCAGAATGCACGCAAGGCGAGAGGCGGCATGGGTGTCGCCAGTTCGCCTCAGTAGCTGGCGAACATCGCTATCACGGTCAGTGCCATGGCAGCGGTAGCGAACCACCCGAGCGTAGTCAAGCGAGTGCCGATCACGTGTCTGCCCATCGTGGCTTTGCGGCTGGCAAGCAGCATCATGACTGCCATGATCGGTACGGCGATTACGCCGTTGAGAACGGCGGCCCAAACCAGCTCCTTGACCGGGTCCATGGGCATGAAGCAGAGAATCACTCCGCCCACGGTTGCTGCGGCAATGATGCCGTAAAACCCTCGACCCTCGCCCTGGTCCAGCCGCAGGCTGAGGCTGCCTTGCCACCCGGCCGCTTCGGCAATCGCGTACGCCGCAGAGCCGGCCAGAACGGGCACGGCGAGCATTCCCGTGCCGATGATGCCGAGACTGAAGAGCAGGAAAGTCAGATTCCCGGCCAGTGGCCGCAACGCTTCAGCGGCTTGCGCTGAGGTCTGAATGTCGGTGATTCCCGCTGCGTGGAGCGTAGCGGCCGTACTGACGATGATAAAAAATGCGATCAGGTTGGAAAAGGTCATGCCGATGATCGTGTCCACTCTGATTCTGCGCAGGTGCCGACGGGTTTTCGCTGCGTCATGGGGCTGGCCAGGTCCGGCAGCGACACCTTCCATCTCCTGGCCGGCCTGCCAGAAGAACAGGTAAGGGCTTATTGTGGTCCCGAACACGGCTACCGCCATGAGCAGCATGTCATGACCGCGCACGTGTGGCAGCCGCAACAGCTCAGCACCAATCTGCCACCAATCCACGTGCAGCGAGAAGACGACGGCGACGTAGGCAAGCAGCGCCAGGGTGAGCCATTTAAGACCCCTTACGTAGGTCTGGTAAGGGAGAAAGACCTGCAGCACCAGGCACAGCAGGCCGAAGGTCACAGCATAGACGTGTGAGGAGCCGCCCAGAACCAGCCTGAGCGCTTCGCCCATGGCGGCAATGTCTGCAGAGATATTGAGCGTATTGGCGAGCATCAACATGCCGACCACGGCGAAGAGCACCCAGCGTGGAAAGCCGTTGCGGATATTTGCGGCCAGGCCGCGTCCCGTGATGTAGCCGATGCGCGCACTGACGAGCTGAATGGCGATCATCAGCGGCAAGGTCGCGACCACCGTCCAGAGCATGGAGTAGCCGAATTGCGCACCGGCCTGGGAATAAGTGGCGATGCCGCTTGGATCGTCGTCGGCGGCGCCCGTGATAAGTCCGGGCCCAAGTTTGCGTATGCCCCGACCCAACGATAGCTTGGCAACGCGACGGAAGATCATGCTGGTGCGCTCGCCTCAATGGTGCAGCAAGCATAGCTCCAAAAAGGAACTCGCGGCGAGAGGTTGTGCCCAGGCGGGAGCGTTCGAAATACGGACTGACGCCACTCGTGCCTGGCATCCGCTCATTCGCGGTAAGCGACTTCGAGGATGTGAGCGTAGTCCTCCGTGCTCATCGCGCGGGCATTGCTCGAATCGGAAATGTTGGCCTTCGCGTGCGCAGCCAGCTGCGCGAAATCCGCCGGATCGACGCCCTGCATCGCCTGCAGGCGTGGGATGGCGAGCCGCGCAGTGAGTTCGAACAGCCTGGTCACCGCTGCGTCGGCCGCGCTGGTTGCGTTGCGCGTCCTGTCTACACCAAGCGCGTAGGCAACCGCCGCGTGACGCAGCGGGCTGGTGGACATGTTATGAGCAAAAACGTGTGGCAGTAGTATCGCGTTACAGACGCCATGCGGCCAGTTATACCGCCCGCCGAGGGCCTCGGCAAGGCAGTGCACGGCAGCGACGTCCGCGTTGCCGAAGGCGAGACCCGCCATCGTGCTTGCCACGAGCATCTCGCCTCGGGCAGTCGTAGTGGCGTCGTCGACGGCCGCTTCCAGATGCATGGCAATGCTCCGAATGGCACCAAGCGCCAGCGCATCCGAAAACGGGTTGGCGCGGCGACCGGTATAGGCCTCGATCGCATGCGTCAGCGCATCGAGGCCGGTGCTGGCGACGATTGTGGCCGGCAGTGTCGCCAGCACCTGCGCGTCGAGCACCGCCAGCACCGGCGCGAGGCGCGTATCGGCGAGACAGACCTTTGCGCCCAGCACGGGATCGGTCAGCACGGCGTAGTACGTCACCTCGCTGCCCGTCCCTGCGGTCGTCGGGATGCAGGTCACCGGCAGCACCGGCCGCGTCAGGGGCCGCGCGCTGACGTAATCCTCGACGACGCCGTCGTGCGTCAATAGCACGCTCATTGCCTTGGCGAAGTCGATCGCGCTGCCTCCACCCACCGCCAGTACGCCGTCGATTCCGCAGCCCCGGTACTCGGCTGCGAGCGCATTGCAGTCGACGGTGCGGGGATTCGGCTGAACCCCGGCAAACTCGTCCACGTGGATGTGGGTGGCCGCAAGCGAGGCGTGCACGGCCGCGAGCACACCGGTACGCTTGACGCCCGGATCGGTGATGAGCAGCAGGCGCCTGATTCCAAAGGTCATGAGGTGCTCGGCGATATGCGCGCGCCCCCCGTCCTGCACGACGATCCGTGTCGGCATCTGGAATTCGAAGCGGAGTGCCGCTGCCGTCATGTGCCGACCTCAAGCGCTCGCAGGGCCTGTTCGCTCTCGGCGATCGCCACGCTCTCGAAGGACACGTCGAGCGATTTACACAGCAGGAAGTAGCAGCTCCCGGATACGAGCAGTCCGACCAGCCAGCCGATGTCGATCCCGCCGAGTACGCGAGCCACGGGGCCGGTGTAGACGTCCGGCAAGACGAAGAACGGGAGCGTTGCGATGAAGCCGACAACGTAAGCGGTGAGGCCGCGGGCGCCCCACTCGCCGTAGATGCCGTGCGGCATGAACAGGTGGGTGATCGCGTAGCGGCCGCGCCGGACGAAGAAGTAGTCCACCAGATTGACCGCGGTCCACGGCACGAGCAGGTAGAGCATGATTGTCAGCACTGCGAAGACCAGCGCAATGGCGTCCGTGCTGATCGCAAGTGTCAGCAGCACCCAGGTGATGGCGAGGCCCACGATGGCGGAATTTCGCAGACGCGTCGACGGGTGATGCAGGCTGCCGAGCGAACTGATGGCCGTCACCACCGTCAGCATGCCACTGTAGGCGTTCAGGCCCATGGTTGCGACCAGCGCAGTGACCGAGGCCAGCGCCAGCACGATGCCAAATCCGGGCATCACGGCATCGCCCGCCGCATGCAGGGCGACGAGTCCGTCCGAGGCGCCCAGTCGTGTCGCCAGCCAGGCACCGAGTGAAATCATCCAGATGGCCGCAGCGCAGGCTCCAACATAGACGGCGGCGATGATGGCCGGCGGCGCCGTGTTACGTGGCAAATACCGGGAATAGTCGGATACCGACGGCGCATAGGTGATGTTGTAGCTGGCGCTGGCCGCGAACTGGGCAATAAACGCAACCCAGGTGAAATCTCCCGCCATGCTGTAGGTCGCCGGAACCTTGCCGAATACGATCGCGAGCGTGAGGAGCGTGTAGAGCGGCATGCACAGGTAGAAGCAGCCGCGAAACACCCGATGCAGCCAGTCGTGACCGTAGATCGCGAGCAGCGTCGCTGCCAGCGCAGCGCCGATCGTGACGGTAGCCTCGCTCCAGCCCAGCAGGTGGTGCAGTCCGTGTGAGGCGAGTACCGTGTCTGCGACGTTGAAGCCCACAAAGGTGAATAGCGTGCCGACCAGCACCAGTGTGACACCGCGAAATCCGAACTGAGCGCGTGACTGGATCATCTGCGGAAGGCCGAGTTCCGGGCCCTGCGAGGCATGAAAGGCGACGAAGATTGTGCCGAAGAGGATCCCCAGCGCGCCGGCGAGGCTCGTGTACCCAAAGCCGAGCCCCATGCTCGGGCCGACAAAGCCGATGGCAATTGTGAAAAAGTGGAAGTTGCCTAGGAACCAGAACGTTGCCTGGTCGATCACCCGACCGTGACGTTCATTCTCTGCCACATAGTCGATGGATTTTCGTTCGATCGCCACCTGCTATTGCCAGCGGTAAGTGAACGTCGCGCCGATCTGGCGGGGTGCGGCCGGGAAGCCGACCACTGAGCCGCCGTCATTGAAAATCTCGCGAAAGTAGCGCTTGTTGGCAGCGTTCTTGGCCCACAGCGTGACCTTCCAGACATCGTTCGGGCCGGTCAGCGTGATGCGTGGATCGACCAGCACGTAAGCGGGCTCAAACTGATTCGGGGTGTTCTGTACGTAGTAGAACGTGCCACCGCGCCAGTTGACGTCCACGCCAGCGGTCACCGAGAGGCCCGTTGCGAGTGCCCACTTGTACGATACGGACGAGTCGAGTTCAAAGTCTGGCGCGTTGCCGAGCCGATTGCCCACAATGACGCCGCCGACGGCAGACTCCACGACCTTGGTGCTGAGCAGCCCAAGCCCCAGATCGATCTTGAGGCCGCCGACCGGCACCCAGCTCGCCTCCAACTCGCCCCCCTGTACGCGCGACTTGGCGACGTTGAAGATGCGGAACTCCAGGTTGCCCTGCTCATTCGGAATCACCCCGAAGGCCTGCAGGTCCTTATAATCGTAGTAGAAGACGGCGCCATTGAGCCGCAGCCGGTTGTCCGCCCACGTGGACTTGACGCCGGCCTCGTAGGCATTGATGAACTCCGGGTTGTAGGGCGCTTTCGCGCCGACGTCGGTCACGTAGAAGCCGGTAATCCCGCCCGACTTGTAGCCGCGCGAGGCGCTCGCGTAGATCATCGCCTCGCCGATGCGGTAGTCCAGTCCGAGCTTGCCGGTCGGCTCCCGATAACGGAGCGTCGTGTCGACGGTGCACGGACAGCTGTCGAAGGCCAGCCCAGGGTCGGACTGCAGGACCAGCGTGCCGCCGTCGAACCGCTTCTGCTCGTCGGTGAACCTGAGGCCCGCCGTCAGTCGGAGAGAGTCGCTCAGCTTGATTTCGTTGTGCGTGAACAATGCGACGTTCGTTACCGTCTGGGTGTACTTCTCGTTGAAGATGTAGCCCTCGTAGATCGGGTTCGACAGCTCGTTGTAGACGTCGCTCTCCTTGAGCTGGTCGTGACCGGCGAAGAGCCCGACGATCCAGTTCACCTTGTGCTCGCCATTCGAGGTCAGGCGCAACTCTTCGGAGTACTGCAGGAGGTGGCCGGGGTAGTAGTTCCAGCCGTCCGGAGCCGGTACCGAGCCATAGTCTTCGGTACGGGCATAGTTGAGGTTCTCGACCGCGCTGATCGACTTGAGGGTCGCAGGGCCGTAGTCGTGGTCGACATTGACGGTCAGCCCGTTGGACAGGTTGTCGATATAAGGCTGCGGACTGATCGTGTGCTGGCCGTGGAAGATGTCCGGATTGCCGCTGGCCGCCTTTTGCGCGAGCTCGGCGCCGAGCGGCAGACCGGACGCGTCGGCGACGTACTTGTAGTACCAGTCGTCGGACTTGTCGACGCCACCGTGCAGGTTCACGAGCACGTGCGTACGCTCCAGATCCCAGAGGAGCTGGCCGCGCCAATTTAGGCGGCGCGACTGACCCCAGTTCTGACCGGTCGAATCGTTCGTGAAGAATCCCTTGAGCTGGCGCTCGGCGGCGAGCGAGAAGCGTGCGGACAGGTGATCACTGAACGCACCGTTGACGTACGCCTCGGTGCCGAACAACTGCCACTCGGCCGCGGTGACGGACATGCCGGCGTCGAACTTCGGTGTCGGCTTGTTGGTGATGAAGTTCACGGCGCCCGCAGTCGTGTTGCGACCGTACAGGGTTCCCTGCGGGCCCTTCAGGATCTCGACACGCTGCAGATCCATCATCTGGAAGCCGAGCTGGGAATTGTTGACGAGGTAGACTTCGTCGAGATACACGCCCACCGGTTGGGTGCCGTTGGTCGCGAAGTCATTGAGGCTCAGGCCGCGGAGCGCGAAAATGGGCGCCGTATTCCCGACGGCGTTCTTGGTCGTCAGATTCGGGGTCAGCAGCGCAAGGTCGATCGGTTGTACGGCACCGGCGTCCGCGAGCGTCGTGCCGCTGAAGGCGGCGATCGCGACCGGGACTTCCTGCAGGTTCTGGGAGCGCTTCTGCGCAGTGACCACCACCTCTTCGAGGGCGTCCTGCGCTCTGGCGGGTAGGCTGGAGGCTGCAGTGGCGAGCAGCATGGAAAAGGTCAGTGTTCGTATTGGGAGTTTCATCAGCGCCTCCAAAAGTGCGGTGGCAACGTCGCCCTGCGGGGGTAGATCATCCGATCCCGCCTAGGTTAATTCAATTAACCCAGCGTCGAGAATATGGCATTATGCACCCGCAATGCAAGGGCGGCGTGGACGCCCCGGTTGTGGCATATCCGCAACGCGCCATAGTTCCAGCGAATCATTCGAGGGTAACGTCGATGCCAGCCATAGCCGCCGCCCGCCGCCGCCGCTCACCCACGCGCGAACTGATACTCGACCAGGCCGAGCGCCTGATCGCCGTCAAGGGTGTCTTTGGCTTCACACTGAGCGAGGTTGCCAAACCGCTCGGTGTGCGCGTACCGGCGATCTACAAGCACTACACGAGCCGCGACGACATGCTGGTCGAGGTGGCGAGGCGCTTCGTCACGTTGCTCGCTGCGCAATTTGCACCGGATCGGCCGCTGCAGCCGGGCCCGGCCTTGCGCCGCGCGCTGGATGAATTCGTCACTTTCATGATGTCCCACCCCGCATACGTACGGCTTGCGCTCGTCGACCTGGCGACGCCCGGGGGCGGCATGGAGTACGTAACGCGGGCCGCCGGCGGTTCGTTCGAGGAGAATTTTTCCGGCGGGCCGCTGGCGGCAATGTACGCTCGCTTGCGCGACCTGCTCCGGGCCGGTAGCCGGTCGAAGGGCTTCCGCGCCGTTGACGCCATTTCCTTCTACCGACTCGTGTACGCCTCCCTGCTGAGTTCTCTGGTGTTCCCGAACGACACGCCGTTGATCCACGCCCCGACGCCGCTACGGCAAAAGGCTGTGCAGCGTGCGCTGTGGGAGGTTGCGACGGCCTACCTCGCGCCTCGGCCCACTGGGCGCTACCGCCCTGAATCGAAAGGTGATTGCCGTCGTTGAGCCGCATAGCGCAGCCAGACTAGATGTTCGGAGAGGGTATCGGCCCGAGTGCACGTGCGAGACTGACGCCAAGCGCCAGCAGGGCCCGATCTGACGCCGCGGGTGCATCGAACTCCATACCGACCGGGAGTCCGGCGCTGGTAAGTCCAGCCGGCAGCACGAGACCCGGAATTCCGGCGGTGCTGCCGGGCGCAATGTTGCGCGCAATGGCAATGCCGAAGCGCAGCTTGCGCTCCTGAATGCTTACGGTAACGTCCTCACCGATCGGTGGCGGCGCAATCATGGTGGCGGGGAACAGGATGGCGGCGACGCCGGTCCGCGCAAAGTATTCCTGATATAGGCGGCGTAGCGCCGGCAGGTGAATGTCGCGCGCCGCCGCATAGCTTGCTGCGGAAACGAAATGGGGTGCACCGGGCAGTACGAAGCTGCGAAAAGTTTCCTTTATATCGGCGCTGGCCTGCGCCACGACGTCGTCGAACGTCAGGCCAACGCCGTATTCCTCCAGATACCCGGCTAACGCCGAGCGGACGTCATGATTCTGAATGGCGTCGGTGGTCAGCTCGATCAGCATCTGCAAGCCGGGCATGGTGGTCTCGATGATCTGCGCGCCCGCCGTTTTAATCTGCTGCATTGCCAGCTCAGTCACGCGCTCGACTTCCGGGTCCAGACCAGTGAACCAGTAGTCGCGCACGACGCCGAAGCGCACGCCCTTGAGCGGAGTGGCAGCCAACGCCTGCCAGTCATTGGCTACGACCGAATCGAACAGCGCCAGATCGGATACCGTCCGGGCGTGCGGGCCCACCTGGTCGAAGAGCGGCGAGATCGGCACGCAGCCGCGTGTCGAATACCGACCGGTAGTAGGTCTGAAGCCGCAGATGCCGCACAAGGCGGCCGGGACGCGGATCGAGCCTTCAGTATCCTCAGCGACGCCGAGCGGCGCCATGTGCGCGGCGATCGCCACGGCGGTGCCGCCACTGCTGCCGCCGGGAATGCGTTGCGGATCATAAGGATTGTGGACGGCGCCGAAAGCGTGATTGTCGCTGGTCCAACCGTAGGATAGCTCGTGCAGATTCGTCTTGCCGAGCACCAGAGCGCCTGCATCGCGCAGCGCCTTCACGACCGGCGCATCCTGCGCGGGCCGAAAGTGGCGCAGCGCCGACGTTCCGGCGGTGGTCGGATAGTCATGGGTGTTGACGCTATCCTTGATCGGAATCGGCAGTCCGAACAGCGCTCCGCTCTTCGCGCCGGCCTGCCGCTGGCGATCGCAGGCGCGTGCGGCCTCGAGCACACGCGCGGGTTCGAGCGTGATGAAGGCATTGAGCGCACGCAGGGACTCGCAGCGGGCGAGCAGCGCGCCCGCGTAGTGCTCGGCCGTGAACTCGCCGCGCGACATGCTGGCCACTGCCTCGCCTGCGCTGAGTTGCAGGAGTTGCGGCGCCATCACGTCATGCGAGGGTGTGTCAGGGGTGAGGTGCGTTTTGATATCCCTTTCCGCGCAGTACCTGACCGGGCAGGGCGTTCGTGCCGACACCCTCAGCGATCACGGGTATGCCATTGACGAGTACCCATTGCATACCCACCGATAGCTGCTTCGGTGCGGAGAACGTGGCCCGATCGGTGATGCTATCCGGGTCGAACACAACGATGTCTGCCCACAGGCCGGCCTTCAGCACGCCCCGCTCATCCAGATGCAGGCGCGAGGCCGGCAGGCTGGTGAATTTGCGGATGGCTTCCTCGAGGCGCATGCGCCGTTCTTCACGAACGTACTTGCGCAGCACGCGCGGGAATGTGCCGTACGCCCGCGGATGCGGAAAGGTCTGGCCCAGCAAGCCGTCGGGTGAGGTCCCCTCGCTATCATTGCAAAAGGACACCCATGGTTGTATCGCAGCGAGAGCAACGTCGGGCTCGTCCATGCCGAATACCGCCACGTCCGTGTGCCCTGCGTCCTCAACGAGAATGTCAAAGAGCGTATCCATAGGCGCTGTGCCGCGTTCCCTGGCGATGGCCGCAAGCGACTGGCCTTGGATGCCAAGCAGCTTGGAATTCAGTACGGTGGTGATCAGGATACTGTCCGGACCTGGGACCGACTGCCATTCATTGTCCCAGTCCTTATCGGACTCAGCCAGTTCCTTTTTTAGCCGCGCCCGGATGGTGGGATCGCGCAGGCGCTCAACCAGTTTCGCGTCGCCGCCCTCGTGGGCCCAGGGTGGAATGAAGGCGGACAGCGAGTTGTACCAGGCGGGATAGGCATAGGTGTCGGCAGCAATATCAATACCTGCCGCGCGCGCGCGCTCGATGTGAGCCACAATCTCTGGCATCAGACCGAAGTTGGCGTAGCCGCCGGCCTTCAGATGCCAGATCTCAACCGGAATATGCGCTTCCCGACCGATGCGGATGGTCTCATCAAGGGAGGCGAGGATCGCATTCTGCTCGGACCGCATATGCGTCGCATAGATGCCGCCCAGGTCGGCCGCCGCTCGCGACAGGGCGATGAGTTCCTCGGTGCTCGCGTAGGGAGCAGGCGCGTACTGCAGTGAACTGGACAGGCCGAGAGCACCCTGATGCATGGCGTCCACAACGAGCAAGCGCATTCTGGTCAGTTCAATCGGCGTGGCAGCACGATTCTCGTAGCCCACGACCATCTCGCGAATCGTCGTGGCGCCCACGTACGAGCCCATATTGATACCGATGCCCTGTTCTTGCAGTCTGGCGAAGTAGCCGCTGAAATCCGTCCAATCCTGCTTGAGCTGGAAGTGCTCGAATTTAGCGGCCCGATCCCTGGCAATGGCATCGTTCACCGGCGCCACCGATTCGCCCTCACCGGTGACTTCGGTCGTGATGCCCTGAAAGATCTTCGAGGGCACATGCGGGTTGACGAGCAGAGACAGTTCAGATTGTCCCAGCATATCGATGAATCCGGGCGCCACAATGCGCCGCGTGGCGTCGATGCGCTGCCGGGCTCGCGCCTCGCCCAGGTGTCCGATGGCGGCGATGCGTCCGGCGCGGATGCCGACGTCGGCGGCATACCGCGGTGCGCCGGTACCATCGACAACGCGGCCGTGCTCAATGATGATGTCATAGTCCGGCACCGGAGCCGGTGCGGGTAGTGCCGCGGTGGAGGACGCCGCAAGCAGCAGGGTGCACGCCGCGAGACGCCAGTCCGCGTTCAAAGTGTTCTTGGCTGTCATGATTGGGCCTTGTGCTTTCACCAACGATACCGATGCTGCTTCAATAGCCAGACAGGATAGTATTCTTGCCGGGACTTAACCAGCGGCGGGTTTCAAGCGCGGACTAGATCATGAAATACCGGCAACTTGGCGACAGTGGGATTTTGGTCTCCGAAATCTCGATCGGCTCATGGCTGACCTACGGTGTTGATGTTGCAGCGCTCAGCGCACGCGCGTGCATTGCACGCGCGTTTGATGAAGGCATCAACCTCATCGATACCTCCAACATCTATGGCCGGGGTGCGGCTGAAACCTTCCTCGGCAATGCGCTCAAGGGCCGGGCGCGCGATTCCTATATATTGGCGACCAAGCTGTTCTTCCCGATGACCGACACCGACAAGGGCCTGTCACGCGTGCAGATCATGAAACAGATCGATGCTTCGCTGGCCCGTCTCCAGACCGACTATGTCGACCTCTATCAATGCCACCGCTACGATCCCGACACGGCAATCGGGGAGACGATGCAGGCGCTGTCCGAGGTTGTGAAGGCGGGCAAGGCGCGCGCGATTGGTTTTTCAGAATGGTCGCCGCAGAACATTCGCGACGGCCTGGCTGTACCCGGCAGCGTGAAGTTCGTATCCAGCCAGCCACAATATTCACTCTTGTGGCGAGCGCCCGAAAAGGAGATTTTCCCGTTGTGCGCGGCGAACGCTATTTCGCAGATCGTCTGGTCGCCACTCGCGCAAGGCCTGCTGAGCGGAAAATATGGCGCTGGCAAGCCGCCGCCCGCTGACAGCCGCGCCGCGCATGAGAGCATGGGGTCGTGGATGAAAGACTGGATGAAGCCGCGAATACTCGGAGCCGTTGATGCGCTCAAGCCGCTCGCGGTGGAGGCGGGCTGCAGTCTGGCGCAATTCGCACTGGCCTGGGTGCTACGCGAAGCCAATGTGGCGAGCGCCATAATCGGTGCCAGCAAGCCCGAACAGGTGAGTGAGAACGCCAGGGCCAGCAGCCTCAGGATTGATCCGGCGCTGTTCGCCAGGGCCGAAACTATTGCGGCGCAGATCGGCGCGCGCTGAACGCAGTTCCCCTAGCTCGCGCTACCAGCCCACCGCCGCGCCATCCTTGCGATGATCCGATCCGGCGCGATATATTCCGGGTACGGACTGCTGGTCGGCACCGGCGGCCGCGGCACGATTTTCCGTGGGATCTGCCACATAGCTGATGGCCTGAAAGCCGCCCATTTTAGCGCCGCTCGCCGCCACAACGTGATGGCCCAATGCCTTGAGCGCCGCGCCGACCTGATTGTAGAGATCGGTCTCCAGGCTCACAGTGTTGGTGGCCTGCGCGTGGGAGAAGCGTGCAGCGTCGCTGGCTGCTTGCGGGTTGGCTCCGAGATCGATCATGTCGATGAGCACTTGCGCGTGACCTTGCGCCTGCTGACTGCCGCCCATCAAGCCGAAGGCGGTTAGTGGCTGCCCGTCCTTCATCACGAATCCGGGCAGCAGCGTATGAAACGGGCGCTTGCCGGGAGCGATGAGGTTGGGACTGTCGGGGCGCAACGAGAATAGAGCGCCGCGGTCGTTCAGCACGAACCCGAAGCCCGGCACGGTGATGCCGGATCCGAACGTGTCGTAGACACTATATATATAGGACACCATATTACCCCAGCGATCTGCCACCGCCACATAGACGGTGCCACCGACCGGATCGCCATGAGAGTCCGGCGTGCCGCTCTTGTGCATGTCGATGCGCTGGCATTGCTCACCGGCATAGGACTTGGAAATCAGCCGCGCTACCGGGATCTTCACGAATCCGGGATCACCGTTGTAGGCATACAGGTCGGAATAAGCGATTTTCTTGGCCTCGATCAACAGGTGCCAGTAATCAGGAGCAGTGGGGCCGAGCGCTGCCAGATTCACGCCCAGCCGCGGCGCACACACTTCGAGGATGTTCAGCATTTCCAGTACCGCGAAGCCCTGTGTATTGGGCGGAAACTCATACACGTCATAGCCGTGATAATTGGTCGTCAGCGGCGTCACCCAGGTGGCGTGGGTGTTGGCGAGGTCGGCCGCCGTCAGCGTGCCGCCGAGCGCGCGCGATTTGGCAACAATGGCCGTCGCGATCTCACCCTTGTAAAAGGCATCACGGCCGCCGGCTTGCAGCACACGAAATGCGTGCGCGAGATCCGGATTTCGAAACACGCTGTAGGGTCTGGGAGGTTTGCCGTCTACCAGATAGGTCTTCACCGAATCTGGATCTGCGGCGAGCACCTCAGCGCCGTAGATCCAATCGTCCTGAATGCGTTCCGTTACAGCGAAACCCTGTTCGGCAATTCGCGCCGCAGGTTCAAGCAGCTGTTTGAAATTCAGGGTGCCCGCGCGCCTCAGCAGCACATCCCAGGCATCCACTGCCCCCGGCGCCGTTACTGAATCGATACCGTGCTCGGGGACGTGGTCTTGGTAGCCGCGCTCGGCCAGATGTGCCGGGGTCGCGCCCCCGGGCGCGCGTCCACAGCCCATCAACGCGACCCGGCGCGTTTACTTCGCGAGCCCCGCGATCACCAACACATCGCCGCCGATGCCAGCGCAGCCCCGCACCACGACGTT
>JANMWZ010000003.1:0-2052 GCA_031441585.1 Gammaproteobacteria bacterium
CCGGACAGGAACTCGCACAGGTGGTAGAAAACCTGGAAGTGGACTACACGGCCGCTGCCGGTAGACCCGACCACCATGCTGGGCCGATGCACGGTGATCGGCAAGCCATCGCCTTCGGCCCAGATCAAACTTTCCGCCTCCGACTTGGCGGCTTCGTAGGTGTTGTGAAAGTTGCTGACCTCGGGCAGTCGGCGTTCCGGCATCTGACCGGGCGTACGCCCCCAGACGCCCACGGTGCTGACCAGGTCGATCTTGCGCAAAGTGCCAGCCTGGGCGCAAAGGCGGCCGAGAGCAAGCACGGTGCGCGTCGGCACGACAGCCGTCATGCGGGCCTGATCCATCGTCATGTTCAGCTTGACGCTCGCAGCACAGTGAATGATCTGCGTGGTCTCACCAGCCAACTTGGCATGCTCTTCGGTACGCAGGCCGAAGTCCGGCTGCGAAATATCACCACGCAAAGCGCGAATGCGCGCAGCTCGGACGTCGCCGGGGCAGTAATTCCAGTAAGCCAGCAAACCGCCCAGTCGTGCGCGCAAATCATCCTCGTCCTTAGCGCGAATGAGCATGGTTACGGAAGTGTCCGTATCTTCAAGTAGGCGGGGCAACAAGGCGCTGCCGATGGCGCCTGTTGCACCGGTCAAGAAGATGTTCTTCACTCTGATTTGTCGCCTACCGGGTGGGCGTGCCGTAGCGACCGGGAGCGATCAGGTTTTGCGGATCCGCGGCGAGTTTGAGCGATGCGATGAAAGCCTTGGCCGCAGGGTTTGCATCAAGAGCGCTGGGCATGCTCATGGATGTGGCGCGGTATGGAGGGTAGCCATGCTCAACATAGGCCTCGCGAGCCTCTTCGTACCAGGCCCCAGCACGTTCGGCGTCTGCAACGTCGTTACGGTCGAAAAACACGCCCACCAGTACGATCACCGAACGGGCGCTTTCCACGATGACCTCCACGAAGAAATCGAACTCGTGCTTGTCGAAGATGCGCTTGGTCAGCGCCAGTACTTTCATCACGTGTTCCGACGTGAAGGGTGCCACCGGTCCGATCCACACCATGCCGCAGCCATCGCGCGCTGGGTCGATGTCCGTGTCTGGTTTCTGTTTGTGCGACTTGAAGTAGGCCTGACGCACGAATTCGTCGGTCGGGATGCCGCGGAATAAATCGATCGCCGGCACCATAACGTCGGTGAACTCCGGCGACTTGCCAAGGATCCGATTGATAACTGGCGCCACGTACCGTACAACTCGCCCGTACCAGTCATCGCGTACCGCCGCGCCGATAAATTGGACCATCCCGTAACGGCCAAGTACCTTCCGGATCATGCGCTTCTGGTAGCGAACCTCCTCCGCGCTGCCGTAGAGGCCGCAACCGAAGGTCCAACGCGCCACGCCGTGCTGCATGCGCCACAAGGCGGCGGCATCTTCGCTTAGATGGCGCCGGCCGGCCAGCATGTCATGCGGGTATTGGGACAAGATACACATCATCGCGAAGTCGTTCGCCAGGTGGGGGTGCGAACGGATTGCACGCGCCAAAACGAGTTCACGAAGGTCGTCGATAAACGCTCCCAACTGGTCTGGTGCAGCCTTGTATTCGAAGGCCGCGAAGTCGAACTTCTCCGGCGCCGGCATTAGCCAGATGCCCGCCTTGACTACAATGCCGAGATTCGACTGGGCGAACAGGCCGTCGAGGTAGGGCCCGACGCCCCACTTGTACGTGTGGCGGACGTGGTTGTTGCCAACAGGTCCGCCGCCAGTCTCGAGCAGGCTACCGTCGGACAGCACGACATCCATGCCGCACAGGCAGCCGAAATGATCTGCCATCGGCGTGAGCCCGCGACCTTTGTCGAGCGCATTCCCGATCACGCTCGCGTACTGGGTAGTGCCCGCAGCGTCGGCCCAAAGGCGGGAGCTAGTCTGTTTCAGGTGATCGTTTAGCTGCTTGTAGGTTACGCCGGGTTCCAGGACGGCGTAGCCGAGTTGCTCGTCCACGTGCAGGATGCGTATCATTCGCTCCAAGACCATGGTGATGCCGGCGTCGTAGACCGCACTCTTTTC
>JANMWZ010000004.1:0-59197 GCA_031441585.1 Gammaproteobacteria bacterium
ACCAGCCGTGGTCATGACCAGTGATCCGGATCCGACCCTGCATGACGCCATGCGGGCGCGCGGCCTGATGCTACTGCAAAAACCCCTCAATCTCGCCAAGCTTAAGGCCATCATCGGGCAGATCGCTCGTCAGCCCACTTAAGTGTCCAGGAAGCTAAGTGTCCAGGAAGCGCCGGGCCTCGAGACCCGCCTGCACACGATTAGCGACACCGAGCTTGCGAAAAATCGCCGAGACGTGTGCCTTGACCGTTATCTCACTGATACCCAGGGTGCGCGCGATCAGTTTGTTGGAAAGCCCGCTGGCGAGCAGATCGAGCACGCGGCGTTGTCGCTGCGTCAGCTCGTTCTGCGACTGCGTCGCGCGCCCGGCACGCAGAGCGGCGACAACTTCGACCGGCATGTAACTGCCGCCAGCGAGAATGGCGCGCAGCGCATTGATCAATACCTGGCGTGGCGCCGACTTGGGCACATAGGCCGTGGCACCACCAAGTATCACTTCCTGCATGATCTTGGGATCATCGACTGCCGAGATGACCACGATCGGCGTCAGCGGCGCGCTGCGCCGCAGTGCACCCAGACAGGACAGACCACTGGCGCCCGGCAGGTTGAGATCGAGCAGCACCAGGTCAAAGGAAGAGTCTGAAGTGACGGCGGCCAGCACTTCGGCCTGCGAGCCTGCCTCAGCAATCACGGCACCGGGACAGGCCTGCGGCACCACGGCGCGCAGCGCCTCGCAGTAAAGCGGATGATCATCAGCGATCAATACACGCTGTGCAGGGGCCGGAACTGCGGGTTCATTGCTCATGCTGGCGCCTTAAGTCTCCTGCCTGGTCCGGCATACCAAAGTATTAGCTACGCTGATCCATTGGACTTATACAACACGCGGGTGGGCACTGCGATACTGATCGCTGTCCACCGGATCTGAGCAGGAGCGTTGTCATGAATACCGCACTCGCCGCCTTGCCCGCCTATGCGTCACTTGCCAATGATCTGTCGAAGATTATGCCGGTCAACAAGTCATTTCTCGCCGCAGCGCGCGGCCTGCTGATTGACGGCGCCTGGGTGCCGGCGGTGAGTGGCAAAACTTTCGAAGTACGTGACCCCTCAAGTGACAGGATTATCGCCCATTGCGCCGAGGGCGGCAGTGCCGATGTCGATCTGGCCGTGGCCGCAGCGCGCCGCGCCTTTGAGGAAGGCGAGTGGTCGCGCATGAAGCCGGTGGATCGGGAGCGCCTGCTACATCGTCTGGCCGATCTGATCGAAACACACGCCGATGAGCTCGCCGAGCTCGAAGCCATAGACAATGGCAAATCGGTGCTGCTGGCGCGCCATGTCGATATCAAGCACGCGCTGGAGGTCTGGCACTACATGGCCGGCTGGCCGACCAAGATCGAAGGCAAGACGCTGCCGATCTCCGGCACGCTGGTTCCAGGCCATGAATATGTGGCTTTCTCACAGCTGGAGCCGATTGGTGTGGTCGGCGCCATCATTGCCTGGAACTTTCCGCTACTGCTGGCCACCTGGAAGTGCGCACCAGCCCTCGCCGCCGGCTGCACCGTGGTGCTAAAGCCTGCCGAGGAGACACCGTTGACGGCCCTGCGCCTGGGCGAACTGGTCATTGAGGCCGGGTTTCCCAAGGGTGTATTCAATGTGGTGACCGGTATGGGTCCCGGTGCCGGTGCGGCGCTCAGCAATCACCCGGGTGTAGACAAGGTGACCTTCACAGGTTCCACCGAGGTCGGGCGTCTCATCGTGCAGGCTGCAGCCGGCAACATGAAAAAAGTCACAGTCGAGCTCGGTGGCAAATCCCCGACCATTGTGCTCGAAGACGCTGACCTCGATCAGGCCATTGCCGGAGCCGCCAGCGCGATATTCTTTAACCAGGGACAGACCTGTTGCGCCGGTTCGCGCCTGTTCGTGGCCAGAAAACATTTTGATAGAGTGGTCGGCGGTATTGCCGACCAGGCCAAGAAGATGAAACTGGGTCCATCCCTGGATGCGAGTGCGCAGCTCGGACCGCTGGTGTCCTCGATTCAGCGGGAACGAGTCACGAAGTATCTGTGCGAAGGTGCAGCCGCAGGCGCGCACGCCGCAGCCGGAGGCAATGCTCTGGGTTCCCCCGGTTACTATGTCGAGCCGACCGTGTTTGTGAACGTCAATGAGCAGATGTCCATCGTTCGCGAGGAAATCTTCGGACCCGTCCTGGTCGCCCAACCCTTTGACGATCTTGCCGACATTGCCCGCATCGCCAATAATTCCATCTATGGGCTCGGTGCCAGCATCTGGAGCCGCGATATCAGCAAGGTATTCCGGCTGGCGCCCAAATTGCGCGCCGGCTCGGTATGGGTCAACTGCCACAACATTCTCGATGCGGCAATGCCCTTCGGCGGTTACAAGCAGTCGGGTTGGGGCCGCGAACTCGGCGGCGAGGCCGTGCACTCCTATCTCGAGAGCAAGTCACTGTGCATCAACTACGGTGCATAATGTCGCGGGCAATGATTCTTTTACCTGTCCCTGGGGGCGATATGAATTCGAAGCACTCTAAGAGCACTGGGCGCGCAGCGGCCAGAGTCGCCGGCACGGCGATCGCGGCTGGCATCGCCGGCCTGTTCGGCGTCACGCTGGCTTACGCCCAGGCGCCAGCCGTCGACTCCGGCGCAATCGAGGAGGTCGTGGTCACCGCCCAGAAGCGCGCCGAATCGCTGCAGGCCGTGCCGGTGTCGATTACGGCACTGACCTCAGCCCAGCTCGAGCAGGTGAAGATCGATACCCCCTCGGATCTGGTGGCGCAGATTCCCAACCTGCAGGTCAACGGCATAGTCGGCGAGGCCTCGCCCGTGTTTTCGCTGCGCGGCATCTCGATGTTCGACTACAGCCTGAGCCAGTCGAGCCCCGTGGCGTCGTACATCGACGAGGTCTACAAGGGCAATTTCGTGCTGTTTGGCGTTGAGATGTATGACCTGGAGCGCGTCGAAGTACTGCGCGGCCCACAGGGAACGCTGTACGGCAAGAATACAACTGGTGGTGCGATCAACTTCATTACCCGCAAGCCCGGGTTTGATACCAGCGGTTACCTCAAGATCGGCGCTGGCAACTACAACCGCAAGGAAGCCCAGGGCGCGCTGCAGGGAGCGCTCATCGACGGCAAACTCGCCGCACGCGTGGCCTTCACCTATGCCAAAGCGGATGGCTGGTTCCACAATGTATTGGCCGGACATCCCGACCTTGAGGGCGTCGATCAGTACGGCGTTAGGGCAAGCTTTCTGCTCAACGCCACTGACGATGTGAGCGCCACACTACGCCTGTCGATGAGCCGGCAGAGCCCGCAGAATTACGGCATCTACGCGATTGTATGCCGCGACGGCATCGACCCCGGCTGCGTCCCCGGGGGCGTGGGCGGCGCTTATTACCGGACCACAGACGGCACGGCGACCGGTACGCCGCTCGCCAATGATCAGATCGCCCAGAATTACACGCCCAAACGCCACCAGGACAACAAGGCGGCTTCACTGACCGTGAACTGGAACACCAGCAGTGCGCTGGCGCTGAGTTCCATCACCTCGTGGGACGACGGCAGTCTTTTCAATCCGGAGGGGACTGACGGCGCACCCTTTGACCTGTTCAAGATTCCCTATACCGGCAAGACCCAGCAATGGACCCAGGACTTTCGCCTCACCTCGCGCGACAACGGCCCGTTCGCTTTCATTGCCGGCGCCTACTATCAGCATGAGGTGATTTTCAATTCTACTGCCGACCGGTTTTTTACCGGCACCGACGTCAACGGCGACGGCGTGGTTGACAATCTTGACTGCGCCGCTTCCGGATTCGTGGCCTGCGTCTTCTACAATCAGTTCGACCAGCTGCGCAACAGTTGGGCGCTTTACACCGATGACAGTTATGCGCTCAGCGACAGAGTGAAACTGCGCGGCGGCCTGCGCTACAACCACGACAACGCCTCGCAAGTCAACGCCTTTGCGCAGCTGCAGGGCATCGATGGCGTGCCGATTGCCAACATTGTCCCCGGCACTGCCCTGGGCGACACGGCCAGGCAGGATATCCACAATGTGGCGGTCACCGGCCGCGCCGGCCTGGACTTCACGCCCTCCAAAGACACGCTGCTGTATGTGAACTACAGCCGTGGCTATCGCTCGGGAGCGTTCAACGCGCAATTCTTCTTCGACACCAGCGAATTCACTGCGGTCAAGCCTGAGTACGTTGATTCAATCGAGGCGGGCTTCAAGACCACGTGGCTCAATGGCAAGTTGCAGGTCGATGGCGCAGCATTTCATTACGTCTACCGCAACCAGCAACTCATTGATGTGCAGTCTAGCGGCAAGCAGCCATTGATCAATCTCGGCAAGTCCAAGGTGAGCGGTGGCGAACTTGAAATTGTCTCGCGGCCAGTATCTTCCCTTACGGTGCGCGCCGGTCTTGGCCTCCTCGACGCGAAAACCACCGAAGGGCGCATCAATAATTTCTTCATCGGCACTGTCGACCAGTCGGTGAACATCGCTGGCAGCCAATTGCCAAACGCCCCTAATGTCTCGACCACGCTCGCCGGCGACTGGGATGCCATCCAGGGCGCTGGGCTGATTTTCACTGTCCACGGTGATTTGAACTACGCATCATCGCAGTACTTCGAGCCCGCCAATATTGCGGCGCTCCATCAGGGAGGCTATACCACGTTCAACGCACGCCTGGCACTGCGTCCACCGGGCAGCAGGTGGGAAGTGGCCGCCTGGGGACGCAACCTCGGCGACAAGTTCTACCTGACCACGGGGGCCAACCTGGCGGCCCTGGGATACTATTACTCGCACCGTAATACGCCGCGCACCTTTGGCCTGGAAGCGACCTACCGCTTTCAATGAGCGAGACGGCGCAGACTGATGCTCCCGCCGCGGCGAGCTTCGTCTCGGGCACCAGCCTGCGCCCGCTGCTATACGCGACGGTCGATGGCGTACTCAAAGCCGCCGTCGCCGGTGGTGCCGGACGAACGGCGCTCATAGTGCCGCACCAGGCGGTGCGCCTGAGCTACGGCGAGCTGGATGCCGAGGTCGAACGGGTCGCGCGCGGCTTCATCGCCTATGGCCTGAAGCCCGGCGAGCGCGTCGGCATCTGGGCGCCTAACCGCCTCGAGTGGGTGCTGACCCTGTTCGCGGCGGCGCGCGCCGGGCTCATCCTGGTCAATATCAATCCCGCCTATCGCAGCAGCGAACTGGAATTCGCCTTGCGACAGGTGGGCTGCCGGGCGCTGGTGTTCGCCGCGGCCTTCAAGGGCAGTGACTACGGCGCCATGCTGCGCGAGCTGCTGCCGGAAATGGCGCAGGCACGCTGCGGCGAACTGTGCGCGGCGCGCCTTCCGGAACTGAAACTGCTGGTGCGGCTGGGCAGCGAT
Organism: Gammaproteobacteria bacterium; assembly: GCA_031441585.1. Classification (GTDB taxonomy): domain Bacteria; phylum Pseudomonadota; class Gammaproteobacteria; order Steroidobacterales; family Steroidobacteraceae; genus FEN-1191. The sequence continues at coordinate 5,396 of JANMWZ010000004.1, forward strand.
GAGACGGCTGGCTGCCTGTCATTTGAAAACCTGAAACTGGCGGGGCGCGAGGCCGCGGGCGGCACGCTGCAGTCGATTGCCGCGCAGCTCGATCCCGATCAACCCTTCAACATCCAGTTCACCAGCGGCACCACCGGCACGCCCAAGGGCGCAACGCTCACTCATTTCAGCATCGTCAACAATGCCTACTTTGTTGGCGAGGGCATGCGCCTGACGGCAACGGATAGCCTCTGCATCCCGGTTCCCCTGTATCACTGCTTCGGCATGGTGCTGGGCGTGCTCGCAGCCATGACCCATGGCGCCGCCAGCATCTTCCCTGGCGAGGGTTTTGATCCGCTGGCGGTGCTCGAAACCGTGGCGCGTGAGCGCTGCACGGTGCTGCACGGCGTGCCCACGATGTTCATCGCCGAACTGGAACACCCGCGCTTCGGGCAGTTCGACCTGAGCTCGCTGCGCACCGGCATCATGGCCGGCTCGCCCTGCCCGATCAGTGTGATGCGCCGGGTGATCGAGGCGATGCACATGCCGGAAGTGACCATCTGCTACGGCATGACGGAGACCAGCCCGGTGAGTTTTCAGAGTCAGCCTGATGATCCACTGGAGCGGCGGGTCAGCACGGTCGGCCGCATCCACCCTCACGTCCAGGTCAAGATCATCGACGCCGCCGGGCAGGTGACGCCACGCGGCACGCCCGGGGAACTATTGACGCGCGGCTACAGCGTCATGCGTGGCTACTGGAACGACCCCGAGCGCACCCGCGAGGTCATCGATGCCGCCGGCTGGATGCACACCGGCGATCTGGCGGTACTTGACGACGCCGGCTACTGCAATATCGTCGGCCGCCTGAAAGACATGATCATTCGCGGCGGCGAAAATATCTCGCCGCGTGAAGTGGAGGAATTCCTGTTCCGCCATCCGGCGGTACTCGATGTCGCGGTGGTCGGCGTGCCCGATCACAGGTATGGCGAGGCGGTGTGCGCCTGCATCAGGCTGCGCGAAGGTATGGTTACCACGGAAGATGAGATCCGCAGTTTCTGCCAGGGCAGCATTGCCCACTACAAGGTACCGCGCTATGTGCGCTTTGTGGACAGTTTTCCGCTGACCGTCACGGGAAAGGTGCAAAAATATCTCATTCGTGAGACTTTGCAGGCGCAACTCAATTTATCCGAAGAGCGGCACGCATGAGTGTAGATGTCGTGGTGGTGGGAGGCGGCCCGGCCGGTTGCATCGCGGCACGGCGACTGGCGGCTCAGGGTGCACGCGTTGTGCTGTATGCAGGTGCCACGATCCCGGGACGCGAGGGCGTTTCGCACCGTGCCCGGGAACTGCTTGAGGATGAAGATCCGGACACTGCAATGCAGGCCCTATGCGGCCCAGTGGCGCGCGGCGGCGAATGGGGCAACGGACGCGCTGTCGTCGGCTCCGAGTGGCTGGTCGATCGCACTGCGCTTGCCACGGGCCTGCGCCGAGCCGCGCTCGCCGCCGGGGTCGAACTGCGATCGGGCATCGTCAATCGCATCGAGCAGCGCGCACTGGGAGTAGGCGTCGAGTCTCTCGCTGCCGGCCCCTGCCAGGCGCGTCTATTGATCGACGCACGTGGGCGTCGCGCTCCGGCACGCCGTGGCCCGGTGCTGGCAGCAACCGGTCAGGCTTTTGTTACGCACGCACCGGTGCAATCAGGCACGGCCATCTATCCCTTTGCACAGGGCTGGTGCTGGCTAATCACGGAGCCCGGCACGGCCTGGGTGCAGCTCACTGGCACGGTGCGCGCGCTTCGATCTGGCACCCTGCTCGGTGCGGCGCGCGTGCAAATTGCGCCGCTGGCGGGCGCGCTCCAGGGCGCCTTGCCTTCCGGGCCCGCCACGATCCGTCCGGCACACGCCAGCCTGGGCCAGCGCAGCGCCGACCTGGCCCGCTGGCGCGTGGGCGATGCGGCCTTCGCTCCCGATCCGCTTTCCGGCCAGGGCATCTATGAGGCCGTGCGCGGTGCACGACTGATCGCGACTGCGGTGGATTCGGTCCTGCGCGGCGGTGACGCCGCGCTCGCGCAGCGCTTCGCTGCTGAGCGGCAGCATACGGCCTGGCGACGACACCTGGCCATTGCCGCAGACCTGTATAGTGAAAACGCTGCACGCGGCCGGTTCTGGTCAGCAACGGCCGCTGCCTATCGTGCACTGCTCACCGTACCGAAGCTGCGGCGCTCTGCGCTCGAACGCCCATCACTTTCTTCAGGAGGCTGAAACCGTGCTCAAAGGTCCCACCAGAATTGCCGCAGCGCCTACCATGTTGCTGCCGGTTTTGCTGGCGCTGGCGTCGGCAACCTCTGCCGCCGCTGCACCGCCTGACGGCCCGGCGTTGATCCGCTCTTACTGCAGCGGCTGTCACTTCGAGCATGACGGACGATTCGAGCGCATCAGTTCGATCCGCAAGAGTCCTGAAGGTTGGGTGATGACGCTGTTTCGCATGCAGCAGGTACACGGTATCGCGCTGGACGAATCAGTGCGTGATCAGCTGGTCCATTATCTTGCCGACACGCAGGGCCTTGCGCCCAGTGAGTCGAAGTCGTCACGCTTTGCGCTGGAACGGCGAGCCAATGTCCAGGATCTGGACCTGGGCCCGGAGCTTGGCGTCATGTGCGGTCGCTGTCATACACTGGCCCGCGTCGCGCTGCAGCGGCGCGATGCCGATGAGTGGCTCAAACTGGCCCATACCCATATAGGTCAGTGGCCGACGACCGAATATCAGGCCTCAGGGCGTGATCGCCCCTGGTGGCAGATCGCCTCGGAGCAGCTACCCGCCAAGCTCGGGGCATTATTTCCATCTGAGTCTGCTGCCTGGAGCACGTGGCGTAGGCAACCACCACGCGAGCTGAGTGGCACCTGGATGGTCACCGGCCGAGAACCGGGCGGACGCACTCTGTATGGCTCAGCCCAGATCAAACGCACCGAGTCCGGCGATTACTCGGCGCACTATGAGCTCGCGGATCGCAGTGGTACGGCACTCAGCGGCGAATCCCAGGCCACCGTCTACACCGGCTACGAATGGCGCGGACGCGGACAGCTTGCCGGTCGGGAGACGCGCGAAATATATGCACTCTCCGAGGATGGCACGCAGATCGACGGGCGCTGGTTTGATCCGGCACACAGCGAAGAGGGTGGCGACTGGTGCGCAATTCGAGCCGATGCTGCGCCCGTCATTCTGGCGGTGCTGCCCAGAGCCCTGAAGGCGGGCTCGACGGCCGCAGTGACATTGATAGGCACCGGCCTCGATCAGACTGCGACCCTGTCGTTTGGTCCTGGCGTCAGCGCGCGCGTCGTCAGCCGCACTGCCAACGTGCTACACGCTGTGCTTAGCGCCGCTGCGAACGCCGAGCCAGGTAGTCGCGTGGTCACGGCAGGCGGCGCCTCGAGCAGCGGCGAGTTCGTAGTTTTTCGGCAGATCGACCGGGTCGAGGTGACGCCCGCCTTTGGCATAGCGCGGCTCGGCGGCGGCAAGACCGCGCCCGTTACGGCACAGTTTGAGGCGCTGGTTTCGACCCGATTGCCAGGCGGCGAATACCTGGCGCTCGGCCCTATGCCGGCGGAGTGGAGCACGCTGCCGTTCGATGCCGAGGCCAAACGCAGCAATGATGTTGGCTTCGCAGGTTATCTCGAGGGCAATGGCCGTTTTGTTCCTGGCGGCGCCGGACCCAACCCGGTACGCGACTTTTCCGGCAACAATGTCGGCAATCTCGCCATCGTCGCGCGCGTGCGCGACGGCGAGCAGGCACTCGAAGGCCGCGCGCACCTGATCGTGACTGTGCAGCGCTGGAACACACCGCCCATCTATTGAACGGTAACGAGGTAACTATGCAAATTGCTCAGGAGCGGCTGGAGTTCAACAGGTGGAACGGGCACGTGGTCCGCGACGCTGCCGGCGACTATCTGTTGCACGTGCCCACAACGGCTGTGTTCGGCGTGGATGCCCTGGGTCTGGCGGTCATCGAAGCCTGCCGGCGCCCGGGCGGCACTTCGATCGATGACATCGTCAGTGAATTTGCAGGCCAGCATGCACCCGAGCGCCTGCGCGCCTTCGCCAGCGAACTGGGCAAGCTCGAGATCCTGCAGGTCTCCGGCAGCCTCAAACCCATCAACCCGGTGAACGTCAAGGTAGCCGCCTACCCGCTCAGCACTCTGGTGCTCAACGTCAACACCGGCTGCAATCTGGCCTGCACCTATTGTTACAAGGAAGACCTGGCGAAACCCGTAGACGGCAAGCGCATGAGCTTCGCCACTGCCGCGCGCAGCGTCGACCTGCTGCTCGAGGCGGGCGCCGAACGTGACAAGATCAACATCGTGTTCTTTGGTGGCGAGCCGCTCACCAACGTGCCGCTGATTCGCGAGGTAGTCGCCTATGCCGAGGCGGCAGTCGAGCGCGCCGGCAAGCGCATCGATTTTTCGCTGACCACCAACGCCACCCTGCTTAACGCCGGACTCATTGAATACTTTGATGCCCACCGCTTCGGCATATCCGTATCTATCGACGGCCCGAAGGAGTTGCACGACCGGCATCGCAAGAGCGTCGGCGGCCGCGGTACCTACGATGTCGTGGCGCGCAAAGTGGCGCTGCTGCTCGAGCGTTATCGCTCCAGACCCGTGGGTGCGCGCGTCACGCTGGGCGCGGGTAACACCGATGTGGAAGCGACCCACGAACATCTGCGCGCCGGGCTGGGCTTCCACGAAGTGGGCTATGCGCCAGTGACTTCAGCGGCAACCGACGGCCACGCACTGAGCGAAGCGGAACTGGTGGAAGTGCACCAGGCCTTCGAACGGCTCGGACTGCAGTATCGCGACCACGCGCTACAAAACCGCAACAACGGTTTTTCGAACATGCACCAGCTGATGACCGATCTGCACGAGGGTCGCCGCAAGTCGCTGCCGTGCGGCGCAGGTGTGGGCCTGCTGGCCGTTGATGCCAAGGGCGAGCTGAACCTGTGTCATCGATTCACGGGCTCTGAACTGCCCACCTTCGGCAATGTCACGGACGGCATAGACAAGGGTCGCCTGGGCGCCTTCCTCGATAAGGCCATCGAGCGCGAGGGCACGCACTGCGCCACCTGCCGGATCCGCAATCTGTGCGCCGGTGGCTGCTATCACGAGGCCTATACGCGTTTTGGCGATCCGCACCACCGCACCTATCACTACTGCGATCTGCTGCGCAGCTGGGTCGATTTTGGCGTGCGCGTCTACGGAGATATCCAGCGCCACAACCCACAGTTTTTTGCCCGCCACCTCGAACCGAGGAGTGCCCACTGATGAGCGAACTGAAACCCACCAATCGCAAGGCGCAGTTGCTGCTGCAGGCCGCGGACGCTGGCCACGTGGCCGAGGTCGTGGCCATGGACACGGTCGCAGGCTGCTCAACGACTTTCGATCCCGGCTGGGAGGTCGATGTCTTCGGCGGCGTCGCCTCGTTGTGCCAACCGATGGAAGCCGATCTCTATGGCTGCTCGGATCCCTGCTGGTGGCCTGCGCAGGTGCCCGACACCATGAGCACCTACCCCGACTGGGACGCAGGCAAACCTTCGGCCCAGAACGACTGGCGCGAACTCGACGCCGTGTTTCCAAAAAAATGAGCAGGGCATTGCGTATGGCAGCATCCAGACCGTTGCTGACTGTGGCACGCTCGATAGGAGCGCTCGCGGCGCTGGCACTCGCCGTGGCGCCAGCGGCGCTGGGCCGCGAACTGCTGCTCACCGGCGCCAAACCCGATCGGCTGATCGTCATCGACACCGCGACCCGCAGCATCCAGTCGATTTTCCACATTCCCGATGCCAATGGTTCGCTGTTCACCATTGTCGCCTCACCGAACGGCCGCATCGCCTACGTGCTGGTCGATAGAATGGAGCGCATTGTCGGTATCGATCTTTCGAGCGGCAAGACTGTGTTTCGTGCCGATCTGTCCAGGCCCGAGGAACGCGTCAAGGATTTCTTCGGCTTTACCGTGACTCCCGACGGCAAAGAGCTGATCGCCTACGAGATGCCGGTGCTGCTCAAGCCCAACGAATACCAGGTGCAAGAGCCGCGCTTTGCCGTGTTCCGGACCAATGCTGGTCTGCAGGCAAAGCCGGTGCGTAGCTTTGCGGCGCCGCGGCGCGTACACATGCTGCTGATGCGGCCCAGTGGCCGCAGTTTCTATGCCCTGGGCTTCGATCTTTACGAGTACGAGCTCCACAGTGGCAAGCTTCTGGGCCAGCGCAACATTCAACACTGGACGCTGCCCACGCATTCGCAGCCCGATATGCTGGCATTCTGGCCGGCCGTCGAACCCACCGGAGTGTTCGTGACTCCCCTGTATTTCGAAGTCACGACTGGCGACCACAAGGTGGCGCGAACCGGATTGATGTCGCTGGACTTAAGCTCCGGCGCACTCGATTTCCAGGATTTCGAAGACTCCGCAGCGCTGATCTTCTCCACGGTCCTGAGCCCTGATCGCAAGCGGGCCTACGGAGTCTACTCAACCCTGAGCGAGATCGACGTCGAGCATCACTCACTCGCGCGCCGCAAGCCCCTGGATCACACTTACTATTCCGTAAATATTTCCGCCGACGGTCATCAGCTCTACATCGGCGGAGCGATGTGCGACGTCGGCTTCTACGACACGGCGACGCTGGAAAGAAAGGCCAACCTTAAACTACCGGACTGCACCGACCAGTCGCTAGCCAGCCTGCGTGTCATTCAGACCAGGTAACCAAGCGGGCATCCCCGGGTTGCTGTGGCCCTATCTGCGGCCGCAGCTGCCGACGTTGCTGCTCACGCTGTTGCTGAGCCTGTTAATCGCCACGCTCGCAGCGGCGCAACCGTTGCTGACACGCATGGCGATCGACGCCGGCCTGATCGGCCGCCACTACAATCAATTGCTCGCCGCCTGCCTCGGCATGCTGGCATTGGCGCTGGCCGGGATGATGCTTGGCGGCGTGCATCGCGCGCTTTACGTGCGCGCCTCCGGTCGGGTGCTGTTCGCTCTGCGTGGCGCAACTTACCACCGCCTGTTACAGGTCTCGCCACGGCATCTGGCCGAACACGCAGTCGGCGACCTGGTCACGCGGCTGGACGGCGATGTGGCCGAAGTGCAGCGCTTCGGCACGGATTCCGCGGCCGCCTTCGTCAGCAGTTCATTGACGCTGTGCATGGTCGGCGCGGTAATGCTGCGGTTGTCCTGGCGCATGACGCTGGTCATGGCGGCACTGCTGCCGCTACAGCTGATCGTGCGCCATTTTGCGCGCCCACGCATTGAGAGCAGCACGCGCGCGGTACGCGAACAGGCCAGCCGCGTTAGCGGTTTTCTAATCGAAACCCTGGGCAATGCGCGCAGTGTCCAGGCCGCGGCAGCTGAAGCGGCCGAGACCGAACGCCTGGCCACTCTCGGCGATCACTACCTATCACGGGTGGTCAGGGCGCAGATGGTGTCCTATGCCACCGGATCTGCCACCGGTTTCCTCGGCCACATCGCCACGGCGGCAACGTTTTTGCTCGGCGGATGGTATGTTCTGCACGGCGCGCTCAGCCTGGGAACACTCATCGCTTTCGTCGCTTATCTGGGTCGCATCGCGGGCTCGGCCGCCTCGCTGTCCGGACTCTACACCGGCTATCAACGCGCCAGGGTAAGCCTGGAGCGCGTTCGTCAACTGCAGGCGCTGCCAATCGTTGCGCAGGCCGACGCGGCCACGACCTTGCGTCCGGATGCGCGTGGCGCACTGCGATTTGAAAACCTGACTATCCGGCTGCCGCGCGACGGCCGCGCGCTTCTCGATGGTGTCAGTGCCGAGATTCCTGCCGGCACTAAACTGCTGCTGCGCGGCGCCTCTGGCGCCGGCAAAACCACCATCGCAGATCTGCTGCGCCGCTTTGTGGACCCGGACTCGGGCCGCATTCTTCTCGACGGCATACCGCTCAGGCAGATCCAGTTGCAGGAATTGCGGCGCAGGATCGTCGTTGTCGAGCACTCGCCGGTCCTGTTTCGCGGCACCATTCTCGACAACCTGCGCTACGGTCACCCAACCGTCAATGAATCTGCGGTATTGCAGGCGGCCATACTGGCCAGGGTCGACGAATTCGTACAAGACCTGCCAGACGGCTATCTGACTCAGGTGGGCGAAGGCGGCGCGAGCCTTTCCACCGGCCAACGACAGCGCATTGCCCTGGCCCGTGCCTCACTGGCCGATCCTCTGGTCGTCATCCTGGATGAGGCGATGAGCGGCCTGGATCGCGACAACGCCGTGGCCGTGCAGCGCGCCCTCGACAATTCGTTTCCGCAGCGGACACGGATCGTGATTACGCACCGCGACACCACCATCGAAAATGTTGATCTGTGCTGGTTACTGGAGGCCGGCACGCTGCGTTCCGAGTCTGTTGGGGCATAGCGCCGTGAGCTGGCGTATCGGCCTGATTGATAGCTGCGGCGCGTTCCCCACAGCCAGTGCCGCGGCGCGCTTCGTCGCCGCCGCCCAGCGGGTCGCGCGAGTGGAGTGCATAGCGGACCCCACAGGTCACGGTACCCGCATAGCCTCCATCATCGCTGCCGACACCGACGACGCCGAACTGGTGCTGGCGCAGGTATTCACTTCAGCCACACCCACCAGTGCCGCGATCATCGCCGCTGCGATCGACTGGGCGGTCAGCGAAAACGTCCAGCTGCTGCACTTGAGCCTGGGATTGGCGGCTGACAGGCCCGTACTGCAGGCAGCTATTGTCCGCGCCATGGCGCGCGACATATTGGTTGTCGCTGCCATGCCGGCACGTGGTGGGCCGGTGTTCCCGGCAGCGTATCCTGGCGTGATCCGCGGCACCGGCGACGCCCGCTGCCAGCCCGGCGAACTCTCGGCACTGGAGCCGGGTGCCTTCGGTGGATGTCCAAGGCATGGCATGGCCGACGGCTATCGTGGCCAGGGGGCGAGCATTGGCGCCGCCGAAGTGACGCGCGCGTTGATCGGCAGCGGCGGCCCTGAGCCTTACGCCAGCGTCATCAAGCGGCTCACGGCGCTCGCCCGATACTCTGGCCCGGAGAGTCACCGGGAAGCGCGCCGCGCGCTCTAACGTTCCAGGTCGATAAAGGTCAGGGGCCAGGCATGCCGCTCATCGGCCGGGTGTTCTAACCTTGCCGTCTCGCGCCATTCGCGCGGGTCAAAATCCGGGAACCGTATCTCACCCTCTATCTGCGCGCACACCCGAGTGAGGTGCAGGTGAGTGGCCAACGGCAGCGCCTCACGGAACACGTCAGCGCCGCCAATGACGCACACTTCCCCGACTGCCACACAGCGCTGCAGGGCGTCTGCCAGGCTGGCCACGCGCTCCAGCGTTGTGCCAGCCAACCGCGCGACGGGCAGCGGTGGCGCGTCACCCTGCGGCTCGGCGATCGGGTTGCGGCTCAACACCAGATTGCGCCGACCCGGAAGCGCGCGTCCAATCGATTCATAGGTGCGTCGCCCCATGAGTATGGGCTTACCCATCGTCAGTGCCTTGAAGCGCCTGAGGTCCTCAGGCAGGTGCCAGGGTAATTGCTGTGCGCGGCCGATCACGCGGTTGTCCGCCATGGCAACGATGATTGAGACTCGCACGATTCAGCCTGCCCCTGGCGCGCTACAGCTCCACCTGCGTGGCGAGCACGATGACACGCTTCGCGGGCATGCGGAAAAATTCCGCCGCCTGCGTGCTGCGCCGCTGCATCCAGGCAAACAGGCGCCGCCGCGCGCCCTCATAGCCGGCCCGCGGGCGCGGGCGCACCAGATGCCAACCGAGAAAGAATGAGCAGTCGAGACCGAAAAGCGTCAGTCCCCTGACACGGCATTGCTTGAGCGCCTCACTGACATCGGGCGTTTCCATGAAGCCGAAGCGCGCCGTCACCAGATAGACATTTTCCTGCAGCGTATCGATGCGCACACGATCGGCCGGATCCTGGCGCGGTGAGCGGGAAAATTCCATGTTGAGAAACACCAGGCGCTCGTGCACGACGTGATTGTGTTCCAGGTTGCGCAGCAGTGCAGTCGGCACATAGCGCGGCTCGCTTACCAGGAACACCGCAGTGCCGGGCACGCGCGTCGCCCCGGCTATCACCCGCGGCAGGTCGGTGAGCGGCATGGCCATCTCGCGCAGCGCGTTACGCAGCAGGCGGCGGCCGGAGCGCCAGGTCATGAAGACGCCGAACAACATCGAGGCCAGCAGCAGCGGCACCCAGGCCCCTTGTGCGAATTTGGCCAGATTGCTGAGCAGATAAACCGTGTCGATGATCAGCAACACGCCAAAACTCAGCACCACCTGCCAGCGCGACCAGCGCCAGCGCGAACTCGCCAGCACCATGCCCAGGATGGTCGTGATAGCCATGGTGCCCGCGACCGCCGCCCCGTAGGCGCCGCCGAGCGCATCGGAAGAACCAAAACCAATCACCAGCAGGCAGACGGCGATGAGGACAATGGCATTGACGATCGGCACGAAGATCTGGCTGTGTTCGCGCGCCGAGGTCTGCAGAATACGCAGGCGCGGCAGCAGATCGAGCTGCACCGCCTGGCGCGTTACTGAAAACGCGCCGGTAATGGTCGCCTGCGAGGCGATGACGGCGGCCAGCGTCGCCAGCACCACCATCCACGGCAGCAGTGGTGCCGGCACCAGCGCAAACAGCGGCTTGTGAGCTGCGCTGGCGTCGCTGAGTATCAGCGCGCCCTGGCCAAAATAACTCAGCAGCAGCGCCGGCCAGACCAGCGCGAACCACGCCAGGCGCACCGGACCTTTGCCGAAATGCCCCATGTCTGCATACAGAGCTTCGCCCCCCGTTACCGTCAGGAATACCGCGCCCAACACCGCCACGGTGACTGCCGGACGCGCCCACAGCATGGCCAGCCCATAGGCAGGATTGAGCGCTGCCAGCACCGTCGGATGGCGCACAATGGCGCTGGCACCGGTGATTGCAATGACCAGGAACCACAGCAGCATGATCGGCCCGAACAGCCGGCCGACGCGCTCGGTGCCGCGCCGCTGAATGGCGAACAGCACCATGATGATGATCAGCGAAATGGGCACGACTGCGCTGGCGGCCTTGGCGTCCAGCAGTTCCAGACCTTCTACCGCGCCGAGCACGGAGATGGCTGGTGTGATCAGGGCATCGCAATAGAACAGCGCCGCGCCCATGACCGCCAGGGCAATGAGGGCGCGCCCCCAGCGGTGCATTTCCTCCAGCCGCCGCTGCACCAGCGCGAACAGCGAGAGAATACCGCCCTCGCCTTCGTTATCGGCACGCATGATCAGCACCACATACTTGAGTGTGACGACGACCAGCAGGCTCCAGAACATCAGCGACAGAATGCCCAGTATCGACGCCGGAGTCGGTGGCGCGCTGCCGGTCGCGCTCAGTGACTGCTCGAGCGCATACAGCGGACTGGTGCCGATATCGCCATACACCACGCCTATCGCCCCGAGCGTGGCACCAACCTTGAGCTTGCTGCCACTCATTTGCGCTGGCGCCGCGCCGGCTTGCGTGCCATCGGCCGCTTGGCTGGCCACAGCATGGTGCCGCGGCACTTGTCGGCGCCGCACCGGCAGGCAAAAACTTCATCGACATCGGGCGGATCATCCCTGGCGCGACCGATGGAGTAGTCGTACTTCAGTTCTTCGCCGGCCTGAATGGTGCGGATCGCCTCAACGAACACGCGCCGCTCCTCGGTCACCGACTCGCAGTTGGGCTCGCAGCCATGATTGATGAAGCGCGCGTCGTTGCCGTCCACACCTGCATCAATGACGATGCCGCGATCGACGATGAACAGGAAGGTGTGATTATCGTCCGACTGCTTTTGCTCGTAGCGGCGATCCGCCTCCTTGTGGGTGACGCGCTCGCCCAGATATTCAACGATGCGGGTGCCTTTGCGAATGCGCCGCAATGCGAATACTCCCTGGCCATGCACGCGCGAGCGGCGCACGCGAAACATCGCTCGCCTCCTGGGCGATTGCCTGCTGGCGGAACTCATACTGCGATCGGCGCTTTGATAGCCGGATGAAACTGGTAATTCACGAAATCGAAATCCTCATGGTTAAAATCGAAAATGCTCGCTGGCCGGCGTCGCAACAGCAGCCGCGGCGGCGCGAGCGGAATGCGCGCCAGTTGCTCTTCGGCCTGCTCGAAGTGGTTGGCGTACAGATGACAATCACCGCCTGTCCAGATGAATTCGCCCGGCTGCAGATCGCATTGCTGCGCCAGCATGTGCGTCAGCAACGCATAAGAGGCGATGTTGAAAGGCACGCCGAGAAACACATCGGCACTGCGCTGATAGAGCTGGCAGGAGAGCCGGCCGCCCGTCACAAAGAACTGAAACAGCGCGTGACAGGGCTGCAGCGCCATGGCGCTGAGCTCACCGACGTTCCAGGCACTGACAATAATGCGCCGCGAATCCGGGTCGGTGCGAATCAGCCTCACGGCCTCGCTGATCTGATCGATCAGCCGGCCATCGGCGGCCTGCCAGTGACGCCACTGCCGGCCGTAGACCGGGCCGAGTTCGCCGTGGGCGTCGGCCCATTGATCCCAGATGCGCACACCGTGTTCGCGTAGATAACGGGTGTTGGTGTCGCCACTCAGGAACCACAACAATTCATGAATCACCGCAGGCAAATGAATCTTTTTGGTGGTCACCAGCGGAAAGCCGGCCGCCAGATCAAAGCGCATCTGGTAGCCAAACAGCGCGCGCGTGCCGGTGCCGGTGCGATCCTGCTTGGGCGCGCCCTGCTCACGCACGCGGCGCAGTAGTTCGAGGTAGGGCTTCATGCAGCAGCTTGAAAATTACCGGAGGCGTCGCGGCGGGTGTAGGCCACGATCCACAGCACGACGCCACCGAGCAGCATGGGGAGTGAGAGTAATTGACCCATCGTCAGCCAGCCGCCGGCCAGGTAGCCGAGTTGGGCATCGGGCACCCGCACGAACTCTACGCTGATGCGTGCCAACGAATAACACAGCACAAATGCCGCTGCGGGCGCGTAGCGCGGTCGTGGCTTGCGGGTGTAGAACCAGACAATGAGAAACAGCAGCAGCCCTTCCAGGCCCGCTTCGTAAAGCTGGGAGGGGTGCCGGGCTATGAGTGGCCCGCCCGGGCTGTCGCTCATCCACATGCCATACCAGCCTTCGGTCGGCCGCCCCCAGAGTTCGCCATTGATGAAATTGCCGATGCGCACGGCGATGATGCCGATGCCCGGCAGCGGCGCCGCAAAGTCGAAAACATCGAAGACCCTGCGGCCCTGCGAGCGCGCGTACAGCGCCACGGCAGTCATCACACCCAACAGCCCACCGTGGAAAGACATGCCGCCTTCCCAGATCTTCAGCGGATACCAGATATCGGCGCGCCACAGCGCCTCGCCGTAGAACAGCACATAACCCACACGCCCGCCGATAATCGTGCCGAGCATGGCGTAAAAAATAAAATCATCTACGGCGCGGGGCGACCAGCTGGAGCCCGGCGCGGCCGCACGCCGCCGTGCCAGCCACCAGGCGGCGCCAAAGGCCACCAGGTACATGATGCCGTACCAGTGCACGCGCAGCGGCCCAAGCTGGAGGGCAATCGGGTTGATATGCGGATAGGTCAGCATGAAGGGCGCAATTCTACCTGCAACTCACTCGCGTGTGACACGGCAGAAAAAAGCCTTTAGGTACCGGGTTTCCGGGATTGCCGGGTGCACCGGGTGGTCGGGCGACTGACCGCCGCTGGCCAGCACCTGCACGAAACGGCTGCTGTGACGCCCGGCCGACTGAATCAGCATGGCCAGTTCATCGGCCGGCAGGTGCCAGGAGCACGAACAACTCACCAGCAGGGCATCGCGCTCGAGCAGGCGCATGGCGAGCTGATTGAGTTTGCGATACGCCGCTGCGCCGCGCGGGTGGTCCTTACGACGCTTGATAAAGGCGGGCGGGTCGAGCACCACGACGTCGAAGCGTTCGCCGGCGCGCTGCAGTTCGTCCAGCACTTCAAAGGCGTCGCCGCGCTGGGTGCGCAATTGCACGCCGTTGGCGCTCGCATTGCGCGCAGCAAGCGCCAGAGCGGCTGCCGATGAATCGACGCACAGGGCTTCACGCGCGCCGCAGCGCAGCGCGGTAATCGCCCAGGCGCCGGCGTAACTGCAGATATCCAGCACCCGCACACCGGGCCACAGCAGGCGGCGAAACTGCTCACGGTTAGCGCTCTGATCGTAAAACCAGCCGGTTTTCTGGCCGGTCGCCAGCGGCGCCTGAAACCTGAGCACGCCCTCGATCACCGCTATTTCGTCGGGCGCCTTGCCAATAGCGGTAATGACCTGCCGCGGCAATTGCTCGAGATCGCGCGCGCCGCCATCGTTTTTCCAGACCAGCGCCTGCGGCGCGAGTACCTTGGTGACCGCCGCTTCGATATCGGCGCGCATAGCTTCCATGCCGGCGGTGGCGATCTGGCCCACCACCACCTCGCCGTAGCGATCAAGCACCAGACCCGGCAAGCCATCGGACTCGCCAAACACCAGACGGTAATACGGGGCGGCGTAGTAACGCTCACGCAGTGCCAGCGCCACTTTAAGACGATGCACCAGCAGCGAGCGATCGGGCAGATGCACGGGACTGCGGGTCATGATGCGCGCGCAGATCAGCGCGTGTGGATTCACATAGGCGTAGCCCAGAAACTGGCCGCGATCGCTCAGCACGCGCGCATGTGCGCCCACGGCGAAACCAACCAGTGGGGTCGCCGTAGTATCCACTTCATTGGAGAACACCCACAGATGCCCGGCACGGAGCCTGCGGTCTTCACCACGCTTGAGCTGCAAAATGGGCAATTCCAGCGCGGCAGCGGGAGTCGGCTCCGGCGCTGGTGGAGCTTCGTCGATGAGAGTCATTCGGGGGAGGGTCTCGCGTATAGTGGCGCGCCATTCTACTCAATGTGACAGGCACACCCCATGGGCAATGTAGTGGGCGCCCAGCGCAACCGTCTGGCGAGCGAAACCAGCCCCTACCTGCGTCAGCACGCTGGCAACCCCGTGGACTGGCACCCCTGGGGTGAGGAGGCGTTGGCGCTGGCGCGGCGCGAGCACAAACCCATTCTGCTCTCGATCGGCTATGCCGCCTGTCACTGGTGCCACGTAATGGCGCACGAATCCTTCGAGAATGAAGCCACGGCGGCGCTCATGAACGAGCGCTTCGTCAATATCAAGGTCGATCGCGAAGAGCGGCCGGACATCGACAAGCTCTACCAGCTGGCACAGCAGATGCTCAGCGGTCGCGGCGGTGGCTGGCCGCTGACGGTGTTTCTGATGCACGACGATCAGCGGCCGTTCTACGCCGGCACCTATTTTCCGCCCGAGCCCCGCCATGGCATGCCCTCGTTTCGCGATCTGCTCACTCATGTCGCCAACTACTACCGCGATCACGAGACCGAGCTGCGCGCCAGCGCCGCTGCGGTGGTGAGCGCGCTCGCCGACATGAACCCGCCGCCAGCGGCCCGGGATCAGTCGCTCGATTCCGGTCCACTGCGCCAATGCCGCGCCCAGCTGGAACGCAGCCTTGATCGTGACTGGGGTGGATTTGGCGGCGCGCCTAAATTTCCCCACGCACCGCTGATTCAGCGCCTGCTGCGGGACTGGCACGCCAGTGCTGCAATGCCGGCCCCGGACCTGCAAGCCCTGTATATGGCGAGCCTGACGCTCACGCGCATGGCCGAGGGCGGCTTGTTCGATCAACTCGGTGGCGGTTTTTATCGCTACAGTGTCGATGCCCAATGGGCGATCCCGCATTTTGAAAAGATGCTCTATGACAACGCGGCGCTGCTGGGCATTTATGCCGAGGCCGCCTGTGCGACGGGCGATAAACTGTACGCCGAGGTGGCCGGACGCACCGCTGATTGGTTGCTGGCCGAAATGCGCGCACCGGGCGGCGCTTTTTATTCCAGCCTGGATGCCGACGCGGCGGGTTCCGAGGGCAGCTATTACGTCTGGCAGCGAACCGAGGTGCGCGCGGCGTTGAGCGAGATCGAATACGCCGTGTTCGCCGCCCGCTATGGCCTCGATCGTCCCGAGAATTTTGAGGGGCACGCACACCATCTGATCGTCGCCACCAGTCTCGAAACGCTGGCGGAAGCACACCGTCTGAGTCAGGCGGATCTCGCGGCGCTGCTCCTGCAGGCGCGCAATAAATTACTGGCCCTGCGCGCGCCCCGGGTACGCCCGGCGCGCGATGAGAAAATTCTCACCAGCTGGAATGCGCTGACGATTCGCGCGCTGGCGAGCGCTGCGCGCACTCTGGCGCGCACTGATCTGGCCGCCGCGGCTGGCGCCGCGCTGCAATTTCTGCGCAGCCACCATTGGCGTGACGGGCGGCTGCTGGCCACCAGCGCCGACGGCGACGCCCGACTCAACGCCTACCTCGACGACTACGTGTTTCTGGCCGAGGCGATACTGGAGTTGGCCAGCGTGCGCTTCGATGCGGCTGAACTGCAGTTTGCCTGTGAACTGATGGAGGTGGTGCTGGCGCACTTCGAAGCTGCCAGCGGCGGCTTTTACTTTACTGCCGACGATCACGAGACACTGATCAGCCGCCCGATATCTTTCGGCGATGATGCGCTACCGGCCGGCGCCGGTGTGGCGGCCGTGGTACTGCAGAGACTCGGTTACCTGCTGGGCGAAGAGCGTTACCTGGTCGCGGCCGAGCGCACGCTGCGTGCGGCCTGGCCCGCCATCGCGCAACATCCACAAGGGCATGCCACCTTGCTGCAAGCACTCGAAGAATATCTGCAGGCGCCGGAAATTGTCATTTTGCGCGGCCCGCTGGCACTGATAACCGCCTGGCAGCAACAACTGGCCACAGTTTATGCGCCGCGCCGCATGGTGCTGGCTATTGCCGAGGACGCGGCTAATCTGCCGGCAGCTTTGCTTGCCAAGGTGCCGCAACCGGGAGGCGCTGTGTATTTGTGCCGTGGCAGCAGCTGCTCGCCGCCGATCAGTTCGCTGGCGGAGCTGATCAAAGAGTTGGCGCGCTAAGATTGGCCCGCGGCCTGATCTTCCAGCACCGCGAGATCGATGTGCAGGCTGGCGGCCAGGCGCTGCAGCTGCGCCAGCAATTCGGCCAGTTCTTTTTCCGCCTGTGCACGCCGGTGTGGGGGCCAGTGGCCGCGGCTGGCAAAGTAGCTGTCCAGCGCCGCGCGAATGGCCGCCAGCCCTGGACCGGCTTTAGGATTGGAGTCGCTCATGCTGCGAGCTATCGGCCTCACAGCAGGTTCAGTGTAGGCTCGAAGCTCGAATCGGCCTTGATGTTGCCAAAGGTTGAGAACCAGGTCTCAACCAGGGTCAGGTCGCTCTCGGCCATGGAAGCTCGCTGTGAAAATCGTAACGCTCATTCACGCTGACGATGTCCCACCGCAACGCTGGCGCAATGGTGGCGGCTGGACGCGCCAGCTGCTGACCTGGCCGCCTGATGCCGACCCATGGCAGCTGCGCGTCAGCCTGGCCACCATCCATGCGCCCGGACCGTTTTCCACGTTTCCCGGCGTCAAACGTGTGCTGGCCCTGGTGAGCGGGGCGGGCTTGCTGCTAACGGTCGATGGCCAACAGCACCGGCTGTTCCCGGACGCCGATCCGCTGCACTTCGATGGCACCGCCGTCGTCCACGCAACTCCACTCGCCGGGACGAGCATCGATCTGAACCTGATGACGGCATCAGGGCACGGCGAGCTGCTGCGCGCGGTGAGCGCCAGCACGTGGCTCAGCGCGTCCACGCAGCGCGGCCTCTACAGCGCCGTCGCCGGGATGCTGCTCACAGGTGCGCACGCCGCTGCCAGCGCGCCCCTGGCGGTGCCCGCAAACAGCCTGATCTGGCTGTCGCAAGCCGCCCACCTGCCGCTGCACTTTGTCGCCGAGATGGCGTCGACGATCTTGCCGGCCTGGTGGCTGGGATACTCGCCGCCGGCCTGAACGCAGGGCAATTGCGTTTCCTCGCAAATTATCGATAATCGATTGGTCGACCAACCAGGCACCCCCCATGTGGATCGTCCAGCTGGCGTTCCGGCGTCCGTACACCTTCATCGTCTTTGCCTTGCTGCTGCCGCTGTTCGGAGCGCTGGCGCTGCTGGGCGCGCCGGGGCGCCCAGGCATGCCCACCGACATCTTCCCGGACATCCGCATCCCGGTGATCGCCATCGCCTACAACTATGGCGGCCTCGCGCCTGATGAAATGGCCGGGCGCATCACCTCGAATATCGAGCGTTACATGACGACGATCGTCAACGACGTCGAGCACGTCGAATCGCAGAGTTACCCGGGTGTGGCGGTCATCAAAGTCTACTTCCAGTCCGGCACCGACATCAACCTGGCGATGGCGCAGGTCACCGCCATCGCGCAGACCGGCCTGCGCCAGCTGCCGCCCGGCACCACCCCGCCATTGATACTCAAGTACAACGCTTCGAGCGTACCGATCATTCAGCTGGCCCTGTCGAGCGAAAAGCTCCCGGAGGCGCAGCTCTTCGACTTCGCCAACCAGTTCGCGCGCGCGCAGCTCGCGACCATCGCCGGCGCCTCGGTCCCCTACCCTTACGGCGGCGCCACGCGCCAGGTGCAGGTGGACCTGCGCCCCGACGCGCTGCGCGCCCACGGGCTCTCGGCCACCGACGTCAACGCAGCCATCGGCAATCAGAATCTGGTACTCCCGGCCGGCACCGAGAAGATCGGCAATTACGAATACAGCGTCAAGCTCAACGCCAGCCCGCCGACGATCGCCGAACTCAATGACCTGCCGATCGGCCGCGATCATGGCGTGGTGACCTACGTTCGCGACGTGGCCTTTGTCCACGACGGGCATGCGCCACAGACCAATATCGTGCGCGTCAATGGCAGGCACGCGGTGCTGATGACGATCCAGAAGACCGGTTCCGCATCGACGCTGCAGATCGTCAACGCGATCAAGGCGCGCCTGCCTCTGATCCGCGAACTGCTGCCGGAAGGCGCCTCGATCGCCGCCACCGGCGATCAGTCGGTATTCGTCAAGGCCGCGGTGCGCGGGGTAGTCGTTGAGGGACTGGTAGCCGCAGCGTTGACCGCGCTGATGATCCTGCTGTTCCTCGGCAGCTGGCGCAGCACGCTGATGATCACCATCTCGATCCCGCTGTCGATACTCGCCTCAATCATCCTGCTCGATGCGCTCGGCGAGACCATCAACCTCATGACCCTGGGCGGCCTGGCGCTGGCGGTGGGCATCCTGGTGGATGATGCCACAGTCACGATCGAGAACATCAACCGTTACCTGGAACAGGGCAGCAGCGTCGAGCAGGCCATACTCGAGGGTTCGCGCCAGATCCTGACACCGGCACTGGTCTCCACGCTGGCCATCTGCATCGTGTTCCTGCCAATGTTCATGCTCTCGGGCGTGGCGCGCTTCCTGTTCGTGCCGATGGCCGAGGCCGTGGTCTTCGCGATGCTGACTTCCTACCTGTTGTCGCGCACCCTGATTCCGACGCTCGCCAGGTACTGGCTGCGCACCGCCGAGCAGGAGCACATCGCAGCCGACCGGCACAATGACTGGCAGCGTTTTCAGCAGCGCTTTGAAGCCAGGTTCGCGGCACTGCGGGCGCGCTATCACGCCTTGCTGGCCAGCCTGTTGGGCCAGGGCCGGCGCGTCATTGCCGTGTTCCTCGTCGCCGTGGCGCTCTCCCTGCTGCTGTTCGCCGTACTCGGGCGGAATTTCTTTCCGGAGGTCGATTCCGGCCAGATCAAACTGCACCTGCGGGCCCCGAGCGGCCTCAGGGTCGAGCAGACCACGGCACTGGCCGATCGGGTCGAGGCCGCGTTGCGCGCAACCATCCCGGCCGCGGAGCTTGCCGACATCGTCGACAACATCGGCCTGCCGGTGTCCGGCATCAACCTCACCTATGGCAACTCCGGCACTATTGGCAGCAGCGATGCCGATATCCTGATTTCGCTCGCCGCGAATCACGCGCCCAGCGCGCAGTACGTGCGCCGCCTGCGCGCGCGCCTGCCACAGGAGTTCCCCGGCGTCAGCTTCGCTTTCCTGCCGGCGGACATCGTCAGCCAGATCCTGAACTTTGGCCTGCCGGCGCCGATCGACGTGCAGATCGTCGGCGCCAGCCGCCTGAACCGCGACGTGGCCAACAGCCTGCTCGACTCGCTCCGGCAGGTACCGGGCCTGGTGGACCTGCGCATGCAACAGACCTTCAACCAGCCTGAACTGCGGGTAGCGACCGATCGCGGCCGGGCCATGCAGCTGGGCATCAGCCAGCGGGACATCGCCAACAATCTGCTGCTGATGCTCTCGGGGAGCGGCCAGGTAACACCCGCGTTCTGGCTGAACCCCGCGACCGGCGTGCAGTATCCGATCGTGACCCAGGCGCCGCAGTACCGCATGGCCTCGCTCGATGACCTGCAGAATGTGCCAATCAGTGTGGCGGGCCAGTCGCAGATTCTCGGCGCCGTGGCCAGCGTAGCGCGCGGCACCGGCCGGGGTGTGATCTCGCGTTACGATACCCAGACCGTCATCGACCTGTTCGGCGCCGTGCAGGGCCGTGATCTCGGTGCGGTGGCCGCAGATATCAGGCGGATCATCGCGGCGCACGAAGCAACGCTCCCCAAGGGCACGCACGTCGTCGCCCGTGGCCAGATGCAGACCATGTCGGCGTCCTATACCGGCCTGCTGGTGGGACTGGTGGGCGCGATCCTGCTCATCTACCTGCTGATCGTCATCAATTTTCAATCCTGGCTCGACCCGTTCATCATCATCTCGGCGCTGCCGGCGGCTATCGCCGGCATTGCCTGGATGCTGCTGCTGACGGGCACGACCTTAAGCGTGCCAGCGCTCACCGGCGCGATCATGTGCATGGGCGTGGCCACCGCCAACAGCATCCTGATGGTGAGTTTCGCGCGCGAACGCATGAACGAGGGCGCCAGCGCGCGGCAGGCAGCCCTCGATGCCGGCTTTACGCGCTTCCGTCCGGTGCTGATGACCGCGCTGGCCATGATCATCGGCATGCTGCCCATGGCCCTGAGTCTGGGCGAAGGCGGCGAGCAGAATGCTCCGCTCGGTCGCGCCGTGATCGGCGGCCTGCTGTGCGCGACGCTCGCCACGCTGCTGTTCGTGCCCACCCTGTTTGCCGCACTGCATGGCCGCGACCGGTCCGGCGCAGCGGCGGACCAACCCGAATGAACACACCACACGGAATCTGCCCATGAAGCTGCCCTGCAATCCTGCTCGCGCGCGCACCGCGCGTGGCATGGCGCGTGCTGCTACGCTGTGCCTCGTCATACTGCTGGTCGCGCTGGCGTGGGTAATATTCGTCAGGGTGCGCACGCACGCGACCTTGCAGGAAACCACGGCGACACAGACACGGATAAGTGTTGCCACGACGAAACCGCGGCCACCGGCCGACGCGGCACTGCTCACGCTGCCGGCCAGTGTGCAGGCGACTCTCGAAGCGCCCATCTACGCCCGCACCAGTGGCTACCTGAAGCGCTGGCAGGTGGACATCGGCGCACCGGTGCGACGCGGGCAACTGCTGGCTGAAATTGATGCCCCGGAAATCGACCAGCAGCTGCGCCAGGCCGAGGCCGACATGGCCACCGCGCAGGCGAACCGCAATATCGCTGCCCTCACGGCCGAGCGCTGGCGCGGATTGCGTGATAGCGGCACGGTATCCAGGCAGGAAGCCGACGAGAAGTTAAGCCTGGCCGCCAGCAGCGATGCTCAGCTGCACTCCGCCCAGGCGAATCTGCAACGCCTGCACGAACTATCCAGCTTCAAGAGAATCGTGGCGCCATTCACCGGTGTAGTCACCGCGCGCAACGCCGACGTTGGCCAGCTCATCAGCGCCGGCAACAGTTCGGGCCCCGAGCTGTTCCGGGTCGCCGACCTGCAGCGACTGCGGGTATACGTACACGTACCGCAGAGTTATGCAGCGTTGTTGCAGCCAGACCAGCTCGCCAGCGTGCGCTTTCCGGACCGGCCCGGTGTCAGCTACCCCGCCCGGCTCGAGAGTACTTCGAAGGCGCTCGACCCTGGCTCGCGCACCATGCTGGCGCAGCTCATCATCGACAATTCCCGGCGGGAACTGCTGCCAGGCGCCTATGCCGAAGTGGATTTCAGACTGCCCGCAGCCACTGCCGGCCATAGATTCGAAGTGCCTGCCAATAGCCTGCTGTTTCGGGGCGATGGCGTGCAGGTTGCCACCGTCGATGCGCACCAGCGTGTCGTGATGAAGCCCGTCACCATCGGACGCGACTACGGCTCCACAGTGGAAGTTGTCGATGGCTTGCAGGCGGACGATGAGCTGATTCTGAGTCCCCAGGATTCACTGACTGATCACCTCGCAGTGCGCGTCGTTAAACCGGCGGACCAACCGGCCACGCCGCGGTGAGGCCAGGCGTCACAGCGGACGCAGCCGTGCCACTGCGCGTGTGCATGCGCGATCGCATCCGCGATGTGCTGGTGGCGCGCATTCTCGATGGCAGCTACCCCGCCGGCACGAAGCTGAAGGAACTACCTCTGGCACGTGAATTCAATGTGAGCCAGGCGCCGATCCGCGAAGCGCTGCGCGAACTCGAGGGCTCCGGGCTGGTGAGCTGCGAGCGCTATCGCGGTACGCGGGTGCGCGGCGCCGACCTCACGGAGCTGCGCGAATCCTATGAGCTGCGCGCCCTGATCGAGCTGCGCTCGGTGGAGCTGGCGGTACCCTACGCCCGGCAGGCACTCGCCCAGTTGGCACGCTGCCTGCGCGACATGAGCGCCGCCGTCGCGCGCGAGGATCGCGAGCGCTACATTGATGCGGCGCTGCGCTTTCACCGCGACCTGGTTCGCGGCAGCGGCAATGGGACCTTCCTGCGCACGTGGGACGCCCTGCACTGGGAGGTGCGCGGCCGCATCGCGCTGCAGCGCATCGGCGCGCAACACCAGAGCCTGAAGCCGCTGCTGGCCCGGCACAAGTCGCTGCTTGCCGGGCTCCGGGCGCACGACATCGCGGGTGCGACGCGCAAGCTCAAGGAGTTGTTCGCCCTGGTGTCGGCGCTGCCGTAGCGGCCAGATTTGCCCGCAGCGCTACGCCACCCCACCGGCATCGCCCGCCTGGCGATTCACCGCCACCACGGTCGCCTTCGGGAAAAAATTGAAGTCCGAAGCACTGGCCCAGGTGTAGGCGCCCATGGCGCGGCCGACGATGAGATCGCCGGCGCGCAGTTCCGGCAGCAGCAGATTTTCGGCGATCACATCGATGCTGTCGCAGGTGGGCCCGGCCAGCACCGCGGGCAGCAGCGGGCCGCTGCGCAGCGCCTCGACCGGGTAGCGCGCGTGATCATAGATCTGGCCGCTGTAGGAGCCGTACAAGCCATCATCGAGGTAATACCACCAGTGGCCTTCGCGACGAGCGCGACCCATCACGGTGGCTACTCCAATGGCAGCGGGGCCAACGATGTAGCGGCCAGGCTCAGCGATGATGCGTACGCGCCTGGGTAATTTTGCCAGCGCCGTGCGGATCGGCGCGCAGAAGCGGGCGATATCCGGCGCGCGCTGTGCATAGTCGATGGGAAAACCGCCGCCGATATCGAGGGTATCGAAGACACCGAGCCGTTCGCGTCGTGCGGCCACCAGCAGCCGCACGCACGCCTCGATCGCCTCGACATACTTGAGCGCGTCGGCCGCCTGCGAGCCGACGTGGAATGAAAACCCGCGCACGCCCACGCCCAGTTGCGCAGCGAGCCGCGCCAGCGCTAGCGCAGCTTCGGGATCGCAGCCGAATTTTCGCGACAGATCACAAACCGCACCGGGTGAGCGGAACGAGACACGCAGCAGCAGCTCGGCCTTGCCAGCGTAGCTGCGAAATTTGCGCACCTCATCCGGATTATCAGCGACAAATGTGCGCACGCCATATTCGAGTGCATTGCGGATGTCACAGTCGCGTTTGATCGGATGGCTGTGGATGCAGCGCTGCGCATCGAGTTTCAGGCTCCGGGCGAGCTGCACTTCGCCCGTGGTAGCCAGGTCGAGCCAGCCGCCCTGCTCGACGACCGTCTGCACCACGGCCGCATGGGGCAGCGGTTTGAGGGCGTAGTGCAGATCGACACCGGGCAATGCCTTGCGCAACCTGCGGTACTGCTCGCGCACCCGTTCGCAATCGAGGATCAGCAGCGGTGAGCCAAACTCAGCCACCAGGCGGCGGATATGCTCGGGTTGAAACGGGTCGATTGTTTTCCTGGCCATCAAGGCAGCTCCGTAGCGTTCGCAGCGGCGGCACGCGTTAATCGATCGCGCACCGCATCCCAGAGTTCATCGCCGGGTACTTCCTGTACCAGCAGGCAGCTGGCGCCGGCGCGATCCAGCGTACGCAGGTGAGCATACAGGTCATGGGCGTAGCTCTCGGGACGGGTACCGGCGTTGATCCAGGTGAGGCGCGAGTAGCTGTGCAGCGGCGGACGCTGGGCCAGCACGCCCACGCGCTGCCCCTGGGCTGAGAGCTCAGCGGCCTGGCGCTCGATCAGCCCGCCGGCCACCAGACGCAGCGGCGTAGCCGGCGCGTAGTGTGCGAGCGACGATCCGGGCGCGCGCGGCGAATCTTCTGCCGGCCCGCTTGACACCTCTCCCACTTCGCGCCGCAATTGCGACAGGGTGATGGCTCCTGGGCGCAGCAGACGCACCGCACCGTCCAGGCAGGCGACGATAGTGGACTCGAGCCCGACTCTGCATTCACCGCCGTCGAGTACCACGCGCACGGCCTCGCCAAACTCCTCGCGCACATGCTCGGCGCGCGTCGGACTCACATGGCCATAGCGATTGGCGGAGGGTGCAGCAATGCCGCCGCCAAAGGCGCTCAGCAATTGCTGCGCCATCGGATGCGAAGGCACACGCACTGCGATGCTGTCCTGCCCGCCGGTGACCAGGTCAGGCACGTTGTCGGCGCGCGGCAGCACCAGGGTTAAAGGCCCCGGCCAGAAGCGCGCGGCGAGGCGCTCTGCGGCCGCTGGCACAGTACGCGCCCAGCGATGCAGAAAGCGCTGGCTATCCAGGTGCACGATCAGCGGATGGGTGGTCGGTCGACCCTTGAGCGAAAATATCTTCAGCAATGCTGAGGGGTGCTGCGCATTGGCACCCAGCCCATAGACGGTTTCGGTCGGAAACGCGACCACATCGCCGGCGCGCAGCGCCTGCACAGCAGTATCAAGCTCAAGCTGAGTGGCTCTGACCGCTTTGACCATAAATGCATATTAAGCGAGCCCACCGCTATTCGAGCGGCAGCCGCTCCCATCCTGATTTGGTGCGCCGCAGTTCATAGGCCGGCCAGTAGTGCCGATCAAGCTTCATCGTGATCATCTCGGCGGCCCCATTCCACGCCAGGGTCTTGATACGCAGCGAGGAGCGATCGGCGCGACCGCCCACCTGCCGGAGAAAGGCATCAAGGTCGGGCGTAGCCTGGCCGTCGACTTCGACAATACGCCGGCCCGGTACCAGGCCGAAACGGCTGGCCGGCGAGCCGTAGGCGAACCAGGCGACATAGACACCGCGCGGCTCAATGCCGCGCTGCGCACTGATGGCGCGATGCGGTGCCTGCAAGGTGGCGCCCGCCCATTGCACGATGCGCTCGACATCGCTGCCGGTCAGCGCTGCGGTCCTGACGAGCAGCGTATGCTCGCCATCGCTGCGCCACACGGTAATTTTTACCGTGTCGCGCGCGGCCGTGGCGCGCTCGACATCGCGGAACTGGGTGACCACCCGATCATCAATCGCCAGCAGGATATCCCCGGTCTGCAGCCTACGCGCTGCATCCGCGCCGCCCACCAGCCGCGCCACACTCAATACCTGGCGCTGCGCCTGGTTGCTGCTCTGGATGCGCGCCACCCAGGCATCGCTTAACCCCAGGCCGCGCGCGCCGGCCAGAGTCTGCGTGACGAACTCCGCCTCCAGTGAATGCAGGGGCGCGTCGCGACGCACGATATCGAGGGTCTCGGCGATCAGCTCGGCGGGCACGCCACGGCTTTCCTGCACCAGCTCGCGACCGTTGTCGGTAGCGAAACTCGCCCACAGGCCGCGCACGCGACCGGCATTGTCGGCCAGCACACCAACGACGTCCTCCGGCGGGTTCAGCACCGTTGCCACTTCGATATTGCTGTCACGAAACGCCACCGTACGCGACAAGGGCAGCAGCAACGGATCAACCCCGGCGATGGCGGTGGCGCGCTCTTTGACACCGCCACTGGCATCGAGCCCCACCACGCTGATGGCTTCACCGGGGCGCAGCGGCGCGAGCACCAGGTTGGCGGCGCGGACCGGCGTCGCATCGATCAGCGCCGGGTCATATTGAATGACAGCCAGATTGTGCAGCGGGTGTACATAGACCACGCGCCCGGGAATTTCCAGGGTGCCAGCGAAAGTCAGGCGCACATCGCCGAGCGACACCGGCACGGTATTGCGATCGGTGATAACCAGGCCGCGCGCCGTGTCCAGGATCAGGCCAGTGCCGTGATAGTTGCGTTCGGTGACGCCGGAAATCGAATAGGGCATATCGAAGGTGATGCCTACCAGTGAGGGCATCAAC
Source organism: Gammaproteobacteria bacterium (assembly GCA_031441585.1). Lineage (GTDB taxonomy): Bacteria > Pseudomonadota > Gammaproteobacteria > Steroidobacterales > Steroidobacteraceae > FEN-1191. The sequence goes on from JANMWZ010000004.1 coordinate 31,938, forward strand.
TGCTTGAGTACGCGACCCTGGCTATCGGGAAAACGCGCTGAGCCACCCTGCGGAGACGCTGCCGCCGTGGCGCTCCCGGGCAGCTCGTGGCAATCCCAGAAACCCGAGGCATCGTTGCGCAGGCAGTGGCGCGCCGGAAACCAGCGCCGGTCCATGTGCACCGAACGCAGCTCACTGCGAGTCGGATCATCTATGGTCACGTAGCGCACACTGAAGCGCGCGCCATCGCCAAGCGCGGCGATAGCGTCCTCAAAATCGTTCAGGGTATTGACAGCGTGCGAATTCACGTCGGTAATGACCGCACCACGTGGCACCCCAGCGGCATCAAAACTGTAGCCGGACGCGGCGACAAACACGCCGCGGATCGGCAGGTGAAAATGCCGCGCTTCCTGATAGGACAGGGTGTGCAGCACCGCATCGCCGGTCTCGAGATAACTGGCGGGCGTGATGGCGTGCAGATCTTCAACGCTCAGATGCACGCTGAAAGGCTGACCGCCACGTTCGAGCTCGAGACTGACCGACTTGCCCACCGACTCATCGAGTACGGTCTCGAGCGGCTCAAAGCCGGTGAGCGCCACGCCATTGAGGCGCACCAGCACATCGCCGGGCGAGAGCTGCGTATCGCTGGCCGAGCCGGGTTGTACGTTTTCCACCACCAGCATGCCGGTGTTGTCAGGCTTGGCCGCGCGTGCGGCGGCTTCGGTCTCAGGACGCAGGCCCAGCCGGCGCAATTCATCGTAGGGCCGATAGCGAAATTCTGTCTGCAGTGTGCCGCGGGCAACCGGCTGGCCCTGTTGAATCAGGCGCAGCGCGCGCTGCACGCGGCCGAGCGGCAGATAGAAACTTGATGCTGCGCCACTCGCGCCGCCAGCGTTCAGGGCGACGACGCGACCTTGCACATCGATGACCGGCGAGCCCGAAGAGCCGCCCGAGGTGCCCGATGCCGCCTGAATATAAAAAGTATTGAAATCGTTGTAGCGGCCCAGGCCATACTCGGGCGCCTCGCGATCGAGGCGTGCCAGGGTGCCGGCCAGGATCGAGAGCTGCTCGCCGGCATTGTTGCCGACCACGCGGATTTCACGTCCCACCTGCGCCCCTTCCGGCGCCAGCGGCAGCGCCACCGGGGCAATAAAGCGCAGCTTGGCAGGGTCGTAGTGATAGATGCCAAAGTCGTGCACCGGATCGCGATACACAGGGTAAAGCTGCACTTCTTCGCGATTGAGAAAAGTGGCCTCGGCAGTCACCGGCCCAGGAGTCACCACGTGACGATTGGTCAGAATCAGGCCACGCTGCGCATCGACCACGAAACCAGTGGCCTGTGCTGAAGTATTACGCTCGGTATCGAAGGAGCGCGTCTGATCGATCTGGATCGTGACCACACTGGTGGCGATGCGCTCCAGCGTGCGCGCCCAGTCCGCCGTCGGCGCGCCTTCCGCTGCCATCACGGCGCTCGCCAGCAACAGGCCGGCAAACCCGCCGGCGCTGACCAGAGTGAAACCCCGCTGACTCATAGCGCGTATCCGAAGTTGTCGCGAAATCGCGCCGCGAACTCCACCCAATCGTAACTGTGCTGCTGCGTGCCGTGATGCTCTATCTTGATGGCGCCGGCCAGCGAAGCAATACGCCCGGTGCCCGGCCAATCCACACCGCGTTGCAGACCATAGATCAGCCCAGCGCGATAGGCATCGCCACAACCGGTGGGATCAGCCAGACGCTGCGGCGTGGCCGGTGGAATCTCGTGGCGCGTGCCCTTGGCGTAGATCCAGGAACCGGCGCCACCGCGGGTGATAATCAGAGCGTCGACGCGAGCGGCAATCTCGCCGGGCGACCAGCCGGTGCGCTCGGTAAGCATGCTGGCTTCATAATCATTGACCGCCACCCAGTTGGCCTGGGTGATGAAGGCGCGCAACTCTTCGCCGTCGTACATCGGCAAGCCCTGGCCGGGATCGAACAGGAAGGGTATGCCGGCCGCTGCGAACTGCGCGGCGTGTTCAATCATGCCCTGACGCCCATCGGGCGCCACCACTCCCAGACGCACACCCGCGGCCTGTTCGACGCGGTTCAGATGCGCGTGATTCATGGCACCAGGGTGAAATGCCGTGATCTGGTTGTCGTCCAGATCGGTGGTGATATAGGCCTGCGCCGTGAACTCGGCAGCGATGGTCCGTATCTGATCGAGAACGATGCCGTGCTCCTGCAGCCAGCGCTGGTAGGGCGAAAAATCATGACCCACGGTCGCCATGATCAGGCCATCACCGCCCAGCAATTTCAGGTTGTAGGCGATGTTGCCGGCGCAACCGCCGAAATTGCGGCGCATCTGCGGGGCGAGAAACGACACATTCAGCATGTGCAGTCGATCGGCCAGAATGTGCTCGCGAAAGCGCCCTTCGAAGACCATCACCGTATCGTAGGCCAGTGAACCGCAGATCAGTGCCGTCATATCAACGCTCCAGCAACACCAGCGCCCACACGCTCGCCAGCAAAATCAGTGACACCAGGACTGCGGCCGAGCCGATATCTTTGGCCAGGCCCGCGAGCACGTGCCGCTCCATGCCGATGCGATCGACCGCGGCTTCGATGGCGCTATTGAGCAGCTCGGCGATCAGCACCAGCAGCACCGGCGCCACCAGCAGTGCGCGCTCGACACCGCTGTGTCCGAGCCATAGCCCCAGTGGGATGGCGAGCGCCGCGGCCGCCAGTTCCTGTCGAAATGCAGCCTCTTCGCGAAACGCGCCGCGCAGCCCCTGCCAGCTGGCGCCACAGGCGCGGACCAGGCGCGTGAAGCCGCGCGGCTTGTCGCGTGCAGTGCTCATGGCTGTCATTCAGGGCGTGGGACGATAGGCCAGATCAAGCTCGCGCGCCGCACGCACGTCATCGAGACGCCGCACCGGCATGCGGTGTGGAGCGGTGCGCAATGTTTCCGGTTCGCTGGCTGCCTCACGCAGCACTTCGCTCATGGCGCCCACGAAAGCATCCAGTGTCTCTTTACTCTCGGTTTCAGTGGGCTCGATCAGCAGGCATTCTGGCACCAGCAGCGGGAAATATGTCGTCGGCGCGTGAAAACCAAAATCGAGCAGGCGCTTGGCGACATCCATCGCGCTGACACCGTACTGCTGCAACTGCGGTTTGAGCGTGAGAATGAACTCATGGCTGGCGCGGCGCTGCGGATAGGCCGCCGTGTAGCCCACCTGGCGCAGGCGTGTCATCAGATAGTTGGAATTGAGCGTGGCGAATTCGCCGACCCGGCTCATGCCGGCACGGCCCAGCATGCGCATGTAGACATAGGCGCGCAGCAGCACGCCGGCATTGCCCATGAAGCCCGCCAGCCGGCCGATGGACTGCGGCAGATCCTGCGCCCCGAGCCAATGGTAGTGCTCGCGCGTACCCTCGAGCCGGCGCCCGACGATGGGCTGCGGCAGAAATGGCAGCAACCGCGGGCCCACGCCCACCGCGCCAGCGCCGGGCCCGCCGCCGCCATGCGGCGTGGAAAAAGTCTTGTGCAGATTCATGTGAATGACATCAAATTCCATGTCGCCCGGGCGCACCTTGCCGAGGATGGCGTTGAGATTGGCACCGTCGTAGTAAAGCAGGCCACCCGCGTCGTGCACGATGTGCGCCACCTCGACGATGCGACGCTCAAAGATGCCCAGCGTTGAGGGGTTGGTCAGCATGATGCCAGCAGTGTGCGGCCCTACCGCAGCGCGCAGCGCCTCGAGATCAACATCGCCATCAGCGCCCACCGCCACTTCGCGCGCCACGCAACCGCACATGGTGGCGGTGGCCGGATTGGTGCCATGCGCCGCCGCCGGCACGATGATCTCATTGCGCGCCAGATCGCCGCGCGCGCGATGATAAGCGCGAATCATCGCCACGCCGGCGAACTCGCCGTGCGCGCCAGCCATCGGCGTGAGCGCCACGCCCTGCATGCCGGTGACTTCCTTGAGCATCTCCTGCAATTCATACATGCAGGCCATGAACCCCTGGCTGTGGCGCGCGCTGGCCAGCGGATGCCGGCCGAGGAACCCAGGCAACATCGCCGCGGCATTGCAGCCGCGCGGGTTGTATTTCATGGTGCAGGAGCCGAGCGGATAGAAGTGCGTGTCGATGGAAAAATTAAGTTGCGAGAGCCGTGTGTAGTGGCGTACCGCGTCAAGCTCGCTCACCTCAGGCAGAGCCGCGCGCTGTGTGCGCCGCAAGGCCTGGGGTATCGCCGGCGCCGCAGGCTCGGCCGCCGGCCATTGGCCGCGCGCCCCACGTCCGGGACGAGCGTAGTCATAGATCAGTGGTTCGCAAAGACTCAAGCTCATGCTGCACGCTCACTGGCCAGCGCAGCGCCGAGCGCTGCGGCGTAAGCCGAAATATCCGCCGCAGTTCGCGTCTCGGTGGCACATACCAGCAACGCCGGGCCCAGTTCCGGAAACCAGGGCGCCAGATCCAGCCCGCCCTCAATGCCGCGTGCCGCCAGTTGCTCGAGCAGCGGCGCGACCGGTCGCTCGAGCAGCAGCACGGCCTCGTGAAAACGCGCGGTGCTGAATGCCACACGTACCCCGGGCAGACGTGTCAGCGCAGCGACCAGTTCGCTGGTGCGGTTCATGCAGGCCGCGGCCACACGCTCCAGCCCCTCCGCGCCCATGATCGCCAGGTAAACGGTGCCCGCCATCATCAGCAGCCCCTGATTGGTGCAGATGTTCGAGGTGGCCTTGCCACGGCGGATGTGCTGTTCGCGCGCCTGCAGCGTCAGCGTAAAGCCAGGCCTGCCATCCAGATCAACCGTGCGGCCGACGATACGGCCCGGCATCTGTCGCACGAGTTCCTGGCGGGTCGCCATGAAACCGAAATAAGGACCGCCCGACGATAGCGGACAACCCAGCGGCTGACCGTCACCGACGACGATATCGGCGCCGCGCTGCCCCCATTGGCCCGGAGCTTTGAGCAGCGCGAGCGCTGTGGGGTTTACCACGGCAATTACCAAGGCGCCCTGCGCGTGGGCCCAATCGGTGAGCGCATCAACGTCTTCGAGCACACCAAAAAAATTGGGCTGCTGGATGACCAGCGCCGTCAGATCCTGCCCGGCCGACGCTGCCAGGGCAGCCAGGTCGGTCTGGCCCGTAGCGCGTACATAGGGCTGCGCATCGAGCTTCAGGCCCTGATTGCCGGTCATGGCCTCGGTGACGGCGCGATAGTTGGGATGCACGCTGCGCGGCATGAGTATGTGTGCGGCAGTCGAGCGGCGATGGGCGCGCACCGCCATCAGGCAGGCCTCGGCCACGGCACTGGCGCCGTCGTACATCGAGGCGTTGGCCACCTGCATGCCCGTGAGCGCCGTGATCATCGACTGGTATTCATAAATCGACTGCAGCGTGCCCTGGCTGGCTTCCGCCTGATAGGGGGTATAGGCGCTGTAGAACTCGCCGCGCGTGATGATCGACCAGACGGCCGCCGGAATATGGTGTTCGTAAGCGCCGGCGCCAATAAAATTGAGCGGCAGACCATCCTGGTGCGCGCGCTCCTGCATCAACTGCATGATCTGCAGCTCGTTCATGCCTTCCGGGATGCGCTCCAGCGAGCGCACGCGCAAGGCTGACGGAATTTCATCGAACAGCGCTTCGATATTGCTCACGCCGATGGCGCTGAGCATCTCCTGAACATCGGTGTCGGTATGCGGTATGAATGGCATGGGGCGCTATCCGGCCGCGGACACGGCCGCATAGGTCTCGGCGTTCAGAAGCGTAGCGCTGGCCGGCGACGCGCTGGGGCGCAGGCGCCAGATCCAGCCCGCGCCGTAGGGATCCTGGTTGATCAGCTCGGGCGCCTTGACCAGTGCTTCATTCACGGCCACGACTTCGCCCGCCACCGGGCTATACACATCCGAAGCGGCCTTGACCGATTCGACCACGGCGCAGGCTTCGCCGGCCGCCAGCACTCGTCCCACGGCCGGGGCCTCGACGAACACCAGATCGCCGAGCGCATGCTGGGCATGATCGCTGATGCCGATCTCCACCGTGCCATCAGTCAGTTCACGCAGCCATTCGTGGCTGCGTGCGTAACGTAAATCAGCGGGTACATTGCTCATCGTCACATCCCCTTCATCGATTTTCAAACCAGTGCCTTGCCATGGCGCACGAACGGTGTCCGCACCACTTTTGCCGCCAGCAGCCGACCGCGCACTTCAACCTGTACGGTGGCGCCGATCACGGCGCCGGCCGCCGGCACGCGCGCCAGGGCAATGGAACGCCCCAGTGTCGGCGCAAAGGTGCCGCTGGTGACCTCCCCGGCGCCGGCCGGCGTAATCACCCGCTGATGCGAGCGCATGATGGCGCGATCTTCGAGCAGCAGACCGACCAGTTTTCGCCCCTCACCCTGAGCACGCACGCCTTCGAGCGCGGCGCGGCCAATGAAGGCCCGCTCACGCGGCTCGAAAGCCACCGTCCAGCTCAAGGCCGATTCGAGTGGCTGCGTGCTCTCATCCATATCGCTGCCATAGAGATTCATGCCAGCCTCGAGCCGCAGCGTATCGCGCGCGCCCAGGCCGCAGGATTGCACGCCCAGTTCATTCAGCCGGCTCCACAGGCCGGTCGCGGCGGCAGTGGGCAGCATGATCTCGAAACCATCCTCACCGGTGTAACCGGTGCGGGCGATGAAGTAATCACCAATATCGGCGCCAAAGAAGGCACTCAACTGCAGCGCACTGGCAGCCGCAGTCGGCGCGAGCAGCGCGGCCACGCGCGTGCGCGCCTCGGGCCCCTGCACGGCGAGCATCGCCAGATCGCGCCGCTCGCTCACCGCGACCTCGCAGGCGCCAGCCCTGGCGCGAATCCAGGCCAGGTCTTTGTCGCGGGTACCGGCGTTGACCACCAGCCGGAAATACTCTTCGCCCAGAAAATAGACGATGAGATCATCGAGTATCCCCGAATCGTCTTTGAGCATGCAGCTGTACAGGGCCTTGCCTGGCAGCGTGAGCCGGGCAACATCGTTGGCCAGCAAGTGGCGCAGAAACTCACGCACCCGCACACCGCGCAGGTCGATGACACACATGTGCGAGACATCGAAGACGCCGGCGCTGCGACGCACCGCATGATGTTCTTCGATTTGCGAGCCGTAGTTGACCGGCATATCCCAGCCGCCAAAATCGACCAGGTGCGCTCCCAGCGCGACATGCAGATCATAGAGCGGCGTACGCAATCCCAAAGTGTTCTCCCAGCGCGCACAAAAAAAGGGCGACAGGTGCCCTGACGCGCAAAGCACCTGCCGCCCCTCTGTCCTTCGTACCTGAGAGATCGGGCAAACAGGACCAACCGGCCTGTAGCCGCACCCCTTCGGTGGGCGGCCCGTAAACGGGCCACCGCTCTCCAGAGCTCGTTTGAATCTGCCGTTTCGGGTGCCTGAGCGTTTCCGGGCGGAATTTGCGCCTTCGGCGTCCGCAGCAGACTATTTGAGGGTCAGCCGCGAATCTCTTCGGACAGATCTTGCAACGAGAAGCGAATCATAGCAGCTGGGCTTGCCTGCCCACTACAATTAGCACTTATGACCCACCCCACCCCGCAGCAGCACCGCCGCAGCACTTTGCAGGTGGCTATCGCCGGCCTCCCGGTGGGCGGCGGGGCGCCGATCGCGGTGCAGTCGATGACCAATACCGATACCGCCGATATCGCCGCTACCGTGCGCCAGGTACGTGAACTGGCGGAGGCTGGCTCCGAGCTGGTGCGTATTACCGTCAACAGCGACGCGGCCGCGGCCGCCGTGGCACCGATCCGCGATGCCCTGCACGCCCTCGGCTGCACCGTGCCCTTGATCGGTGATTTTCATTTTAACGGTCATAAGCTGCTGACCGATCATCCGGCCTGCGCCGAGGCACTGGCCAAGTACCGCATCAACCCGGGCAATGTAGGGCGCGGCACCCGGCGCGACCCGCAGTTTGCAACCCTCATAGAATTTGCCTGCCGTTACGGCAAGCCGGTGCGCATCGGCGTCAACTGGGGCAGTCTTGATCAGGAACTGCTGGCGCGCCTGATGGATGCCAACAGCCGCTTGAGCGAACCGCAATCGGCGCAGCAGGTGATGCGCGAAGCGCTGGTGCGCTCCTGCGTGGATAGCACGGCGCGCGCCATTGAGCTTGGACTACCGGCCGAGCGCATTATCCTCTCGGCCAAGGTTTCGACCGTGCAGGATCTGATCGCGGTGTATCGCGAACTGGCGCTGCGCACGCGCCAACCCCTGCACCTGGGGCTCACCGAGGCCGGCATGGGGTCCAAGGGCATCGTCGCCTCCAGCGCCGCGCTCGGTGTGCTGCTGCAGGAGGGCATCGGCGACACGATTCGTATCTCACTCACACCCGAACCCGATGGCGATCGACGCCGTGAGGTGCTGGTCGCGCAGGAACTGCTGCAGACCATGGGCCTGCGCAGCTTTGCGCCGCTGGTCACCGCCTGCCCCGGCTGCGGGCGCACCACCAGCACTTTTTTCCAGACCCTGGCGCAAAGCATTCAGGAGCATCTGCGCCGCCGTATGCCCGAATGGCGCCGCAGTCACGTCGGCGTAGAAGAGTTGTCGGTGGCGGTGATGGGCTGCGTCGTGAATGGCCCCGGTGAGAGCAAGCACGCCAACATCGGCATCAGCCTGCCCGGCACCGGCGAACGGCCGGTCGCACCGGTGTACGAGGATGGCGCCAAGACCGTGACACTCAAGGGCGAGCGCATTGCTGAAGAATTCCAGCAGCTGGTAGAGCAGTATGTCGCCCGGCGCTATCCCAAACGCGAAGCGCACCCGCACCACGAACCACCGGAGGCGTGCTCATGAACGAGTTGGCATCCAGACGCTGCGTACCCTGTGAGGGCGGCACCCCGGCGCTCAGCGCTGCACAGGCCCAGGCGCAGATGAACGCTTTGTCCGCGGAGTGGCAGCTCGCCAGTGATGCCAAAAGCCTGCGGCGCGAATTCAGATTCGTGGATTTCTACCGCACCATGAGCTTCGTGAATGCGCTGGCGCATATCGCCAACATCGAAGACCACCATCCCGACCTGGAAGTCGGTTACAACACCTGTCGCGTGCGCTACCACACGCACTCGGTCGGTGGCTTGTCTGACAACGACTTCATCTGCGCGGCGAAGCTCGATCAGCTGGCGCTGAAATAGTCGCAGCGCTCAGGCGCCAGCGCCAGTGGTGACCCGCCGCAGGTGGCGCAGGGTCAGCGCGCCCACCAGCAACGCCTGCAGCGCTACCGAGGCGATCGACATCGTCCACACCTGGGTGATGGCGAAATCCGGCCGGGTGGATAGCCATAACACCGGCAGGATAAACGTGACAATGCGCGAAGCTGAACCCCACAGCGACGGCCAGGTGTTGCCCAGCCCCTGCAGCGTGCCCGAGCAGGTAAAAATAAAACTGCTGCAGATGAAATTCCAGGCAATAAAGCGCAGGTAATCCGCGCCTACCTGGATCGCCGCGCCATCGGTGGTGAAAAAGCGGATCAGGGCCGGCGCGCGCCACAGGCACAGCATCATGGCCAGCAGCATCGGCGCCGTGCTCATCCAGGCGGCGCTCCAGAACGCGCCGCGCACGCGCTGAAACTGGCGCGCACCGAAATTCTGGCCAACCACGGGAGCGACGGCAAAAGCCACGGCCATCGCCGGCAGGAAAATACCCTGCATCACCCGCGAGCCGACCCCAAAGCCGGCCTGTGCCGGCGCGCCGAACGGCTTGATCACCCAGTACAGAAACGAAAAGATCACAAACATCATCAGAAATTCACCCCCGGCCGGCAGGCCGATGGCGAAAATCTGCCGCCAGCTTGCCCAGCGTGGCCTCATCTGCGAACGATCGATGGCGACGTAGTGCTCGAGGCGATAGAAATAGATCGCCATCAACGCCACTCCGGCAGCAACCGCAATGGAACTGGCCAGCCCGGCGCCCGCCACGCCCAAGGGGTGCCCGGTGAGCCAGCCGCCAATCAGCATCGGCGCCAGCAGTACATTGAGCAGCACCGTGACCATCTGCAGCAGCATGGTGGGTTTGACGATGCCCGTGCCGCGCAACCCGGAGCCCATGGCCACCAGTACAAATTGCAGCGCGAGGGCCGGCAGATACCAGTGCAGGTAGGTGCTGCCCGCAGCACTGGTCGCGAGATCGGAGCCAAAGGTGGCAGCGAAAGCGTGCTCGCCCGCGTACCCCAGCAACAGGCACGCCGCCGTGCCAGCCAGTGCGATGCTCATGGCCTGGTTGAATATCAGCGTGGCGCCCGGCTGATCCTTGCGGCCCACGGCCTGGGCGATCAGCGCCACCGTGCCCACGCCCAGCACTTGCGTGAAGGCCAGAATGAGAAAGCTGAGATTGCCAGCCGATGCCACTCCGGCGATGGCGGCGTTGCCAAGGCGCCCCACAAAATAGAGATCGATCAGGAAATACAGGGTCTGAAACAGCATGCCGATCGCGATCGGCGCCGCCATCGCCAGCAGATGGCCGCGCAGCGGCCCCGCGGTGAGATCTTTCATGGGCGCATGTTAACGCGCCAACAGATCAACGGCGCGCCGCCAGGCATCGGGGTCGGTGAGTGCCACGAACACCATCCCCGCCAGCGCGCCGCTGAAATGTGCGTCATGGTTGATGCGACCCCGCAGTGAGCGCGCCGCATACCAGGTGTAGAGGAGATACCCGACCGCGAACAGTGGCGCCGGAATGGGCACCGGCAGGAACATCAGGTAGAGATTTTGCCTTGGAAAATAGACGATGGCGGCGAACAGCACGCCCAGAATGGCGCCCGAGGCGCCGAGTGAGGCGTAGGCGGCATCATTGCGATGCTTGAGCCAGGTACCCCAGTCACTCACGAACAATGCGAAAAAGTACAGCGTGACAAACCGCGGCGTACCCATCGCGGCCTCGAGTTGCGTGCCAAAAGACCAGAAAGTGAACGCGTTGAACAGCAGATGCGCCAGACTGGCGTGCACAAAGCCGCTGCTGAGCAGCGTCAGATACTGATTGCGCGGCAGCAGCCAGAAGGGGCGGAACAGACTGCGCTCAATGAGCGCCGGCGCCGCGTAGAGCCCGATCAGACTGGTGATCACCATCAGCGCCAGAAGCAGGTTGGTTGCAGTCAATGCCGTTACTCCGTGCCTGAAATCTAAAACCAGCTGTAATTGAAGCTGACACTGACGCGCTCATCATGGACCGGGTTGGGTGGCACCTCGTGACGCAACCAGCTCTCAAACAGCACCAGCCTGCCGGCGGCTGCCGGAATCGTCACCCAGGCCTGGTTGCGCAGTCGCGCCCCGGCCTTGCGCGGCGGCGCCGCCATGAAGCGCTCGAGGCGCGGGTCTTCAAACTTCAGACCCACACAGCCGCGCGGCGTACGCACGTAATAGGTACCACTGATGCTCGCGAGCGGATGCAGGTGCAGGCTGTGCACCACCCGGCGGCGCATGATGTTCGCCCAGCAATCGGTCATGACCAGCTTGCGGCCACGCAGGTCAAAGTCGAGCGCACCGGCAAAGCGCTGCACATGCACATTCAGGCGCCGCTCCAGCAACGCGAAAGTCGGCGATATATTCTGCAACCGGCACTGCGTCTGATACGAGGTATAGCCACCGGGGTAGTTGCGCGCTGACCAGGCACGGCCGGCGCCATCGTCATGGCGCAGTTGCAGGCACTCGCGCAGCAGCTGACGATTCAGCGCCGCGCTGGCGGCCGTTGCGGTGGCCGCCAGTCGGGAGGCATAGACCAGGGTTGGAAACAGCGCTCGTGTGCCCATGAGCGCAGTCTAGGCGATTCGCCGGCCGCCCTCACCCTGTTCGAAGACCTGCAGCCGATGCCATTCGAGATAGCTGCATTGACCAGCCTGAAAGGCGCCTACATTGCGGGGCTGCGCGATACCCCAGGCCTGCAATACCGCCGGGTTGAGCTGCCGCGCCACCAGCAACTCGCCGGCGTCACTGAAGGAAATCAGGCCGCGCTCGAACAGTTGATCGACGTGCGGCGAAAGCAGCAGGCCGTTGCAGCCGTCGAGTTTTTCGCGATCATTGGAATCGCGCCAGGGTTTGATGTGCCGTGCCCGCAAGTGACGACGATCGAGCAGGCCGGTGAGACGACAGGATTGCTCATGGCGCTCGACATGCTCGCGATAGACACCGTGCCCACGGCGCGCACTGAGCAGTCGCTTGCGCGTGCCGGCGTCGAGATCGAGCCGCGACAACAACGCCTGCTCAGCAACCTCATCGGCGCGCTCCGAATTTCCAAGTGCCGGAGCAGCGCGCTGCAGTTCCTCAACCTGACCGCCGAGTAGCTCGCACAGTAACCCGGAGAGCGGCTCGGCCACTGCGGAGAAATACACCGTAGGGTTGGCATCCCCGGTGGCGCGCAGCGGTGAGTGGCGCGTCGGCAGCACTTTGCGGAAAGCCGCCAGATGCTCGGTCGGACGCAGCACCTGCAGAAGTTCCTCAAAGTGCACCGGCAGGCGCAGACCCTCACTGCTGCGGCGCACGCCGCGGCGACCAGCCGTGGCGCTGCGGCGCGCCGCAAAGGGCGCACCGGTCACCAGTCCCAGCCGCGCCACGTTGCCGCCGGCATGCACGAAGACGATGTCGCCGGCGCGCGCCCGGCGCATCGCCGGTGCCGCCGACCACAGATAGCCGGCGTCGAGCTCATGGCGGCGCGCCTGCGAAAGATTGACCCACCAGTACATAGGCTGGATTATCGCAGCTCTTGCGCACCATTCCGGAGGATTCATGTCTCAGTCCCGACGCTCATTTGCCAGTGACAATATCGCGCCCGTGGCGCCCGAGGTCATGGCGGCTCTGCTGCGGGCCAATACCGGCAGCGTGCATTCCTATGGCGATGACCCCTGGACGGTGCGCCTGCAACTGCTGGCGCGCGAGGTCTTCGAGACCGAGCTGGCTATCTATCCGGTGGCCACGGGCACCGCGGCCAATGCCCTGGCGCTGGCGACGCTTACGCCCCCCTTCGGCGCCGTGTACTGCCACGCCGAAGCGCACGTCAACACCGATGAATGCGGTGCCCCTGAGTTTTACAGCGGCGGCGCCAAGCTCATCGGGCTGCATTCGCCCGATGGCAAAATCAACGCCGCGCAACTGGCGGCGCCAGTCGCGCATGCCCGCGAGATGGGCGTGCACCATGTCCAGCCCGCAGCCTTAAGCCTTTCGCAAGCGAGCGAGTGGGGCACGGTGTACTCACGCGCAGAATTGACGGCGCTGACCAGCACCGCTCATGAGCTGGGTCTGAAGGTACACATGGATGGCGCGCGCTTTGCCAATGCGATCGCGCATCTGGGGTGCACGCCGGCCGAGGGCAGCTGGCGCAGCGGCATCGATGTACTGTCTTTCGGCGCCACCAAGAATGGCGCGCTGGCGGCCGAGGCAGTGATCTTTTTTCGCCCCGAACAGGCGCATGACTTCGAGTTGCGACGCAAACGCGCCGGTCAATTGTGGTCGAAGCATCGCTACCTGAGCGCGCAGCTCGTGGCCTGCCTGGAAAACGAGCTGTGGCTGCGCCACGCGCGCAATGCCAACGCCCTGGCTGCGCAGCTCGCTGCCGGGCTGCGCCAGCGCGGTCTGTCTGTGCTGCAAGCCGTGCAGGCCAATGAAGTTTTCGCGGCCATGCCGGCCACGATGATCACGGCGCTGCATGCCGCAGGCTTTGAGTTCTACCAATGGCCCGCGCCGCCCGGACAGACGCTGCCGGTGGTGAGACTGGTCACGGCCTACGACATGGGCGCTACCGACGTCGAGGCCCTGCTGAGCGCAATCAGCATGGTGCAGCGCCAATGAAAATTTTCTGCCTCAGCTCGATTCCGCCACCCAACGCTCCAGCAGTCGCTTGACCACGGCCAGCAGTATCGGTCCGATAAAGATGCCCGCGATGCCGAAGGCCAGCAGCCCGCCGATCACGCCGCCCAGGACCAGAATGAACGACAGGTGCGCCCCGCGTTGAATCAGCCACGGGCGCAGGAATCCGTCGCCAACCACCATGGTAATGGCCCACACCGCGAGCGCAATGCTCCAACCAACTTCCCCCTGAAACCATAACCACAGCACCGCCGGGATCAATACCGGCATCGGTCCAATCTGCATCACGCACAGCATGAACATCAGCGAAGTGAGAATACCCACGGCAGGTGCGCCGACCACCAATAGCCCGAGGCCGCTCAGCAGCGCTTCAATAAGCGCGGTGAGTACCACGCCGGCGGCGATCGCCCGGATCGCCTGCACCGCCAGCACGACGCTCTCCGCGCCCCGCGCACCGCCGAGGCGTCGCCCGATGCGTTTAACCAGCAGCGCAAGCGCCTCGCCGTGAATATAGAAGACCACGACCAGCACCAGCGTCAGCAGGAAATCGAAGCTCAGCCCGCCCAGTGTGCCGATGTGCTGGCTGACCCACACTGCCGCCCTGCTGGCATAGGGCTTGAAGAACTCGACCCAGTCTGCGCCGCTCTGCGCGACCAGGCGCTGCCATTGCGCGGCCAGCGTGGCGCCGTAGGGCATGCTCGCCAGCCAGGCCGGCGGACCCGGCCACGGGCCCGCCATCACCCGTGCGCCCAGTTCGCGCAGCTCCGGAAGGCGGGTCACGAGCGTGCCGAGCAGCACCGTCATCGGTGCCATCACGACGGTGAACAGCCCGGCACTCATGAGCGTCACGGCCAGCGCGCGCCGGCCACCGAAAAATCGCTGCACGCGCAGCATGATGGGCCAGGTCGTCACCACGACAATGGCCGCCCAGACGATGGCTGACAGAAACGGACGCAACACCGCGTAGGTGCCCAGCAGCAGGGCTGTGATGGTCAGCACCAGCATGGCGCTGCTGATCAGCTCGGTGCGGCGATCCATAGGTCTACTGCCGCTGGCCCGATGGCAGGTGGCTCGACGGGCATTGCGCCCTCCAGAGGTGTGATGTACGAGACCGACGCGGCGCCTAGTTTACACGCAGCTGGAGAGCACCAACGTCAAAGTCGCTAGGGTAACAACTGCAGGAGCGGGATGGTGCTGGCGCCCATGGCGCCCATGGCGCCCGGGCGCCACGGTGAATCAACCAGATCGGAGCTTGGCCCCAGCTGTCGCAGGCTCAAATCCCAGGTGGTGCGCGCGCCGAACTGCAATCTTATGCCGGAACGCCGCGCAAACTGCAGATCGATCAGCGTGCGATGACGCAGCGGCGCTGTGAAGCGCGTGCTGGCATCGATGGCTGTCGATGAAGTGGTCTCAAATCTCAGGCCGTACATATTGGTCACGCGCCCCACGGCGCCCACGGGCCGCGAGATATACAACATGAACTGTGGTCCGGGCGGTTCAACCGGACCCCACCTTTCGGCGGCGCCGGCCGCGGCCGAAACGAATTGGGTCGCGGCCATCAACGCAGCCAACGGGTTGGCAAGAGTGACTCGCTGTAGGCGTGACGCTGCCATGGTCGGACTCCTGAGCCTCGAAGGCTCTGGCAATCACTATGAGCGTGCCGCCCTGCAGGCGCCGCCCCGATTTGACCCTGTATCCGGATGCCGATCACAAAATCAGCCAAGCTTGAGCATGGCCAGCCGAAGTACTGCGTTATGGCAAGCGCTGCGGGCTAAAGTCGCAGCGCCCAGCGCCCCGCAGGTGTGTTGAGCGCGTGCGTACCCAGGCCCGCTTGCCTGGTTCTACGCCGCGCAGGGATATTTCAGCACCACGCCAGTTTCTCGCAGGCTCATGAATTCAGCAACATTCGGGCAGTTCAGCGCTGTTGCGGACCGCAGGACAATTGTTATGATCACAGTAACAAAGCATCTGGAGCCGACGTGGGCGCCGCAGAAAGACCGGAGTCACCTACCCAGCGCCTGCGTGCGCTGCTCGCTGACAAGCTCAAGCGTATCGAAGAGCGCTTGTTTGCCGGCCGGGTTTGCGCCGAGTCGCTTGTCGCCTTCCACGCGATACGCAAGCTACAGCCGGCACTCGCCGGTGACGATCTTTATGAGGCGGTAGTCGCCAGGCGGGTGAACCTGGATGCCGCGGGTGCGCGCGCCATCGTCCGGCGCACACATGCCAGTCTCGAAGACTGGGCCAGCGATCGCGGCCCCACGTTCCGTGATGTGGTCAAATATATGATCGTCACCGAGTACCTGGGGCAGGAAGCCAACGAGCGCGGCATGAATCTTGATCTCGGCCCATTCCTGGCCAAACGCATCGACCTGCACTTCTAGGGCTCAGGCTCGTCATAACGCCGATCGACCGCGCGACGCGGCCAGGTGCCGGTATTACCCGGTTCTCGCATCGCCGGGCCACCCACGCCCCAGATTCCTGTGCCTTCGTCCGCGTCTGGCGGTGTAAAGGGTTCGTCCCTGTCGCTGTCGCCTGCGCTTTCGCTGTCGCGAGCGGCTTGCCAATTGAGGCTCATTACCTGCAACCAGACCAGGAACACCACCAGCAAGGCCGCGCTCAGCAGCGCGGCGCGCAGACCATAACCACTACGCGACAAGGCCAGTATTTTTACCACCGTCCAGCCGGTCACCAGGACCATGAACAGCATGCCGGAGGCCAGCACCAGCAGCTGAATGCTGCGGCGAGCCCAGCGCCCGGCGAATTCATTTGCATCCATAGTCATTGCTGGTAGTCCCATGGCCCCGATATCGGCGCGACACCTGGTGCCACGAACCTGGAGCATGCGACGCAGGTCTCAGTCTGCGCAAGTACTACTGTAGTGCGGCGCGGTTTGCGGCCTAATGCGCCCCGGACAAGGATGTCTGGCTCCGCAGCAACATGGACGAACCGCCTGTGACCCTGGTCGAAGTAAAAACCCTGTTGCGCCGCTTTACCTCGGAACGCCAAAGCTGGGCCCAGGACCGGGTGGCACTTGAATTTGGCGAACTCGTGCTGTGCCTCATGCAGCAGGCTGATCGGCTGGGCATAGATCTGGTAACTGCTGGTGAAGCACATCTTCAACGCGCAGTCGCTAACTGCCGCGCAGGCGCGCCGCGCGCAGTGGCGAACGTGATCTCTTTGAGGGCGCCAGGCGAGCGACTGTAATTGCCCACACCACCAAACATGCGACGCGCGCTAACCGCTGTCACCTCGCCCAACAGATCGAGCACCAGGGCATTGAACTGTTTGCTGACCGCCACAGGCCCGCCCCTGGCTAGTGCGCTGGCGCCACATCCACGCGCACAAAAGTCTTTTCGCGATAGGCCATGGCGACCCCGATAAATATGACCCCCAGTGCCGCCATCATGTAGGCAAAGAAATTGAAATACTCTGGCCCCACCAGCCGGTAGGTCGAAACCTTCGCGCCCTTGGCATCCCAACTGCCGGTGGTAGCGACCGGCTGACGATGATCGTTGTCCATGAGACGGATGCGAGTGCCGTGAATTTCAGCGATCAGGTAGGTTCCGGCCAGTGGCGTCGACTTTCCGTCGCTCGTATGCACCGTCAGGCCGGTGTTATCGAAGTCGACCTTCTGGCCGGTAACTACCTTAAGAGCGACCGGCAGGCTCACCCAGGTTTCGCTGCCGGCGATGGCAGCACTGCCCGGCAATTCCCTGACCATGGCGTTGTTGACCACGGCGGTAGTCAGATTGCCGAAGGCGATGGCGCACAGGTAAAGCGCCATGATGAAACTCTTCATGCGCAGCGGCGCCTGCTTGTAGAAGAACTCCAGCGCGGTGATCGACACCAGCACTTCCGAAGCTGAGAGCACCACATAGGCGAGCAGCTGCCACCACACCGAAACACTGACCCCGCTCTGAATCTTCTGCTCTATGCCGGCGATGATCAGGAATGAGAGCGCCGCCACGAACATACCCGCGCCCATCTTGCGCAGCGGCGTTACCGTGAAAAACCGACCAGCCAGGGGATAGATGCCGAAGGAAAAGATCGGAACCATGATCAATATGAGCAGCCCGTTGACCACCTGGACCTGTGCCGGCAGCAGCGTATAGCCGGGCCACAGCGTCTTATCCATGAGATCGGAAGTTGCCTGCAGTGTCCAGGTCTGGCCGTTGCTCTGATCCCAGAGCGCCCAGAATCCGGCGATAAACACCAGCAGGATGAGCAGCCTGCCCACCAGGCGCAGGCCCTCGGGCGAAACGATGTCGCGTAGCCACTGCTTGCCCGCTGGCGGCACCACCGAGAAGCGCTTGCGGCCCATCCAGAATACCAGCGTCGCCACCGCCATCATGGCCGCTGGCAAGCCGAACGCGGCCTTCGGCCCATAGTTGTTGAGTAGTACCGGGCAAAAGTAAATTGAGATCGACGAGCCGGCGTTGATCGACAGGTAGAAATAGCTGAAGGCACGCTCGATCAGATGCTGGTTCTTGCTTGTAAACTGATCGCCCACATTGGTCGATACGCAGGGCTTGATGCCACCGGTGCCAAAGGCCATGAATCCCAGACCCACACCCAGCGTCAATGGACTTGGCGGCCCCAGCGCCAGTATCGAACAACCCAGCACATAGGCCACCGAAAAAGTGATGATGGTGCGGAACTTGCCCCAGAAGACGTCGGATACAATCGCGCCCACCAGCGGGAAGAAGTAGGCTGCAAACTTGAACAGGCTCTGCCAGCTGGTCGCCTTCGCATCGCCGTAGTGCAGGAATTGCACCATGTAGACCGAGAGGATGGCGTTGATGCCGTAGAAGCAGAAGCGCTCAGCAAACTCGTTGGCGATGATGAACGGGATGCCTGCCGGCATCCGCTGATCGGCGTGTTGGGCGCTGGCAGCAGTGGTAGTCATGCGATTTCCCGAACTCAGAACGGATTGATGCGCTTCTCGGGTGAAAAGTGCATGTAGCTGATGGCGATGCCCTGCCGCCAGCCGACGCCGAAGCGCACTGGCGCTATCACAATCTTGTCAGCCTGCACATAGTTCACGCCAAAGCCGCCAACAAAATACAGGCTGCCCTCGACCCCTGGAAAGCGCCGGAACAGGCGTTCACTGGTCGGCAGATCGTAGACCAGTGCGAATACCTTGACCGCGTTGGCGCCAATGTCGAAACCGATGGATGGTCCCTGCCAGTACACTTTGCGACCGGCGCCGCCTTTATAAACCAGATCGCCATGTCCATAGCGCAGGCCGACACCAATTGCGCCGCCCGCTTCCTCGCCGCGAATGAAGGCCACCGGCTGGCCCTTCTCGTGCAGCACCTTGGTGAGCACCTTGCCCAGATCAGCGGCCCCGTTCTTGAAAAAATCGTTGGCGGCCCGCATCACTTCATCGTCGGCGTATGCAGACTGTGTGCCGCCCGCGGGCGGGTTCTTGTCTACGCCCAATGCATCACCTGGCATTGACCCGGCGGCCAGCAGCAGCAACGCCAGGATCGGGACACTCGTTCGATAGATTCGCAGCATCGTCTTACTCCTTAAGATCTGCGCCCACCCAACAGGCGCGAGGGCAACATGATAATGGCACGCAGCAACTCAAAAACCCCCTCAAGCGCGATGCCCACTAGACGCAATGGCAGCGAAATCAGCCAGACGATCGGCCAGAGCAGCAACGCCACCATAGCCAGCGGCCAGCAGGTAACCCACAGCAACAACCATAGCAGTAGTTTCACCATGACACTGCCCGCGCTGGATCCCCGCCTTGCGCCAGAGACGGCAGCTCGCCACTCAGTCCCAGCGCGCGGCGCGCGAACCAGCGACGCGTCGTGGCGCTGGCGCCCGCGAGACCCAGCAATTGCGCCGCCAGCCAACCGCCAGGACCCGCTCCGCGTGTAAACAATTCATTGAAAGCGCTCATGGACGCGCTCATCAGCGCATTGTGCGTCAGGCGCGCCTGTTCATAGCGGCGCAGCACTCGTGCGGCACCGGGGTCCTCGCGTTCCTGCACCGCGAGGCTAAGCGCTTCGACCAGCGCCGCCGCATCGAGCAAACCAAGATTGAAACCCTGCCCAGCCAATGGATGCACAACATGCGCGGCGTCTCCCAGCAACGCGGTGCGTGGGCCGATGAGGCGGCGTGCCACGCGCCGATGCAGGGGCAGCGCGAGGCGCTCGCTCAGGAGCCGTGTACCGCCCAGCACCTGATCGCTGGCCGCAGCGAGTCGCGCGGCAAACTCCGCGCTATCAAGCTTCATGAGTTCATCCGCCATGGGTTTGTCTGCCGACCAGACAATCGAGCAGGAACCATCGAACAGGGGCAAAAGCGCCAGTGGCCCGCTGGCGAGAAATCGCTGCCAGGCCGTATGTTGATGGGGTTTATCCGTTGCCACGGTCGCAACGATGGCGCTTTGTCGATAGTCGTGAGCACTGGTTTCAATTCCAAGCCACTCACGCACCTGCGAGTGTGCGCCATCGGCGCCAATGACCAGACGAGCCGTGAGCGTACCACTGGCACCGCGGAGCGTGACGCACTCGGCCGTGCTCGCCAGAGCGCTGACACTGGTCGCGAGCACGACGCCACCCCGTTCGCGAAAGCTGGTAAGCGCCGCCTTCGACAGGGCGCGATTCTCGACGATGTAGCCCAGGTTGGGCTCGGCCAGCTCGGCCGCGTCAAAGCACAAGGCCGCAGAGCTATCGGCGCGAACCGATGCGTGCCAGACGCGCATGCGCTCATAGGCGCACACTCGCTCGAGTGGCAGTTGATCCCAGGCGCCAGCGCCACGCAGAATCTGCTCGCTGGCGCGCGACAGCGCTGCGACGCGCAGCTCGGGTGGCGCAACGTGCGAGTGCGGTAGCGCATAGTCGTCGCTGCTCACCGCCGCCGCAATTGCTGCCAATTCCGGTGCCAGCAGGGCAATGCGCGCCGGGGCCACACCGCTGTGGCGCGCCAGCAGTGCCGCCGTGCTCGCACCGACCGGACCTGCGCCAATCACCACGATATCGAAATCAGGAATCATGCGCACCTGGCTCAACCCAACCGCAGTCCGCGCATCAGCCGCGGCGTCTGTACGCCAAAACCCCAGCTGACGCGCGCCATGGCGCGCTTGGCGCCGGGCAGGATATCAAAGAGCTGCAGACCGAGGCTGCGGGCGAGAGCAATCCCAGCTCGCTTGCTGGCAAAGAGTTTTACCAGTCCGTCGGTGAAGCCGATCATGCCGCGTCGATCTGTGGCGCGCCGACGTTGGTACTCTTCCAGTACCGCCGGGGCTCCAGGGTCGTTGGCAGCGACCAGGATCTCGGCCAGTAGCGCAGCATCGCGCAGCCCGATGTTAAACCCCTGCCCCGCCACCGGATGCAGAGCCTGCGCCGCGTTACCCACCAATGCCAATCGCGGCCCCTGCACGCTCTGGGCTCTCGACAGGCGCAGTGGATAGGAGGCGCGCACTCCGGCGCGCACGATGCGCCCGACGCGCCAGCCAAAGCATTGCTGCAGCTGCGCGATGAATGAATCATCGCCGAGCGCCAGTACCTCGAGCGCGCGCTCCGGCGTGAGCGTCCACACCACGGTGTAGCGCCCATCGCGCAGTGGCAATACTGCCAGTGGCCCGCTGGGGGTAAAACGTTCGTAGGCGACGCCGTTCGCTGCCCGGTCGGTAGCCACGTGCACCACCACCGCCACCTGTTGATAGTCCTCGACAACGCTGGCAATGCCGGCCTGCCTGGCGAGCAGCGAGAGCGCACCATCGGCGGCCACCACGACGCGCGCTTCGATTTCCTCGTCAGTGGTCCCAGCTGCAGCCACCTGCAGGCGCACGTGCCGGGTGGCGAAGTGAACTTCCTGCACGCGCGCGGGCACGCGCAGCTCCAGCTCGCTGCGCGCCGCCAACGCCTGCCACAGTACCAGGCCAATCTGCCTGTTAGGTACGACGAATCCCAGCGCTGCAAGACCCTGATCTGCGGCACGCAATCGGGCCGCGCCCAGCTGGCCCGCCTCGGAGACCTGAATCTCGCGCACTGGCCCGGCGTGCGCGGCCAGTTGCGCCCACACACCGAGCGTGTCGAGGATGCGCTGGCTACCGTTGCCCAGCGCCGTGGTGCGCTCATCGAAGCTGGCCTGTCCGGCAGCATCGGCGCGCACCGCTTCGATCAACGCCACACGCAGTCGTGTGCCCGCCAGAGCCAGCGCCAGACTTGCGCCGACCATGCCACCGCCGACAATAGCAACATCGACGCAGGTGGGCGCCACGGCGCTCATAGGCCGGCGCTCACGCGGCGGCCATCAGCTGCTCAATCGCGTTGGCGTCGGTCGGCACAGCCTCGCTGAGCACTTCGTAGCCAGTCCTGGTGACCGCCACATCATCTTCGATGCGCACGCCGATATTCCAGAAGCCCTTGGGCACACCCTTGCTGCCACCTGGAATATAAACACCAGGCTCGATCGTGAGCACCATGCCAGGCTCGAACACCCGCCACTCATCGCCCACTTTGTAATCTCCAACATCGTGCACATCGATGCCCAGCCAATGACCGGTGCGATGCATGAAGAAGCGCTTATAGGCGCCATCGCGGATCAGACTGTTGACGGGCCCCTTGAGCAGACCGATACGCACCAACCCCTGGGTGATGGCGCGCACCGCGGCATCATGCGGCTCGTTCCAGTGATTGCCGGGTTTAACCTTGGCAAACGCGGCGTGCTGCGCCGCCAGTACCACGTTGTAGACCGCGCGTTGTTCGGGACTGAAGCGACCGCTGACCGGAATGGTGCGCGTGATATCGGAGGCGTAGAAATCATGCTCGCAGCCAGCGTCGATGAGCAGCAGGTCGCCCGCCTTGAGTATCTGGTTGTTGGCGTTGTAGTGCAGCACACAGGAATTGGCACCACCACCGACGATCGGGTAGTAGGAGGTATCAGCACCGTGACGTCCGAACTCGTGCAGCAGCTCAGCCATCACTTCGTATTCGTTGCGCCCGGGGCGGCAATATTTCATGGCGCGCACGTGCGCCCCAGCCGCGATCTGGCCGGAGCGGCGCATGAGCGCGAGCTCGCGTCGGCTCTTGAACAGGCGCATATCGTGCAATACGTGGTCGAGGGCGACAAATTCCTGCGGCGGATGCGCCCCCGAGCGCGCCTGGGATCGCAGCGTATTCACCCAGCCGACAATCCGCTGATCGAAGTCGTGATAGACCCCCATGGTGTGATAGACGCGCGCGCGGCTCTCGATCAGGCCGGGCAGGATCTCGTCGATATCAGTGATGGGAAAGGCATCATCGGCACCGAAGCTACGGCGCGCACCTTCGGGCCCGGCCCGCCTGCCATCCCAGATTTCGCGCTCGGCATTGCGCTCACGCACGAACATCACGAATTCACCCTGCGCGCGCCCCGGAATCAG
The DNA here is from genome assembly GCA_031441585.1 of Gammaproteobacteria bacterium. GTDB lineage: Bacteria > Pseudomonadota > Gammaproteobacteria > Steroidobacterales > Steroidobacteraceae > FEN-1191. The sequence goes on from JANMWZ010000004.1 coordinate 55,110, forward strand.
CACCGCGACCGCTTCGGGCTCGCCAAAGCCGGTGAGATAGTGAAAATCGCTGTCCTGCCTGAAGCCGTAGTGCACATCGTTGTTGCGGGTGCGTAGCGGTGCGGCCGGCAATATGGCGATCGCCTCGCGCCCCATCAGGCGCATCAGCGCTCGGCGGCGGCGAGCGAACTCTTCGTCCATGGTTTTTTTCATGTGTCAACTCCGCGCCTGCCAGGCGCCTGAAGGCAGCTATAGGACTCAGTGTAATCGACCGCTGTCCGCGCCCCGCGCCAGCGTCTGCGGCAATGTGGATTCGCTCGCACTGGCTGTGGAGCGTAGTGCACTGAGGTCTTCGAAAATCACCTGCACGCCGACGCGTACGAATTCGATCAGCTCGGTGAGCGCGACTTCATTGACCTCGGGGCCATCAGCCTCATTGACCCCGGCATGCATGATCTGGCCGAGATCGCGCACGATCTCGCCGGCATCGCCCGGCAGCCGTTCCGGATCGTGGGCGCTGCTGACACCCAGGCCATAGACAAAGCCGTTGCACCACAGGCCGAGCGCCTCGGTGCGCTGCGCCAACGGCTCGGAATCGTCAGGGAGCAGCAATTCGAACTGCATCAGTGTGCTGGCCAGCGCAACGCAGGTATCTTCATACAGGCCGCGCAGCAATTCGCTGTGCTTGGCGTCCAGCGCCTCTTCCGGGAATATTTCAGCCAGCCAGTCTTCGAGGCGGTAGGCATTGGCGGCACACAGTGCGCCGCTCAGCGTGCCGTGTGCCTCGGCGGCATCGGTCAATGCGCGGGATTCTGACAAATGGCGCTGAATTTCGGCGTAATTGCTGTGGCTCGGCACTGGAACCCGCAGGACTTGATGGCGACCGGCGCGATGGTAGGGTGCAAGCATGGTCGGACGCAACTTTCAGCGCATTTATATGCAGCCCGGACGCGTATTTTGATTGACCGCAGCGCGCGCGCGGAACTATAGTTTTCGCATGAATGACAGCAATCGTACCGCCGCCGTAGATATTGAGCTCCGGCGCCTTGAAAAACGCGTCGACGAACTGGTGGCCACGCTGCTGCGCCTCAAGGATGAAAATCGCGCCCTGCGCCAACGCCAGGAGACTCTGGCCGCCGAAAAGACCACGGTAATGAACCGTAGCGAGCAGGTGCGTGCCCGGGTCGAGGCGATGATCGGTCGACTAAAAGCCATGGAACACAGCGCGTGAGCCGCGCGTGAAGGCCGCTGCTGACGAAGCGGACGCCAGTCGCGTCAATGTGCGCATCCTCGACAAAGATTATTTCGTCGCCTGCCCGCATGACGAACGCAGCGATCTGCTCGACAGTGCGGCGTTTCTCAACACCCGCATGAAAGAGATACGCGACACCGGCAAGGTGGTTGGCGCTGATCGCATTGCGGTCATGGCAGCCCTCAATATTGCCAACGAACTGCTACGACTCCGTGATCGGGATCACGCTTCGCAGACTGAAGTGGGCGCGCGCGTGCGGCAACTGCGCGAACGCGTGGAAACGGCGCTGCAGAAAGGACAGCAGCTCGATCTTTAGTGTAGAGTCGCAGGTGCGTCGCCTGTGGTGTTCGACAGCGGGCCGGGTTACTTCTCGACCCTAATTGAAACACCCTCGGGATTTTTCCTTGTCGGCAGCATTGTGCAGGTCTGCCCCGGGCAGAAAGCCTTACCTGCTACAGGACGTCCCACCTGTTGCTCTGGTTCGAGAGCGACGGTCTGCATCGGCATCTACGGGTGACGCCTTATTACATTAGCTATGCCTATGCCATTGCTGCGCCGTGATTCCTGACACCGATGCACTGCGCGACACGCGCCGCGCCCTGCGTCGCGAGCTGCGCGCGCGCCGCGCCGCGCTCCCGCCCTGGCGGCGCCAGGCACTGGCGCTGCGTATTACCGCGCAGGTCGCGCGCCTGCCGCAGTTGCGCAGCGGCGCCGCCGTTGGCCTGTATGCGCACTTTGGCAGCGAGTTGCCCACTAGCGCCCTGCGCAGCCTCGCACGGCAACGCGGCTGCCACCTCTACCTGCCAAAGATCTCAAGTTTTTCGGCCTTCAGCATGGAATTCCGGCGTGATTCCGGCCGGCCCCTGCCACGCAATCGCATCGGTATAGTCGAACCCGATGGCACTCCGATCCTGGATGTCGCGCGAATGGATCTGCTGCTGATGCCGCTGCTGGGCTTCGACGCCGCCGGCAATCGTCTGGGCAATGGCGCCGGCTACTACGATCGGCTGCTGGGAGCGCGCCTCGGCACGGCGCGCCGGACGGCTTCGCGGTGGCGACGCCCACTGCTGGTAGGCCTGGCTTTTGAATGCCAACGCCTGGAGCATATCGAGGCCGCACCCCATGACGTGCCCCTCGATGCCGTGATCAGTGAGGAAGGCCTGAGGTATTTTCAACAGGAGTGAGGCTGGATGGGTCACTGGCTGCTCAAGACCGAACCGGACAGCTTCGGCATCGATCACCTAGCCGCACTGCCACGCCGCACCGCGCCCTGGGACGGGGTGCGCAACTACCAGGCCAGAAATTTCCTGCGCGATGAGCTGCGCCGCGCCGATCAGGCCTTCATCTATCACTCGAGTTGTGCGCAGCCTGGTATCGCCGGCATCGCTACGGTAGTGCGCACCGCTTATCCGGATCCCAGCGCCTTTCAGCGGCGCCACAAGCACTTTGACGAGCACAGCGATGTGGCCAGACCGCGCTGGTTCGCTGTCGATGTACGCTTGCAACGCCGCTTCAAACGCATCATCACGCTCGATGAACTACGCGTACACAGCGAAGAAAAACTGCGTGGCATGCTGCTGCTCCGACGCGGCAATCGACTCTCAGTGACCCCGGTCAGTGATGATCACTGGCAGTTCATTCTCACTCTGGAGTGAGTGTGCGCGAGTTCACATTGGCTGTTGAGTTGCATACTCGCTTGTTTTTTTATGTCTCGTGTATATACTCGGACCCCGGACTAACCTGATATGGAGATCTCTCATGGCTAAAGCAAAGAAGAAGGCCAAGAAGAAAGCTGCGAAAAAGAAGTAAGGCCTTTACTTCGCGGCGGGCAGGAAGCAATTCTTGTTCGCCTGATTCAAAGCTGAGACTGTGCCCGCGTAAGCGGGCACAGTCGTTTAGAAAGGCTGGAAAACATGGCACTTTCAGCAACAGATAAAAAATTGTGTGCGGCCGAAGCCGCGCTGAAATTCATAGTTGAAGGTAGCGTGCTGGGTGTCGGTACCGGTTCCACGGTCAACGCCCTGATCGAGTTGCTGGCTCCCTGCAAGGCTCGCCTGGCGGGCGCGGTCTCCAGTTCGGAGGCCTCGAGCAGCAGGCTGCGAGCCCTCGGAATACCCCTGCTCAACCTCAACGAGCTCAACAATCTTGATATTTATGTGGACGGAGCCGATGAGGCCAACCCGCGCCGCGAGCTCATCAAGGGTGGTGGCGCCGCGCTGACGCGTGAGAAAATCGTGGCGGCCGCCGCTCGGCGCTTCATCTGTATCATCGATGACAGCAAGCTGGTCGAGGTGCTCGGCCGCTTTCCTCTGCCGGTGGAAGTGATACCGATGGCCCGCGCGCTGGTGTCACGCCAGCTGAGCGCACTCGGTGGCCGCCCGGTATGGCGCGCTGGCACGGTGACCGACAACGGCAATCACATACTCGATGTGCACGATCTCGCGATTACCGAGCCGTGTGCACTTGAGGCGGCGATCAACCAGATAACGGGGGTGGTGACGGTGGGATTGTTTGCGGCGCGGCCGGCGGATGTGCTGATCGTGGGCACCGATTCCGGCGTGCGCACGATCTGAGAACAGGACGGGGTCAGCGCGTGCGTGCAGTGGCGCTTATCGGTCATGGGGTTTCCGGGAACGCCATGAACCCATCCATGGGGGCTCCGTCTGCGACAACCAGTCGCAGACGGTCCCGACCGGGACAAATCGTCCAGACCGGCACGCGCCCACCGTCAGCGCATGATTGTCGAGACCGCGATTTGGCCGCGGCGCGGCGACGGCGGGGTAGCAGGGTGGCGTTATCGCGGTGACGGGCTCCAGTGCTACGCCGATGCGTACGTGCGCTCTGAAAACTGGCGGTG
>JANMWZ010000005.1:0-1600 GCA_031441585.1 Gammaproteobacteria bacterium
TGAAAATGGCCAGACAGCGCCGCTTGTTTTAAGGGGGAACAATGCTCACTTGTTCCGGGAGCAGCGCGATCAACGCGATGGTTCTGCCGGCAGCGTCACAAAACTCTACTTCGTACGCCAGAACGGGGTGGGTGTAGACATCGACCACCGCCCCCCGCATGCCTGCTGACAGCCCTTTTTCGGGAAGATCTTGAGCTAGACAGACTACATCAAAGAGTGAGAATTTCATTGCACCCGTCACTTCACGTAAGCAGTCGTCAGCCGCGGCACGTTTGAACCCACATCGAATATCCAGCCTGTTCTGACCATCGCGGTATTGCCGTTCGGCCCCGTGACTAGCATATCAACACTGAAGCGCTGCCCAAACTGGTCTGCTACTCCGATCACTGCTGGATTGATACGTACTCCTAGCTGAATTTGGGCGATCAGCTCGCCGGCATTGGTTTGGTTGTAGCCAAGCGCTGACTCAAAGACTATGGCCTTGTTAGCGCCAACGGCGTTGTCAGGATTCAGCGCGTAGGCAGTCAATTTGCGCGGGTCAATCACCGCAATTTCGGCATTTTGAATGACGCCCTTTCCCAAAGTTGGCGCAAGCGCATCACCTAGGCTCTCGACCGATATCGCCGCGGAACCTGCCTTACTCGAAGTCACGGTCTGCGCCGCTCTAGTTGCCGTTCTTGTATCCGCCACCACCTGATCCGCGGTGCTGACAAGCTTGGCTGCGGCGCCGGCCGTCACCAACCCGCCGCTCAACGATGCACCGCCCAGAGCCTCCGCGGAAGCTGCGTCCATTCCGAACAGCGCTACCGTGTTCGCACACGAAGCCGGGTTGCTCGCGCAGGCCCGTAGCGCAGCCACCGCGGCTGCTCCTGCGGCCGGCGATCCAGCCAACATGGCACCGAGAGCTGGCGCACTCAGCAGCGCGCCGCCGACCAGCTTGAGCGCCCCGGTCTGTGCATTTCCGATGGCCTGCGTCACGACCGCATCGCAAGCCGCGCTGCCCGGCACCGCGCAGTTGGCCTGCCGGAACCGAGCGATCTCCTGCGCCTGTTGCACGTCGGTGTTGCCGGGGCCTGTGTTCCCGTTCACGCTGGCGTAGGTCTCGACGTTGCGCTGTTGGGCGTACAGCCATCCTGCTTGCTGCGTCGACAGCGCCGTGCTGTTGACCTCTCCGGGCTTGGCCGCATTCGCCTCGAGGTCCGCCACGCACTGCGCGTTGCCCGTGAACTTGCACGCCTGCACCTGGTCGATGTTCTGGTTCGACAGCTTGCGGTACTGGTTGAAGATCGCATCCGTCTCTTGCGTGGAGCAGCCTGCCGGCTTCGCAGCGCAGGCGCCCAGGTCCTTCTTCATCGACGCAGCCTGCGTGTGGTTCAGGAAGTTGTTCGCCGCCGCATTCCCGCCCGCTGCCGCAGCAACGTTGACGTCCTGCTGGGCGACCGCCGCGGCGATGCTTGCGACCATCGAGGCGAACTGCACGGTATCGGCCTTGGCACCGTAGAGCTCGGCTGCCGACTCACCCACCACCGCGCCGAGCGCGCCTGCGCTGCAGCCGCTGCCGGTGCCTGTGGTGGCAGCCCCGGCCACGCACCCGGCGATC
>JANMWZ010000006.1:0-11727 GCA_031441585.1 Gammaproteobacteria bacterium
CGCAGCGGCGTAACGCTCAGAGTGATGAGCAGGAGATTGAGCGCCGAGTGCGCCAGAATGCCCAGCACCTTGCGCACCGGGTCGGCGCCGAGCGAGGGCAGCGGCAGGCCCAGCAGGCCGCCCACTACCCACGCCAGCGGCACGAGACAGGCCACAAACAGCAGCGGTTTGTAAACCCGGCGGTAGCGCCGCTCAACCGGATTGATCGCGGCCATCAGAAGTTACGGCGCAGATCCATGCCCTGATAGAGGCTGGCGACCTGATCGGCGTAGCCGTTGAACATCAGCGTTTCACGCCGTCCGGCCAGAAAGCCATCGCCGATGTGGCGCTCGGTGGCCTGGGTCCAGCGCGGGTGATCGACCTTCGGGTTCACGTTGGCGTAGAAGCCATATTCACTGGGTGCCGAGAGCGCCCAGGTGTTGGCCGGCTGCTTTTCGGTAAAGCGGATTTTGACGATTGATTTCGCGCTCTTGAAGCCGTATTTCCAGGGCAGGTGCAGGCGTAGGGGTGCGCCATTCTGGTTCGGCAGCTCACGCCCATACACGCCTACCACCATCAGCGCGAGCGGGTGCATGGCCTCATCGATGCGCAGCGCCTCAACGTAGGGCCAATCGAGCACTGCGCGGCGTTGACCGGGCATCTGCTTCGGATCGAGCAGGGTGGTGAATTCAACGAACTTCGCGCGCGAGTTGGGCTTGAAGCGTGCCAGCAGATCAGCGAGTGGAAAGCCCACCCAGGGAATGATCATCGACCAGGCTTCAACACAACGATGTCGATAGATGCGCTCTTCGAGCGGGTGCGGCTTGAGTATATCTTCAAGCGTAAAGGTGCCGGTGACGGCGGCTTCCCCGGCGATGGTCACGTTCCAGGGTCTGGTGCGCAGGCTCGAGGCGTTGGCGGCCGGATCGCCCTTGTCGAGCCCGAATTCGTAGAAATTGTTGTAGCCCGTGACTTCCTCGAATGTGTTGCTCTTCTCGGTCACCGAGTAACGCGTGTTGCGCGTGTACCTGAGTGCGGCTGCGGTGGTGGTCGCCGGCGCGGCGCGCGCGCCTGCTGGCAATACGCTGCTGGCCGCCAGGCCCAGGGCCGCGGCCAGCACATCCCGGCGCCTATGAAAAAAGCGCTCTGCAGTAATCTCGGAGGGGCGGGTGCCCGGCAGCTTGAGTCGCGGCATGGATTTTTCCTGTGGCGGCGCCGAAGTGGGGAATGCACCGCTGTTGATTCTATATCGTCGCTGGCGGTGCCAAGGTTACAGCGCCAGGCCGCGACCAGCGCACCGCGCGCACGTTGGGCAGGTTCACCAGCGCCGCGGGCGAGCCGTTGACGTAGGTGCCCGCGCTGACACGCTGCAGATGCTCGAGATCGGCCGGGCTGTTGCCGTAGGCGTAGCTGAGGAGCGGCTGGTGTTCGGCGAGCAGGGTATTCACGCAACGCGCCTTCTCCGCGCCGCGCCGATTCGCCGAGCTGAGCCTGCCATCGAGCGTGCCATCACTCCGCCAGTGCACTTCGGTGCATATGCACTCATCGAACCCGAGTGCCTGGGCGATCACGGGCACGTACAGATTCGGGCTGGCGGAGAGCAGCACCAGATAGTCCTGGGTGCGCCGATGCGCGCTGATGCATTCAAGGGCCTCGGCATATAACCCGGCGTGCAGCAGCCGCGCGGTGAAGCGATCGGCCCAGCGCGCGAGCGGCGCACTCGCGACGCCGCCCAGCGTGTGCTGGATGATGCTGGACTTGAGCGCAGCCCGGTCGCGCGGGCCCGTGGCATAGCGCAGCAGCGGGGCCAGACAACGCGCCAGCCGCCACAACCGCCAGGGGTGGCGCCAGAGGAACCCCGCGATGAACGGCACCAGCGTGTCGTGGCGCGTGAGCGTGCCATCGAGATCAAAGACCGCAAGGTTGCACTCATCCATGGGCGAGCGGCCGCCCGCCTCAGGCGGCCTTGCTGCTCACGGCGAGCTGGCGCAGCACGTACTGCAGGATGCCGCCATGCTGGAAATACTCGCGTTCCTTCGGCGTGTCGATGCGCACCCGCGCTACGAAGCGCAGCGGTGCGCCTGACGCGGGCGTCGCCACCACCGTGACGGTGCGGGCATTGCCCTGGGCCAGGCCCTGGATCTCGAACAACTCCGTACCCTTCAGCCCGAGCGACTGCGCGGTCTGGCCGTCCTGGAACTGCAGCGGCAGCACGCCCATGCCGATCAGGTTGGAGCGATGGATGCGCTCGAAGCTCTCCGCGATCACGGCGCGCACGCCCAGCAGCAGGGTGCCCTTGGCTGCCCAGTCACGTGACGAGCCGGTGCCGTATTCCTTGCCGGCCAGAATAATCAGCGGCGTCTGTTCCGCCTGGTAGCGCATCGCGGCATCGAAAATATTGAGCTGTTCACCACTGGGCACGTGCACGGTGAGGCCACCCTCGGTGCCGGGCAGCAGCAGGTTCTTCAGGCGGATGTTGGCAAAGGTGCCACGCATCATCACTTCATGGTTGCCGCGTCGCGCGCCGTAGGAATTGAAATCGACCGGCTGCACACCCTGCGCCATCAGATATTGCGCCGCTGGGCTGCTCTTGGCGATATTGCCGGCTGGAGAAATATGATCGGTGGTCACCGAATCGCCGAGCAGTGCCAGCACTCGTGCGCCACGAATCTCGCCGACGGGCGACGGTTCCATGCTCATGCCATCGAAATAGGGCGGGTTCTTGACGTAAGTGGAGTGCGGGTCCCAGGCGTAGATCTTGCCGGCCGGCACCTTGATCGTCTGCCAGCGTTCATCGCCTTCGAACACGCTCGCATAACCGCGACGGAACATTGTCGCGTTGATGTTCTGGTGCACGCAGTCGGCGATTTCCTGACTGGTCGGCCAGATATCCCTGAGATACACCGCACGCCCATCGCTGTCGGTGCCAAGCGCTTCGCTGTTCAGGTCTATATCGAGCGAGCCGGCGAGTGCGTAGGCTACCACCAGGGGGGGCGAGGCCAGAAAGTTCATCTTCACATCAGGATGTATGCGACCGTCAAAATTGCGATTGCCGGAGAGTACCGAGCAGCCGATGATATCTCCGGCCTTGAGCGCAGCCGAGATCTCCGGCTTCAGCGGGCCGGAATTGCCAATGCAGGTGGTGCAGCCAAAACCCACGACATCAAAACCAATGCCGGCCAGTTCATCGAGCAGACCGGCGCTGCCCAGGTAATCGGACACCACGCGTGAGCCCGGCGCGAGACTGGTCTTCACCCAGGGCTGCGAATTCAAGCCGCGGCGGCGTGCATTGCGCGCCACCAACCCGGCCGCGATCATCACGTAAGGGTTCGAGGTATTGGTGCAACTGGTGATGGCGGCGATCAGCACGGCGCCATCGGCCAGTTCGTAGCTGTGCTTGCCGGACGTGACATGCGCCTTGCCGGTAGCGCCGGCATTCCGTTTGCTTCGTTCGGCTGCCATCCTGGCGTGGTGAGTGCGATAGGTGCTCTTGGCCACACGCAGCGGCACACGATCCTGCGGACGGCTGGGACCGGCCAGGCTCGGCTCGACCGTGCCCATATCCAGTTCCAGTACCTCGGTGTAGGCAGCCATCGGCGCCCCATTGACTCGCCATAGGCCCAGGGTCTTGGCATAGGCCTCGACCAACGCGACCTGTTCAGGCGCGCGGCCCGAGAGCTTGAGATAGCGAATGGTTTCTTCATCGATTGGGAAGATCGCGCAGGTGCTGCCAAACTCGGGCGCCATATTGCTGATGGTGGCGCGATCGGCGAGGGGCAGATTGGCGAGTCCGTCGCCAAAGAATTCGACGAATTTATCGACGACGCCCTGCTTGCGCAGCATTTCGGTGACCGTGAGCACCAGATCCGTCGCGGTCGCGCCCGCGGGCAGCGTGCCATTGAGCTTGAAGCCGATGACCTGGGGAATCAGCATGGTAACCGGCTGTCCCAGCATGGCCGCTTCGGCTTCAATGCCACCCACGCCCCAACCGAGCACACCCAGGCCGTTAATCATGGTGGTATGCGAGTCTGTACCCACCAGCGTATCGGGGTAGGCCTGGCGCGACGTGCCGGTGTCGTTGTCGAACACCACGCGCCCGAGAAATTCCAGATTCACCTGATGGACGATGCCGGTATTGGGCGGTACCACTTTGAAATTGCGAAACGCCGTCTGGCCCCAGCGCAGGAAGGCGTAGCGTTCGCCGTTGCGAGCAAACTCGATGCGATTGTTGTTGGCCAGGGCCTGGGCCGTGCCGTATTCATCCACCTGCACGGAATGATCGATGACCAGTTCGGCTGGCGCCAGCGGATTGACCCTGTCGGCATCGCCGCCGAGGCGGGTGATGGCCTCGCGCATCGCCGCCAGGTCGACCACGCAGGGCACGCCGGTGAAATCCTGCATGATGACCCGCGCCGGCGTAAACGAGATCTCGTAGGAAGGCGCAGCCTTGGGATCCCAGTTGAGCAGCGCCTCAATATCCTGGCGCGTCACATTGACGCCATCCTCGAATCGCAACAGGTTCTCGAGCAGAATTTTCAGCGAGTAGGGGAGCCGAGCCACGCGCTGCGCGCCGAGCGCGCTGATATTGAAGATCTCGTAGGTGCTTGCGCCCGATTTCAGTGTGGTGCGAGCCTGGTAGCTATCGGTCATGATTCCTCCGGATTCTGGCGGGGCAGCGTGCCCGTCGCCAGCACAGCGGGCTGCATTATAGGGTTTCTTCGATGACGCCGCCGCCCAGGCAACGCTCACCCAGATACAGCGCCGCCGTCTGTCCTGGGGTGGCGGCCCACTGCGGCGAGTGAAAATGCACGAGCGCGGTGTTATCGGGGCGCAATTCGACCCTGGCAGGCTGATCGGCCTGGCGATAGCGCAGCTTGACGCCCGCAGCAAATGCTGTGACGGGCGGCTCACACAGCCAGTTGATGGCGCCAGTGCGCAGCGCGCCGCTGCCCAATCCTGCGCGCTCCGTGCCCTGCACCACCAGCAGGGCATTGCGCGCCGTATCTTTGCGTGCCACGTACCAGGGCTCGCCGGCGCTGCCGCGTACACCGCCGATTTCCAGGCCGCCGCGCTGGCCCAGGGTATAGAACGGCAGGCCGCAATGCCGGCCCAGCACGCGCCCGTCCAGCGTTTCAATGGATCCTGGAGTCTCGGGAATATAGCGCTTCAGGAATTCTGCAAACGGGCGCTCACCTATGAAGCAGATGCCGGTGCTATCGGGCTTGTCGTGTACCGGGATACCGGCGCGCAGCGCGCGTTCGCGCACCTGCGACTTGTGCAGTTCGCCGAGCGGAAACAGCACGCGTGCGAAGCGGGTGCGTTCGACCCCGCACAGAAAATAGGATTGATCCTTGGCCGCGTCGATGGCGCGCAGCAACGAGGGCGCGCCCTGATCATCGGCGCGGCGCGCATAGTGACCGGTGGCGAACCAGTCAGCGCCGAGGCGCTGGGTATAGCGCAGGCAGGCGCCAAATTTTATTTCACGATTGCACAGCACATCGGGATTCGGAGTGCGGCCACGCCGGTATTCTTCCAGGAATTCCTCGAACACCAGGCGGCGGTATTGATCGGCAAAACTCACCCGGTGCAGCACGATACCCAGTTCGCGCGCCACCGCGCGGGCATCCTGGTAGTCCTGCGCGTCGCTGCAATAGCGGTCCTGATCTTCCCAGTTGCTCATGTACAGGCCGCCGACCTGCCAGCCCGCCTCGATCAACAGCAGGGCCGCGACCGCAGAATCGACTCCGCCCGACATGCCCACGATGACCCGCTGTCCCTTGCCCGCCATCACGGCGTGCCCGGATCCTGGGGTGATGTCCGGCTGCCAGCTCATGCCGGCAAGTATACGCAGCGCTGCGCGCGTGGCGCGCTGACATCGCGCGTGGCGCGCTTACATGCTGGCTGAGCGCCGCAGAAAGTGTGCGCCGCTGGCCTGCCAGGCCAGGTCGAATTCCTGCAGATACTGGCGCGCCAGCGGCGGGCTGTTGATCGCGGCAATGCCTTGCCAACGCTCGGCATTCAAACGATAGACGATGCCGCGATCGTCAGCGATGCAATAGGAAGAAGTGTAGTGATAGTGTTCGGGCAGCAGGATGCGAATTTCCAGATAGCTGGTCAGGCGCTTGGCCATCGACATGAAGCGATTGCTTGATCCGGAATGGCGGGTGTGATCGCGCACCAGTATGCGCACCTTGGCGAAACTGCGGCTGAGCACAAAACGTTTCAGTACCTCGATCACTTGCGGGTTGTCGTACACCAGTGGCTCGAGATCGGGCGTGAAGATGGAGATCAGACGCTGGCCGGTAGCGGCCACCGCTGCGGTCGACTGGCACACTTCTGCAAGAGTGGTGAGTATGCGCAGCTCGTCGGCGGCTGGCATGGGCAAGGGAATACTTAAGGGTGGCGACACGCGCTCGGCGGCGGCCATGCTGGCCAGCCAGTTTTCAGTGGTCGTGCTGTGCTGCTTGTCGGCCACGCCTTTTGCCCAAAACGCACCGGATCGGCGTTTGATCATGGTAGGCAGGGGCTGGCTCAGAACCGGTCGATCGGGTCACGATTGTGCGCTGGCAGACTGTGATAGAAGCCGCAATTTGCCGCCGCGCTAGCGCTAAAGTGGCCGCCGCAGCGCTGCGGCCGATCCGGCGGGCTCAGTTTCCCGGAGCGCTGGCCAGTCTGGCGGCTAAACCCAGATATTCACGTGGCGTGAGCGCGCTGAGGCGCATTCGTTCGGCGGCCGGCAGCGGTAGCTGCGCCACCATGGCACGCAGCGATTCAGCATCGATGCGTTGCCCGCGACTGAAAGTTTTCAGCAATTCGTAACCATCGGGCACACCGTGCGCGCGCAGCACGGTCTGCACGGCTTCGGCCAGCACTTCCCAGGCGTCGTCCAGATCCCTGGCAATGCGCGGCGCATCGGGCGCCAGCTTGTCCATGCCTTTTTGCAGAGCCTGCCAGGCGATCAGGCCATGACCCAGGGCCACGCCGAGGTTGCGCAGCACGGTGCTGTCGCTCAGATCACGCTGCCAGCGCGAAACCGGCAGCTTGTCGGCGAAGTGGCGCAGCAGCGCGTTGGCGATGCCTAGATTCCCCTCGGCGTTCTCAAAATCGATCGGGTTGATCTTGTGCGGCATGGTGGAGGAACCCACTTCGCCGGCCACTGCCCGAAGGCGCAGATACCCGAGCGAGATATAACCCCAGGTATCCCGGCACAGGTCGATCAGTATCACGTTGAGTGCCGCGCAGGCATCACAGTATTCGCCGATCCAGTCGTGCGGTTCGATCTGCGTGGTGTGGGCATTCCAGACCAGCTGCTGCGCCTCCACAAAGCCTCGACTGATCGCCAGCCAGTCGGCCTCCGGCACGGCGACACAGTGGGCATTGAAATTACCGACGGCGCCGTTCCACTTGCCCCGTATCGCTACCGCCCGCAGCCGCGCCGCGGCGCGCTCCAGGCGCGCTGCCACATTGGCAAATTCCTTGCCGAGCGTGGTCGGGCTGGCGCTTTGCCCGTGGGTACGCGCCAGCATGGGCAGTTGCGCGTGTTCGGCAGCAAAAGCGCGCAACACGTCGATGATGCGCCGGATCTCTGGCAGCAGCAGCTCGCTGCGTGCCTGCGCCAGCAGGCGTGCGTAGCAAAGGTTGTTGAGATCTTCCGACGTGCAGGCAAAGTGCACGAGTTCCAGATTGGCGGGCGTGGCGCCGGCCGCGGCCAGCTCCTGGCGCACGTAATACTCAACCGCCTTGACGTCGTGATTGATGCGTTGCTCGATGGCCTTGACAGCAGAGGCCGCCTCATCATCCGGGTTGTCGGCCAGTGCCGCCGCGCGGGCTCGCACGCCGACCGACAGTGCCGCGCCCGCGAGCTTTGGCAGCGCAGCGCTCAATTCCAGCAGCCAGCGGGCCTCGATACGAATGCGCTCACGTATCAGGCCGGCTTCCGAAAACAGCGGTCGCAGCGACGCCACCGCAGCCGCGTAGCGACCATCAAGAGGTGAAATCGCCTGTAATCGGTTCTGGTCCATGCAGCCGGTAACGCTGGAGGTTAGAATCAGTAGTGTATCGCATGCGACGGAGTCAGGCCGATGAATGAATCTGCAGAGCGGATCGAGCGCGACAGCATGGGCGAACTGCGGGTGCCGGCGGCAGCGCTTTGGGGTGCGCAGACCCAGCGCGCCGTGAACAACTTTCCGATCAGCGGGCGGCGCATGCCGCGCGCGTTCATTCGCGCGCTGGCGCTGGTCAAGCAGGCGGCGGCGGGTGCGAACGCGCAGCTGGGTCTGCTCGACGCCGCACTGGCTCGGGCGATTGCCAAAGCCGCAGCCGCCGTGGCCAGTGGCGAGCACGATGAACAATTCCCGATCGATGTCTTCCAGACCGGCTCCGGCACCAGCACCAATATGAATGCCAACGAGGTGATTGCGCATCTGGCGGTGCGCGCCGGAGTGGCCGTGCATCCGAACGATCACGTCAACATGGGTCAGAGCAGCAACGATGCGATCCCGACTGCCATCCACGTCGGCGCTGCGCTGCTGCTGCGTGAGCGCCTGTTGCCGGCGCTGGCGCACCTGGCCGCGGTGCTGGCGGCTAAGGAGCTGGAGTGCGCGGGCATCGTCAAGACCGGGCGTACGCATCTCATGGATGCGATGCCGGTTACCCTGGCGCAGGAACTGTCCGGGTGGCGCACGCAGATTGAGTACGGTGCTGCACGCCTGAGCGCGGTCGAGCCGCGTTTGCTGCGTCTGGCGCAGGGCGGAACGGCAGTGGGCACCGGCATCAACGCGCACCCGGAGTTTGGCGCCGAGTTCTGCAAAGCGCTGAGCACCCTGACGGGCATCAGTTTCCAGCCCAGCCCCAATTATTTCGAATCACTGTCGAGCCAGGATTGCGCCGTGGAGCTCTCCGGACAACTCAAGGTGCTGGCGGTGAGTCTGCTCAAGATCGCCAACGATCTGCGTTGGATGAACAGTGGGCCGCTGGCGGGCCTGGGCGAAATTGCGCTGCCCGCGCTGCAACCAGGCAGCAGCATCATGCCCGGCAAAGTCAATCCGGTGATCCCGGAAGCCACGGCCATGGTGGCTGCGGAAGTCATCGGCAACGATGCGGCGATCACTATTGCCGGCCAGTCCGGAAATTTTCAGCTCAATGTCATGCTGCCGCTGGTGGCCTGGAATCTGCTGGAAAGCCTGCGCCTGCTGAGCAATGCCACACGGCTGCTGGCGGACAGTGCGATTGCCGGTTTCAGCGTGAATCGCGAGCGCCTGGCCGAGGCGCTGGAACGCAACCCGATATTGGTGACAGCACTCAACCCGGTTATCGGTTACGAGCAAGGCGCGGCGATTGCCAAACGTGCCTACGCAGAAGGCAAACCTATCCGTGAAGTGGCCGCGGCGATGACCGATCTGGCGCCGGCGGAACTGGCGCGGCTGCTCGATCCGGCCGAGCTTGCCAAGGGCGGTATCAAGGGCGGTATCAAGGGCGGTACCCGTGGCGGCGGCTAGACGCGTAACGTGGCTGCTGCGGTAACGCGCATGGTCCGCGGCCTGCCCGCAGACTGGCAGCAACGCCTGCAGCGCGCCCTGCTAAGCGTTCCCGATCACGACGCCGATCAGTGGCAGCAGGATGGCCAGTCGCCAGCGCTGCTTGAGGCGCTGCGTGAGATGATGCCGGCGGTGCCGGCTCCTGCCGCAGTGCTGATACCTATCGTTGATCGGGTGGACGGGCCCACCTTACTCATGACCACGCGCGCCGGGCACTTGCGTCGACACGCCGGGCAAATCAGTTTTCCCGGCGGGCGGCTCGACAGTCAGGATGCCGACCCCGTGGCCGCGGCGCTGCGCGAGACCGAGGAAGAGGTGGGCATTGGCGCCGAATTTGTCAAAGTCCTCGGCTTTCTGCCTGATCACTCAGTGCTCACGGGATTCCGCATTACGCCGGTCGTGGCCCTGGTGAATCCCGGCTTTGTGCTGCGCAGCCACGCGGGCGAAGTGGCTGAAATTTTTGAAATGCCCTTGTCCTGCATCATCGAAGCGGAGAGCTTTCGTCCCACGCGCCGCACCCTGCAGGGTCTGGAAGTGATCCTGCGTGATGTGCACTTTGAAGGACGGGTCATCTGGGGCGCTACCGGCGCCATGCTGCTGGCACTGCACGAAGCCCTGGCGCGCGCATCATGAGCCGCGCCGCGACATGAGCGAGGCTGCGCAGCGCCTGGATGAGTTGCTGGCGTTGATGGCGCGCCTGCGCGACCCGCAGCGTGGTTGCCCCTGGGATCGCGCGCAGGATTTCGCCAGCATCGCGCCTTTTACCATTGAAGAAGCCTATGAGGTGGCCGAAGCCATTGCCCTCAACGATCCTGGGCAGTTGCGCGATGAACTGGGCGATCTGCTGTTCCAGGTGGTGTTTCACGCCCAACTGGGCGCCGAGCGTGGTTGGTTTGATTTTGCCGCGATCGCCGCCGGCATTCACGACAAGTTGCTGCGTCGTCACCCGCACGTGTTCGCCGCCACCGGGGCGGCCGCTGACACGGGTGCACCGGCCAGCACTGATCTTGCCAGGGCCTGGGAGTCGCATAAGGCCTCCGAGCGCGCAGCACGTGGCGCCACCGGTGCACTCGCCAACGTGCCCGTGGCGCTGCCCGCGTTGTCGCGCGCTGCCAAGCTGACGCGGCGCGCTGCGCGTGTCGGTTTCGACTGGCCCAATGAAGCGGCGGTGCGACCCAAAATTGCCGAGGAACTGCGCGAGACCGAGGAGGCTATCGCGGCGGGCGTCCCGGCCGCCATAGAGGAGGAATTGGGCGATACCCTGTTCGCACTGGTGAATTGGGCCCGACAACTCGGTGTTGATCCCGAACAGGCACTGCGCCTGGCAAATCGAAAGTTTGAGCGGCGTTTTGCCGGCATGGAGGGGTTGCTGGCGCAGCGCGGCCTGGAGCCTGGTGCGCTGTCGGCCGACGCCTGGGAAGGGCTGTGGAATGAGGTCAAACGAGCCGAATAGTGCAGCCATGAGCGATTCAGGACAGGTTCAGCATTCCGGCCTTAAGCTCAAGTGGTGGCAGTGCAGTATGATGAACCTTATGAATCGCGTGCCTGTGAGGCAGGCTGGATAATAGAGGCACGAGCAGGCATGGCGACGCTCTCCAACAGCTTGACGCGAGTTAGATTGTGCCTGGCGCTGCTCGCCGCGTGGGCCCCGCTGGCCTGGCTGCCAATCGTTGCGCTCGCCGCCCAGGCGGCAGACGCGAGCGGCGATCAGGATCGCATCATCGACTCGGTCCAAAAGCGCTTCAATGCTCGCGTCGTAAGGGTCGCGCAAACCCAGCTCAACGGTCGAGCGGCACTTGAATTGCGTTTGCTGTCGAACCAACGCGTCTGGACTATCGTGGTCGACGCGCACTCGGGCGACGTGCTCTCGGGGGGTTGATGCGCATCCTGGTCGTCGAAGACGAGGCGGCGCTGCGTGAATCACTGAAGAGCGAGCTTACCGGCGCGGGTCACGCCGTCGACGTGGCTGCCGATGGCGAAGAGGGCCTGTTTGCCGCGCTCGAATATCCGATTGACGTGGCCATCATTGATCTGGGTTTGCCCAGGCTCCCGGGTCTGGAAGTCATCCGCAAACTGCGCAGTGCCGGCAAGAGCTATGGCGTGCTGGTGCTGACGGCGCGCGATCGCTGGCAGGATAAAGTCGAGGGCTTGGGTGCCGGCGCTGATGACTACCTGGCGAAGCCCTTTCATTTTGGTGAATTGCAGGCGCGCC
>JANMWZ010000007.1:0-1576 GCA_031441585.1 Gammaproteobacteria bacterium
GCGGCACGCGGGCGGAACTGGCGCAGAAGATTCGTGACGACTCGACGCAATGGGCGCGCGTCATCAAGGCGGCGGGGTTTGTCGCGTCATGAGCTCGGAACAGCGCGCCAGCCGCCCCAACATCATCTTCATCGTGGCTGACGATCTGGGCTTTGCCGACCTGGGCTGCTACGGCGGGCGGGCACCTGTGTCGCCGACGCTGGACTCCCTGGCAGCGGGCGGCATCAAATTTAGCCAGGGCTATTCCAACTCTCCGGTGTGCTCGCCCACCCGTTTTGCGCTGATGACGGCGCGCTACCAGTACCGGCTGCGCGGTGCCGCAGAAGAACCCATCAACAGCAAGGCCCGCACCAGCACTGTGCTGGGCCTGCCACCGGATCACCCCACCCTGCCCTCGCTGCTGCAATCGGCGGGCTACCGCACCGCGCTGATGGGCAAATGGCATTTGGGCTATCCGCCCGCGTTTGGCCCTTTGCGTTCGGGTTACAACGAATTTTTCGGTCCGATGGCAGGCGGTGTTGACTACTTCACCCATTGCAACTCCACCGGCGTGCATGATCTTTCGTTTGGCGAAGAAGAAGAAAAAGAAGACGGCTATTTGACCGATCTGATCTCACACCACGCCGTTGACTACGTCAATCGCATGGCGCAGCAAGACGTGCCTTTTTTCCTGAGCCTGCACTACACCGCGCCGCACTGGCCTTGGGAAACGCGCGATGACAAAGCCGTGGCCGACAATATTTCCCACCTGCAGTGCGGGAACATCCACACCTACCAGCGCATGATCCACCACATGGACGAGGGCATCGGCTGGGTCATGCAGACGCTTGAAAAACACGGTCTGCGTGACAACACCCTGGTGGTGTTTACCAGCGACAACGGCGGCGAGCGCTTTTCCGACAACTGGCCCTTCATCGGCCAGAAGATGGATTTGCTCGAGGGTGGCATCCGCGTGCCATTGCTGGCGCGCTGGCCGGCGCAGATCCAGGCCGGCAGCCGCAGCGCGACACCGGCGATCACGATGGACTGGGTCGCCACCATGCTCGAGGCCGCGGGCGTGGCGCCGCAGGCCGACCATCCGCTCGACGGCGTGAGCCTCATGCCCTTGTTCAAGGATGCCGCATGGCGTCCGGCGCGCAACCTCTACTGGCGCATGGCGTATCGCGGGCAGCGCGCGCTGCTGTCAGGTTCGGGGCAATGGAAATACCTGCGCATCGAGGACAACGATTACCTGTTTGACCTCAGCCGCGACGAGCGCGAACGCGCCAACCAGGCGGCGCGTGAGCCGGATCGTCTTGCGGCGATGCGTGCCGAGTGGGAGCAGTGGGCCGCGACCATGCCGGGCATACCGGCCGATGCGAAAGTGTCGCTGGTGTTCGGTGAGGCGCAGATGCCGCGCCCGGGGCACTAGAGGGAAATTCCACAAAGAATGGCTACTGGAGCCATTCTTCAGGCATTAACCGGATCAGTCACGCCGCGCGGGCGGGGCCGCAGTCAGCAGGCCGATAACGAACGCGCGCCGCAGAATTATTTGGCCTGCCGCAGCGCGCGCTCGTAATAGGACAGGTCAAGGTAT
>JANMWZ010000008.1:0-4868 GCA_031441585.1 Gammaproteobacteria bacterium
CGGCCATCCACGGCTGCATGTGCTCCAGTAGTTCAGCGTCCAGCCCTTCGCTCGCAGCCTGGGTATTGAAACGGCGGTAAAGCTCCGGCCCGAGTACGCGCTCCAGTGTTTGTCCTTCCGGTAGCGCGCCCAATGTGTTCATGGCCAGGACCATGTCCTCGGTGCCAACCGAGCCCAGATCAAGCTCCATCACCAGGGCGGCGGCATGTTCGTAGGCCTGCAACGCCTCGGCGGGCAACTCGCTCGCGTCCGGCTTGAGCATATGGACCGAACCGAGCAATACCACGGAGTTGGACTTGCCCCTGACTATCCAGAGCGAGTGATGCGCAGCGTCAGCGGCCGTGGCCGTGGCCGTGGCCGTGGCCACGAAGGCCAGAAAAAAACCTGCAATCCACAGGGAGGTTCTCATCTGTGCATTGTGGCAGCGACCGTGATCACTGTCATCGCCGGCCACAACCTGTCCTATTGCAGTTTCACAACGGTGGCTCCGGCAATGCCGCCGCGACCAGCATCCTGCAGCACAATCGCCACCCGGGTGGCGTCAGTCGGCAGCGCACTTTGTGCAACGGTAAACACTGCGGCCGCGCCACGACTCACGCCCAGCCAACGCCAGGAGCGCACGATGTTCCATTCGGTCAGGGTACGCCCGGCGTTCTCGCCACGCGCGATAACGGTCTCGGCGCGCGGCAGATAGGCAATCGCATAGACATCGTAAACTTCTGTGCTGCTGCGTTCCGGCACACTCACCTGCACCACGCCATCGCGCAACTCAGCCTGAACAGGAACCGTAGTGCGCGGCTCGCGCAGGGCCGCGATGATGGCCGCACGGTCTGAGCCCACGACACTGCGGCGACCATCAATGATGAGTTGCGGCGTAAACACGCTCGGTAAATCGTTGGCTGTCGCCCACCAGCGTTGCTGTTGCGCGGCCGGAGGCAGTGCAAAGCGGTCTCGCCAACCCAGATCGTCCCAATAGTCAACATGGAAGGCCAGTGGCAAGACGTCAGCGCGGTCCGCAAGTTCACCGAGCAAGGCTTCGGCGGGCGGACAGGAGCTGCAGCCCTGCGAGGTATACAACTCGAGAACCAGGGGGCGAGAGGGTTGCTGCGCGAGCGCGGTCGCGCATGCCACGATGGCGGTCAGCGCAAATACCGAACTCGTTTGCGACCCGGTCATCCGGCACCACACAGCGGCGATCTTCGTCTCATGCCAGTTACTTCGCCGAAGGCGGCTGGAAGTTACTACGGCCGCTCTCCGCCTGGCGGTCCCCAGAATACGACCCAGGCTGAAAAACCGGCCGAAAGGCCTTCAAAGCGATGCTCAACACCCGCCGCAACGAAGAACGCGTCGCCGGGCACGCAGCGGTGGCGCTGATTCGCAATGACGATCTCGCCCTGACCCGCATGGATGATGTAGATCTCATCGCGCTCGTGCGGCGACTGCGGATCATTGCCGACTGGCGCGTAGAAACCCAGGGTCATGGTGCCGTGTTCGAACGCCACCGCATAAGGCTCGCCCTGCGGCCACTCGGCCGAGACGGCGCCGGGCATCTGGCGGAACAATTCGGCGAGTGAGGATTTCATTGGGGAATAAAGCCTCGTGACGGTGTCAGTTGCGGTAGCCGGGATCGAGCCGATCGAGCAGGCGCAGCAAGGCATTCCAGCACAGATTGAGACCATCCGGATCGGCGATCAGGTGCTTCCCGGGCGCCGCCGGTGGTGAGCTGAACTGGCGCTGCGTACGCTCGCAGATTTCGACGGGCGGCACAGTCACGGCCGAGCCCCCAGCCTGCGCCGCCAACTGGATATCGCAGGCTTTTTCCAGATAGTACATGCGCAGAAACGCCTCCGGCACACTGCCCCCGACCGTCAGCAGGCCGTGATTGCGCAGAATCATTACGCTGTTGTCGCTCAGGTCCTGCACCAGTCGCTGCTGCTCATCCAGATCGTAGGCGATGCCTTCATAGTCGTGGTAACCGACGCGCCCATAGAATTCCAGCGACATCTGATTGAGCGGCAGCAGACCGGCGCGCTGCGCGGCCACCGCGCAGCCCGCACGGGTATGGGTATGCACCACACAGTGCGCATCCTCACGCGCGCCATGGATCGCGCCGTGGATGACGAAACCGGCCAGATTGACCAGGTGCGGGCCCGGTTCAACAATAGAGCCGTCGAGGCGCAATTTCAGCAGGTTCGAGGCGGTGATTTCCTCGAACAGCAGGCCGTACGGGTTGATGAGAAACTGGTGCTCGGGCCCGGGCAGGCGCACTGTCACGTGGGTGTAGATCAGATCGGTCATGCGAAAATGCGCCAGCAGTCGAAAGCAGGCCGCGAGTTCGCGCCGCAGCTGCCACTCTTCGTCGGTGTGACTCATGTATTCAAACCTTAGCGGCAGCACCCTGCCAGCGAATCGGCGCGATCTTCGGCAGAATAAATACCCAGCCGACAAATCCCAGTATGTTGACCAGGGCCGCCACTGCGAAGGCGCGCTCGAAGTGGCCGGTGGCACCGACGATGAACCCGGTAGCGGCAGGAGCCGCAATACCGGCAATATTACCGCACATATTCTGTACGCCAACCCAGCGCGCCGAGGCCGCCGGGCCGGCAAGAATCTGCGGGATGGCAAAAGTGCCGGGTGATGCAAAACCCATCATCATTTCATAGGCGTACAGGCAGGCGATCGACTGCCCGACGGGCAGCACCACCATGCCCGCCATGCAACCGATCGCGGCCAGATGGTTGAGCGCCATGATGCCCTTGTAGGCGACATCGGGGGAGCGCCCAGCGCGTATCCACCGGTCGGTTGCCCAGCCGGCCACAAACCCGGCCAGGGCGTTGACCAGGTAAGCGCCACCGGCAACACTCGCCATGGTCTCCATCGAAAAACCGCGCACCTTGATCAGGTATTCGGGTAGCCAGGCGAGGATGAAGTAGAAGGTATAATTCTCGGCAAAATGACCGAGCGAGGCGCCCCACAAGCCCTTCTGGCGCAGAATCTGCCTGAAATCAGGTCCGCCCTGCGTGTCCCGCTTCAGCTTCACTTCTTTGACGATCACCCGGCTCCAGGGCAACAGCCAGAGCATCGACAGCGCACCGAAGAGTACGAATACCGGTCGCCAGCCAAATCTGGCCATTAACATGCCGCCGATAAAAGTGCCGACCGCCGGACCGACCAGGTAACCGAATGCCGCAACGCCATTGGCGGTGCCTATTCGCTGCGGCGAGACACTGTTGGCGATGAGCTTTGAGACGCTGGGAAAGGTCACGCTCTCACCCAGGCCGAGCATCAGTCGCAACAGCAGCAGCGCCGCGAAAGAGCCGACGAAGCCCATGCACAGCGTCGCGATCGACCAGATCAGGATGCCCACTGCCAGTACCACGTGCGCGCCGTAGCGCTCGGCGGCCCAGCCTGCTGGCACCATGGCCAGCACATAAGTCACGAAGAATGCTGACAACAGCAAACCGAGTTGTTCGGGCGAAAGGTGCAGCTCCGACTCCATGAGCGGCGCCGCGGTCGCCAGGTTACCGCGATCCACGTAGCTGATGAACAGCGCCACCGCGAGCATGAGGACCAGCCGGATGGTTGATGTCGGTGGACGTACGCTCGCTTGCTTCAGCATCAGGCACTCCCTCACTGAATGACTTTGAGCGCCATTGTAAGGCCTGGGCGCACCCGGACACCTGCCCTTGGCGGCGCTGTGCGAGAATCGACCCCGCGCCCAGTTGCCGGAGCGGAGGCATGATGTCGGAAAACTATCGCGGACTGTCGGGCCAGACGGTCGCACTGGTAACGGCCGGCGCCTCAGGCATTGGTCGCACCATCGCCGCGGCTCTGGCAGCTCAGGGCTGTCGTATCCACGTCTGCGATATCGCCGAGGACGCGCTGGCGCGTTTCCGCAGCGATTTTCCCGGCGCGACGGCGACGCTGGCCGACGTCAGCAAGCCGAGCGAGGTTGAACGGCTGTTCGCCGAAGTGCAGCGCGCGACCGGCCGGCTCGATGTGCTGGTCAACAATGCCGGTATTGCCGGCCCGACCGCACCGGTCGAGTCGATCGGTATCGCTGACTGGGATCAGACCATTGCCGTAGATCTGAGCGGCCATTTCTATGTCACGCGGCTCGCGGTGCCGATGCTGAAAGCCGCCGGCGGCGGCTCGATTGTCAACATTTCCTCGAATGCCGGCCTGTACGGATGTCCGCTGCGCTCGCCCTATGTTGCGGCCAAGTGGGCGCTGATCGGGCTTACCAAGACCTGGGCTATGGAACTGGGCCCGCAGCGGATTCGTGTCAACGCGCTATGTCCTGGCAGCGTCAAGGGTCCGCGCATCGATCGCGTTATCGACGCAGCGGCCCAGGAGCTCGGCGTTTCCCCGGCGGAGGTGCGGCAAAGCTACCTCGATCAATCTTCCCTGGGGGTGTTCGTCAATGCCGAGGACATCGCCCAGATGGTGCTGTATCTGTGTTCCGATCTGGGGGCATCGATCTCCGGCCAGGCGCTGGGCATCGATGGTCACACCGAGAATCTGTCCACGAACAAGAAAAAAGCCCCGACGCCGTGAAGCGTCGGGGCCTTTCCCTGTATGAGAGCCTGGCAGTGACCTACTCTGGCATGGCAACTGCCACACTACCATCGGCGCAGAGCATTTTCACTTCCGAGTTCGAAATGGGATCGGGTGGTTCCTGCTCGCTATGGCCGCCAGGCAAAACCGGAAGATTCTTTTCGATAGATGCTGGTCGCGTTCGATAACGTGAATAATCGCTCCATCATTGCATCGATCTGCCTCGCGCTTCTGGCACACGCTCATCGCATGAGGCCAAACCGCTTGAGGTTATATGGTCAAGTCTCACGGGCAATTAGTACCGGTTAGCT
>JANMWZ010000009.1:0-2317 GCA_031441585.1 Gammaproteobacteria bacterium
CCAGCGGCCGAGTCGATCTGATCAACCGTGCCGATCTCAAAACAGTCCAGATTTTGGGGCGCCGACCGGGATTTCGCGTCGAGGAGTCGGCCGGGCGTCTGCACTATTCGCTGCCGATGGACACTACAGCTCGGCCTTTCGTCAACAAAGACGTGCGGCTGGCTCTAAAATATGCCATCGATCGCGAGGCGGTACTCAAGACGGTGTTTAGCGGCCACGGCAGGGTCGGAAATGATCAGCCGATCACTCCGGCCTATCCGTTCCACAACCCCAACCTTCCGCCCAAAACCTACGACCTCGACAAAGCTCGCTTCCACTTCAAGAAGTCTGGCGTCGATGCGGCCATTCCAATTAATGTGCATACATCAGACGCTTCATTTAATGGCGCGGTTGATCTGTGCGTGCTGTACCAGCAGCAAGCGGCCAAAGCCGGCATTGCTCTAAACATCGTGCGCGAGCCGTCAGACGGCTACTGGCAGAACGTGGCGCGCAAGAAGCCCTGGTACACGAGCTATTGGGGCGGTCGCGCGACCGAGGATACGATGTTCACCGTCGCCTACTCCGATGCCAGCCCATTGAATGACACGCACTGGAAGGATCCGGCCTTCAATAAGCTGCTAGTTGCAGCGCGCGCTGAAGCCGACCAGAGTAAGCGTCGTGAAATGTTTTATGAACTGCAGCGCATTACCAGCGACGAAGGCGGCGCTCTCGTTCCGGTCTTCGCCAATAGCGTCTACGCGATGACGGGCAAGGTCCAGCATGAATCGACGGTTGCGGGCAATTGGGAGCTCGACGGAGCGCGCTGTCTCGAACGCTGGTGGATGGCGTAGCCGATAAAGCATCATCTTGATCTCACGCGGAGTTTTTCATGTCTGCTGCTTTTGACTTCGACCGGATGCTATTGCTCGATGGCGGTACTGGGCGCGAACTTTTGAAGCGTGGCGTGCCAATACTGACTGAAATTTGGTCGGCTACTGCTCTCTTTTTGGCACCCGATATCGTGCGCCAGGTGCATGCCGATTTCATCAACGCCGGCGCCGACATCATCACCACCAACAGCTATGGCATAGCGCGCGAGCGAATGGCGCGCGAGGGCATTGAGCATCGCTACGCTGAACTCAACCGGCTGGCGGGAGAAATTGCGACACAAGCACGCGACGCTACTGAACGCAGCGTTGCCATTGCGGGTAGCTTGCCCCCATTTTCAGGCAGCTATCGCCCCGACAAAGTCGGCACCATTGAGCACCTCATTCCGCTCTATCACGAGCAAGCCGAATTGCTCGCTCCGTATGTGGATTTATTTATTTGCGAAACCATGTCCAGTGCGTCGGAAGCGCTTGCTGCTGCGACTGCAGCTGTGTCGTTTGGCAAGCCGGTCTGGGTTGCCTGGACGCTACATGAAGACTGCTCGGGGCGGTTGCGCAGCGGGGAGACAATCGCGCAGGCAGCTGCGGCGATTGCGCATCTGCCGATTGAGGGCTTTCTGGCAAATTGCTGCGCGCCCGAGAGCATCACCACGGCGATGCCGCAACTCGCTGCCATCGGCCATGGCAAGAAGATAGGCGGATATGCCAACACTTTTCTGCCAGTGGCGACGGATTGGGGCTCGTATAGCAAAGGCAAGCTCGATCCGACCGACTGGAAAACTTACGAGGCCGCCGCGCTGCCCGCACGCGACGATCTCGACCCCGAAGCCTATGCCGCACACGCTCGCCACTGGCACAGCAAGGGCGCGCATATTCTCGGCGGTTGCTGTGGCACGGGACCTGCGCACATCGCCAAACTGCGCTCGATTCTCAACCAAGCATCTGGTCACTCAATTGCAGCATAAATATTGAAATCCGGTCGTTCTGACCGGATCGCAGCAAACGTGTCGACTTCGCCAGTCGCTGTTGCCGATCGCGGAGGCGCTATCGGGGTGATCTGCCCCCTTTAGCCGTACCAGTTGATTGGCAGAAAGTGCGGTCGCAAGGGTTACCCCTCCAGCTACGCTGCGGCTCGCGCAAGCGGCATGGCGAGCGTCGTTTTGGCGGTGCTGAAATTGCGCAGCACCTTGCCCGGCGGTTTGACCTTGACGTAATCCTTGCCGTCGAACACCTGGGTGCCGTTGACCCACACGCCGTGCAGTCCGGGCGCGCTGCGGATCAGCCGGTTGGCGCCGGCCGGCAGGTCGGCGACACGCCGCGCCTTGCCTGCATGAATGGTCTTCGGATCGAACAGCATCAGGTCGGCCCACGCGCCCACCTCGATGCGGCCGCGGTCCAGGATGCCGTAGATATGCGCCGGATCGCCGGTGAGCTTTCGAATGGCGTGCGGC
>JANMWZ010000010.1:0-89269 GCA_031441585.1 Gammaproteobacteria bacterium
CTTACGACACGACTTCGACCGCTTGGCAGGCATATTTTCAGCAATGACAGAAAAGCAGGTGCAGGCGATTTGTACGCAGTATGTTGCGGAGATCTCACGCCGCTAACCATTCATATTTCGGGTTCGGGCCGCGCTATTGAAGTTGTTGCTGGGTATATCGGTAAACACAGTCTATGACTCACGCCATGAACACCAGCGAGATATTTCTGATCGCGATGGCGATCATCTTCACGATTCCGTTTCTGATCTGGCGCCTGGGGCGCACTGAATATTACGCACCGCTGGTGGTGGTGCAGATCATCACCGGCATCCTGCTGGGCCCAGGCATTCTCGGTGCGTGGTTCCCGACCTATTACCAGTTCGTCTTCAACCCGCAGGTCATCCAGGCGCTCAACGGTATCGCCTGGTGGGCGGTGATGGTGTTCGTGTGGATCGCCGGCATCGAACTCGATTTAAAACAGACCTGGGAAAACAGAAGCGAAAGCGGCATCACCGCCGGCCTGGCCCTGGCCGTACCCTTGCTGTTTGGCTGTGCGGCCGCCGCCGTCATCATTCGCTATCCCGGTTGGATAGGTTCCCGGGCGCAGTGGTGGCAGTTCATCGTCGGCATAGGCATGTCCTGCGCCGTCACGGCGCTGCCGATACTGATTCTATTCATGGAGAAGCTGGAAATTCTTCGCCAACCGATCGGCCAGCGCATCCTGCGTTATGCGAGTCTGGATGACGTCGCCATCTGGGGCGTGCTGGCGCTGATCCTCATGGATTGGCATCGCGTCGGCCGGCAGGGCGGTTTCCTGCTGAGCTTCGCGCTGGCGGCCTGGCTGTTCCGCAAGCTCATGGTTCGCATACCTGAGCGGGATCGCTGGTATGTCGGGTTGATCTGGCTGACGCTGTGCGGCTTTGGCGCCGATTGGTCCGGCCTGCACTTCATGGTCGGCGCGTTTCTCTCGGGCGCGGTGATGGATAACACCTGGTTCAATGTCAAGCACATGGATAATCTGCGGCACAACGTGCTGCTGGTGATCATGCCGGTGTTTTTCCTGAGCACGGGGCTACGCACCACCTGGACGGTCGGCGGTGGCGCCGTGTTCATCGTCGCCGGCATCCTGCTGGTGGCGGCGGTGTCCGGAAAGCTGGCCGGTCTGCACCTCGCTGGCAGGATTCTTGGCTGGCGACCCGGTGAAGCTTCACTCATCGGCTGGCTGTTGCAGACCAAGGCGCTGATCATGATTATTTTCGTGAACATACTGCTGGATAAGCAGCTCATCACCAGCGGCTCGTTCACCGCGCTGCTATTGATGGCCGTGGGTAGCACCATGTTGACCATACCGATCGTGGCGCCGAAGCTGCGGCGGCTCGGCGCCGCTGCCGCCTGAGCTGAAATTCAATTACGAGGTGCTCAACCCGAGTGCGAAGCCGATAGCCTGAGCTACGGCTTTCATCCGTAGGCCGGACAACTGGGCAATCGGCGCACTGAGGTTTGATTGCGGAATTGTCTGGATATTGTCGAAGTTCGCGGCGCAGGTTTCCGGTAACCCGTCATCTTCCGTAAGTACGACTTCAGTTGGAATACCACGAATCGTTGAGGTCAGTGGTGCGACTGAGACCGCATTGAGCACAGCAATTGCGGAATCGCGCGTCAAAATCAGCACGGGCCGGCGTTTGTTGGGCTTCTGAAAAGTGTACCAACAGATATCACCCTGCTTCATGCCTTGCCCCAATCCTGTTCGTCTGACCAGACATCGAACTCGCCCGATTTGACAGGGACTCGCCGGTAGCCCGCAACGTGCTGCGCCTCAAGATCGAGCACCCGAGCGCGCTTGAGCTCGGACTCGAGCGCGTTGCGAATCAGTGCCGAGCGCGTGGTCTTGCGGGTGCGTGTCAGTTTGTCCACGGCGCTAAGCAGTCGCGCATCGATGGTCATCTGAATGGTCTTCATGGCTGTGTATATCAATGTGTAGTGTTATCCACATTACAATAGATTATGCTTCACTCTGGTATGAGCATTAATTTCACGGTTGTCAACGGCGTTGCCACCATTGAGATCGCGCGCCCGGAAAAAAAGAACGCGCTGACGGCAGCGATGTATCAATCCATGGCCGAGGCGATTGTCGCCGCGCGCGCCGACACAACGGTGCGTGCGCTGCTGATCATCGGTCAGCCCGGTATATTCACCGCCGGCAATGATCTCGCGGATTTCATCGCGAATCCGCCCAGTAGCATTGATTCACCGGTATTCCGGTTCATGCGCGCGCTCATGGGCTGCGAGAAACCGGTGGTAGCGGCGGTCACCGGTGCCGCGATCGGTATTGGCACCACCCTGCTGCTGCATTGTGATCTGGTGTATGTCGCCGAGGACGCGCGCTTCGCCATGCCCTTTACCAGCCTGGGCCTGGTGCCCGAGTTTGCCAGCAGTCTGCTGCTACCACAGCTGATGGGTCGGGTGCAGGCCGCAGAGAAGCTTTTGCTCGGCGAACCCTTTAATGGTGTGCAGGCCGTGGCGCTAGGTCTGGCCAACGCCGCACTACCCGCCGGCGAGGTCATCATGCACGGGCGCGCCATGGCCGAGCGTTTCAATCAATTGCCCGCTGGGGCGGTGCGGGAATCGAAACGGCTGCTGCATGCCCACTCGATTGAGCGCACCGAGGCTGTGCTGCAGGCCGAGGCTGGCGTGTTTGTCACGCGGCTGAAGAGCCCCGAGGCACGCGAAGCGTTCCAGGCATTTTTCGACAAGCGCCGGCCGGATTTCAGGCAATTGGCGGAGCAGCCGTGAGCACTGCTGAACGCAGCCTGCGCGGCAAGACCCTGCTGATCAGTGGCGCCTCACGCGGCATCGGCCTGGCGATTGCCAAGCGCGCGGCGCGCGACGGCGCCAACATTGTCTTGCTGGCCAAGACGGTCGAACCCAATCCAAAGCTGCCGGGCACGTTGGGCACGGCGGCGGCCGAGATCGAGGCTGCTGGCGGCCAGGCGCTGCCCGTGGCCACCGATATACGCGATGAGAACGCCGTGGCGGCCGCGGTGCGCGCCGGCGTCGAGCGCTTCGGCGGCATCGATATCCTGATCAACAATGCCAGCGCCATCAGTCTGACGCCGACAGCCGCAACGCCGATGAAGCGCTTTGATCTGATGTTCGGCGTCAACGTGCGCGGTACCTACGCCTGCACCCAGGCGTGCTTGAGCGAATTGCAGCGCAGCGCCGCGGCGGGTCGCAACCCGCATATTCTCAATCTTTCGCCGCCGTTGTCACTCAAGACTCACTGGTTCGCGCCGCACGTCGCCTACACCATGGCGAAGTACGGTATGAGCATGTGCACGCTCGGTCACGCCGGCGAATTTCGCAGTCAGGGCATTGCCGTCAACAGCCTGTGGCCGCGCACCGTGATCGCCACGGCAGCCCTGCAGATGATCCCGGGCATCGATCTGAACAAGGCCCGCCGCCCGGAGATTCTGGCCGATGCCGCCTGGTTCATATTGACCAGCGAGGCGCGCGCCACGAGCGGCAATTTCTTCATTGACGACGAACTGCTCGCGGCCAACGGGGTCATTGATCTGGATCACTACGCGGTAGTGCCCGGCACCCGCGATCTGCTCGCCGATTTCTTCCTGGACTGAGCCGGCCGCTATAATGGTCGCCGGCAACTTTAGGCCTGCGGGCCCGGGAATCGTCATGCAACGTAATTTACTTCTGGTGCTGGCCATGCTGGCGACGCTTGCTGGCAATGGTGTCGTGAGCGCTTCGGCCCTGCACAACGAATGGCTCGACAAAAACGTCGACCCACTCAAAGACTTCTTCCAGTACGCCAATGGCGGTTTCCTGCGCGACAATCCGATTCCGCCCGCCTATTCGAGCTGGGGTCAGTTTCAGATCCTGAATCAGAGCAACCAGGACTATATTCACGAGCTGCTGCAGGCAGCGGCCGTCAACAAATCGGCAGCGCCGGGCAGTGACGAGCAGAAGATTGGTGCATTCTTTGCCAGCGGCATGGACGAGGCCGCTGTGGAAAAGGCCGGTATCACACCACTGGCTGGAGAGCTGGCGCGCATCGGCGCGTTACGGCGACCACAGCAACTGACGGCCGCACTCGCGCGGTTGCAATCCCTGGGCGTTGACGCCGTGTTTGGCATGGGCCAGATGCAGGATTTTGACGATAGCACCAGGGTGGTCGGCGTGGTCACGCAGGGGGGCATTGGCCTGCCTGATCGCGACTACTACCTGAAGGATGATCCGAAATACGCCGCGATTCGCCACAGCTATGAGGAACACATTGCCCGCGTGTTCATGCTGCTGGGCGACAAGCCAGGAGCGGCGAGCGCGGCCGCGCACGAGGTGATGGCTTTGGAAACCCGGCTCGCCAAAGCCTCCATGCCAGTTGAAGAGCAACGCGATCCGCACGCCATCTTCCACATGACGGACCTCGCAGGCCTCGCCAAAGCAGCGCCGGCCATCGACTGGCCGCAGTTCATCAGCGCCATGGGCGCACCGTCGATGGAACGTCTGAACCTGGCGATGCCGGCTTTCTTTGCCGCCGTGTCGCAGGAGCTGAACGGTACACCGATGCCGCAGTGGCGCAATTATCTGCGCTGGCAGCTGGTGCACCGCTATGCGCCCTATCTGTCGAAGGCCTGGGTCGATGAGAATTTCAAACTGGCGCAGGCGATCAGCGGTTCCAAGGAACTGCTGCCGCGCTGGCGGCGCGTGCTCAGCACCGAGAATGGCGCGCTGGGCTTTGCCGTCGGTCATGAGTTCGTGAAACATCGCCTGCCGCCCGAGGCGCGCGCCCAGGTGCTCGACATATTGCATGCTGTGCGTGCCGCCCTGAAGGAAGACCTGCAGACGCTGGCCTGGATGAGTGATGCCACGCGCGTCAAAGCCATCGACAAGCTCCAGATGATCGAAGAGCGTATCGGTTATCCGGACCGTTGGCGCGACTACAGCCAACTGCACATTGATCGCGGCAACTATGCCGCCAACGTCATGCGTGCCAATCGGTTCGACAATGCGCGCGAGCTGGCCAAGATCGGCAAGCCGGTCGATCGCAGCGAATGGGTTTATCCGCCGCAGGTGGTCAATGCCTACTACGATCCCTCACTCAACAGCATCAACTTTCTGGCTGGCATCCTGCAGCCGCCATTTTTTGACGCCAACGCGCCAGCCTCCTTCAACTACGGGGCGATCGGCGCAGTGATCGGCCACGAGATTACCCATGGCTTTGATGACGAGGGCAGTCAGTTTGATGGCCACGGCAACCTTGCCAACTGGTGGGCCAAGGAAGACATCGACAAGTTCAAAGTCGGAGTGAACTGCGTCGCCGATCAATTCTCGGCTTACACGGTTGACGGCGATCTGCACCTCAAGGGTCACCTGGTGACCGGCGAGGCTATCGCGGATCTCGGCGGTCTGCTGCTGGCCTATCGGGCCTTCCACGCCTCACCTGCCTATGCCAATGCGCCGGCTCTTGAGGGCTACACGCCCGACCAGCAGTTCTTCCTGAGTTTCGCGCGCTTCTGGGCGCAGAGCCTGCGACCTGAGCAGGCGCGTGCCTACGCCGCCTCCGACCCGCATCCACCTGGGCAGTACCGCGTCAACGGCACGCTCGCCAACATGCCGCAGTTTGCGCAGGCCTTTGGTGCGCCGGCCGGTGCGATGGATCCAAAACGCTGTGTAATCTGGTAACGGACATGATTTCATTAATTGTCATTCTGGCGCTCATCGCGGTGCTGGCCGTTTATCTGGTCGGCATCTACAACAGCCTGGTCGCGGTACGCGAGCGCCTGAAGCAGGCCTGGGCCAATATCGACGTGTTGCTCAAGCAGCGCCACGATGAACTGCCCAAGCTCATCGACAGTTGCCGGCAGTACATGCAGTACGAACAGGAAACGCTGGAAAAAGTCATGCGCGCCCGTGCCGCAGTGTCGCAGGCGAGCGCCGGCGGCGATGTCGCCGCCGTGGGAGCTGCCGAACAGCAGCTGCGCGCCGGTGTCATGCGCCTGTTCGCGGTGGCGGAAAATTATCCGCAACTCAAGAGCAATGAATCATTCCAGCAGCTGCAGTCGCGCATTACCGGTCTGGAAGAAGCGATCGCCGATCGACGCGAGCTCTACAATGAAGCGGTGCAGATCAACAACACCCGTATCGATCAGTTTCCCGATGTGCTGATCGCACGCCGTTACGGTTTCGTCTCCAGAGCGCTGCTGGAGTTCACGGCTGGAGAAAAGGCGGACGTCGATGTCGGCGCACAGTTCAAGCGCTGAGGGGTCCCGATCGACGTTGTAAGCGATCCGGATTTCTGGAAAGTGGCGCTGGCACTGGCCGCGCCACTGTGCTTTTACTTCGGCTTTCGCAACTGGCGGCTCGCGCGGCTGATCGACGACACGCCGCGCTCGCGGGTGCGCTCGGCGGCGCAAGGCTACGTCGAGCTTGGCGGCCGCGCGCGTCTGCTGCCGCAGGCCGAGAATCGCGCGCCGCTTTCCAATCGTCCCTGCGTCTGGTGGCTCTATCGCATCGAACGCGACGTCGCCAGCGGCAGCTCGCGCAGCTGGCAGGTCGTCGAGCGCGGCGTGAGCGAAGCGCTCTTTGTCATCGATGACGAGACCGGCTCCTGCCTGGTCAACCCGGCGGGTGCCGACGTGCGTGCGGAGGAAAAAACAGTCTGGTATGGCGCGCAGCCATGGCCGGAGAACGGCTTCGCGCAGGGCCGCATGACATTGGGCGGCGAGCGCGAATACCGCTATACCGAGCACCGTATTCAGGAATACCAGCTCGTGAATGTCATCGGTGATTTTGGCACTGCGGGCGGTGTGACGGCCACCGACACGACTGGTGCGGTGATGAAACTGCTGGCCGAGTGGAAGCAGGATCAACCGGCGCTGCTGCAGCGTTTCGACGCCAACCGTGATGGTGTCCTGAGCCTGAAGGAATGGGAGCTGGCGCGCACCACCGCCCGCCGCCAGATCGAGCGGCAGCCACCCAGCGCCAGCGCGCCGACTACCAATGTGCTGAGGCGCCCCCAGGACGAGCGGCCGTTTCTCATTGCCGCCTGCGATCTGAAGACATTGGCGCGACACAGCCGAATGGCGGCGGCGGGGTTGATAGCCGCCTTCCTGGTTGCCGTGACGGCGCTGGCAAAGCTGCTGCTCGGAACGGCTTAATTCCGCTGCCCTTTTGGTTTAATGTGCCGGCAGGCGTGGCACGCCGGTCGGCTCGCCTTTCGGCTGGGTTTGCGGCGCTGGGGCCAGTACTCTAGAATCGCGCGCCTTGTGTGGGGCGGTAGCTCAGTTGGGAGAGCGCTGCGTTCGCAATGCAGAGGTCGAGGGTTCGATCCCCTTCCGCTCCACCATTTATCTCTTATAGATCAATACTATACAGCCCGGGAAGACCGTGACACCCGCTGCGCCGCTCGTTGCCGATCGCCCCGCCCGTCACTGCTGGTGCGGGGCCAGCATCGCAGTGGAAGTCTGGTCCGGCCGGTACTGGAAAGGCCGCATTGCGCACGCCACGCTTGAGCGTTGCGGCGAGTGCGGCACGGTGCGCACCGGCGCGCTCAAGGGCATCAGCGTCGCCTCGGGTGATGGGCCCGGCGGCATTTACGTGAATCTCGAGCCGAGCGGCTGGGAACAACTCAACGCGCCGATCATTGTTCAGCGGCACCGACCGGGGGCGCTGCTCGAAGTGGGCGCCAACACCGGCATGCTGCTCAAGCTGTTGCGCACCGCCGGGCTCGATCAGTTGCGTGGACTCGAACCCAACCCGGCTTGCGCGCTGGCGGCGCGCGAACTTGGCGAAACAATCGACGTGGGGTGGTTTGACGCCAGTTACACACCGCTCGCTGGGCTCGTCACCATCGTGATGAGTCACGTGCTCGAGCATCTGGCAGACCCGCTCGCGGCGCTGGACCTCGCGACGCAGTCGCTGCCAGCGGGCGGCCAGCTGTTCCTGTTTGTCCCCAACTTTGCTTCGTCACGGGCGCAGCACGACATTGCGCGCTGGCCGCCACTCAATCCGGTCGATCATCTCTGGCATTTTTCCCCGCAGACGCTGGCCAAGCTCATCGCGCAGCATGGAAAGTTCGCCGTACTCGAGAGCTTCACCACACCATTGGCGCTGCTACGCTGGGCCAGCCCGCCACGCATGCTGCGCAGTCTTGTGGAACGCGGGGCGGCGCGGGCGGGGCGCGGCGAGCAGCTGGTATTTATACTCGAGCGGCGTCAGGGATTGCTGCGCGATCGGTGAGGCGCGCGCTGCTGCGGGACTAGTCGCGCAACTCAAACGCCTCGCGGTCAAGATCCAGAAAGAACTCGCGCGCCTGCGCCTCGCTCAGCGTGCCGCGCTCGAGCAACGTGCGCAGGAGTGCGCCCAAGTGCACGCGCAGGGCGAAGGCAATCACGGGTTCCGGGTAACGACTCAGCGTTGCCACGAAGTCATCCAGCTCATCCACGCATTCTTCAATCGTGCCGACCTGCGCATCCGACATGGGGCATCTCCAGATTGTTGCGGTGAATTGACGATACACGATTGGCGGCACTGCGAAAGCCCGGCGCGACGTCCGCCGCGCATTCGGCGCATTTGTGGGCAAAGACGCAATTTATGCGGCTGTCAAACTGCCCGCGCATCCTCAAGACTGTCGACCGGGCGATGGCATTCATCGCCACCGTAACCAAGCTTCAGGAGAACGATCGATGAATAGTTTTACTTTGACCGCAGTCGGCAATCTTGCCAAAAACCCGGAGTGTTCCGAGAAAGGCGACACCGCGTACACGCGATTCTGCCTGGTCGGCAACGACTACGCCGGCAAGGATGAGGAAGGCGCGGCACGGGAGGTCGTGACCAGCCTGTGGTTCGTGGCCTTCGGTGCTCTGGGTGAAGCGATTGCCAAACACGCGCGCAAGGGCGATCAGCTCATCCTTGACGCGGGCGTGCGTGCCAATAACTGGACCGACAAGCAGGGCGAGAAACAGTACGACTACTCCTACGTTGTGCAGGGCTTCCGCTTCGGTGCGCCCGGCAAGCTCAAGCGCGAAGAACTCGATGGCCGCCGTGAAGAACGGCTGGAGCACGCCGAGCTGGAAGCTTGAGTCGACACTGCATAAAACCGCTGGGGAGGTGGTCGCTGTGAATAGACTGATCCGCAGGCGCGGGCGAGTAGTGGGGCGCCAACTGCTGCGAGCAGCGCTGTTGCTGGCCGTGCCGGCGCTGGCCCTGGCACAGGCCTCGCCCTTCATGACCGGGATGACCTCACTGCAAACCAACATCCTCGCCTGGCTGACACCGGTGGCCATCATCCTGGTAATGGTGCTCGGCGCGATGGCCATGGCGAGCCGCATGTCCTGGGGGTGGTGTATGGGCGCTATTTTCGGGATTGCCATCGCGTTTGGCGCACCGCAAATCGTGGCGTGGATTCGCGGCATGTTTGGCGTGTAGGGCTGGCCATGAAAGAGCGCAATGCTGGCCTGATTTCCGATCCGCTGTTCGTGGGCGCGACGCGGCCGTCCATGAGGTGGGGTGTCACCTACCCGGCGTTGCTGTGCAATCTGGTGCTGACCATGGAAGTGTTTCTGCTGACCAAGAATCTGTTGGCGTTACTGCTGTGCGCACCCATTCATGGCGTGTGCATGCTCCTGTGCGCACACGATCCGCGCTGTTTCGAGCTGTTGATGCTATGGGGACGTACGCGGCTGCCGGCCCTGCTTGCCAATCATCGCTATTGGCGGGCGAGCAGCTATAGTCCATTGACGCTTGATTTGCCAAACTGCCGCGGGCGACGACGCCAGAGCGGTATTGCCGCCTGCGTGACACGCACGGCGCCTCGGGGCCCGCGGTGCTGAGCCGGCGTCGTGTGGCAGCGCTGCGGCGCGAGCCGGGCGCGGCATTGCATATTCCCTACCGCGCGCAGATCGCCAGGCAGGTGGTGAAGACCGTGTCCGGCGACTATCTGCAGGCCTTTCGTCTCGGTGGTGCAAGTTTTGAGAGCGCCGATGACGAACAGCTCAATACCTGGCATGAGCGCCTCAACGTGTTGTGGCGAAACATCGCCAGTCCCAACGTGGCACTGTGGACCCATGTGATCCGCCGCCGCGAAAGCACCTCGTTGGCTGAAAGCTCGGCACCGGACTTTGGCAGTGCGCTGTACACAAAGTATCAACGACGGTTGGCGGGCGAGACGCTCATGGTCAATGAGCTCTATCTGGCCGTGCTCTATCGACCCACGGTGGGCGTGGCCACTGGTCTGACCTCGAGAGCGTTGCTCAAGGCGCGGCGCACGGGGTCTGCCGAGGAAGGCGTCGCGGCTCTGGAGGCGTGCGAGAAACTGGCCCAAACCATCGGCGCCTCGCTGGCGCGCTACGAGCCGGAGTTACTGGGCAATTACCTGGCGGGAAATCGCTGGTACTCATCGTTGCTCGAATATCTGGCACTACTGGTGAACGCCGAATGGCAGCCTGTGGCGCTGCCGCGTGGCGCGCTGAACGAGGCACTAGCCACCAGCCGATTGTTGTTCGGCAGCGAAACGATTGAATATCGCACGCCCAGCAGCACGCGGGCCGGTGCCATACTGGGCATCAAGGAGTACCCGGCCGCGAGCGTCGCGGGCATGTACAACCGGCTGCTGGCGGCGCCATTCCCCCTGGTGCTGACGCAGTCTTTTACTTTTCTCAGCAAAGCCAGCGGCCAAGGGTTGTTGCAGCGGCAGGCTCATCGTCTGGTCAATGCGGGAGACTTCGCGCTGTCGCAGGCCGCTGAGCTCACCTCGGCGCTCGATGCGCTGACCAGCAACGAATTTGCGATGGGCGAGCACCATTTCTCGCTGCAAATTCTGGCTGAGGTGCACGCGGACGAGCGCGATGGTGCCGGCGCGCACCGGCTCCGGACGCTGAACGAACATGTGGCCATGGCTCGCAGCCTGCTTGGCGATACCGGCATGACGGTCGCGCGCGAAGATCTGGCGCTGGAGGCAGCGTTCTGGGCCCAGTTGCCGGGCAACTTTGCGCTTCGACCGCGTAAGGCCCCAATCGGTTCGCGCAATTTTGCCGCCATGGCGCCATTCCAAAATTTTCCTAGCGGTCGTGCGAGCGGCAATCATTGGGGCGAAGCACTGACTGTACTTATGACCCGTGCCCGATCGCCCTACCATTTCTCACTGCACGCCAGTGATCCGAGTGAATTGGACGGCGGCAGCCGCAAGGATACCGGCCACACGCTGATCTGCGGCCCCACGGGCTCCGGCAAGACCGTGCTCATTGGTTTTCTGGTGGCCATGCTAAACCGGCAGGGTGCGAGCCAGGTGATTTTCGATAAGGATCGCGGACTCGAGCTGCTGGTGCGTGCGTTGGCGGGCGAATACCTGCCGCTGCGTAACGGCGCGCCCACGGGCTTCAATCCGCTACAACTGCCGGCGAGCGCCGACAACGTTGAGTTTCTGAAGCGCTGGTTGTATCTGCTGGTGCGAGCTCCGAATGGCGCGGCACTCGCGACTCGCGAGCAGGCGGATCTGGATCAGGCGCTCCAGGGAGTGCTGGCGCTCGAGGCTCCGCTGCGGCGCTTGTCGCGCCTCATCGAATATCTGGATAGCACCAATCCGGCAGGTGTCTACGCGCGAATGGCACCCTGGTGTGCCGTGACGCAGGGCGCCTATGCCTGGGTGTTCGACAATGGCGAGGATTCCGTGGCGCCGCGCCTGTCGGTCCACTCAGTGATTGGTTTCGATGTGACCGACTTTCTGGATCACGATGTGGCGCGGGCACCGGTGACGCTCTATCTTTTTCATCTGGTACGTCAACTCCTCGATGGCCGGCGCATGGTGTGCTGGATGGATGAATTCTGGCGGCTACTTGCCGACCCGGCGTTCGAGAGCTTCGCCAAAGAAGGACCGAAGACCTGGCGAAAACTCAATGGCGTGATGTGCTTCGCCACGCAGAGCGTGAGCGATGTCATCACCAGTCCGATTTGCCGGACCATTGTCGAGCAAACGGCAACCAAAATATTCTTCCCAAATTCCGAGGCCAGCGCCGCGGAATACATGGAAATCCTTGGCTTGAGCGGGCGGGAATTCAAGCTCATCAAGGAACAACTGGAACCGGGATCGCGAACCTTTCTGGTCAAGCAGGGCCACCACAGTGTGGTGTGTCAGCTCGACCTGAAGGGTTTCGATGCCGAACTGGCAGTCATTTCGAACCGGCGGTGAATTACCGAAGCGACAATTCCATCCCAAGGAGCAATTTATGCGTCTCTATACCGCTCGAGCTTTGCTGGTGTGCCTGTTGACGTTTTCTGTTGCGCCGCTGGCGCACGCCCAGTTTGCAGTCATAGAT
Organism: Gammaproteobacteria bacterium; assembly: GCA_031441585.1. GTDB lineage: Bacteria > Pseudomonadota > Gammaproteobacteria > Steroidobacterales > Steroidobacteraceae > FEN-1191. Next base: position 12,307 of record JANMWZ010000010.1, read on the forward strand.
ATTCATGCCGTGGCCCAGCTATTGGCGCAGGTCCATATGCTCGAGCAGCAACTGGTAACTGCGCGCGATCATCTGGCGCAGGCACAGAGCGAATTTCAATCCATGACCGGTAGTCGCGGCATGGAACGTCTACTGAGCGGTACGGCGCGCAACTATCTGCCGGCCGACTGGGCGGAGTTCGACAAACTCAGGCACCGTGCCAATACCACTTACGGCGCTCTGGGGAGTGAACTCCAAAGTGCTGTGGACGGTATGGCGGTACTCTCGGCGCAGCAACTGGCGGCGCTCTCGCCGGCGGCGCGCTCACAGCTCAATGCCACACGCACTTCGGCGGCGATGCTGCAGGTGCTGACGCATCAGGCGCTGGCCACGACCAGCGGCCGGTTCGCCTCTTTGCAACAGTTGATCAATGCCATTCGTGGCGCAGGCGATCAGAAGGCCATTCTCGACTTGCAGGCCCGTATCGGCGCCGAGCAGGGCATGTTGCAAAACGAGCAGACCAAACTTCAGGTGCTGTATCAGGCGGCCGAGGCTGAACAATGGGCTAATCAGCAACGCGCGCGCGAGCGAGTCATCGCCGGACACGGCCAATTCGCCGCGCGCTTTCAGCCCGTGCCCGTTCCCTGACGCTCACAGCGGGTAGGCATCGTCATGGGCTTCTTTCAAACCTTCTGGACCTGGCTCAATTCTCAGTTGGCAGGCTATATCGGCGATAACACCGCGCGCGTCGCCATGGCGCTGGAGCCTGCGATCGTCACACTGGCGACGCTGTACGTCATGGCCTGGGGCTATCTGCAAATGAGCGGGCGAATCGAGGAGCCGTTGCTCACCGGCTTGAAGCGTATCGTTTCGCTGGCACTGGTGCTTGGGGTCGGGTTGCGGCTATGGCTCTACAACAGCGTGATTGTGGACACTTTCTATAGGGCGCCAGCGCAGTTCTCGGCCGCAGTGATTGGCGCCACAGATCCGGTAAAGACCATCGACGCCATCTGGGAGCAGGGCGGGGTGGTGGCCGGGTTCCTGTGGGGACAGGGCAGTCTGCTCAACGGCGACGGTGGATTCTATCTGGCAGCCGCCGTGGTCTGGTTGATGGTGGGCTTGCTGTGCGTGTACACCATGTTTCTGATTGCTCTGGCGAGCGTGGCGCTGGCGGTGCTGCTGGCGCTCGGCCCCCTGTTCATTGCCAGCTTATTGTTTGACGGTACGCGCAGATTCTTCGCGAGCTGGATCACGCAATTGGTCAACTACGCGCTCATTACTGTCTTGAGCGTACTGGCCGCCGCGTTGTTGCTGAGGATTGTCGAATCCTACGCCGCGCAGACGGCGGCGCGTGGCGCGGCGATTCTCACGGTGGATGCGCTCAACATGGTGTTGATGGCGGTGCTGGTGTTTCTCTTTATGCGTCAGGTGATGCCTATCGCCGCTGGTCTGGCCGGCGGTGTGGCCCTGAATTCATTCAACCTCACCAGTCGCAGCGTGGCGTGGGGTGGACGCCACGGTCAGCGGTTAGCAGAAAAGGTTGGGCCGATTATCGCGTCCCGCTGGCGCGGCGATGCGCTGGTCGAGCGATCAGGCGAGTCGGCATAGAGACCTATGAATAGAGCAAAACATAGCAATGGAGAATGCTCATGAAAACCTGGTGCCTGATCAGCTTACTGGTTGTCCTGAGCGGTTGTAGTGCGAACGCTGTGCGCTGCGACGGCTCGATGCGACCGATCAATGCACTGGCTGCGGTTGCCCAGGGTGCGAGTCGGCCATGAATGCCGAGCAATCACTTCAGGCCTATTGCCTTGAGGCGGCGTCCTGGGATTCTGACCGGGTGGCGCGCAACCAGCGCGAGACGCGTACTGCCTGGTACGTTGCCGGTGCCGGTTGGTTGTGCGCCGTGGCGTGTGCCGTGTCACTGGCGGTCCTGATGCCACTCAAGCGCGTCGAGCCCTTTGTGGTGCGGGTTGATAACACGACCGGCATTGTTGATGTGGTACCGGTCTATGCCGGTGGTGCGAGCATCGATCAAGCCGTTACGCGCTATTTTCTGGCGCACTACATCACCGTGTGCGAGCGCTTCAATTTTGCCACCGCAGAGAGCGACTACGAAGAGTGCGGGGCGTTTCATGGGGCGCAGCGCAATCAGGCCTGGAACGCGCTCTGGGCGCTGGCTAATCCAGCCTCGCCGCTCAACGTTCACAAGGACGGCAGCGCGGTACGTGCGCAGGTGGTATCCGTCAGTTTTTTCAATCGGGCGAACTCACTCGCGGATCTGGTGCAAGTGCGTTACCTGAAGGCTGAGCGACAGGCGAACGGGGCCGAGGAGCACGTCACCCATTGGATCGCGACCATTCAGTATGGCTATACGCCGCCGGCGCAGGAGGCGCGAGTGCGCCGCTGGAATCCGCTGGGTTTCAAGATCGTTGAGCTCACTTCAGAACCCGAGGGGCCGCTCTCATGAATAACAGGATGCGCGCTCTGCTGCTGAGCGCGATGTCTGCAGTTGTGTCCGGCGTGCAAGCGAACGGGGTTGACAGTCGCCTGCGCACTGCAGAGTACAACGCCGATGAAGTGTATCCGTTACGGGGTCAGGTAGGGTTTCAGATCGACCTGCAGTTTGAAGCCGGTGAGGCTTTCATCGGTCTTGGCGCCGGTGATCTGGCAGGGTTGGCGTTTTTCGCCCAGGACAATCACTTGTTTCTAAAACCCAAAGCGGCACAGGTCGTGACCAATCTCACCGTGCTGACCAATCGGCGACACTATCAGTTTGATTACTCCACCGTGAGCCACACGGAAGTGATCATGTATGCGCTGCGATTCAGATATCCACCGCTCGCCGCGGCGCCAGGTGTCAGTGCGGCCTTGCAGATCGACGCCGCGTTGGCGGCTGGGAGTACGGCGCGCACCCGCAACACGGATTACTGGTATTGCGGCGCTGACTCGCTCATGCCGGTGGCGGCCTGGGATGACGGTGTGCAGACGCGACTGCGATTTGCGGCGCGTGCTGAGCAGCCTGCCATCTTTGTGCGCAATGACGATGACAGCGAGTCGCTGCTCAACTTCAGTATGGAAGGCAGCGAGGTCGTGGTGCAGCGGCTCGCGCAGCGCCTGGTCCTGCGGCGGGGCAAACTTCGGGGTTGTATCGTGAACAAAGGATTCCACGGGGCAGGGGAGCGACTGGACTCGGGCACGGTCGCGAGCGGTGTAGAGCGTGCGGCCGCGGGAGGTGCGCCATGAGTGGGCAGGACACCATTGAACCCCATGAGGGAGCCGTGCGCGGCGAGCGTGGACCGTTGCGCGCCGGCGCGGCCTATTCGATGCAATCGCGGGCGAGTCATGTGTTGGCGGTGGGTCTGATGATGGCTGTCGGCCTGAGCATGCTCGGCTGGTACTACAGCAAGGCGATCGTCCGGCAGAATCGTACGCCGCAGAGCGGACTGGCAGTATCGGCGAGCCGGGTGCAGAGCGAAGTACCGCTGCTGCCGCTGGGGCCGGTGAACCCGCCGAGTCCTGCGGCGCCCCCTCCGGCGGCGCCGGCACCGGCGCTGATGCCGCCTGCCGCACAGCCGCCCGCGTGGCTCGCGGGTGGTCCTGAAGTCAGTGGTGAACTGCCCACAGCGCCATCGTCGTCAACACCTGCGCAACTCAGTGCCGAACGCCGATTGTCAGGGGCGGTTTTTTCGCATGAGTCGTCCGTCACAGACAGCGCCGGCAGCGGCGCCGCCGCTGCCGCCGCTGCCGCTGCCACTGCCGCTGCCACCGGCACTGCTGCCACCACATTGGGCGCCCCGGCAACCGATGTGCTCACGACGCCGGTTCCGGTACAGCGCCTGCCGACCCGGCGTCTGCTACTGGCCAAAGGCGCCTTCATCGATTGCACCCTGGAGACCGCCATAGATTCGACTCTGCCTGGCATGACCACTTGCATTACCGCGACTGATACCTTTGGAGCGGACGGTAAAGTCGTGCTGCTGGAGCGCGGCACCAAGCTGATCGGCGAAACCCGTGGTCAATTGCAACAGGGTGCGACGCGGTTGTTGGTACTCTGGAATGAAGCGCGCACCCCGACCGGCGTCGTGGTACCGCTGGCCTCGCCAGGCGCCGATGAATTGGGTCGCGCCGGGTTGTCAGGTACGGTGAACCGTCATTTTTGGGAGCGCTTCGGCGCCGCGATCCTGATCTCCACGATCAACGGTGCGATGCAGTCTGCCGTGCAATCGAGTGGTCGTGGTGCTGGCGCCGTAGTGTACAGCCCGACTGGTTCGCAGGACGTGCTGACCGAAGTACTGAAGAGCACTATCAATATTCCACCCACCGTGATCAAGCAGCAGGGTGATCGCATTCAGGTATTGGTGGCACGTGACCTGGATTTCCGCTCGGTCTATGAGCTACGTGCCATCCTCACCCCTCGCTGAGCGGTCGGCACTGGAGCTGACTGTGCAGGCGCTGCGGCCGTTGCTGGCGGGAAGCGATGTCACGGAAGTGTGCATCAATCGTCCCGGGGAAGCGTTCATCGAGACCGCCGGTGGCTGGCGGTGCGAGCCGCTGCCGATTGCCGACTACGCCTGGTGTTGCCGCCTGGCGAAGTTGATCGCGAACTCAACGCACCAACGCATCGACGAGTCTTCACCGCTCCTGTCGGCGTGGCTGCCGAGTGGTGAGCGCGTGCAAGTGGTGTTACCGCCTGCGACCACCGCAGGTTGTGTCGCGATCACGATTCGCCGGCCCGCCAACGGCGCCTGGTCTATCGGTGAGCTGGCCGGGCAGGGCGCGTTCCGTAGCACACGTCGCGCTGGCGCCAGGCCCGATGATACGGAGGTGGAGTTGCAGCGTTTATTGTCAGCGCAGCAGCATGAGGCCTTTATGCGGCTGGCGGTCAGGAGTCGCAAAAACATTCTGGTTTCCGGTCCAACCGGTTCAGGCAAGACCACCTGGACCAAGGCGCTGATTCGGGAGATTCCGGCACATGAACGCCTGGTGACGATCGAAGACACCCAGGAACTGGTGCTCGATCGGCATCCCAATCACGTGCGCCTGTACTACAGCAAGGATGATCAGGGCCTGGCGCGGGTCAGTCCCAAGCAATTGCTGGAGTCATGTCTAAGAATGCGACCCGACCGGATTTTGCTGGCTGAACTGCGCGCTGAGGAAGCTTTCGATTACCTGCGCTGCGTGAATTCCGGTCATCCGGGCTCGATTACCAGCGTGCATGCCACCAGCGCGGAACTCGCCTTCGAGCAGATGGTGTTGCTGATTAAGCAAAGTAGCGGCGGGCGTGAGCTGGCACGTCCCGAAATCAAGAGCCTGCTGTACCTGCTGGTGGACGTCGTCATTCAGTGTGGTGTCGAGAATCACCAGCGCTTTGTCAGTGAAATCTGGTACGCGCCCGAGCGCCGGCATGCTGATCGCGAACGCCACTGACGTTGCCGCCCTGACGCACGGTTGGTCGGGACTGGGCCTGGCATACGCGGCGGTTCAGGCGCCTATGTGGGTGGGACTGTGGCAGAGGCGAGCGCCGCTACACAAATGGCTGCTCGCGCCGCTACTGGCGGCGCCACTGACTGCCGTGGCTGGGATGGGCGCGGCCGCATTCACGCCACTGTTGCACGCTGCCGGACTGGCAAGCGGCGGGTTGCTGCACCTGGCCCTGAGTGCCGGAGTCAACGTCGGCTTAGGCTACGCCACTGGTGTGGCCGTGGCGCGCCGGAGCGCCAGTGCGCGCGTTCATCAACGCGGCACGCTGATCGCGCAGCTGGGGGCTGCGGCGACCTCACGCACGCAGACCCAGACGCGGTTCAGTGGGATCACGCTGGCGGGTATTGCTGTGCCGCTGGCAGATGAAACCAAACATTTCAAGCTCATCGGCACGACCGGTACCGGCAAGAGCACGGCCATCAGGGAAATTCTCAAGTCTGCTTTGCAGCGCGGTGATCGAGCCGTGATCGCTGACCCCGATGGCGGCTACCTGGCACGCTATTTTGATCGTCAACGCGGTGATGTGATTCTGAATCCTTTTGAGGCAGGCTCGGTGAAGTGGGACCTGTTCGGAGAAATCGCCAACCCCTATGACGTCGAGCAATTGGCCCGCTCGCTGATTCCAGAGAGTGGTGGCGCCGATCGAAGCTGGAGTGCTTACGCGCGTACATTTTTTATCGCGGTGACGCGTCAGGCGCACGCTGCCGGCGTCACCGAGGTCGGCGAACTGTACCGCTTGCTGGTGACGGCCGATGCGAGCGAGTTGCGAACCCTGGTGCGGGGCACGCCGGCACAGCCCTTCCTGGAGGAGCATAACGCGCGCATGTTCGACTCCATTCGCTCGGTCACAAGTTCCGCGGTTGGCGCGCTCGAGTACGTGGCTCAACAGCAGGCGGCACTGTTCTCAGTCAAGCAGTGGGTGGCGCAGGGAAATCCTGATCAGAAAAGCGGTGTGTTGTTCATTCCCTATCAGGCGGGGCAGATCGCGGCGCTGCGCTCGACGATCTCGGCCTGGATGCGCTTGGCGATCTTCGCCGCCATGGACCGGGAGGAAGGGGATCAGCGTTTGTGGTTTGTGGTGGATGAGCTGGATGCACTGGGCCAGATCGATGGTCTGAAGGATGCGCTGGCACGGTTGCGAAAATTTGGCGGTCGCTGTGTGCTGGGCTTCCAGGCCATCGCCCAGGTGTCGAGCACTTACGGGAGCGGGGAGGCGCAGACGATTGTTGAGAACTGCGGCAATACGCTGATTCTGCGCTGCTCGGGCAGCCAAAACGGTGGCACGGCAAATTTCGCCTCCAGACTCATAGGTCAGCGCGAAGTCGTACGGACGACGACTTCCCGGAGCCGGCGGATCACTGACTGGTTCGCCTCTACGACCCAATCGGAACATGTGGGCATTGAACCGGCGGTCATGGATTCCGAGATTGAGCAACTTGCCGATCGCGAGGGTTATCTGAAGTTGACTTCAGGTCCGCGGTGGCTGCGCGTGTCGCTGCCGCTGCCGCTGCCGCTGCCGCTACCACGCGTAGAGCGTAGCGCGAACCTGGTGTGCGAGGTCAGTGCCACGGCCTCGCCATTGTGCGCTGAGGCCAGGGAGGCATGGCGGCGTCAGCGAGCGGCGCCGACCGCGCCGACGCCGATCAAGGCAATGGCGCCAGTCAAGGTAACTGCGCCAGTCAAGGTAACGGCACCAGTCAAGTCACGCGCACCAGCTCCAGCGCGCGCACGGCGCGTGGCGCGTGATCGCGCTGATGAGCGCTGACCGAGCGAACAGCGTGGACGAAGCGACCATGAAGATCGGGCTACTGATGGAAGCGGCGCAGGCGCAGCAGCGGCTCGCCGATGCCAGTCTCAAGAAACTCAAAGCTCATGTGAGCGAGTTAAGCGCACTGGTGCGTGAAGAAGTGCGAGGTACGCTGGTTGATGAACTACAGGCGGTGGCGAGCGATAGCCGGCATGCCGCGGAGGCGTTGCGTCGGTTGCGGCAAAGTGTCGCGGTACGTCTCGGGGTGTGGAGCATTGCAGTGAGCGTGCTGTGCTCTGCCACGGCACTACTGATTGCCTGGTGGGTATTGCCTTCGCGGGCCGATATCGCGGTGCTTCGGGCGCGGCGCGATGAGTATGCGCAGGCCGTTGCCGGCCTCGATCGACAGGGTGGGCGCATCGATCTGCGACGCTGCGGTGGCAGTAACCGGCTATGCGTGCGGGTCGATAGGCATGCTCCGACTTTTGGCGAGGGCGCCGAATTCCTGATCGTCAAAGGCTATTGAGCGCATGCGAGCGGAAACCCACAAGCGCGGCACGTTGATCAGCGCAGGCGGTCGCGCCCGACGCCTGCTTTCGCAGCTGGGATGGCAGGCGTTGGGGCGCGGCGCCGACAGCACGCTGGCGCTTGCGGGGGTAGCCATTGCGGCACGCGATGAGTGCAAACACTTCAAGGTGATCGGCACTACGGGCACCGGCAAATCCACCGCTATCGCACAATTGCTGCGTGGCGCGCTCGAGCGTGGCGATCGGGCGCTCATCACCGATCCGGATGGGGGGTATCGCGCCCGCTTTTATGATCGCTATCGGGGTGATGTGATACTCAACCCCTTTGAAGCCGGTTCCGTGAAGTGGGATCCCTACGCCGAGATTCACAATTCCTATGATGTTGAACAGCTCGCCTGCGGCCTGATTAGCGCTACTGAGGACGCTTCGGGGCGGGAATGGCGCGGCTACGCTCGCACACTATTCACCGCTATTGCACGTCGTTGTCACCAGCTCGGTCGTTGCGATACGGCCGAGCTGTGGCGCTTGTTGGCGGTGGCCTCGAGCAGGGAGTTGCGGCCCTTGGTCGCCGGCACCGCTGCGCAGCCGTTTCTCGAGGCCGAGAATGCCCGCATGCTCGGTTCCATCCGTTCAGTAGCCGCTTCCGCCGCCGCTGCACTGGAGATTATTTCCGGGCAACGAGGCACGGCATTCTCGGTGCGCGATTGGGTTCGATCCGGTCGCGGGGTGCTGTTCATTCCCTACCAGGCTGGGCAGATTGCGGCGCTGCGCTCGATTATCTCGGCCTGGGTGCGACTGGCCATATTTGAGGCCATGAGTCGTGCGGAGGAGGATCAGCGCCTGTGGTTCGTCATGGACGAGCTGGATGCACTCGGCGCCATTGACGGGCTCAAAGATGCGTTGGCGCGCTTAAGAAAATTTGGCGGCCGCTGTGTGCTGGGCTTCCAGTCGATTGCGCAGGTGTCGGGTAGTTACGGGGCTGGCGAAGCACAGACGATTATAGAGAACTGCGGCAATACTTTGATTCTGCGCTGCTCGGGCAGCGAGCCAGGCGGTACCGCGCATTTTGCATCGCGACTGATAGGCGAGCGCGAGATTGTGCGCCGGCAGACCACGCACGGCCGTGATCGCCAAGGCCTGTGGGCGGCGAGTGCACTGCGCCTCTCGAGCAATGTGAGCGCACAGCACGTCACCGAGGTGGCCGTCATGCCCTCCGAGCTCGAACAGCTGCCGGATCTGAGCGGCTACCTTAAAACAGCTTCGGCATCCGCCTGGCAGCGGGTCAAGGTCGCCCGGTAGCGTGGCTATTTTCGTCATGCACGTGACGGCCGTCGGGCGCAGCGCCGGTCGCACGGCTATCGGCGCTGCAGCGTATCGTGCCGGTGAGCGTCTGCGTGATGAGCGCAGCGGCACACTCTATAACTACGCCGAGCGGCGGGATGTGTTGCACAGTGAAATCGTTCTGCCATCGCGCTTTACTGGCAACGAAGCCGACTGGGCGCGCGATCGCGCGACCCTATGGAATACCGCTGAGCACGCCGAGATCCGGCGCGATGCGCGCGTGGCGCGCGAATACATGCTGGCCTTGCCTCACGAGCTGAGCGCGGCTCAGCGCGTGGCGCTGACCCGCACGCTGTCAAAAGAGCTTGCCGATCGCTACGGCGTCGCGATCGATGCGGCGCTCCATGCGCCGCGCGCCCATGGCGATCCGCGCAACTATCATGTGCACTTGCTGGCGACGACCCGGGAAGTCACGGCAACGGGACTCGGTGCCAAGACCGGCCTGGACCTAAACGAGAGGCAACGCTACGAGCGTGGCCTCGGCAACAGCAGCAGGGAATTTCTGGTGCTGCGCGAACGTTCGGCAACTCTTATAAATGAGGCGCTGCAGTCAGCGAATCTTGAGATGCGCGTCGATCATCGCCCGCTGGCGGCTCAAGGCATTGATCGCGAGCCGCGAGCGCGTCTGCCGTGGGGCGCGTATCTGGCAGAAAAGCGCGGCCTGCACAGCGCGATCGCCGAGCGGGTGCGCGAGAAATACCGGGCCCGACTGGAAAGCCGAGCGCAGAGGCTCGTGCGGGCGCCAGCGCTGGCGCCCGCGCACGGGCCGGTCGCGGCAGCTGGTCCAAAGGAATCCTCACTGGGAGACATCCGACGTTCGGCGCGCGAGAGCTGGCTGCGACTGCGCGCGAGTCCCGTGCGGGGCGTGGAACAAGGCAAGGAACAAGGCAAGGAACAAGGATCCGAACGTGACTTTGCGCTCTGATCCGTATAGCGCCTCGCCGGTGCCCAGACTGTGCCGTGCACGCCGCCCCGCGAGCCTCGCCTATTGTGCCTGTTACGTTTATTCGCCGCGCGGATCTGGCATGGTCTCCAGGTGCTCACGGTTGCTGCGCGCCCGGCTGAAGGCGGCTGACGCGGTCTGGTTCCCAAGATATGCAGCGCGCGTGCACGAACAGGTATTCGAGCTGGGGCGTTTCTCAGGTGTATTTGGACCGGACGCCATCCTGGTTCCGGTGCCCAACAGCACGCCGCTGACCACCGGATCCACCTGGGTCGCCGGGCAGTTGGCCATCGCTTTAAAACAAACCGGGCTTGCCGCGGCGGTGTGGGCTGGCTTGAATCGCCGGGTCGCGGTACGAAAGTCGGCCACGGCGCCTGAAGGGTCGCGGCCGACCGTATGGGAGCACTACGAATCCCTGGCACTGGAGCCATCACTGGCCGCCGCCGACCGATTGGTCCTCATTGATGATGTTGTGACCAAGGGCCGCACGCTGCTGGCGGCGGCGATACGCCTGCGTGAGAGGTTCCCGCGGGCCGAGGTTCGCGCCTTCGCGCTGGTGCGTACCATGGGGTTGATCCCCGATATTGCGCAGTTGCTCGAACCCTGTCAGGGCGAGATCAGCTGGGAAGGGGAGGACGCGCACCGCGACCCGTGAACCGCAGGTTTAGCGATGCCATGAACTCCGGCGCTGCATTTGCTAGGATTGCGTTTCGCCAATTTCGGTTCCGGCTCCCGAGCCCCCGTAGCTCAGTGGATAGAGCGACCGCCTCCTAAGCGGTAGGTCGTCGGTTCAACTCCGGCCGGGGGCGCCAGTTGCACTTCCAGGGACGTCCGCGGAAATTCAGGGAGCGCCAAAAAAACGCTAGAAATCAGCAAGATATCGACCTTGGACGTCCATGAGTGTCTATTGACAGCCGTTCCAGCGTGGGGGTACCGTCCTCCAGCCTGCAGCGCGATCTACGCGATTTGACCAAGGCCGGACTGCTCAAAAATCACCGGCAGGGGCGCATGGCTTTCTACCAGGCCAACAGCGATTCGCCGGTGTTTGCGGACATCCGTGGGTTGCTGCTGAAGACCGCTGGGCTCGTCGATGTGCTGGCGAATGATCTGAGCCCGCTGGCCGCAAAATTGCGGTTCGCCTTTGTCTACGGATCGATTGCCAGCGGCCAGGAGCAAAGCGACAGTGACATCGACCTGATGGTCGTCGGCCGCGTGTCGCCCGCGGAACTGGCCTTACCCCTGCGCAACGCGCGCGCGCTGCTGGGCCGAGCGATCAACCCGACGGTCTATTCGCCCACCGAGTTCGACAAGAAGCGCGCTGCCAGGGATCATTTCCTGGTCAACGTCCTGGCGAAGCCAAAACTCTTCGTGTTGGGTGACAAGAGTGATTTGGGCAAGATTGCTGGCCAATAACATTGTTACGTCGCTCCCCGCGACGAAGGGCGAGCTCGACAATCTTCATTCGATTGTCACGCGGACGCTTTCATTGATCGTCGTCCGTGCGGCCGGCTACCGGCCCAGAATGGTCGGTGGTCATTACAACACCTTCGTCGCGCTGGAGACGGCCAACCCTGCCTTCGCTGCCGTGTCCGCGTATTTCGACGCCTGCCGCATCAAGCGCAATGCTTCTGAATACACCTTCGCCGGTGGTGTCAGCGACACAGATGCAGGTTCCCTGCTCAAGACCGTCCGGCAATTCGCGGTTGAAGCGGAAGACTGGGTCCGGACTCACCATCCCCCTCTAGCATGAACTTGGCGGGCACCCAGTTGGGTTAGTGCTTCGAATGACCGGATTGGAGCGGGCATTTGGGCGGCTGAAGGCCGACTTCTGCCGTTCCTGGGCTCTTAGCAGCGCCTTTTCCGAGAACATTGGCACATGCCACGACTGAGTTGCGAAATGCCAGTCGTTGCGGGATACACCCTCGATGCGTGCGACATTGAGGTCCGCCATGAAATCGCAGATCTCCTGCAGCACCGGCAAACGCCTGCGCTTGGCAGTTGAAAACCCCGCAACCAGATCACTGTGGCCGGCCTGTTCGAAGTAATGCGTCGTTACCCGTCCGCCTACGGCTAGCATTGCCGCTGCCAGGCTGCGGGTATTGGCGGGGCGCACCCTCTGGTCCCGTAACCCATGCATGAGCAGCAACGGTGGCGCGTCAGCACGCACATAGTTGATCGGTTGCGTGCGCGGGAAGTTGGCTGCTGGCCCGAACAGGTCGTTCAGATAGTCTTCGGTGAACGGCAGAAAATTGTACGGTCCTGAAAGGCCGACCGCGCCGCTCAGCCATCGGGTCGAGCCGCCGGCCTGACGCAGGTATTCCTCGTCCAGTGCCAGCAGCACGGCGATATGGGCACCGGCCGAGTGTCCGACCACATATAGGCGCTCGGGGTCACCACCCCAATCGAGCGCATGGGCGTGCGCCCACGCCACCGCCTGCGCCGCGTCCTGCATGAAGGCCGGGAATTTCGCCTGCGGATACAGCCGGTAGTTCGGTACCACGGCAATGATGCCGGCGTCAGCCAGCGCAGCGCCCACAAATTTGTAGGATGCCTTGTCGCCGCTATTCCAGCCGCCGCCAAAAAAGAACACGACTACCGGGCGGTGCTGCCCCCCGGTAGGCAGATAGAGATCGAGTGTATTGGCGGGCAGCGGCCCGTAGGCAAGATCGGCCTGCCGCGAATAGTGGCCTAGCGAGGCAATGCCATTGGCCGCCATCACCTGCAACTGCGTGCACGCGCTCAGCGAAATGCACACGCCCAGCGCGCAGCCTAGTGCGAGCCAGACGCGCAGGGCGATGGTCATGTGGCGACAGCTGGACCCAAAGCGGCAGCTCACGAACGCCGGCGTGGGTCCGCATCATGCGATTGCATGTGGCGACGCATAACCAGATCACGTTGGGGATCGTCGCCGAGCCTGAAGATGTGTTCGCCCATGACCTCAAACTCCCACTTTCGATAGAAGGCAATGGCCCGTGGATTTCGTTCCCACACTCCGAGCCAAAGCGCGGCAGCTCCGGCAGTCTCGGCTCGGGCAAGAACGTGCGCCATGAGTTCGTGAGCCAGTCCGGCCCCATGGTGCGAGGCATGCACGTAGAATCTCTGGATCTCGACCGGTCGCTCGCCAAAGATGAGCGGCGCTATGGCATCGAGCCGCAGCTGTAAGAAAGCGACCAATCTGTCGCCAGCTTCAGCGACCCAGGTTTCGCGATTCGATTCGCGAATCTCCGCGAGTTGCAGAGCCTGGCCGTAATGCGCTGCGCAATGCAGCTGCATGTTCGCGGCGCTGTTCGACTCTGCAAATGCCGCGCGGAAGGTTGTTTCGGCGAGCACCGAGAGCGCCAGCGCCTCAGCTTCCTCCGCTCGCCTGATCTTCATCGCAGCTTGCATCAATCAACTCCACAATCGGGTTCGTAGCCGGGCTCGTCGATGACGTGAGGATGTCAACGTGGCTTCAGGGTCAGCGTGTGTTCGTTCTTGCCAGGCAGGAATGACGTCGGCTCGCCCTTTACCCAGGCCTCGTGTCCCGCGCCCCAGAACGGCGAGAGCGGATTGCCGCTTTGCCCGCCGGGCATGTGGATGATGCCCTCTTCCTCATGGCCCGGCGCTACCACCATGCGCTCCGATGCGCCGAAGTCGGATTCGGCGACGCGTGGCATGTTGCTATCGCCGGGCAGTGGGTCGCTGGGCATGCACAGCAGTGATCTTAGGAAGCCGGGCAGGGCCTTGGCGAGCGGATGGCAGATGGCAGCGGTATTGCGCTCGCCCCAGCTGCGATCCTGCAGGGGACCAATTTTCTTGAGCGCCGCGGCTACCGATTGCGCCGCGTCGAGCAACAGCGCATCCCAGCTGGCAAATTTTTGCGGCAGCAGATGCTGCGGACGCTGCGCTACCAGTTGCCAGGCGACACCCTCGATCTGTGGCAGATCCGGCATCGCAAAATCCTTGCCCAGCTTCGCCATCGCGGGCGCCAGCAGGCCAAGCTTGATGCGCTCGACCACCGCAGCGCGCCAGTCGTGGACCAGCCGATAACTCACCGAGTTGGTGGCAGCGTGACCTGACCAACTGCGCGTCGCGGATTCGAAAGCGATCCAGGTGGGATCCTTCGAGCCTTGCGCCTGCGCCCGCAGCAATTCCCACCAGCGCTGCAGGAAGATTGCACGGTCATCCAGCTGGATCGCCATCAGATCGCGTTCAGTGAATTGTTGCCGGGCAAACAGGGCATCGCGGATCTGCCGTGCGCGCGCGCCGTTGTCGTAACCGGCGTCACCGACCCTCTTCAGCGCATCACCGCTAAGCGTGCGCGCATTGGCGGTCCACAGGCGATCGCTCGCGGGGTCCAGGATCGAAGGGTTTTCGGTCGGTACCCGCCAGCCCTGCCACTCACATCCCGCCAGCGGATCCACCGGCGCCTGGATATCGCAATCGCCAACGCGCTTGGGCATCTGCGCAGTCAGTCGCCAGGCAATGCGGCCTGAGGCATCGGCGATCATCATGTTCTGTGCCGGCATGCCGATGTCGCCTGCGCGCCTGAGGGCGTCGTCGATGTTCGCCGCAGCAGCCATACCGGCCAGATTGAGATTGATGGAATTGGCCTGGTGCGCGGCCCAGCGCAGTGCCAGGGAAGTGGTTGCGTTCAATTCCCGGGTGACCGGCCCCCAGATCGTTTCTCTTATTGCGAAATCGACGGCCGGCCCATCCTTGACCAGAATCTTCTCGTGCACGATGTCAGTGGCGCGCTCGCCCTGCGCGCTGCGATAGCGCGCGTGCGCAGCGTCAGTCCACTCGACCCGGTAAAAATCCGACCAATCGCCGTAGGAGTTGGTGAATCCCCAGGCCACGTGCCGATTGCTGCCGACGATGACGGCGGGAATGCCCGGCAGCGTGAAACCGCTGACGTCGACCGAGCCCGCGGGCGCCGCAGCATCGCCGTAGCGCAGGCGCGCGCGAAACCAGATATTCGGCGCGCGCAGGGTCAGGTGCATGTCGTTGGCGACGATGGCCCGGTGATCGCGGGTCAGTGCGCCGGCGACGGCGAAATTGTTGCTGCCCGGGGCCGCGGGCTCCACATAGTCGCTCCCGGCATCAACGGCAGGCACGGGCAATTTGCGCAGGTCGAGCAGTTCGACGCCGGGGAGTGCGACGTTGCCGCGGGCTGGACCGAGTAGCGGTGCGTCCCACTCGGTGCCGTCGAAATTCAGGATCCGGTACAGGGCATCGGGAACCGCCTGGCGAATTTTCCACAGCGCCAGCTCGCGCGAGTTGGCGTCGTTCTGCAGCTCGAAAAACATCGCATAGCCGGCCAGGACGCTATCGACCGGCAGCCAGGCTTTCGGGTGCACACCCAGTAACAGGTAAGGCCAGGGTCGCGAGGCCAAGTGGGCCAGTCCGGCGTTGACGCCTTCCGTGTACGCACTCAACACGGGCATCCTCTCACCGGCTACCGCCTGCAGGGCTTGCTCGACGCGCGTACGCAGCCGATGCACGCGAATGGATTTGTCTTTTTCAAGCGCAATGGCGCCAAACAACTCGGACAATTCTCCACTGGCCGCGCGGCGCAGCAGATCCATCTCGAAAAAGCGCTCCTGGCCATGGACGTAGCCGAGCGCACGGGCGGCATCGATCTCGTTGGCGGCGTGAATGGTGACGACGCCCAGCGAATCGCGCTCGACGCTGACCGGCGCGCTCAACGAGGGAATCGAAACCTCGCCGTCCAGCTGCGCCAGGCTGCCGCGCACCGCCCACCAGCCGGTGAATGCGCCGATGGCCAGCAGCAATAGCAGCAGGCAGGCCAGGCGCAGCAACAGGCGCAGGAACCAGCGCACAGGTTTGGTCATGGCTTCGTCATCGGTACAAAGCTGATCGTCAGGCCATCGCCCAGCGGCCAGAGCAGGGGCTCCCCGGCGACATAGCCGCGCGCCGCGTACAGCCGGACGCCCGGCAGCGTTGCCATCATCTCAAATCGGGAAAATCCGCAGGCCCGTGCGTCCTGTTCACAGCGATCGAGCAGGGTGGCACCGATTCCGCGGCGCGCGAAGTCAGGATGAATAAAAAACGCCCGAATTTTCGCGGCCTCGGTATGGGGGTCCAGCTCGGTCGCGTCGCGCTCGGAGCGCGCATCGCCCCCGAAGAGCGTTCGACGTCGGCTCCAGCCGCCGCAACCGACCAATTGAGCGCCATGCTCGATTGCAAAGTACGTGCCATCGCGAATCAATTGCGTGTCGACACCAAATGCGCCGCGCAATGCCCCCTCGATCTGCTCAGAGCTGTAGTCGTTGGCACTGAGTGTGCGCGCCGACAGTGCGATGAGCCTTTCAAGCTCACCTAGATCACTGAGTATGGCGTGGCGAAGGTGAAAACTCTGAGAAAGCAAGGGGTGCCCAAAGCTCGAATTCATTCCTGCATACAACCCTAAGTGCCCGGCGCGCGTCAACACAAGCACGCCGGCAGCTAGTATTCTATGTTGGCACTTGCGGCCACGTGGGGAGAATCGGGGATGCGCACTAGAACGCTTGGATACTGTCTGGTCGTGATGGCCACCTTCGGCAGCATGGCCCCGGTGGGGGCGCTGGCGACTGAGGTCGATCATGAAAGCGACTTTCGGTTCCGGTTCGTGGGGCCCAAAGTCGGCAATCGTATCGCTGCCGTCGCCGGCGTAGCGGGCGATCCGAGCGTGTACTACGCCGGCGCCGCCTCGGGCGGGGTGTGGAAATCGGTGGATGGCGGGAATCGCTGGGCCCCCGTTTTCGATAAGCAACCGGCCGCAGCGATCGGCGCGCTCGCGGTGGCACCCTCCGAGCCGAGCACCGTGTGGGCGGGCACCGGCGAGGCCTGGGTCATTCGCGACGGCGACGTGATGGGCAACGGCATCTACAAATCGATCGATGCGGGCAAGACCTGGACCAACATGGGCTTGCCAGAATCGGGCCGGATCGGGCGGATCGTCATTCACCCATCGAACCCGGACATTGTCTTTGCCTGCGTTCTGGGACGGGTGACGGGGCCGCAACAGGAGCGCGGCGTGTACCGCACCACTGACGGTGGTCAGCATTGGGAGCGGGTGCTGTTCGCGGGAGAAAATGTTGGCTGCTCCGGATTGTCCATGGACGCGCACAACCCCCACACCCTGATTGCCGGTATGTGGCAGGTGGAAATGCACACCTGGGCCGAACTGAGCGGCGGTCCCGGCAGTGGCATCTATATTTCACACGATGGCGGAACCAGGTGGACACGTCTTGAGGAACATGGCCTGCCGCATCCGTCGGTGGGCAAGATCGACGTCGCCATCGCCCCGACCAATTCAAATCGCATCTACGCACTGATGCAGACCAAAGATCAGGGTTCGCTCTGGCGCTCAGACGATGCGGGCGAGCATTGGAGAACTGTCAATTCGCAGCGGGCCCTGATTGGCCGGGCGGGTTACTACATTCGCCTCGCGGTCTCGACCGGCAGCGACAACGAAGTGTTCGTCGCCAACAGTTCATTCCACCAATCCCTGGATTCGGGCGAGAATTTTCACGAAGTCCGCTGGGGCGGCGATACCCACGACATCTGGATCGATCCGGTCAACCCGGATCGCTTCGTGATCACCGACGACGCCGGGCTGATCATCACCAACGTGCATGGTCGCGGCTTCCACCGCGTCATATTGCCCATCGGCCAGATGTACCACGTCGCCGTGGACAATCAGATTCCCTACTATTTCTATAGCAACATGCAGGATGACGGCAACATGCGCGGTCCGGTGGTGCCGGGGGATTCCCAGGAAGCAGATTGGGACCGCCACATGGGAGGCTGCGAGTCTGGCTTTACGATTCCCGACACCGAAGATCCCAACATCGTGTGGGCCACCTGCTACGGCAACAAGGTCACACGCTGGGACGCCAGGTACAAGCAGGCGCATTCCCTCAGCCCCTGGAAAATCACGCTCGACTCACCGCCCAACGATCTGAAGTATCGCTGCCACTGGACTGCGCCACTGGCGATCGATCCCTTCGAGCACAACAGCGTCTACTACGGTTGCCAGGTGATATTCAAAACCACGGATGCGGGCCAGAACTGGTCAGTGGTGAGCCCCGATCTGTCCACGCAGGATCCCGCCCACCTCATGCCATCGGGCGGCATCGTTGGCGACAATCTCGGGCAGTTCTACGGCGAAGTCGTGTTTGCGATCGCGCCCTCCAAAATTCAGAAGGGACTCATCTGGGCCGGCACCAATGACGGCCAGGTCTGGTACAGCAAAGACGCGGCGAGCAGCTGGACCCACGTCACCAGCAAGCTGCCGGGTCTTCCACCCTGGGGCACGATCACCAGCATTGCGCCCTCGAGCTTTGATCCGGCCAGCGCCTATGTCAGCGTCGATCTGCATCTCGCGGACAACCGCGACCCGTTCATCTACAAGACGACCGATTACGGCAAGACCTGGAAGCGGATCAATAGCGACCTGCCCAGGCACGCTTTGTCCTATGTGCGCAGCGTGAGCGATGATCCCAACTGCGCGGGGCTGTTGTTCGCTGGTACCGGCAATGGTGTGTACTACTCGCTCGACGACGGTGCACATTGGACTGCGCTGCAGAACGGGTTGCCCGCGGCACCCGCGACCTGGGTGGTCGTGCAGCCGGGGTTTCATGACCTCGTGGTGTCGACCTACGGTCGTGGGCTTTACATCCTCGATGACATCACGCCGTTGGAGCAGATGGCAAAGCAGCGCTCCGATGCGGCGGTCGTATTATATGAACCACGAGCGAGCTATCGTTTCGTGCGCGGTGCCCAGGCCATGCTCAACTTTTCCCTTAAAACCGTACCCAAAGGCCCGGTTGAATTCGAGATTTTCGATGCCCAGGGAAATGCCGTCCGCAAACTTGAACCGATGGATTCGAAGGATCTGCTGGTAGGCATCAACCGCGTGAAGTGGGATCTACGCTTTGATTCTCCGCGGGTCATCGCCCTGCGGACCGTGGCGCCGGACAATTCGCACATCTGGGATGAGCCGCGTTTTCGCGATGCCGACTCCCGGCCCATTACGCACTGGGGATCGAAACCAGGCGAGGTGGGACCGATCGCGGCTCCGGGCACTTATGGGGTGCGCATGAAGGTCGATGGCCAGTCCTACACCCAGGCGCTCACGATTCTGCGCGACCCGCATGCACCCGGGACTCCTGCGGATATCGACCTGTCAGTCAAAACGCTGCTGCGTATTCGTGACGACATCAGTCGCGCGTCCGATTCGGTCAATCAAATGGAGTGGCTGCGCAAGCAGATCGAGACCGTCGCGACAATGCTGCGGCCGGCCAGGAAGGTGGACAAGCCGGAGCCCATCATCGCTGAAGACGGCGATGAACCCGATTCAGAGCCTGCCGCGGCGCCGCCGCCGATATTGAGCGAAGCCCAGGAACGCCAGCAACAGAAGCTGCTCGCGGCAGCTGAGGATCTGGACAGTAAGCTGCAAGGGGTCGAGTCGCGCCTGGTGTCGCGGGCCTTGCGCAATAGCGATGACAAGTATTTCGTCGAACCCTACGGAATCTATCTTGATCTTATCTGGCTCAATGCCGAGGTCGGCACCGGCGGGGGTGACGTCGCGGGAAGCGCTGATTTCGCGCCCAGAGCGACGCAGCTGGAGCTGCTGAAGACCTACGAAGCTGACATGGCGGGCGTCGACTCGGATTTTCGGCAGATCCTGCACGAGGATCTGCCGCCGTTTGCAAAGGCCCTGGAAAGCGCGAACATCGCGCCGCTGGTCGGGGGCGCAGCAGCGCCCTAGTGGGAAACCGGGCCGGCGCGATGCAAGGTGTGCACGTGCGATGCACGTTGCAAATTACTCACTGCACCCCTAAAATCCGCCGGGAAATAATAAGATACTGTTGTTTATTTACAACGGACGTTTTTTCGGGAGACAACTCATGAAGATTCTGCGAATTCTCGGGGCCGCATCGGTCCTCACACTGGGCATGACACTGGGCATGCCTATGGCTGTTGCACAGGTGAAGCCTGCTGCGACGGCAGCCGCTGACGTGGCCCCCAAGGAGGAAGCCTCCGAAATCATCATCACCGGAACCCGGCGTGTTGACCGCACCGTGACCGATTCCGCATCGCCCATCGACGTCATCTCGAGCGCCGAGCTGCGCTCGCAGCCCGCCGCGAACATGATGGATCAGATCAAGAACGTGGTGCCGTCATTCTTCGTCGGCCAGAACACCATCTCGGATGCGTCGAGCCTCGTGCGCGCGCCATCGCTGCGCGGCCTGCCCTCCGATGAAATCCTGGTGATGATGAACGGCAAGCGCTTCAACCGCTCGGCGCAGGTCCAGGTGTATACCGGTGGCGACACCGAGCTCGCGTTCGGCTCGCAGGGATCGGACCTTTCCTCGATCCCCTCGATCGCGATCAAGAGCCTCGAGGTGTTGCGCGACGGCGCCACTGCTCAATACGGCTCGGATGCTATCGCCGGAGTATTTAATTACGGTCTTCGTGACGATACGGGATTCGAGGTGCAGTACCGCTATGGTCAGTACAAGAACGGTAACGACGGCAAAAGTCACCAGGTGGCGGCCAACTACGGCGTAAGGTTCGGCAAGGCTTTCATCAACCTGTCGGGCGAGTATGACGACGACGGCCAGACGAGCCGCGGTGTGCAGCGCGCGATCGCGGTCGCATTCGCCGCGGAGAACCCGGCTCTTGCCAGCCAACTGCCCAACTACCCCCTGCCGGCGCAGATCTGGGGCCAGTCCCCGACCCACGGCTACAAGCTGCTGCTGAACTCAGGTTTCGATGTCACGGACAACAGCAAGATCTACCTGTTCGGCAACTTCGCCGAAAGCAAGACCGACGAAAGCTTCAACTTCCGCTCCTCGTACATCGGTAGCAAGACCTTCGCGACCGTGACCGGGGGCACCGTAAGTCCAGGCGGCCGATCCTTCTTCCAGCACCCGTACTATCAGACGCAGTGCCCGACGGGCAACGCAACCTGCCCGGCCGACGGCTATGTTCAGGACACCAACATCTTCAATCTGAGCTCGATCTATCCGGCCGGCTTTACGCCGCGGTTCGTCGGTGAGTCCAAACAGACGTACGGAGTGCTGGGGTACAAGGGGAAGACCGGCGATCTCGGCTACGACCTGTCGGTCTCGTCGAGCCGCAATGCCATCGACCTCTCGATGTATAGCTCAACCAGCCCCTCGTTCGGTGGCGCCTCGCAGACGAGCTTCCAGTTCGGCTCGACGATCCAAAAGGAAAACGACGCCAACCTCGATCTGACCTACGCCTTTGACGCCGGGATGGCCAGCCCGCTGACCCTGTCGGGCGGCGCCGAGTACCGCAAGGAGGAGTACACAGCGACGCCGGGTGACTTCCAGTCGTACGGCTCAGGCCCGTACGCCGCCCCGCACCCGCTCTACGTTGAGTCCGCGCCGGGCTCGGGCGTCTTTACGCAGAATGGCTTCACAGCCGCAGAGTCCCCGGCAGCGAGCGGCTACGGTGGCACGAGCCCGACCTACGCGGGTACGAACAGCGAGGCCAGCAAAGGCATCTACGTTGGCCTGGAAGGCGATGTCCTCAAGCAGCTCAGCATGGGAGTCGCCGCGCGCTACGAAAGCTATGACAGCTCTGGCTCTGCCACGGTTGGCAAGCTCAACGCGATCTGGCACCTCGACGATCAAGTGGCGCTGCGTGCCACGGTCGGTACCGGCTTCCACGCACCGTCGCCGGGCCAGAATAACGTCCAGGTACTCACGACGTCGTTCTCTCAGGGCGTTTCGCTGCAGCAGGGCACTTTCCCGGTCACCAGCGCCGTAGCGCAATTCTACGGCGCCATACCGCTCAAGCCCGAGAAGTCGACCAACTACGGCGTCGGCATCGTGCTGAAACCCTCGAACGCCTTCACGGCCACGATCGACTACTACAACATCAAAGTTCGCGACCGCATCTTCATCTCGAAGAGCTACCCCGTGACTGTTGCCAACATCGCCGCTCTGCCGGAACTCGCATCAGTTGGCGCAGGCGGCACTGTCCAGTACTTCACGAACTCCCTGGATACCACGACGAAAGGTGTCGACCTGGTCGGCACGTATCACATGGATGTCGCCGACGGCAGGCTCAACCTGTCGCTCGCCTACA
Organism: Gammaproteobacteria bacterium; assembly: GCA_031441585.1. Lineage (GTDB taxonomy): Bacteria > Pseudomonadota > Gammaproteobacteria > Steroidobacterales > Steroidobacteraceae > FEN-1191. Next base: position 34,436 of record JANMWZ010000010.1, read on the forward strand.
ACTACAACACGAGCGAGGCCACGAAGTACGACTCGGCGGCGATCGCCACCTACCAGATTATCGACATTAAGCGCCTCGCTCCCAACCATCGCGCGACCCTGGCGGGCAACTGGTCGCGAGGCAACCTCGCGGTGAACCTGCGCGAGAACTACTACGGCGCATGGGTCGATGCGAACGATTACCCGACCGCGTACGACGCCAGTGGCAACAACGTCACGGCGGGGCAGGAGTTCGGCGCCAAGTTCACCACCGACTTGGACGCCAGCTACACGTTCATGGATCGCTACACGGCGACGATCGGTGCGAGCAATCTGTTCAATATTTATCCGGACAAGATCGCATCCACTGATAGCAACCCTATCGTGGCGCTGACGGGCGGCACGCCGGACGGCCAGGTGTATCCGCGTAATGGCGGTCCCTTCGGGATCAACGGCGCGTTCTGGTACGCCAGTATCAGATTGAAGTTCTGATCGATCCGGCTGCGGCCGAACAGCGGGCGGGAAGGCTGCGGCTTTCCCGCCCGTTGCTTATCAAGGGTCAGATCTCATTTCTCGTCGAGGCGCGTGGGGCAATCAGTCGAGTGACGGTCGTCGGGCGGCGAGGCCGCTCGAGGCGGCCCGCGCCGTCTCGATCAGCACCGGCGAGAGCTTGCTGCGCAGCTCATCCAGCGTCCAACGGCTGGTAGGGCCGGATATGTTCACGGCGGCAATCGGCCGACCGTCGTCGCCGAGTATCGGCGCCCCGATTGTGAGATCACCGCGGTAGCATTCCTGGTCGCACCAGGCGTAACCCGCCTTGCGCGCCGCATCGATGCGCGCGAGCAGCTGCTCCGGAGCGGTAATGGTCATCGGCGTCAGCGGGCGCAGCGCGGAGCGGCGCACGATCTGCTCGGCTTCCGCCGGCGGTAGCGCTGACAGGTAGGCGCGTCCCGCGGCCGTGCAATACATCGGCAAGCGCCGGCCGATGGGCATGTGGATGAAGAAGCGCTTGTGGCTCGGAAAACGCGCCACGTACACCATCTCGGTATCGTCGGGTTCCGACAGGCTTACGGACTCGCCGCAGGCCTGGTTCAGATCGACAAAATGAGTCGTCGCCTGCTCGATGAGCGGATGGCCGGACAGGTAGGCGAAGGCCACGCTGAGCGCACGCGGCGCCAGCAGCCAGCGCCTGGCCTCGAGGTCGCGCCGCAGGTAGCCGAGCCGCTCGAGCGTATGTACGCAGCGCTGGCAGGAACTCTTGGTCATGCCGGTCGCCGCCGCCATCTCGACCAGGTTGAGCGCGCGTCGCTCGCCGCCGAAGGCCTCGAGGATCGCGAGCGCCTTTGCCACGGATTGATTGAACAGCGGGTCTGCCGCGGAGACCGGCAGTGGCGGGCGCGGCGGGTGCGACTTGCGCATCACTGGCGCGCGGAGCGTAACATCATGATCGAAGCGTACGCTACCACCACGATCACAAGCCAGCGCAGCGCCGTCACCGGCAGTTGCTTCACGATGAACGCCGCGACCAGCACGCCGAGTACGCCGCCGAGTATCAGGCCGGTCGCCGGGCCCCAGGCGAAGCGGCCCGTTTCGAGAAACCTCAGACCCGCGACCGGCTGCACCAGTCCGCAGGCGCCCATCATGATGGGAAAGGCCGCGAGTGGATTCAGGCCGAGCAGCGCGAGCATGATCATGCACGGGGCGTACAGGCCGATCCCGACGCTCATCAGTGCGCCGAACACGAAGTTTGCGCCGACTGCGAAATACAGGCGCCAGCCCTCGAGCGCCATCGCCGTGCCACCCACCGGCAAGGCGCCCAGATTCGATAACGCGAAGATCGTCGCGGCGATCAGCAGCGCCACGCCCATGAACAGCTGGATCGCGCGTCGCGGCAGCCGCGTTGCGACGCCGGCGCCGAACCAGGCGCCAATCGCGGCGCTACCCACCATCAGGACCAGCAGCAGCGGATCGACAGCGACGATCGTGACGAAAATGATGGTGTCGAGGACGGCCGCCGCGTTGTGGCCGATATTGAGCGTGCCGGGAATGAGTTCGTCAGCCGGCTTGCCGCGCAGCTTGAAGATCGCTGTCGTCGGTGCGAATGAACCGATGCCAAGCGTATCGAAGAAATCGGTCACGAAGCCGATCAGGATGTCGATGGGCGTCACTGGCTCGCGTGCCGGGTTGCGGCGCGCTGCGCGGATCCAGGCGAGTACGAACGCGACGTTGACGAGGCCGAGGGCGGTGAACAGGATGAGCTTGGGAACGTTCACGCCGGGCTCGATCGGCCGAGCAGCCGGTCGCGCGCACGCGCGAGGCCGTCCAGCCCGCGCAGAGTCTGGATCGCGACCCGGGCGCCGAGCTGGCTTGCGCGATGCAGCGGTATCGGCCGCAGGGGCGTTACCGGAAAACCAAGCTCTGCCGGCGACTCACCCAGCGCCCAGCGCGCCAGCAGCGTGCCGAGTACCGTCGCCATCGCGACGCCGCGACCGTTGTAGCCGAGCGCCGTGCGCAGGCCGGGTGCGAGCTCGTGCAGGTGCGGCAGGTGATCCGGCGTCATGGCCACGAGGCCACCCCAGTGATACTCGAAGGGCAGGCCCTCGAGCTGCGGGTAGATTTCCCGTACCGCGCGATAGTGATGGCGCGCCGCGACGCCAAGCGGCCTGGCGCTGAACATGCCCCGCGATCCCATGACGAGGCGGCCCCCCGCATCGAGCCTGAAGTAGCGCAGCAGGTGCCAGGTGTCCGAGACCGCCTGTCCTTCCGGGAGGATCGAGGCGCGCAGCGTTGGCGGAATCGGTGCGGTCGCCACCTGAAACGAGGGGATCGCGACGACGCTGCGTCGCAGTGGTTCGTGCAGCGTGTCCGCGTAGGCGTTGGTCGCGAGAATCACGCTCTCGCTCCTGAGCTCGCCGCGCGGCGTCTCGATGCGCCAGTCGCTGCCCGTGCGCGTCAGCCGGATCGCGGGACTGTGCGTGTAGATGCGGCTGCCGGCGTGCTGCGCACTGCGCGCGAGTCCACGCACATAGGCGAGTGGCTGCAGCGTACCGCCACGGCGATCGAGCCAGCCGCCGCAGTAGCGCTGCGAACCGGTCAGGCGTACCGTCTCCTCCCGGCTCAGCAACTGCGCCGCCGCGCCGCGCTGCTGCCATTGCTGGACCCGAGCGATCAGCGGCTTGAGCGCCGCCTCGGAAGTTGCAAGCTGCAGCCAGCCGTTGCGTACGGCGTCGCAGGCAATTGCATGGCGAGCAATCAACTCAAAGACGAGATCGGGGCCGGAAGCTATGGTCGCCACCAGCTTCGGGCCGAACTTGGCACCGAACATAGCCTCGAGCGTGTCGGGGTCGTACTTCAGCCCGGGGATCACCTGGCCCCCGTTGCGGCCCGAGGCCCGTTCGCCGACATCGACGGCATCGATCACGATGACCGAGCGACCGGCGGCGCTCAAGTGCAACGCTGCCGCGAGACCGGTGTACCCGGCGCCGACGACGACCACGTCGGCCCGCGCCGGGCCGATGAGCTGCGGCCACGGCGGCAGCGGCGCCGCGGTCGCCGCCCACAGCGAGCGCTCGCCGGTCTGCTCAGTATTCAAAAACGGTATGTCGCCTCAAGCCCATAGGTGCGCGGCTCGCCGACCAGCCCGTAGTCGAACCCGATCGCGCCGGTATCCGGATCGTTCTGGTTGAGGCCGTAGGCAAGGTACTTACGGTTCGCGAGGTTCTTGACCCAGGCGGCGGCATCGAAGCCGCGCCTGGCCGCGCTCTTGAACGACACGCGGGCGTTGGCAATGCCGTACGCCCCCTGCGCAATGCGCTCGGTGTTGAAGGCGTCGAAGTACTGCTTGGCGTAGTAGTTGCCCTCGACCATCAAGCGCAGGTCGCCGGCCGCGATGCGGGCGAAGCGCCAGTCTATCCCGAGGCTGCCGTTGTAGTCCGGCGCCTGGATCAGCTTATTGCCCACGCAGCAATTGCGTGTAGGCGTGGTCGCATGGAGTGAGAGTTCCACGTACTTGCTGCTCATCAGGCCGAGGCCCGCGCGAATTTCCACGTCGTCACTTGCCTTGGCGTGGAGTTCGAACTCGGCGCCGTCCACGCGCGACTTGGGCGCGTTGACGGTGTGAAAGCCGCTGCCCGAGCCGCTCGGTAGCGTGAAGGCGTCGAGGAACTGCTGGTTCTTGTAGTCATAATGAAAGAGCGCCACATTGAAGGTGCCGCGGCGGTTCCACAGGTCCGCCTTGAGGCCGATCTCGATGGAGGTGAGCTTTTCCGGGTCGGCGAAGTTCGCTTCCTCTGGAAAGTTGAAGGCCTGGCCGTTGAACGCTGCGCCGCGGTAACCTTGGCTCACGTTCAGGTAAGTGAGGAGCTCCGCACTCGGCTTCCAGTCGACGCCCGCTTTGAAGCTGACGTTGTTGTTGTCCTGGCTCAGGTTCAGCAGCGGGCCCTGTGGGGCGGTGCCCGTCTGGTAGTAATCAAAGGCCGCGGGCAGGGCGCCAATCGTCTGCGTCCAGTAGGTCATCACTCCGCCATCAGGCGTGTAGCCGGTGGGCCCGGGCGCCAGCGGTCCGCCCTCAAGTGCATAGAAATTGCTGATGGTCACCTTGTCCCTGGTGTAGCGCGCTCCCGCGTGCAGGGTGACCGCAGGCGTCACTGCAAAGGTTGTGTTGAGGAACACGGCCTTGCTGTCCTTGAGCTGATCGAAGCTGTTGTACTCATCGAAGCCATAAAGCGGCGTACTGTCAGGGAGCGCGAAATAACCCAGGTCATAAGAATCGAAGAAGTGGTATTCCACCGTCGCATGCGTGCTCTCGCGCCCGTAGTAGAAACCGGCGAGCCAACCGAAGGCGCCGGTGTCGCGCGAGGCGAGGCGCAGCTCTTCGGAGAAATCGTTGGTGCTCGAAGTATAAGTATTCGGGTCATCGAGACGAACCGTGATCGGCAGGCCACCGTCATCGCTTTTGGTATACCAGCGGCCGTAGTCAAAACCGGTGACGGAGGTGAGCGTCGCGTGCTCGCTCGCCAGCCACTCGACCTTGAGTGCCACGCTGTCGTTGCGGATGTCCTTGTGTACGGCGTACTTGGCGCCATTGTCGAACCAGTCGATGGTGCCGCTGAAATAGGTCGGGTCGACGTTGAGCGCGTGCGCGCCGTAGGGCGTGCCGCCGGAGCGGCTCACCGCGACCTTCAGGTTGGCCGTCAGGTTATCGCTTGCCTTGTAGAGAAATGTGAGGCGGCCGGCGAGCGCGTCGACGCCATTGAGCGGTTCGACACCGGGCACGACGCTGTGTACCCAGCCGTCACGCTTCTCATACAGGAGGGCGGCGCGCACGCCGAGCTGGTTGTCGATGAGCGGGCCGCCGACCGCCGCGTTCAGCGAGTAGGCTCCGTAGTTGCCGAACCCGGCCGTCGCATAGCCCTCAGTTTCCGCGAGGCTCGGGTTCCTGGAATAGAAGCTGACGGCGCCGCCGGTGGCGTTCTTGCCGTACAGCGTGCCCTGCGGGCCGCGCAGCACCTCCACGCGATCGAGATCGTAAGTCTGCAGCGCCTGCACGGCGCCAACCGCCTTGTAGACTTCGTCCACATACATGGCGATCGGGCTGCTCTGATTCTGGCTGTAGTCCTGGGTCGTCACGCCGCGCAGCGTGAAGGTCGGCTGCGCCTCGGGGCCGTAGGGCAGGTTCAGCAGCATGTTGGGAACGCTGGCGGTGATATCGGCGGCCTGTCGCACGCCGCGATCGGCGAGTTCAGCCCCTGACAGCGCCGTGATGGCCAGTGGCACATCCTGCAATCGCTCGGTGCGGCGCTGCGCCGTGACGACAATCTCCGTAAGTGCGTCCTCGGGAGTGGCGGCAGCGGCAGCCGGCGCGGCCGCAGCCGCAACCGCAGCCGCAGCCGCGTAGGAAGCGTGCGGCCAGACGATGAGCGTCAGCGTGCCACCTGCCAGCAACGCGGTCAGGACCGAAGTGTGCCGTCGCGCACGACCACCCGGATAAACGGTTGAAGAATGCATTCTGGAGTCCCCCCTATGTTGACCGTACCGCCCAGCCTGCCCGGCTCGGTGCGTAGCGATTATCGATACAATAGTATCGATTTAGCTTGTAGTCTAGGGCAGCCGGCGGTGCATATCAACCGGCCTCTCAACCGTCAAAGGTAACCGCCAAAAGGTTGCATATTATAGTACAAAAGCTATAATGTGCCGGTGAAAGAAGTGCGCTGGTTGGGTGATTCGCGGACTACCGTGCGAGCCTTTCCGAAGGCGGCCCGACTCAAAGTGGGGCAAGAACTGACGCGAGTACAGTTGGGCGCATTTCCTAAGCATGGTAAGGCGCTGCCATCGATTGGGCGCAGCGTTCAGGAAATTCGCGTGGCCGCGAATAAGGAGGCATACCGGGTGATCTATGTGGCCGCCATCAGTACGCGGGTATTTGTGCTCCACGGGTTTCACAAGAAATCGAAGCAGGGCGTAGCTACACCGCATTTGGATATGGAGCTGGCGCGACGGCGGCTGCGCATGTTGATTGGAGAGAACGATGAGTAGAAATGTATTCGACGATTTGGGATTCTCGAAGGCTGAAGCGGTGGCGCTCCAGGCTCGGGTGATATTGGCCGTTGAAATTGAGCGGTATATAGCGAAGCGAGGGCTGACTCAGGCGAAAGCGGCGATTGTGTTTGGCGTTCCACAGCCAACGATCTCTAAGATCGTGCGGGGGAACGTCACGAAACTGTCACTCGAATATCTGCTCAAGATGCTGGCGCGGGTGGGGATTGATGTCGATATTGTGCCGGTTATGCGTGGCAGCAGAAAGCGGGCGATGGCGGCGTAGAGAGCTGAAATTGAGGCGCTAACGGCGCGGTAAGCGCTTGCCAGGCAGCGTAGCGCTGGCTGAACTCTCCGCAGTCCAGGGGCTGCCGAGTTTCTCCTCGAGGTAATCACGTATCAGGCGCCGCACGACCTGGGAGGGCGTCATGTCTTCCGCGGCACAGGTCTTCTCGAATATTGCTTTCTTGCGCGGATCGATCAGCACGGTGAGGCGCGCGGTACGTTCCTCGGGAGCCAGCACTTTAGCGTTCCTCAACATTTACATACCAGGTGCATAGGATGATAATGTAAGGGTAATCAGATTCACAGACTCGCGCAATGGCAAAGCCTTTCGCATGACCATCCCGCTCACGCCGCTCGACGGCTGTTGCGTGCTGCTCACGGCGTGGGTGGTGATCGGGCTGGCGGGGTTGCTGCGGCCGGCCAGTGTCGCCTTTGCGGGCCGCGTGCTGTTTCCGCTGGGGGCGGTGTGCGGCGCGGGCCTCGCGCTCGTGGCGGCGTTGAGTCTGGCCACGCCACCGGAGCAGACAACGCTGCTGATCGGCCTGCCCGACCTGCCATTTCATCTGCGGCGCGATGCGCTGAGCAGTGTGTTTCTGTTTCTGTTGGGAGGGGCCTCAGCGGGCGTCTCGGTGTTCGCTGCGGGTTACTTCCGCAAAGGCGAGGGCGCACTGCCAGGGCTGCTGTGCTTGGAATACCACGTGTTTCTCGCCAGCATGGGGCTGGTGCTGCTGGCGGACGACGCCTATGCCTTCATGGTGGCGTGGGAAATGATGGCGCTGTCATCCTATTTTCTGGTCACCACGCAGCATCGCATTCCGGAGATTCGGCGTGCCGGGTTCATCTATCTGCTGATGGCCCATCTCGGTGCGATCATGATTCTGCTGAGTTTCGGTGTCATGCAGGGCGGCACCTGGCAGTTCACCTTCGATGCGATGCGCAGCGCCAGGCTCGATGCAACCTGGTCGACGATCGCCTTCCTGCTGGCGTTGTTTGGCTTCGGAGCGAAGGCCGGCATCGTGCCGCTGCACGTCTGGTTACCCGAAGCGCATCCGGCAGCGCCCTCGCCGGTCTCGGCGCTGATGAGCGGCGTCATGCTGAAGACTGCCGTTTATGGTCTGCTGCGCGTGAGCTTCGATCTGCTGAGCGAATCGCAGTGGTGGTGGGGGCTGGTGGCGCTTTCATTCGGCCTGTTTACCGCATTCTATGGCGTTATCTTTGCCGCGGTGCAGACCGATATGAAGCGACTGTTAGCCTGGTCGTCGATTGAAAACATGGGCCTCATTTTCACCGGTGTCGGCATCACCATCGTGTTTCACGGTCTCGGCATGTCCTCACTGGCGGGCCTGGCGCTGATCGCGACGCTCTATCACTGTGTGAATCACGCTTTCATCAAGAGCCTGCTGTTTCTGGGCACCGGTGCGGTCCTGCACGCCACGGGCGAGCGCAATCTGGGTCGCCTGGGTGGCTTGATCCAGCGCATGCCATGGGTTGCATGGCTGACCCTGATCGGCGCCCTGGCCATTGCCGGCCTGCCGCCGCTCAACGGTTTCGTCTCCGAGTGGCTTTTATTGCAGGCATTCCTGTTTGCGGACACGGTGCCGCGTGCCTTCGTCAACATGCTGCTGCCGATGGCTGCCGGGCTGGTCGCACTGTGCGCCGCGCTCGCAGGCTTCGTCATGGTGAAGTTCTTTGGTGTGATTTTTCTTGGCCAGCCGCGTGAGAGCTCACTGGCCCAGGCTCAGGATGCCGGCATTCTTGAGCGCATCGGACTCATCTGGCTGGCGCTCGGCTGCTTCGGCCTTGGTTTGCTGCCCGTGCAGGTGATCGGGGGCCTTGAGTTCGTCACCCGCTATCTGATTGGCGCCGATCTGGGTGCGCGCGCCGGCCAGTGGTGGTTGCTGGCACCGGATGCGGCACGGCAGGCGTCGTACAGTCCGGTGGTGTTTTTCGGTGTCGGCAGCGCCGTCATCCTGCTGAGCTTCTGGCTGGTGCGCGCCTGCTATCATCGGCGGGTCCGGCGCAGTGCTGCCTGGGATTGCGGCTTCGTGCGTCTCAATGCACGCATGCAGGACACGGCTGAGGGCTTTGGGCAGCCGATCCGCCATGTGTTTCAGCCGTTCTTTCTGGTGGACCGCGAACTGCCATCGCCTTTCGACGCTGCACCGCGCTACCGCCTGTTGCTGCTGGACCGGATCTGGCGTGCTGGCTACGAGCCCTTGGCTCGCTTGGTCAGGAACATTGCCGATATTGCAGCGCTGCTCCAGCAGGGACGCATCTCAACCTACCTGACCTACAGCTTTATTACGCTGCTCGCGCTGCTGGCGGTGGTGCTGTGAACCTGCTTGCCGTCACCACCCAGCTGCTGGAGATCATCCTGGCAGTACTGGCGGCGCCGGTACTGGTGGGCTGGGTGAACCAGTGCCGTGCCTGGCTGCAAAATCGTAGCGCGCCGAGCATCTGGCAGCCTTACCGGGGTCTGCATAAGCTGTTTTATAAAGAAGCTGTCGTTGCCAGCAACGCCTCGCCATTGTTCCGCGCCGCTCCCTATGTGGTGTTCAGCTCGATGGTGCTGGCCGCCGCAATTATTCCCTCGCTCGGCACGCGACTGCCTTTTACGGTGGCGGCGGACGGTATCGCCCTGGTCGGACTGCTGGCGACAGCGCGCGTATTTGTGTCGCTCGCCGCCATGGATGTTGGCACTGCTTTCGGTACGCTCGGGGCGCGCCGCGAAATGATGATCGGCTTTCTCGCTGAGCCGGCGTTGCTGATGGTGCTGTTCGTCGCAGCGATGATTTCGCAGACCACCTCGTTGGCATTGATAGCTGAAAGACTGAGCGGTGGCGCCGTGGTGCTGTATCCGAGCCTGGCATTCACGGCGGTGGCCTTCACGCTGGTGCTGCTGGCCGAGAATGCGCGCATTCCGGTCGACAATCCGGCCACGCACCTCGAACTGACCATGGTTCATGAAGCCATGCTGCTCGAGTATTCGGCGCGCCATCTGGCGCTCATGGAGTGGGCGGCGGCGCTGAAGCTGTTTAACTACGCCTGTATCGGCATTGCGCTGTTTATTCCGTTTGGCATTGCGAGCCTGCCCCAGGGGCCGGTCGGCCTGGTCATCGCGGTGCCGACACTGGCGTTGAAGCTGCTGCTGGCTGGCGCGGCACTGGCGGTGCTGGAAACCGTGTCGGCCAAACTGCGGGTGTTTCGCGCTCCGGAGTTCCTGGCCACCGCGTTTTTGCTGGCCGTACTCGGCATGCTCGTGCACCTGTTGCTGGGAGCGTGATTGTGGGCGCCATACCCTACGACCTGCAGATCCTCAATGTGCTCGCAGCCCTGCTGTTGTTGCTGTCATTCTCGATGCTGGCGCAGCGCCGCATCGTGGTGCTGGTGAATCTGCTGGCCACGCAGGGCCTGCTGCTGTTCCTGGCGACCATGCTGCTGGCCTGGCGCACTGGCGAGCATCATCTGTATCTTTCTGCCGTCCTGACTCTGGCGCTCAAGGTGATCGGTCTGCCCTGGCTGTTGCGTCGCCTGATTCGCAGGCTCGATGTCTACTGGGACACAGAACTGCTGATCAATCCTTCCGCCACCATGCTCATCGGTCTGCTGATTGTGGTGTTCTCGTTCGGACTCGCGCAACCGATCTCCGCCCTCGCCAGTACGGCGACCCGCAGTACGCTCGGTATCGCCATCGCCGTCATCCTGCTGGCGTTCCTGACCATGATCACGCGCCGCAAGGCGATGTCGCAGGTGGTGGCCTTCCTGTCGATGGAAAACGGCCTGTTCTTCGGCGCCATGAGTGCCACTTACGGCATGCCGATGGTGGTCGAGCTGGGCGTGGCACTGGATGTGCTGGTGGCCATGCTGGTGCTCGGCGTGTTCTTTTTTCAGATTCGCGAGCAGTTCGACAGTCTCGACCTGCATCATCTCGAAACCCTGAAAGAGGATGACTAGCATGGACTTCCTGCTGCTGCTCGGCTGCCCGCTGGTCGGTGCCGCCGTGCTTGGTATCTGGGGTCAGCGGCGCTGGGCGCCGGACGTCAATGTGATTTTCAGCCTGGCAACATTCGGGGCGGCGTGCGCGGTGACCGCCCGGGTCATAGCGCATGGCAATCTGCTGGTAGCCCACGAGCAGTTTTTCATTGACCCGTTCAATGTGTTTCTGGTCACCCTGACCTCGTTCGTGGCACTCACGACCTCATTGTTCTCACGGCCCTATATGCGTATCGAGGCGGCTCATGGACGTCTGAGTCCGGGGCGCCTGCGGCTCTATCACAGCATGTATCAGCTGTTTATCTGCGCCATGCTGCTGGCGCTGACCACCAATAATCTCGGCCTCATGTGGGTGGCTATGGAAGCCGCCACGCTCTCGACCGTGCTGCTGGTGACGCTCTACCGCACGCCAACGAGTCTGGAAGCCGGCTGGAAATATTTCATTCTTTGTGGCGTTGGCATCGCGCAGGCGCTGTTCGGCACCATGCTGGTGTACTTCGCTGCCGAGAAGATACTGGGTGGCGAGGGTGTCACGGCGTTGCTGTGGACGCATCTGGATGTCGTCAAGACCCAGCTCGAGCCCAGGGTGCTGAGTCTCGCGTTCGTATTCCTGCTGGCCGGCTACGGAACCAAGGTGGGGCTGGTGCCGCTGCACAACTGGCTGCCCGATGCGCATGCGGAGGGTCCGACACCCATATCCGCCGTGCTCTCCGGTCTGCTGCTCAATGTGGCGATGTATGCCGTGGTCCGCTGCAAAATCCTGGTTGAAGGCTCGCTACAGTCGGCACTGCCCTCGCATATGCTCATGGGCTTTGGCCTGACTTCGGTGGTGGTGGCCGCTTTTCTGCTGTGGCGACAGCGTGATATCAAGCGACTGTTTGCCTACTCATCCATCGAACACATGGGCATTATCACTTTTGCCTTTGGCATGGGTGGGCCGGTGGCGAATTTCGCGGCGCTGCTGCACATGACGGTGCATTCACTGACCAAGTCGGCGATCTTCTTCACTGTCGGACATGCCTCGCAAAAGGCGGGTTCGCAGCTCATCGAGAATATTCGTGGCCTGCTTACCCTGAGCCCGGCCATTGGCTGGGGCCTCATGCTCGGTTCCCTGGCGATTCTTGGCCTGCCGCCATTCGGGGTGTTTGCCAGTGAGTTCCTGATTCTCACCACGGCGATGAAAGACCATGCCTGGGCAACGCCGATTCTACTGCTGGCGCTGGGCGTCGCCTTTGCGGCGATTTTCGGCAAGGTGCAGCCGATGGTGTTCGGTGAAACCACTGCGCGTCGCCTGCCGCATGCGCCCGCGCTGCTGCCGGTGTTCGTGCATCTGGGCCTGGTGCTGATGCTGGGCCTCTACGTGCCGCCCTATCTTGCCAACTGGTATCGCGAAGCGGCACTACTCATCGGAGGCCACTGAAGTGCCGCTGAGCCGATGGTGGTCGAAGGCGCAGCCGGTGCCTGGCAGCGCTGGTGCCGCTGAGTTGCTGGTTGATGGAACCTTGTGGATTGAGGTTGCGCGCGAGGTCGCGGCGGCCGGCGGTCAGCTGGCGGCCTTATGGGCCACTGCGAGCGATAACGCGGCCAAGCGCGCCGCTATGCATGCCGCCTATCTGGTCCAGGCGCGCTTGCTGGTGGTGACGCTGCCCGTGGCCGATATCACTCAGCCCGCTCGCAGCCTGCACGAGCTGTTTCCCGTGGCCCTCCGAATGCAGCGCGCGGCCTTCGACCTGAGCGGCATCCGCACCGATGCGCCAGATCGACGACCCTGGCTGCGTCACGCCGCCTGGCCCGCATCGTGGCACCCGCTGCAGTCCACGGCCGTGCCGCCCGCGATCGTCGCCAACTCGATCGACGACTATGAATTCGTGCGCGTCGACGGCGACGGCGTGCATGAAATCGCCGTCGGGCCCGTGCACGCCGGAATCATTGAGTCCGGACACTTTCGCTTCTCGATTGTGGGTGAGAAAGTATTGCGTCTCGAGGAGCGGCTCGGCTACCTGCACAAAGGCATCGAACGCCGCTTCACCGAATTGGCGCTTACCGAAGCACAGCGCCTCGCGGCCCGCATCTGCGGGGATTCTGCCGTGGCATTCTCCTGGGCCTACTGCCAGGCGGCGGAGGGGCTGATGCAGATTCAGGTGCCGCGGCGCGCACTCTACCTGCGTGCGCTCGCGCTCGAGCTTGAGCGCCTGCAGAATCACCTCGGTGATCTCGGTGCCCTGGGTAATGACGCTGGTTTTGCCTTTGGTCTCACCCAGTTCTCCATATTGAAAGAGCGGCTGCTGCGCGCCATGGCGGCCGCGCTCGGGCAACGCTATCTATTCGATTGGCTGGTGCCCGGTGGCGTCGCGAAAGATGTTGAAGCGCCGCGCCTGGCTGAGCTTGCTGCGCTCACGCGTGAGATTGCCGGCCGCGCCCACGACCTGCGACAGATCTACGATGAACATTCTGGAGTGCGGGATCGCTTTGTGGGCGCTGGGCAGCTAACGCCGGAGCTCGCGCGGCGGCTGGGCCTCACCGGCCTCGCCGGGCGTGCCAGCGGCCAGGCCTTCGACCTGCGCGTCGATCAACCGTGGCCGCCGTACGATGAGTTTGCGGTCGCGAAGTGTGTCCGCCACGAAGGCGACGTCGCTGCGCGTGTGGCCGTGCGCTTCGACGAGTTGCACGAAAGCTGTGTGCTGATCGACCGCATCGCCAGCGAGCTGCCAGCCGGGGCAGTGCTGGCGAGCGCCGCTGCGCCGACCAGCGCCGGCCTGGCGGTGGGTCTCATCGAGGGCTGGCGTGGACCGGTATTGCTTGCGTTGCAGGTCGGTGCCGATGGCGCCATTCAGCGCTGTCACGCACATGATCCTTCCTGGCAGAACTGGCCGGCGCTCGAGCATGCCATCATTGGCAATATTGTCCCGGATTTTCCGTTGATCAATAAATCGTTCAATCTTGCCTACAGCGGCCACGATCTCTAAACCATCATGTTAAAGACTCTGCGCACCATTGCCGGTATCGGCATCGTCACCGAGCCGGCTCCCGCCACCGACGAGTCGCTGCGGCTGCGCGCTGCGCTGCAGGAAAATATCCTCTCGGTCATTGGCCGCGCTTTGTGCATCCGCCATGTCGATGCGGGCTCGTGCAACGGCTGCGAACTGGAGATCCATGCACTTGGCAACCCGATCTACAACATTGAAGGCTTAGGAGTACGCTTCGTTGCCAGTCCCCGTCATGCCGACCTGCTGCTGGTCACCGGGCCGGTCTCGCGGCATATGGAAACGGCGCTGCTGCGCACTTACGCTGCTACACCCGATCCAAAAATTGTCGTGGCGGTCGGCGATTGTGGCTGCACGGGTGGCATATACGGCGCGAGCTATGCCAGCATTGGTTGCGTTGCCAGCGTGATTCCGGTCGATGTGCAGATTCCAGGCTGCCCGCCAGCGCCGCTGCGGCTATTGCAGGGGATATTGACGGCCATTGCGCCGAGTTCGCAGCCCGCGGGCGCCAGCCTCAAGCCCCGGTAGATCTTCCCGCCCGGTTCCTGGCGCTCAGCGCTCAGCGCTTGGCGCGGGACGCCGGCGCCCGCGCGCCCCACAGCTGCGCCTGGCTGACAAAGCGTTGTGCCATGTGGCCACAGACCAGATCACACAGCTGGTACACGCGCGGGTCGGCGATGCGATAAAAAGCGGTGGTGCCCTGGGTCGAGCGTTCCACCAGGCCGTGGCGCATGAGTGTCGCCAGGTGCTTGGAGACGTTGGCCTGACTGCAATCGAGCAGTCTGGTGAGCGCACCGACATTGCGTGCTTTCTCGCGCAAAGAGTTCAGGATCCGAAGTCGCATGGGCTCCGAGAGTGCCCGAAAGTATTCGGCCACCTGGCCCAGCGCCCGATCATCCAGTGCCTTCATCGGTATCTATCTCCCGTTGCATATATCACTATACAACGATATAGTAACCGGAGCAAGGAGAGTATGCAATGAAGTCGTGGTCGGCAATTGGCGTTGCGGGAATCCTGCTCAGCCCGTTGGCGGGGGCTGCACCACCGGGCACTTTTACGGTTCGTGCCGAGCCGGCAAGTGAGCGCTATGCTGCTACCGGCACCATTGAGGCCGTAAGGCAAGGCACCCTTGGTTCGCAGGTCTCGGGTCGCGTCATAACAGTGCTGGTGCGCAACGGCGACGCCGTCAGGGCGGGCCAGCCACTGATTCAGATCGATGCGGGTGAGTCCGCGGATGCGCTCGTCGCCAGCAGCGCGGCGGCACGTGGCGCTGCCGCGCGGCTGGTCAGCGCACGTGCGGACTTTGCCCGCACGCAGCGGCTGCAGGCGCAGAATTACCTCAGCGCCGCTGCTCTGCAACGCGCGGAGGCGGCTTTGGCCTCGGCCGAGGCCGAGGCTCAGGTCACTGCGGCCCAGGCGCAGGGCGCCCGTACACGCGCCGCCTGGCACACCGTGACGGCGCCTTATTCCGGCCATGTCACTGATCTTTGGGTGAGCGCCGGGGATCTGGCGACACCTGGTATGCCACTCCTGGCTCTCTATGACCCAGCAGCGCTGCGCGTGATTGCGCAGCTGCCTGAATCGCTGGCGGCGCGTGTCCAGTCAGACCAGCTGGCCCAGCTGGTAGTCGCTGACGCTGCGCCCATAGTGATCGCATCCTGGCGGGTGATTGCCGCCATTGATCCCGCGACCCATAGTGTTGAGGTGCGGGCAGAGCTGCCGACGGGGAGTGGCTTTAAGCCAGGGCAGTTCGCCAGGCTCCTGTTGCCGCTGCATGACTCCACGTCGCAGCTGCGCATCCCGCTCAGCGCGCTCCTGCGGCGCAGCGAAGTCACCGCTGTTTACGTGGTGGCTGCCAACGGTGCTGCGCATTTGCGCCAGCTACGGCTCGGCCCGGTGAGCGGCAATTCGGTGACGGTGCTGGCGGGGTTGCAGGCCGGTGAACAGATCGCGCTCGATCCTGTGGCTGCCGGGCGGCCGTAGGCAATCTCATGGGTGTCGCTGGGCGCATTGCCAGGTATTTCCAGTCCGCGCGCATCACGCCGCTGCTGGCACTGGTGGCGTTGCTGATGGGACTGTTCGCGGCCCTGGTGACGCCGCGGGAAGAAGAGCCGCAGATCAATGTGACCATGGCCAACGTGCTGATTCCCTATCCTGGCGCCTCGGCGCGGCAGGTGGAGCAATCCGTCGCGGGCCCTGCCGAACAGGTGCTCGGGCAGATGGCGGGCCTCGAACACGTGATGTCGGTGTCGAGGCCTGGAATGGCCATCATCACGGTGCAGTTCAAAGTCGGCGTGCCCAGGATCGAGGCACTGGTGCGTCTCTATGACACGCTTAATTCCAATCGCGACTGGCTACCCGCTGGGCTCGGTGTCGGGGAACCGATTGTCAAGCCCAAGGGCATTGATGATGTCCCGATTCTGACCGCTACTCTCTATGATCAGCGGCCGGGCAGTGGCGGCTTCGAACTTGAGCGCATTGCCCACGCCATGGAGTCCGATCTCAAACGCGTGGCGGGAACGCGGGAAGTGCTCTCGCTCGGCGGGCCGAAGCGCGCGATCAACATTGTTCTCGATCCGCAGGCGCTGCGCGCCGTGGGCGTTACGATTGCGGATCTGCGCCGCACCCTGCAGTCGGTCAACTCAGGGTTGCCGGCCGGCAATATTGTCCGTGGCGATGAAGCCGTCGCGATCGACGGCGGCGGGTTGCTGGAGAACGCCGATGCGGTGGCCGATCTCGTCGTCGGCGTGCATGCCGGTCGTCCGGTGTTCCTGCGTGACGTTGCCCGCGTCAATGACGGCCCACCACCCCCTGAACACTACGTCTGGTACGGCACGGCGGGCAAGCATGCCGCCGAGTTTCCAGCCGTGACCCTGAGCGTCACCAAAAAACCCGGCGAGAACGCCGTGGCGGTCACCTCGCGCCTGCGTGAGCGCATCGCCGAACTGCACAACACCGTGATTCCCGAGGGAGTGGGCGTGGAGATCTCGCGCGACTACGGCGCGACGGCCAACGAGAAGGCCCTCAAACTCATCGAGAAGCTGCTGTTTGCGACCACCGCCGTCGTGGCACTGGTGTTCTTCGCAATGGGTCGACGGGAAGCGGCCATCGTTGGTATTGCCGTAGCCCTGACGTTGACGGCGACGTTGTTCGCTTCCTGGGCCTGGGGTTTCACGCTCAATCGCGTCAGCCTGTTCGCGCTGATCTTCTCGATCGGCATCCTGGTCGATGATGCCATTGTGGTGGTGGAAAACATTCATCGTCACCTGCAGCTCACACCCGAGCGGGCACTGAGCGAGATCATCCCCGAGGCCGTGGATGAAGTAGGCGGGCCGACGATCCTCGCGACGCTCACCGTCATTGCGGCGCTCCTGCCGATGGCCTTTGTCGGTGGCCTGATGGGTCCCTACATGGGCCCGATCCCGATCAATGCCTCCATGGGCATGCTGATCTCGCTGGCGGTGGCATTCGTGCTGACGCCGTGGCTCGCGCGGTTGTGGTTGCGGCCGGATGCCAGCGGTGCTCACTCAAGCTGGTCGGCGCGCCTCGAACCCGCATTCCGGCGCCTGTTCGTGCCGTTTCTGGATCCGCTGCGCGGGCAGCGTAATCGCCGGCGCTTGTGGGCGGGGGTAGGGGTGTTGATTCTGCTGGCCATCGCCTTGCCGGCGATTCAATGGGTCGTGCTCAAGATGCTGCCCTTCGACAACAAGTCGGAGTTTCAGGTGGTCCTCGACATGCCGGCTGGAACGCCGCTCGAACGCACTGCCGCGACGCTGGCCGACATGAGCCGCTATCTCGCGCAGGTTCCGGAAGTAAGTAATTACCAGGTGTACGCCGGTCTTGCGGCACCCATAAACTTCAATGGCCTGGTGCGCCAGTACTACCAGCGCTTAGGGGGCACGCTGGGAGACATCCAGGTGAATCTCGTGGACAAGAACCAACGCCGCGATCAGAGCCACGCGATCGCCGAGCGGCTGCGTCCGGCGCTGGCCTCAATAGCGCGTCGTCATGGCGGCATCGTCAAGGTGGTCGAAGTGCCGCCGGGTCCACCGGTACTCGCTCCTATCGTTGCTGAGATTTATGGTCCGGATGACGCGGGTCGACTGCGGGTTGCGCAGGCAGTGCGGACGGCGTTTCTGCGTGCGCCGGGCATCGTCGACGTGGACGCCTCATATATTACTGCAGCGCCGCGCCAGCGGGTGTCCATCGACCGGCCGAAGGCCGCGCGTCTGGGCGTCAACGATGCGGAGATCGTGAGCACACTGCGCGCAGGCATTGCCGGTGAAGATGCGAGCTACCTTGAAGATGCGAGTAAATATCCAGCGCCGCTGCGTCTGCAACTGCCCGACAGTACGCACGGCTCCCTCGATGCCGCGCTGAGCCTGGGCGTGCGCGCCGCCAACGGTGCGCTGGTCCCGCTCGGCTCCCTGGTCGAGGTAAGCAACACCTGGGTCGAGCAGCCACGCTTCCACAAGGACCTGCTGCCGCTGGTGTACGTCACCGCTGACATGGCGGGCAAGCTCGATAGCCCGCTCTATGGGATGTTTGCCATGCGCGGGGCGATAGGCCGCATCGTGGCGCCGGATGGTGGCGGCATCAGCGAGTACTTTGTTTCTCAGCCCTCCGATCCCTATCGCGGCTACGCCCTGAAGTGGGATGGGGAATGGCAGATCACTTATGAGACCTTCCGCGACATGGGCGCGGCCTATGCCGTCGGCCTGATCCTGATCTACCTGCTGGTGGTGGCCCAGTTTGGCTCCTATGTCACACCGCTTATCATCATGGCGCCGATTCCGCTGACGATTCTGGGTGTGCTGCCCGGCCACGCCCTGCTGCACTCGCAGTTCACGGCTACCTCGATGATTGGCATGATCGCTCTGGCCGGAATTATCGTGCGCAACTCCATCCTGCTGGTCGACTTCATCAATCTGCAACTTAGCGCGGGGGTGGAGTTCCGCGAGGCCGTGATTCGCTCGGCCGCCACGCGTGCGCAGCCGATCGTGCTCACCGCTCTGGCAGCAATGCTGGGCGCCCTGTTCATCCTGAGCGATCCCATCTTCAATGGGCTCGCGATCTCGTTGATCTTCGGCATTCTGGTCTCGACCGTTCTGACCCTGGTCGTGATTCCGCTGCTTTATTACGCCGTGTATCGCCACGCGCACCCCATGTCACTACCTCAGCCACAACCTGCATTACCGGAGCAAACACCATGACTTCCTGGCAACTCACCCGTGTCATCGCCGGATCATTCATTTTGCTGTCACTTGCGCTCGGCGTGCCGGGCAGTCCGATCTACCACAGCAGCTACTGGTTGTGGTTCACGGCGTTCGTCGGCGTGAACCTGCTGCAAAGCGGCCTGACACGCTGGTGCCTCATGGAGCGCATGCTGCGCGGCCTGGGTCTGCGCGCCAGCAGCGATTGACACCGGCGCACCACCCATGCGACTCGCTCCGGCAATACTCCTGTTGGCAACGGCCGCAGCTTCCGTAGTGGCTTCGGCCGGTGGCATCACCGTGTCGGACGCCTGGCGTGCGGCCGTGGAGCACGATCCGAAGTTTGCTGCTGCCCAGGCGCAACGCGAGGCCGGGCGCGCACGCCGGTCCGAAGCCAGAGCGTTATGGTTGCCCTCACTCTGGGCTACCGGGAGCGTCGGACGAAGTGATCTGGACAGCCGCACGCAGGGGGCCTTCTTTTCGGCCCCTGGGTTCGGCAGCACCAGTGGTGTCGATTTTCAGACCAACGTCAGCGCGGGCATTGCGACACGCTGGGCATTGGTTGCAGAGCAGCCGTTGTTCGACGCCGCCCGTTTTGCCGATGCCAGGACCCAGAGCAATTCGGCGCGCATTGCCGAGGCTCAGTACCGGGCGGCCGAGCAGGAGCTCATGCTGCGCACGGCCAGGGTCTATTTCGAGGTGCTCAACGCGCGTGCCCAGCTGCAGACTCTGGTGCGGTTACGTGCTGCCGCAGAAACGACCCGCGCCGAAGCGCAGGCGCGCTATGAGGCCGGCGACATTCCGGCCACTGACATGCGTGAGGCGCAGGCCAACGCGGATGCTATCGGCGTTGAGGAGCTTGATGCCGGCAGCGCGGTTACTTTAAGCGAGGCAGCGTTCAGCGATCTGACCGGACTGGATGCTGCCGACCTGGGCGTGCTGCACGAGTCGGCAACCGCGCAGCTGCCGATACCCGATGCACTGGATATCTGGACGCGGCGCGCCATCAGCGGCAGCCCGGCATTGGCGATTCAGCAGCTGGCGGCGAGCTCGGCGGCCGAGCAGGTAAATCGATACGGCGCACTGACCGCAACGCGGGTGAGTCTGGTCGCACAGCTCGGGCAAGACGCTTTGCATGGCAATGGCGACTTCGGCGCCACTGAGATCAACGGACGCCAGGTGAGTATTGGTGTCCAGGCCTCGGTACCGTTGTTCACCGGCGGCATGCGCAGCGCTCAGCGGCACGAGGCGCGGGCACAAGCGCACCAGGCTGAGGCCGAACTGAAGGGCGCCGACCAGCAGGTCAGGCAGCAGGCGCGCACGGCGTGGTTGTCGCTCACGACCGCGGCGGCGCGGGTGCAGGCGTTGCAGCGCTTGCGGGCCTCCGCGGCGAGTCGTCGCGATGCCACACGTCTGGGCGCCGAGGTGGGTGGTCGCACCGCTCTGGAGTTGCTCGGCGCCGAAGCGGACTATCAACGCTCCGGGGCTGATTTTCAACGCGCGCAAAGCGAGTGGTTTCTGGCGGGGCTGCAACTCAAGGCGGCAGCAGGCGAGCTCGGTGCCGGTGATCTGGAGCAGATCGATCACCGGCTTGGCCTGGCTCCGCCGGAACCGCACTGACAAATATGAACTTACCAAGTCGGGAGACATAACCATGGCGCACATCGCAATCCTGGGGGGCGGAATCGGCGGTCTGCCGGCGGCGTACGAACTTCGCGACGCGCTCGAGGCCACGCATCGCATCACGGTGGTCAACGCCGTGGACTACTTTCAGTTCGTGCCCTCCAATCCGTGGCTGGCGGTCGGGTGGCGCAAGCGCTCCGCCATCACTTTTCCAATTGCCCGGCATCTGAAGCGCCGCAATATAGATTTCATCGCCAAGCCTGTTGCCAGGATCGATGCCGCGCACAATTGCCTGGAACTCGCCGACGGCAGCAGCCTGCCGTATGACTACCTGCTCATCACTAGCGGACCGAAGCTCTCGTTCGCAGAAGTTCCAGGATCTGGCCCCGACGGCGGGTTTACCCAGTCGATCTGCACCGCCGATCACGCGGAGCGAACCTGGGAGGCGTACCAGGAATTTCTTAAGGACCCGGGTCCGGTCATCATCGGCGCCATGCCGATGGCCAGTTGTTTCGGGCCAGCCTATGAGTTCAGTTTTATTCTGAACACCGATCTGCGGCGGCGTCGACTGCGGCACAAGGTGCCCATGACCTACATTACGAGTGAACCCTACATCGGGCACCTCGGACTTGGCGGTGTGGGAGACTCCAAGGGGTTGCTGGAATCAGAATTCCGCAATAACGATATCAACTGGATCACCAACGCCAGGGTGACAAGGATCGAGCCCGGGAAGATGTTCGTCACCGAAGTCGATGCCAATGGCCAAACAGTGAAGCAACACGAGCTGCCGTTCAAACTGTCCATGATGCTGCCGGCATTCAAAGGTGTCGATGCGGTTGCTGCGGTGGACGGTCTGTGCAACCCGCGTGGCTTTGTCATCGTCGATGATCACCAGCGGAGCCCGAAATTTCCCAACATCTTTGCGGCTGGCGTGTGTATTGCCATCCCACCGGTGGAGCTGACCCCGGTGCCCACCGGCGCGCCAAAAACCGGCTACATGATTGAAACCATGGTCACCGCGATCGTGAAAAACATTGTCGCGGATATTTCCGGGCAACCCGCCACCGCGAAGGGTTCCTGGAATGCCATCTGCCTCGCCGATATGGGCAGCACGGGCGCGGTCTTTGTCGCCTTGCCGCAGATTCCGCCACGCAACGTAAACTGGATCAGGATGGGCCGTTGGGTACACTGGGCGAAGGTGGCGTTCGAAAAATATTTCATCTACAAGATGAAACGCGGCCACTCCGAGCCCCTGTATGAGAAGTACATGCTCAGGGCCTTGGGAATACGACGCCTGCAAAGCTGACCAGGAACAACCATGAAACCCTATCCGCATACCTACATCGTCACCGCACACGGATCGCCGAGCGGTACAGTTCCCGTCTCCTCGCAGGGCGTGGCCGATATCAACACCGCGCCCCCGCCGGAGTTCGATGGACCAGGGGACCTGTGGTCACCCGAGACACTGCTGGTTGCGGCGGTGGCCAACTGCTTCATCCTGACGTTCCGCGGCGTGTCGCGGGCGGCCAAGTTCAGCTGGGAGCAGCTGGACTGTCAGGTCGATGGGGTGCTGGAGCGAGTCGCTGGCGTGACGCAGTTTTCAAAATTCACGACCCGTGCCACGCTGACGGTGGGCGCAGGCGCCGATCATGCCAAGGCGCAGGAATTGATGGAGCGCGCCGAGAAAGTCTGCCTGGTCGCCAACTCGCTGCGCGGCGAGCGGCAGCTGGTGGCGCAGGTTGTTGAGACCACGCGATGAGTGGCGAACCAGCGGGTCGCCGGGTCAGCTGAGCGCGCCGGCGCTGGAAAACCGGCGGTTTCCGGGTCCCGGGGCTGAGGCATTGAGAACCAGTTCACATTGCTGGGCCGGCATACGAATTGCATATTCAGACGCATCGCAAGCCGTGCTACCAGGTAAGTTAGTTCATGAACGCCAGCGCCGAAGTTCTCGAAAAGGAGGAGCTTGACGCTCTGCTCAAGGGTGTCGATAGCAGTGAAGTACAGGTCGAATCGGGCGCGTCCGTGCCTGGTGTGGTCAGTGCCTATGACATGGCGACGCATGTCCGCGTGGTGCGCGGGCGGATGCTCACACTGGAGATGATTCATGAGCGTTTTGCGCGGGCACTGGGTGTCGGGCTCTTCAACATGTTGCGGCGCGAACCGGAAATCACCATGGCGCCCGTGCAGCTGCTTAAATTCAGCGAATACGCGCACAGCCTGCGCCTGCCAACCAGTCTGAATCTGGTCAGGCTTGCGCCGCTGCGCGGCACCGCCCTGTTCGTACTTGACTCACGACTGGTATCAACGTTGGTGGACAATTTCTTCGGTGGCACCGGACGCAGCGCCGCGGTGGACGGGCGTGAATTTACCGGCACTGAAAAGCGCATCATCCAGATGGTGTTGCGCCAGGCGTTTGCCGATCTGCAGGCGGCGTGGGCGCCTGTGAACGCGCTGCAGGTCGAATATCTGAGTTCCGAAATGAACGCCCATTTTGTCAACATCGTCAGTCCTACTGAAGTGGTCGTCGTTGCCTCGTTCCGCATCCAGCTGGACGGTGGTGGCGGCGAACTGCATGTCACGATGCCTTATTCAATGCTCGAGCCGATCCGTGAACTCCTTGGTGCCGGCGCCCAGGGCGAAAGTACCGGCAGCAACGCGACCTGGACCCAGGCGCTGCGCCAGGAAATAGAGGAAGTCGATGTTGAGCTGGTGCCCTTGCTGGGGCACTCCACCTTGACGGTTGGGCAGCTGCTGAATCTGAAACCGGGCGATGTCATTCCCTGCGACTTTGATGGCCACGCCACGCTGCTGGCCGAAGGCGTGCCGTTTCTGCGCGGCACCTACGGCGCTTCCCGGGGCCAACAGGCCGTCAAGGTTTCAAGCCGACTGGCCAGGCGGGTCGCCTCGTGAGTAAGGCAGCCATGCCGGTGGCGAACATGCTCGAAAACTTCCGAGCCGAAACCCAATCCTCGTCCGGGGCTTCGCTGGTCGGGCTTGGCGACATCATGGACCTGCCGGTGCTTGTGGCTCTGGAGGTCGGGCGGACCAACATATCAATACGCGAGCTGCTGCAGCTTACCGCGGGCTCGGTTATCGGACTGGATCGCGATACCAGTGAGGCTTTTGATGTACTCGTCAACGGCACTCTCGTGGCACATGGCGAGGCGGTGGTCGTCAACGATAGATGTGCCATACGTTTTACGGATGTCATCAGTGCTGGCGGGCACTGCCGTTAGCCCTAGTCAATAGCACCGGCGCCTCAGCGTGCCGGCACGCCATCGAAGAAATCGACGATGCCGGTCTCCAGGGAGTACTCGGCGCCCACCACCAGCAGACCGTTGTCCTCAATCAGCTGTTCGAGGATCTCGGAGCCGTGTCGCAGGTGATAGGCCGAGACCCGGATGTTGGCGCGCACGGCGTGACGCATCAGCGCCTGATGGTCGTGACGCAGCTCAGTTTCCAGCAGTGTTTCGATCGATGGGCGCACGCGATCAACGATCGAGCGCAGGTTGCGCGAGCGTTGCTCGCTGGGGCGCTGCAGATCTTCCAGGGTTGCCTGGATGGCGCCGCATTGCGAATGTCCGAGCACTACCACCAGGCGCGTACCGTGGCGTTCGGCGGCGAACTCGACGCTGCCTATCTGTGAAGCGGCAACCACATTGCCGGCGACACGGATCACGAACAGGTCACCCAGGCCCTGATCAAACACGATCTCGGCCGGCACGCGTGAATCGGAGCAACCGAGGATGATGGCAAAGGGTTCCTGGCCCGCCATCAGCGCCTGGCGCCGCAGGCGACCCTGTTGTTGATCGCTGTTACGCGCTTCGGCGACAAAACGCCGGTTGCCTTCGCGCAGGCGCTCCAGCCCTGCGGCTGCCGGAATCATCGTTACGGGCTCCCCAATGGTGAGCGCCGCACGTTACAGGGGTTCAAGTTTGGTGTGCAAGGTAATTTCCGCGCGCAGCAGGCGCGAGACCGGGCAGTTTGCCTTGGCCTCGGCAGCGATGCTGTCAAACTGCGCCGCAGCGATGCCAGGCACCCAGGCTTCGGTCTCGAGGTGAACTCTGGAAATGGTCCAGGCGCCATCGATCTGCTGCAGCGTCACAGTGGCCTGCGTGGCCAGACGTTTGGGCGTAAAGCCAGCCTTGCCCAGAGCGGCCGTGAGCGCCATCGTAAAACACCCGGCATGCGCAGCGGCAATCAGCTCTTCCGGGTTAGTCTGTCCGGCGGCCTCAAAGCGCGAGGCAAAAGTGTAGGGGGTCTCCTTTAGCACGCCACTGTGCGTGGCCAATGCACCGGCGCCGCTCTTGAGATCACCATGCCAGATCGCCGAACCCGTGCGTTTCATAGAATCTCCCCGCGGACGTTATTGAAGGGCAGGAAACACCCTCGTCGGCTACACTAGACTCTGGCTTATGTCATGTCTACAGCCTTGAGTATGGACCCCACGCTTGCCGAATTGACCGCCTCCACGCCGCTTTCGGGCGGCAATGCCGCTTATGTTGAATTCCTGTATGAGCGCTACCTTGAGAGTCGCGAGTCGGTCGACGCGGGTTGGCGCGCGCTGTTCGACGCGTTGCCAGCAGGTGCGCAAAGGGCAACACCCCACAGCAGCAGCGGCGCGCCAACAGTGCTTGCCGACGGTGAAAAGCAGGGCGTGGTTTCGCGCCTGGTGCAGACCTACAGCAATCGCGGCCATCTGATCGCGCGTATCGATCCTCTCGGGCTGATGCAGCGCGAACGACCTTATGTGCTCGACCCCGAGTACGTCGGGCTTACCCAGTCCGACATGGATACCGAGTTCTACACCAGCGCTCGCAACGAGTGGCTGCCGCGGCGTGCGCCACTGCGGGATATTCTGGCGCGACTTGAGCAGGTGTATTGCGGCTCGATCGGCGCCGAGTTTGCGCATGTCTCCAATACTGAAGAACGCCTGTGGTTACAGGATGAATTTCAGCTCGGCCGGGTACGCGCGCAATTCACTGTGGAAGAGCGCCGCAATATTCTCTGGCAGCTCACGGCAGCGGAGGGCCTGGAGCGCTACCTGCATACGCGCTTCGTCGGCCAGAAGCGCTTCTCGCTCGAAGGTGCTGAGGCGCTGATTGCGCTGCTCGACGATCTGGTGCAGGAAGGCGGCCGCGGCGGCGTCGAGGAATCCATCATCGGCATGGCGCATCGCGGCCGGCTGAATGTGTTGGTCAACGTGCTGGGTAAGTCGCCAGGCGATCTGTTTTCCGAGTTTGAAGGCAAGCATCACCAGCCTGTCGGCTCCGGCGATGTGAAATATCACAAGGGCTTTTCCGTTGATTTGCGCACGCCGGGCGGCAACGTGCACGTGGCACTGGCATTTAATCCCTCGCACCTTGAGATCGTCAATCCGGTAGTGGAAGGCTCGGTACGCGCGCGCCAGGAACGGCGCAACGATGCGCGCGGCGACAAGGTGCTGCCGGTGCTGATCCACGGCGATGCCGCCTTCGCGGGGCAGGGCGTGGTCATGGAGACGCTGCAACTCTCACAGACCCGCGGTTATGGCACCGGCGGCACGATTCACGTCGTGATCAACAATCAGGTGGGCTTTACTACCAGCGATCCGCAGGACGCGCGTTCCACGCTTTATTGCAGCGACGTCGCCAAGATGATCGAAGCGCCGATCCTGCATGTGAACGGTGATGATGCCGAGGCGGTCATTTTCACGACGCGCTTTGCGCTGCGCTACCGACAGCAGTTTCACAAGGACATCGTCATTGATCTGGTCTGCTATCGGCGCCTCGGACACAACGAGGCCGATGAGCCGGCGGCCACCCAACCACAGATGTATCAGGCAATACGCCAGCACCCGCCGGTACGAAAACTCTACGCCGAGCGACTGGTCAGCGATGGGGTGCTGAGCGCGGCCGAAGCCTTGCAGATGGTCGAGCACTATCGCAATGCACTGGATGAAGGGCGCCATCAGTTGCACCCGTCACTCGGCATGATCGGCAACCAGTTCACGGTCGACTGGTCGCGCTATCAGCATGTCGATACGCAGGAGTCGATCACGACCGCGCTGCCCGCTGCCAAGCTTGCGAGTCTTGGTCGGCGCATCCTGCAGTATCCCGAGGGCTTTACGCTGCATCCGCGCGTCGCCCAGATCGTTGTCAACCGCTCGAAGATGCTGGCCGGCGAACTGCCGATCGACTGGGGCTGCGCCGAGACCCTGGCCTACGCATCCCTCATCGACGCTGATTTTGCCATCCGGCTTTCCGGGCAGGATGTTGGTCGTGGCACGTTTTTCCATCGTCACGCTGTGCTGCACGATCAGGGTTCGCCGCGTCGCTATATTCCCCTGCAGCACATCAAGGATCGGCAGCCGCGCGTCGCCATCATCGACTCGGTGCTGTCGGAGGAAGCGGTGTTGGGCTTTGAATACGGGTATTCAGCCACCAGCCCGGATTGTCTGGTGATCTGGGAAGGGCAGTTTGGAGATTTCGTCAACGGCGCACAGGTATTGATCGATCAGTTCATTTCATCTGGCGAGGCCAAGTGGGGGCGCTTCAGCGGCCTGACGCTGTTCCTGCCGCATGGCTATGAAGGGCAGGGGCCGGAACATTCTTCCGCCCGGCTCGAGCGCTTCCTGCAATTGTGTGCCGAGAACAATATGCAGGTGTGCGTGCCATCGACCCCAGCGCAGATGTTTCACATGTTGCGACGGCAGATGCTGCGGCCACTGCGCAAGCCGCTGATCGTCATGACGCCCAAGAGTCTGTTGCGCCATGAACTCTCGGTGTCGACCTTAAGCGATCTGAGCGCCGGTGGCTTCGCCAACATTATTGATGAGCTCGATGAGCTGCAGCCCGAACAGGTCGAGCGCGTGGTGTTCTGCAGCGGCAAGGTCTATTTCGATCTGCTGCGCACGCGCCGCGCGACCGGCAGCAGCAAGGTGGCACTGGTACGCATCGAGCAGCTGTACCCGTTCCCGGTGACGGAGTATCAGGCGGTGCTGGCTCGCTATCCCAACGCCGTCGATCTGGTGTGGTGCCAGGAAGAGCCGCAAAACCAGGGCGCCTGGTACCAGATACGGCATCGTCTCGAGGATCTCGCCGGTGAGCGCCGGGCCGTGTACTACGCCGGGCGTGCCTCGGCATCGGCGCCTGCTACGGGGCTAGCGCGCCTGCACGAGGCCGAACAGCGGCAATTGGTGCAGACCGCACTCAATGCTGACGCGGCCGAGCAGGCGGTGCGCTTGACGTCGCGTGCCACATCGCAAAAGAGGAAGAGCTCATGAGCGTAGAAATTCGCGTGCCACAGTTGCCCGAGTCAGTCGCCGACGCGACGCTGGTGGCCTGGCGCAAGCAACCCGGTGAGAGTGTCAGCCGCGATGAAAATCTGGCTGATCTGGAGACCGATAAAGTGGTGCTGGAAGTGCCGGCGACGAGCTCCGGGGTGCTACAAGAAATTCGCATCCCGGCGGGTACCAGCGTCAAAAGCGGCGAATTGCTGGCAATTATTGCGCCTGGCCCCGTAGCGGGCGTCAAAGCCGTGGCGGCCCCTGGCGGGACCGGCGCTAAAGCTGCGGCGAGCGCCGCGCCGGCGCCGGCTGGCGGCGCGCCCGCGACGGCTGGCGCCGCGGCCGCACCCAAGCTGGGGCCGGCCGCGCAGCGGGTCGCCGAGGAGCTGGGCTTGAGCGGTTCTGTGATTGCCGCCGCCGCCAAGGGCGGGCGCGCTTCGAAATCTGATCTGATCACCGCCGGCAAGGGTATTGCGGTGGAGCCCGTGGCCAGGCCAGTCGCCGAGCAGCCGACAGTCGCGCGCGGTGCGCGCGCCGAGCAGCGCGTGCCCATGACCCGCCTGCGCCAGCGCATCGCCGAGCGTCTGGTGAAGGCACAGTCGACCCAGGCGCTGCTGACCACCTTTAATGAAGTCGATCTGACGCAGGTCAATGAACTGCGGGCGCGCTACAAAGAGGGTTTCGAAAAGCAGCATGCGTGAAGCTCGGATTCATGGCTTTTTTCGTCAAGGCCGCCATCGAAGGCCTGCAGCGCTATCCGGTGATCAATGCCTCGGTGGAGGGCACGGATATCGTCTATCACCAATACTTCGACATCGGCGTGGCGGTTTCCACCGAGCGTGGGCTCATGGTGCCGGTGCTGCGCGATGCCGATGCGCTCGATTTTGCCGGCATTGAGCGCGGTATTGCCGGTTTCTCGAAGCGCGCGCGCGAGGGCACGATTTCGCTCGATGATCTGACCGGCGGCACTTTCACCATCACCAACGGCGGCGTGTTCGGGTCCATGTTGTCGACGCCGATCGTCAATGCGCCGCAAAGCGCCATTCTCGGCATGCACAAGACCCAGCAGCGAGCGATGGTGGTGGAAGGCGCCGTGGTAGCGCGCCCCATCATGTACCTGGCGCTCAGCTACGATCATCGCATCATCGATGGGCGCGAAGCGGTACAGTTTCTGGTAACCGTCAAAGATTGCCTGGAAGATCCGGGCCGCATGCTGCTCGGAGTGTGAGCCTATGGTGGATTTTGATGTGGTGGTGATTGGCGGTGGCCCGGCCGGTTACCCGGCGGCGATTCGCGCCGCCCAGAACGGCCTCAAGGTGGCCTGCATCGATGGCTGGCGCAATCGCGACGGCAGCAATGCCTTTGGCGGCACCTGTCTGAATGCCGGGTGCATTCCCTCCAAAGCGCTGCTGGAGTCTTCCGAACTGTGGCATCGGGCGCAACACGAATTCGCTGTGCACGGCATCAAGGCGAGTGGCCTGACGCTCGATCTGGCGGCCATGCAGAAACGTCGGGCCGGCATCGTCAGGAACATGACGGGCGGGATTCTCTCGTTGCTCAAGGCGGCGGGCGTCACGGCACTGGTCGGTCACGGCAGGCTGATGCCCGGACGAATGGTGGAGGTGACCGGCTTCGATGATTCGAAGCAGTCGCTGCGCGCGCGTCATGTAGTGCTCGCCAGTGGTTCGGTGCCGATGGAGCTGAAATCGCTCCCCTTCGATGGCAGGCAGATCATCGATTCCTGGGGCGCGCTCGAACTCGAAGCTGTTCCCAAACGCCTGTGCGTCATTGGTGCCGGTGTGATTGGCCTGGAGCTTGGCAGTGTCTGGCGGCGCCTGGGCGCGCAGGTCGTGGTGCTTGAAGCGCTCGAGGCGCTGTTGCCCATGGCTGATCAGCAGGTGGCTGTCGAGGCGGCCAGGCACTTTAAAAAACTCGGGCTCGAGATCCGGCTGGGTGCAAAAGTCAGCGCTGCCAAGGCCGGCAAGGATGGCGTGGCAGTGCGTTATGCCGATAGCAAGGGCGAGCAATCGCTGATGGCTGATGTGCTGGTGGTCGCCGTGGGTCGCCGGCCGTACACGGAAGGTCTGCTGGGCGCGGCTACCGGTGTGGTAATTGACGAGCGTGGTTTCATCAAGGTGGACGACACTTGCGCAACCGGTGTGGAAAATGTCTGGGCCGTGGGCGATGTGGTACGTGGCCCCATGCTGGCGCACAAGGGTAAGGAAGAAGGCCTCGCGGTTGCCGATCGCATCGCCGGTAAATACGCGCACCTGAACTACGCGCTGATTCCTTCGGTTATCTACACCGCGCCCGAAATAGCCTGGGCAGGGCAAAGCGAACAGCAGGCGACGGCCGCCGGGGTTGCGATCAAGACCGGCGTATTTCCGTTTGCCGCCAGCGGTCGGGCGCGCGCCATGGAAGCATCCGCCGGCTTCGTGAAGATTGTCGCTGCGCAGGCCAGCGATGAAATACTGGGCGTGCACATCATCGGGCCGATGGCCGGCGAATTGATCGCTGAAGCGGTGCTGGCGATGGAGTTTCGTGGCAGTGCTGAAGATTTGCAGCGCACCATCCACGCGCATCCGACGCTCTCGGAAGCGTTGCATGAGGCGGCGCTGGCCGCTGACAAGCGGGCGATCGACAATATCAATCGTTGAATCAGGAGGGACGGTGCATGAGCAGTCACGATAGGTCACGGCGTGAATTCGTCGGCTGGTCCGCAGCCGCCGGGCTCGTGGCCGCCACGCGATCGAGCGCCGCCGCGCCGCTGGCAGTAGTGGAGCAGGAGGTCGCGATCAGGACCGCCGATGGCAACTGCGATGCGGCGTTCTACCATCCCGGGAAAGGCGCGCATGCCGGGGTGCTGATCTGGACCGACATCTTTGGTTTGCGTCCCGTTTTTCGTGAGTTCGGCAGGCGCCTGGCGGCATCGGGTTACGCGGTGCTCGTGCCCAATCCATTTTACCGCACGGCGAAGGCGCCGGTCTTTGGCGATATCTCCTCGTTCAATTTCGGGAATGAGGCGGATCGCGCAAAGCTGCCGCCGCTGGTTGGCCCGCTCACCGCTGCGGGCGCGGTGGAAACCGATGCCCGGGCCTTCATTGCCTTCCTCGATTCGCAGCGAACGGTGAGCAAAGCCAGGAAGATCGGCACCCAGGGTTACTGCATGGGCGGGCCGCTGGTCATGAGGACGGCGGCCGCCAACCCTGAGCGCGTGGGCGCTGGTGCGTCTTTCCACGGCGGCGGCCTGGTGACCGACAAGCCGGATAGCCCGCACCTGCTGATTCCGAAGCTCAAGGCACAGATGTATTTTGCCATCGCCGCGAACGACGATGTACACCAGCCTGAAGCCAAGGATACCCTGCGCACGGCCTGCGCTGCCGCGCAGGTGGTCGCGGCTATCGAAGTCTACTCAGGGGCGCAGCACGGCTGGTGCGTGCCGGATATGCCGGCGCAGAACGGCACTGCAATTTACAACAAGCCCGACGCCGAGCGCGCCTGGGGTAAGTTGCTGGAGCTGTACCGGGTAGCGCTCGCCTAGCCGCGGCGTTCCGCCTTAAGCACATTGGCCACGGCGCGCAGCCGTTTGAGCACCAGTCGCAGCTGGGCAAGGTCACGCACCGCAGTGCGCATCTCGATCGTGGCGATGCGATCGGCAGGATCAGTGTTGGAAGTGACCCCGGCAATACTCAGGTGTTCGAGGGCCATTACATCCGAGACGTCGCGCAATAGTCCGCGTCGATCGAAGGCCTCGACGCGAATGGTGACCGGCATCAGTAGTTCATCGCCGCTGTGCCAGTCTACTTTCAGTACCCGCTCGGGTTTGAGCGTACCCATGCGCGCCAGGCCACGACACTGAGCGGCATGAATGGTCACACCGCGACCGAGGGTAAGATACCCGGCAATCGCTTCAGGCGGCACCGGTGCGCAGCAGCGTGCCATGGTCGTGGGCAGATCGCCCACGCCTTCAATCTCAATGGCCGAGCGCGCGCGCGGCGCGGCGCGGGCCGGGCGTGCGGCACGCGCAGCCGGCGCGACTGATACGGGCGCCGCGGCCAGGCGCGTGTCGTCGACCCGCTTTGCTGCCGTGAGCGCATCCTGCTGATGAAACCAGGCGCGTACTTTCGCGCGGCTGCGACTGGAGGCCAGAAATGCACCATCGGCAGCCAGCCAGTCGCGGCTTGGGCCACCCTTGCGGCCAGCAATGATTTCGACCAGTGCGCCGTTGCTCAGCGGTTGGGTCAGCGGTGCGATGCGCCCGTCGACTTTCGCGCCGCGGCAGCTGTGGCCAAGCTCGGTGTGCAGATGGTAGGCAAAATCGAGTGGCGTGGCGCCGCGCGGCAGGTCGACGATCTCGCCACGTGGCGTCAGCGCGTAGATGCGATCAGTGAACAGGTTGGCGCGCATTGAATCGATGAGATCACTTTCACCGCCAGTGCTGGCGGCGGGATCGAGTACGCGGCGTGCCCACTCAATCTTGCGCTCATAGTTGGCATCGCGCCCGCCGCCTTCCTTGTAGCGCCAGTGTGCGGCGACGCCCAGCTCGGCGTACTGGTGCATTTCGGTCGTACGAATCTGGATTTCCAGGCTCTTGCCCTGCGGGCCAAGCACGGCAGTGTGAATCGAGCGATAGCTGTTGTCCTTGGGTGTGGCGATGTAGTCAGTGAATTCACCGGGCAGAATGCGCCACAGGCTGTGCACCAGGCCAAGCGCCGCGTAACACTCGCTGACGCTGGCCACCACAATGCGCACCGCGCGCACATCATAGAGCTCATCGAAGCCCAGGTGCTTGGTCTGCATTTTTCGCCAGATGCTGAAAATGTGCTTGGGGCGCCCGTACACCTGCGCGCTGACCCCGGCGCGCGCAAGTTCCGCCGTCAGCTGCTCACACACCTGCTCGATATAGTGCTCGCGATCAACGCGCCGTTCAGCAAGGCTGCTGGCAATCAGATGGTAGTTGTCAGCTTCGAGCTGGCGAAAGGCCAGGTCCTCCAGCTCCCACTTCAGGCTGCGTAGTCCTAAACGGTTGGCCAGGGGCGCATAGATTTCCCTGGTTTCGAGCGCCAGACGTTGCCGTTCCAGTTCAGGCAGCGCGCGCGCCTGACGCAGGCGCAGCAGTACCGAGGCAAGTCGCGCGACGATCAGGCGCGGATCGGCGGCAACTGCCAGCAGCATCTTGCGCAGCGCTTCGGCCTGCGCTGTACTCAGACCGCGGCTGGCATTCCAGCCGGGTGGCAAGCCGATCTCGCCGAGGCGTTCCAGTTGACTGGCGAGTCGCGCCACGTTTTCGCCAAAGCGCGTCGTGGCCGCATCGCTATTCAGACTCAGGCCTGAAGTGCGCGCCCTGGCAAGCCACGCGGCAATGGCAATGTCCGGCTCTTCGGCGATCTCTCCCACGAGTTGCGCCAGTCGTGCGCCTTCATCCGGGAGCGTCGTCGGCCACGACAGCGCTGTAAAATGGGCGTGTGCGTCCGCCAGCGCGGCGCTGAGCCGGGCCGCGTGTGGGGCATGGTCCGCGCTGGTGATTTTAGGGATGGTTTCCACGGGGCATGGTACGGATTGGCTGTGTGGGGACGGGCGCTTCCGGCTATCATTCTGGTAATGAAGGCATACGGCAAGTCGTAGCATGAGGCGTGCTGCAAGCGGCTCCTGGCGCAGTTTCCGGCCAGCGACTGCGGCGGCGCGCGTGGTGCTGGCGCCGGAGTGCCGCATACTTGGGCTCGATCCGGGCTCGCTGCGTACCGGCTTTGGCCTGATCGAGTGCAACTCAGGTGGCGAGCGTCATGTGGTGAGCGGCTGCATCGCGGTGGGCGGCGCCGATCTGATGGAACGTCTGCGGCGCATTTTTGAGGGGGTGGCCGCGCTGGTGGCCGAACATCGTCCCGACGAAATTGCCGTCGAGCGGGTGTTCGTACATCGCAATCCCGACAGCGCCCTGAAACTGGGTCAGGCGCGTGGTGCGGCGCTGTGTGCCGCGCTCGCGCATGGCGCTGCGGCACATGAATATGCGCCGCGGGCGATCAAGCTCGCGGTCAGCGGCTATGGCGCCGCCGAGAAAAATCAGGTAGCGCAGATGGTGTGCGTACTGCTGCAACTGACAACCCAACCCGGGGCTGATGCGGCCGATGCGCTGGCCGTAGCGCTGTGTCATGCGCAGACCCGCCGCCTGGCCTCGATTGTCGGTGCGCGCGCATGATTGGCTCGCTCGCCGGCGTGATCGCCGCCCGGTCGCCGCCCTCACTGCTGCTGGAAGTGGCTGGTGTCGGTTATGAGCTGGAAGCGCCGATGTCTACTTTCTACACGCTGCCAGCCGTCGGTGAGAGCGCGCGTCTGCTGGTTCATATGGTGGTGCGCGAAGATGCGCAGCTGCTCTATGGCTTTGGCAGTGCCGCTGAGCGCAGCCTGTTCCGCAATCTGCTCAAGGTGTCTGGCGTCGGGCCGCGGATCGCGCTGGCGATACTCTCGGGCGTAACCGTGGAGGCCTTTGCGATGTGCGTGCACGCGCAGGACGCGGCCGCGCTGACGCGCATTCCGGGTGTGGGCCGCAAGATCGCCGAGCGCCTGATCATCGAGATGCGCGATCGACTGGTGGCGAGTGCCGACGCGGCGGCAGGCATGAGCCAGGCGATGGCCCCGGTTGGTGCCGAAGCCGAGGCGTACAGTGCTCTGGTGGCGCTCGGCTATCGACCCGCTGAGGCCGTACGCCTGCTCAAGAACGCTGGCGCTGGCGGTAGCACCGAGGAGCTGATTCGCCGCGCCCTGCAGAGTGCGGCGCGTGAGTGAGTCGATGAGCGAACAGCGCGTGATAGATCCTGCCAATCGTAGTGAGGACGATCAGGTGGATCGCGCGATTCGACCCAAAGCGCTGCGCGACTACGTTGGCCAGGAACAGGTCAAAAACCAGATCTCGATATTCATTGAAGCGGCGCGCCAGCGCGGCGAAGCACTCGATCACACTTTGATCTTCGGGCCACCGGGCCTGGGCAAGACCACGCTGGCGGTCATTATTGCCGCCGAACTGGGCGTCAATCTGCGCCAGACCTCGGGCCCCGTCATTGAGCGGCCGGGCGATCTGGCCGCGATTCTCACCAATCTGCAGCCACGCGATGTGCTGTTCGTCGATGAGATACATCGGCTAAGCCCGGTGGTCGAAGAAGTGCTGTATCCGGCGATGGAAGACTATCAACTCGATATCATGATCGGCGAGGGTCCGGCAGCGCGCTCGATCAAACTCAACATTCCACCCTTTACGCTGGTGGGCGCAACCACGCGCGCCGGGCTGTTGACTTCGCCGCTGCGCGATCGCTTCGGCATCGTGCAGCGGCTAGAGTTCTACAGCGTGCCCGAGCTCGAACGCATTGTGCACCGCTCCGCCGGCATACTGCAGGTGCCGATCGTGCCGGCGGGCGCGGCCCGCATCGCGCAGCGCTCGCGTGGCACGCCGCGCATCGCCAATCGCCTGCTGCGCCGGGTGCGCGATTTCGCCCAGGTGCGCGGCAACGGCACGGTCGATGAGGCGACCGCCGCCGCGGCGCTCGATCTGCTGGAGGTCGATCCGCTGGGATTCGACGCCCTCGATCGTAAGCTGCTGCTCACCATCATGGAAAAATTCGACGGCGGGCCGGTAGGCATTGAGAGCCTGGCGGCAGCGATCGGCGAGGAGCGCGGCACGCTTGAAGATGTCATCGAGCCGTATCTGATACAACAGGGTTTTCTGGCGCGCACCGCCCGTGGCCGCATTGCGACCCGCAGCGCCTGGCAGCATTTTGGCCTGAAAATGCCGGAACGTGCTGCCGCCAACCTGCCGTTGTTCGGAGAGGGGGCGTGAGTGATTACGTGTGGCCGACGCGCGTCTACTGGGAGGATACCGATGGTGGCGGGGTCGTTTACTACGCCAATTACCTGCGCTTTCTTGAGCGTGCACGCACCGAATGGCTGCGCGCGCTTGGGCTTACGCAGAGCGCACTGGCACTCGACCCGGGCGTGCTGTTCTCGGTGGTCGAGGTGAGTATCAAATACCTCAAGCCTGCGCGCCTCGATGATCTGCTGCTTATCAGCTGCGCAGCGGCGCCCGGCGGAGCGGCCAGTATGGCTTTCACTCAAAGCATTCATCGCGGCGTCGACAACGGTGTGCTGTTGGCGCAGGCCCAGGTGCGTGTGGCCTGTGTGAGCGCGCGCACTTTCAGGGCCTGCCGTCTGCCGCCGGCAATCCTCAGGGAAATCAGCTGATGAACGGTGATCTGTCCATTCTGCGTCTCATCGTGCAGGCCAGTCCGGTGGTGCAGCTGGTCATGCTGCTGCTGCTCGCGGCCTCGCTGATGTCCTGGTCCATTATTTTCCGTAAGCGCATGATGGTGCGCCGCGCCCGCAGCGATGCCGATCGCTTCGAGAACAGTTTCTGGTCGGGCGGTGATCTGTCCACACTGTATCGAACCATTGAATCACGCGGTGGCGCCACCGGCATGGAAAGCATTTTTGAATTTGGCTTCCGCGAGTTCGCGCGCATGCGCCAGCAGGGTGGGCTCGCGGACGATCTGCTGCTGGAAGGATCACGGCGCTCCATGCGGGTCGCGCAGCTCAAGGAAATCGAACGCCTCGAGCACAATCTGGCGACCCTGGCGACGGTCGGATCGACCAGTCCCTATGTGGGCCTGTTCGGTACCGTCTGGGGCATCATGAGCGCCTTCACCTCGCTCAGTAACGTCCAGCAGGCCACGCTGGCTTCGGTGGCGCCGGGCATCGCCGAGGCGCTGGTGGCCACGGCTTTTGGCCTGTTTGCGGCCATACCGGCGGTGATTGCCTACAACCGCTACGCTGATCAGGTCAGTCGCCTGGAGTTGCGCTACGACGCCTTCATGGAAGAGTTTTCGACCATCCTGCAGCGCCATGCCGCGCGCGGTGCGGGTAGTCAGGCCGCTTCGTGATGGCCGCGCCGGGGCGTACCAGGCGCCGACTCATGGGCGAGATCAACGTCGTGCCCTATATCGACGTCATGCTGGTGCTGCTGATCATTTTCATGATTACCGCACCGCTGCTTACCCAGGGCATCAAGGTCGATTTGCCCAAAGCTGGCGCGGAACCGATTGACGCCCGGGCGGTCAACAACATTGAGCCTTTGGTGCTGTCGGTGGATGCGCGTGGGCGCTTCTATCTGAATCTGGGTGCGAGCCCGCAGCAGGCCATAGATGATGCGACGGCACTGGCACGCGCCACGGCGGCACTGCGCCGGACGCCGCGGCGTGTGGTGCTCGTCAAGGGTGATCGCGCCGTTGATTATGGGCGCATCGTCGCGGCCATGGTGATGTTGCAGCAGGCGGGCGCGAGCAAGCTTGGTTTTCTGACTGAACCGTTGGCGCCGCCGACTGCACGGCGGGAGCCATGAGGACGCGCGACCAATGAGGACTTGCGCAGGGTGAAAGAGGCGCGCAATGATCGTTGGGTTTCGGTGCTGCTATCGGTGCTGGTGCATGCTGCCATCGTTGGCCTGTTGGGCTTTGGTTGGTGGCGCTTTCGAAAGCCGGTGTCGGTGCCGCAGCAGCTGGCCATCGAGGCGACGGTGGTGATGGATACGGCGGCTGCGGTGTCGGTGCCCGCTGAAGCGTCGCCTGCGCCAGCCGCAGTGCCAGCGCCTGTGCCAGCACCCATACCAGCGCCGCCTAGCGCTGCTGCCGCCGGGCGCGCCGCGGCCGCCGCCGAGGCTAAGCGTGTGGACGACGCGGAGCGCACTCGCGAGCAACGGCGGCGCGACGCCGAGCAGCAGGAGGCGGCCAGGCGCGACGCCGAGCGCGCGGCCGAGCGCGCGGCGGCACAGCAGGCGGCCGTGCAAAAGGCGCAGGCGCTGGCTGAGAGCGCCGCGAAACTCAAGGCGCAGCAGGCGGCAGCAGACAAGGCGCGGCGCGAGGCGGAATTGCGCGCCCAGCTGGCCAGCGAGGAGCGCGTCAATGCCGCACGCGGCAGCGCTGAGATGGCCTCCTATCTGGCGCTGATTACCGGGCGGATCAACCGCGCCTGGATCCGCCCCTCCAGTGTGCGCGCGGGGTTAAGCTGTGTACTGCACGTGACCCAGGTGCTGGGCGGTGAGGTGACAGGTGTGCAGATCGTCAGCTGCAACGGCGATCAGGCGGTGCGCGAGTCTATCGAAGCGGCGGTCTATCGAGCCTCACCGCTCCCTACGCCCTCGAATCCCGACCTGTTTGATCGTAATCTGACTATCAGGTTTCATCCCGATGAGTGAGTACATGATGAAATATATCCTGCTGTTGATGGCCGTCGCGCTGGCGCCGGTGGCGCGGGCCGAGTTGCAGATCGACATTACCCAGGGCGTGAGCGATCCCATCGCGGTGGCGATCGTGCCCTTCGCCGGCGCGTCGCCGGCCAACGGCGGCTTTGATCTGGCGGCGGTGGTACAGCACGACCTCGACGGCAGCGGGCGCTTCAAATCGATGAGCCGTGCCGCCATGAGCTCGCAACCGCAGCACGCCGTCGATGTCGTCGCCGCCGAGTGGCACGCGGCCGGCAATGACTACGTGCTAGTGGGCCGCGTCACGGGCGCCAGCGGCGCGAGCGCTGCGCCGTTGCTCGTGGCCTGCGAGCTGCTCAACGTGCTCACCGGCCAGGTGCTTGGTGCCACGCACTTCACTGCCACGGCGGCCACGCTGCATCAGGTTGCCCATGAAGTCAGTGACTTCGTGTTTGAGAAGATCGTCGGCGCGCGTGGTGCCTTCGCCACGCGCATCGCCTATGTGGCGGTCAACGGCGCGCCACCCGCGCAGCACTACCAGCTGTTTGTCGCCGATGCCGATGGCGAAAACGCGCAGGTGGTGCTCGATTCCAGCGAGCCGATCATGTCACCGGCCTGGTCGGCAGACGGTCAGTGGCTGGCCTACGTATCCTTCGAGAACCGGCTCGCTGCCATTTACGTGCAGCAGCTGCGCAGCAGCCAGCGCCAGCGTGTTTCGGCACGTGCCGGCGTGAACGGCGCGCCGGCCTGGTCGCCCGACGGCAAGCGTCTGGCGCTCACGCTCTCGGGCTCGGCCGGTAACCTCGATATCTACGTGCTTGAGCTGGCGACACAGTCGCTGGTACGTATCACTGAAGACCCGGCCATTGATACCGAACCGGCCTGGAGTGTCGACGGGAACGATCTGTATTTCACTTCGGATCGCTCCGGCGGCCCGCAGATCTATCGCACTGACGTTGCGACGCATCAACGGGTTCAACGCATCACCTTCGGTTCTTCATATAATGCCCGGCCACGCCCGGCGCCTGATGGGCGCTCGCTGGCCTTTGTTACCCGCGAGGGCGGCGACTATCGAATCGCCGTGCAGGATCTGGCCAGTGGCTCGGTGCGCGTGCTGACGCGTGGTGCGCTGGACGAATCGCCGGCGTTTGCGCCCAATGGCCTGACATTGATCTATGCCGGGCAGCAGGGCGGCAAGCGGGCGCTGGCGACGGTGGCGATAGATGGCAAGGTTTCGCAGCGCTTGAAGGCGGAATATGGAGATGTGCGCGAGCCGGTCTGGGGACCTTTCCCCCGCAGCTGAAATTCAGGAGTATTGAATCATGAGCAGGAATTTACCGATGAAACTGACAATCGCGATCAGCGGGCTCGTAGCCTTGCTGGCTGTGACGGGCTGCTTGCATAAGAGCGCTTTGAAAACGCCGGCCGGCGAGGCGGGCACAACGGTGCCCGGCAATGCTGCCGGCGGCCAGAATGGCGCTGGTGCTAACGGCGATGCCGGCGCGAACGGTGGCGCCAGCGCCGCAGCGGGCGGCACGGCCGGCGGCGGAGTCGAGGGCGCCTCGGCACCAGCCGGCCTGGGCCGGCTGGTGTATTTTGATTTCGACAGCAGCGAAATACGGCCGGAGTTCGTCAGCGTCATCGCGGCCCATGCGCATGCGCTGAGCGCCAATGCCAGTATCCGCGTGCGCCTCGAGGGCCATAGCGACGAGCGTGGCTCGCCCGAATACAACATTGGCCTCGGCGAGCGGCGCGATCAGGCCGTGCGCCGCGCGCTGTTGCTGCAGGGTGTGGCCGAATCGCAATTGACAACCGTCAGTTACGGTGAGGAGCGGCCTGCCGTTACCGGTGAGAGCGAGGCAGCCTGGGCCAAGAATCGTCGCGTTGAAATTGTCTACCTGAATTGACGCCATGAACACCAGAGCATTGCTCGCCGCGCCAGCGCTGCTGCTGGCTGCCTGCGCGACCAATCCGGCCGAGGATCCACTGCAGATCAGGCTCAACGACTTCGACACGCGTCTGGGCCGCGTTGAGCGCGTGGTCAGCAATCAGAGCCTGGTGGATATGTCGCGGCGCCTCGATGCCCTGGAAGCACAACTGCGCGAACTGCGCGGTACCAGCGAGGTGCAGGCCAACGGCAGTGAAGCGCTACGCAAGCAGCAGCGCGATCTGTATGCCGATCTCGACAAGCGCATCGCCGCGCTGGAGGCCGGCGTGCAGGCTGCGGCGGGCGTCAATGCGGGTACGGTCGCCAGCGCGGGAGCTGGCGCGACTGCACCGGTGGACGACCAGGCCGTCTATGCGCGTGCCTTTGAGCAGCTCAAGGCGGGCGATTATCACGCCGCGATCGAGCAGTTTCAGGGGCTCATGAAAAGCTACCCGCAAAGTCAGTTGCTCGACAATGCGCAGTACTGGATCGGTGAGGCCTACTACGTGACGCGCGATTACGAGCTGGCAGCGAAGGCTTTTCGCGCCGTGGGTGAGCGCTGGCCCGCTTCCAGAAAAGCGCCTGATGCGCTGCTCAAGCTCGGCTATACGCAGTACCAGCAGAAGCATCTGCACGACGCACGCGCCACGCTCACCGAGGTCACGCAGCGCTTCCCTGGTACCGATGCCGCACGGCTGGCCGCTGAGCGACTGCAGAAAATTACCGCAGAGGGGCATTGAGCGCAGTGCCGCAAGTCGGGGAACGCCTGAAGATTACGGAGATTTTTCACTCGCTGCAGGGTGAGGCGCAATTTGCCGGTGTGCCCAGCGTTTTCGTGCGACTGACCGGCTGCCCGCTGCGCTGTCATTACTGCGATACCGCTTACGCCTTCCACGGTGGCGAGTGGTGGACGCTGCCGGCCATTGTCGCGCGCGTCGCCGAGTTCAATACCCATGATGTGTGCGTGACCGGCGGCGAGCCGCTGGCGCAGCGCGCCTGTCCCAGCCTGCTGACGGCCCTGTGTGATCAGGGGCATCGTGTTTCGCTCGAGACCAGCGGCGCCATGGCGGTCGAGTCGCTCGACGCGCGCGTGATTCGCGTGGTCGACGTCAAGACCCCGGGTTCGGGCGAAGAATCCAGAAATCTCTACGAGCAGCTGGTTACTCTCAAGGCACAGGATCAGATCAAGTTCGTTATCACCTCGCGAGCTGACTACGAGTGGAGCCGCCTGAAGCTGCAGGAGCTGAGCCTGAGCAGTCGCTGCGGCGTGCTGTTTTCGCCCAGCCACGGGCAGCTGGCCGCGCGTGATCTGGCGGAATGGATACTGGCCGATCGCCTGCCGGTGCGCTTTCAGATTCAGTTGCACAAAATTCTCTGGGGTGACGAGCGTGGCCGCTGAGCGCACTGTCGCTGGGCGCGCGGTGGTATTGCTCTCCGGCGGACTCGATTCGGCAACGGCGCTGGCCTGGGCGAGCGAACGCGGCTACCAGTGCTTTGCACTCTCGGTCGCCTATGGCCAGCGACATCACGCCGAGCTCGCCGCCGCCGCGCGTGTTGCCCAGGCACTGGGTGCGCACCAGCACCGGCTCATGCACGTTGATCTGGGCACGCTGGGTGGTTCGGCGCTGACCGACAGGTCCATAGCCGTCCCTGAACGCGCCGCTCCTGAACAGAATGCTTTTGATGAGGCGGGCGCGCGCATTCCGATTACTTACGTTCCGGCGCGCAATACCATATTGCTGTCGCTGGCCCTGGCTTGGGCAGAGGTGCTCGAGGCTGGAACGATCGTGATCGGCGTCAACGCTGTCGACTATTCGGGTTATCCCGACTGCCGACCGGAATTCATCGCGGCGTTCACGCAATTGGCACAGCTCGCCACCAAAGCTGGGGTCGAAGGCCACACATTGACCGTGGCGGCGCCGCTACTGCGCATGACTAAAGCGCAGATCGTTCGCGAGGGCCTGCGACTGGGCGTCGACTTTGCGCTTACGGTGTCCTGTTACCAGGCGGATGAGCAGGGCCGGGCCTGCGGGCGCTGCGATTCCTGCCGCCTGCGCCGCGAAGGCTTTGAGGCCGCGGGCGTGCCCGATCCAACCCGCTACGCCTGAACCTGCAGTTCCGGTATCATGCCGGCCCTTCCGCACGGCACCTGGGTCGGTAGCTCAGTCGGTAGAGCAGCGCCCTTTTAAGGCGTTGGTCGTGGGTTCGAGCCCCACCCGACCCACCATTGACTGCATCCAGGGACACAGTGTCACCGACGTTTGGCAGGAGGCGTATGCCGCCAGGACCATGGCGGCGGGCAGGCGCCCGATCGTCTACACCAGCCATAGGTTTGCGGTAACACCCCGGGTTTGACGCCGGCAATTGACTTGCTCGGCTGCAAAATCCAATATGACCACAAGTTATGGTCATAACGAGATAACCGCATGAGCATCCCCGCCGCCCTATTCAAAGCCGAATGTCTGAAACTGATGGATCAGGTCGAAAAAACCCGCGAGCCCATTGTCATCACCAAGCATGGCAAGGCTGTGGCGCAGTTGGCGCCGGTATCTGCTGACCCCCAATCTCTGTTCGGTTATATGAAGAACACCGTGAAAATGGCCGGCGATATTCTGGCTCCATCCGGAATTGCCTGGAGCGCGCTATCCGGTGATGAGGACCGTCTTTACGTGCGATCCGCCGCAAAGCCGGCCCGTAAAAAATGAGCGCACTACTGCTCGATACATACATATGGCTGTGGTATGCCGAGGGTGTCAGCGAGCGCCTGGGCTCGACCAGCATCAAAAAACTGGATGAGGCTCGCAAGACCGATGGGCTGTGGGTGGCAGCCATTTCAGTATGGGAAATCGGCATCCTCCACGCCAAAGGAAGAATTCGCCTCTCGGCCCCGTTGCGGAACTGGATTGGCAAAGCACTGAGTCCGCCGGGAATTCAACTTATGCCTCTCGATGCGGACATTGCGGTGGAAAGTACTCTTTTGCCTGGGGAGCCTCACGGCGACCCGGCCGACAGATTTCTCATTGCCGCCGCTCGCACCAAGGGCGTGGTTCTGGCCACGCGCGACCTAGACATTGTTGAATACGGCAAAGCCGGGTTTGTACGCGTACTGGAATTGTGACGACTTAGGTCACTCTGTCGTTCTATACCCGGCAACCTGTGGAGATTCTTCAATTGGCCACAATAGCCGGCGGATTGGCCACCTCTCATACACCAACGATCGGGTTTGCGCTCGATGCCAGCAAACGGCACGACCCGGTCTGGGCGCCGATCTTCGAGGGTTATCGGGAAGGCATCGACCGGCAGTGGGCGGCTCACGATTTTCGCGCGAAGGCCGTCAGCCCGAGTCGCTGGCGGACTTCGGCCGGGGTCAACACGCCCACGTTCATGCCGCGCAGGATGTCGACGGCCTTGCCCACCAGCGCTGCGTTGGTCGCCTTGACGCCACGCTCGAGGTACAGATTGTCCTCGAGTCCGACTCTGACGTTGCCTCCGGTCAATGCGGCCAGCGCCACGTAAGGCAGCTGATGGCTGCCGATGCCAAAGGTTGAGAACACCGCACCCGGCGGGAGATTGTTGATCATCGCCAGCAGGGTCTGTATGTCATCGGGAGCGCCGTAGGGAATCCCCATGCAGAACTGCAGCAGCATGGGTTCGTCAAGCAGGCCCTCATCCTTGAGCCGGCACGCTAAGCGGAGATGGCCGGTGTCGAACACCTCCAGTTCGGGCTTGACGCGCAGGGTGCGCAGCTGCCCAGCCATGGCGCGCAGCTGGTCGGGCGTATTGATCATGGTGTAGTTGCCTTCGCCAAAGCTCATCGAGCCGCAATCCAGCGTACAGATCTCTGGTCGCAGCTCCTCCACATGCGCCAGGCGCTCACGCACGCCGCACAGGTCCGTGCCAGCGGCATCGTACGGCAGAGGTTGAGCGATGGAGCCGATGGTGAAGTCGCCGCCGAAACCCACGGTGAGGTTGAGCACGACATCCACCCCGGAGGCGCGGATCGTCCCGACCACCTCCCGAAACAGCGCGGTGTCGCGCGAGTGGGCTCCGCTCTTCGGGTCGCGGACATGGATGTGAACCACGGCCGCGCCCGCGCGGG
Organism: Gammaproteobacteria bacterium; assembly: GCA_031441585.1. Taxonomy (GTDB): domain Bacteria; phylum Pseudomonadota; class Gammaproteobacteria; order Steroidobacterales; family Steroidobacteraceae; genus FEN-1191. Next base: position 78,579 of record JANMWZ010000010.1, read on the forward strand.
CCGCCTCGATCGCCGCTGCGGCGATCTGCTGTGGACTGACGGGCACATGCGGGTTCCTGGCGGCAGTGTCGGCACTACCTGTGAGCGCACAGGTAATGAAAACGCTCTGGCTCGGTGTCAATGGCATGGGCCCCTCCTCTCGGGATTGACATGTCATTCGTCTGTCAGGAGTATGAAGCAGATGGGGCCAGACCTGAATTGCAGTAAATGGCTGTGAGCGTGCGCGACCCGGCCTGGGATCCTGCCGCCGATGCGCCGTTCGGTCTGCCACGCATCGCGTGGGGGCGCGGCTCGTATGTGTACGATGCGACCGGCAAGCGCTATCTGGATGCTTCCGGCGGTCCCGCCGTGTTCTGTCTGGGTCACGCGCATCCAGAGGTCAACGAGGCGATTGAGCGGCAGCTGCGGCGCGTCGCCCACGGTTACCGTTATACCTTCAGCAGCGATGCGCTCGAGGAGCTGCAGGCGCTGATTGCTGCGGCGTGCGGCGCCGAGCTGGGCGCGATGGTGTTTGTGTCCGGGGGGTCCGAGGCAGTGGAGTCCGCACTCAAGATTGCCCTGCAATACCACAGCGCACGCGGCGAGCAGTCGCGCCGCCGCTTCATCTCGCGGCGCCGGTCGTGGCACGGCAATACACTCGGAGCGCTGTCGGTATCGGACTTCCTCGCCCGCCGCGCGCCATTTGAGGGGGCGCTGATCGAGGCATCGTTTCTCTCGAGCGTGAACGCCTATCGGCCGCCGCCGGGTGTCAGCGGCGCAGAGCTCGCCAGTGTCTGTGCCGCCGAGCTCGAGACGGAGATCGAACGGCTCGGTGCGTCGCAGGTGGCGGCCTTCATCTTTGAGCCCGTGGTCGGGGCCGCCGGTGGCGTCGTGCCGGCACCTGCCGGATACGCGGCACTGATCCGTGACATCTGCGATCGCCACGGCGTGCTAATGATCGCCGATGAGGTCATGTGTGGGTCGGGTCGCACGGGTACCTGGCGTGCCCTCGAGCATGACGGGGTCGTGCCCGATGTGATGGCGGTTGCGAAAGGGCTCGGTGGTGGCTATGTGCCGCTGGGCGCAACCCTCATGCGTCGACGGGTCGCAGAGGTACTGACAGCGGTGGATGGGGGGCCGCTTACGGGGCACACCTTCACCGGCCACACCGCTGCCTGCGCCGCGGGAGTCGCGGTGCAGACCATCATCCGGCGTGATCGCCTGCTCGAACGGGTCGCCACCAGTGGCGCCGCCCTGCTCCTGGAACTCAGGCGGTGCCTGGCCCCGATCGAGGCGGTGGGCGATGTGCGCGGGCGAGGGCATTTCATCGGCGTCGAGCTGGTTGCCGATCGCGCGACACGGGCGCCATTTCCAGCGAGTCTGGGTCTCGCTGCCCGCATCGGCAGGGCCGCTGCGGCTGAAGGGCTGCTGTGTTACCCGGTCGGGGGGAATGTCGACGGTGTCAGCGGCGACGCCATCATCCTCGCGCCGGCATTCAATTCAAGCGCCGCGGAGTTTGATGAAATTTGCGGGCTGTTTACCCGCGCTGTACGCACGGCCGTGGCGAGCCTCCCGGCTGGCGCTGACGCGGCGCGCGAGTGACCATGCCGCTATCGCCAACCTGTAGAGTGGTCGCTTGAAACACCTGTTTACAACGCTAAGATGCTGCGCCGTCTTGATCGTCATTCCGTTGATCAGTGCGGCGACTCCTGACAGCGCGCAGCGCGCCGCCGAGCAGGAATACGCGGCGGCGCTTCGACGACTGCCCAACCTGACCCGCGGGCGCGATCTGTTTGCCACCTGCGCGACATGTCATGGCAGCGATGGTTCAGGAGTCGAGGACGGATCGATACCGGCGATTGCTGGGCAGTATTTTGCCGTGATCGTCAAGCAACTGACTGACTTCCACAATGCCAGGCGTTGGAACATCCGCATGGGCAAGGTGCTCTATCCGCTGCATATCACCAGCGCCGCTGATTTTGCCGATGTCGCCGCGTATATCAGTCGTCTGCCACGCCACGCCACCCATGATGTTGGCGATGGCAGCGCGCTGATGGCCGGGACCGGCGCCTATTTTGCAGCCTGTGAGAGCTGCCACGGTGCGATCGGCGCGGGCGCCGAGTTGAATCTGACGCCGCGCCTCGGTGGCCAGCACTATCGCTACCTGGTGCGTCAGATCCGTAACGCCGGTGTTCAATGGCGGCCCAATATGAGTTCGCAACACGAACGACTGGTGCGCAAGCTGACGTCGGAGCAGATTGACGGCGTCGCTGATTACCTGTCGAGACTCGATCCGAATCTAAGGCCGACGGGAGTGCGATAAGCGGCGTGCAGGCTGTATTGTTTACATATGACTGGAATAAAGTCGAGACTTTATTCCAGTCATATAGTAGAATTCAGGTGTGCGTTACATAGCCCAGCCAGTGTCCACGGCACTTGCCGACCGCAAGATGGCCTTCATCGCCGGCCCGCGGCAGGTAGGCAAAACGACGTTTGCGAAAAGTCTGTTGCGCGATCCCGCTGTGGCCTATTTTACCTGGGATCTGGAAACTCACCGACACCGCATCCTGCGAGCGCCCAGCGATTTTTGGCCGCCCGGAACTGTGCAGCGCATCGTGCTGGACGAGATCCACAAGTACCCACGCTGGAAACGGCTACTGAAGGGCTTGTTCGACACGCGAGGCGACGATGTAGAGATCATTGTCACTGGCAGCGGCCGGCTAGACGTCTACCAGAAAGGCGGTGATTCGCTGCTGGGCAGGTTCGACCTGAATCGACTGCACCCGTTTACCGTGGGTGAGCTGCTGGCCAACGGACGACAGCAGGTACCGCTGCCCGAAGAATTCGCACTGCGGCTGGGGCAGCGGGAGAAGATCGTCGGTGCAGCAGAGGCCTTTGAGCGGATTGAGCGCTTCACGGGTTTCCCTGAGCCGCTGTTTGCGGGTCGCATGGACAAATTGCGCCGTTGGCGCCGAACCCGACGCGAGCTGGTACTGCGCGAAGATCTGCGAGATCTGACACGTATTCGCGAGTTAGGCCTGATCGATCAGCTTGCAGACCTGCTGCCGGAACGTATCGGCAGCCCGCTGTCCGTCAATGCCTTGCGCGAAGATCTCGGCGTGGCTTTTGATACGGCCCGCAGCTGGCTCGAGACGCTGCAGCGACTGTACTACCTGTTCGAGTTGCGGCCGTTCGCCGGCAAACTCGCCCGGACGCTGCGTCGCGAGGCGAAAGTCTATCTGTTTGATCACTCGCTGATAGTCGATCCGGGCGCCCGATTCGAGAATCTGGTTGCGTTGCACTTTCGCAAACTGGTTGACGTGTGGAACGATCGCGGTGACGGGGATTTCGCGCTTTGGTACGTGCGCGACAAGGAGCGTCGTGAGGTGGACTTCCTGATCACTGAGCAGCGCAAGCCGTGGTTGCTGGCCGAGACCAAACTATCAGATGCCGAGATCAGTCCGGCGCTCCGCCACTACAAGCGGCAGTTTGCAGTGCCGCATGCCGTACAGATTGTCAGGACAGGCGTCGCAGCCCATAGTTCCGATGGTATTTTTGTCGCTCCGGCAGGCGATTTTCTCGCTTTGCTGTAACCTAGAGTCCCACCCGACTTACCATTTGATGCAGAGGACGTCAGCTTCTGCGAGGGCAGCGATGAAAGCGGCAGCGTTTGAAAGCACGGCGGCCCTGGCGCTCAGCGAGCTGCGCGAGCAGGGGTTGATCAAGTCCGAGCGCCAGCTCGGCTCCCCGCAAGGCGCGCTTATCAGCGTCGGCGAGCGGCGCGAGGTGATCAATCTGTGTGCGAATAACTACCTGGGCCTGGCCAATCACCCGGCCGTGATCGCGGCCGCGCACCGCGCCCTCGATGAGTACGGCTATGGCATGGCCTCAGTACGCTTCATCTGCGGCACGCACGAGCTGCACCGTGAGCTCGAAACCCGACTCGCGGCGTTTCTGGGGACCGAGGATACGATCCTGTATTCGTCCTGCTTTGATGCCAACGGTGGCCTGTTTGAGACCCTGCTCGGCGAGCAGGACGCCGTGATTTCCGATTCCCTCAATCATGCCTCGATCATCGATGGCATCCGCCTGTGCAAGGCGCAGAAATATCGCTATGCCAATGCAGATCTGGCCAGCCTTGAAGAACAGTTGCGCGCCGCGGCGGGCGCGCGCACGCGGCTGATTGTGACCGATGGCGTATTTTCCATGGACGGCACCTTTGCGCCACTGGCCGGAATCTGCGCGCTCGCCGAGCGCCATGACGCACTCGTCGTCGTGGACGATTCGCATGCCACCGGGTTCATCGGCGCGCACGGCCGCGGCACGCCCGAGCGTGCCGGCGTCATGGAACGTATCGACCTGCTCACCGGCACTTTTGGCAAGGCGCTCGGCGGTGCGGCGGGCGGCTATGTCTCCGGTCGGCGCTCGGCGATTGACTGGCTGCGCCAGCGCTCGCGCCCCTATCTGTTTTCGAATTCCATTCCACCAATGATCGCCGCGACGACCCTGCGCGTGCTTGAGCTCGTCCAGGAGGGCGATGCATTGCGCGCGCAGCTCACCTGCAATGCCCGGCAGTTTCGCGCCGACCTGAGCGGGGCAGGTTTTACGCTGATTCCGGGCGAGCACCCGATCATTCCCGTGATGCTGGGGGATGCGACGCTGGCAGCGCGCATGGCCGATCGACTGCTGGAGCTGGGCGTGTATGTCATTGGTTTTTCTTTTCCCGTGGTGCCCAAAGGACAGGCGCGCATCCGTACCCAGTTGAGCGCCGCTCATACGGCCGAGCAACTTGCACATGCCGTACAGGCGTTCACGACGGCCGGGCGCGAACTCGGACTGCTGCGTTGAAAGTCGGTTAGTTATTCGAGGGCTCAGCATGAAAGCACTGGTCAAGGCGAAGGCGGAGAAAGGCATCTGGATGCAGGATGTGCCCATGCCCGCCTACGGGCACAACGATGTGCTGATCCGCATGAACAAGACAGCGATTTGCGGCACCGACATGCACATCTGGCATTGGGACGAGTGGGCGCAGCGCACCATCAAGGTGCCTACCGTCGCGGGCCACGAGTATGCCGGCGAGATCGTCGCCATGGGCAGTGAGGTCACGGGGCTCGAGATCGGCAATCGGGTCTCGGGCGAAGGGCACATTACCTGCGGCCATTGCCGCAATTGCCGCGCCGGGCGGCGGCACCTGTGTCGCAATACCGTGGGTGTGGGCGTCAATCGCGATGGCTGTTTCGCCGAGTACATGTCCCTGCCAGCGAGCAACATCTTCAAGTTGCCCGCGGTCATCAGCGATGAGATCGCCTCGATACTCGATCCGCTCGGCAATGCGACGCATACGGCCCTGTCCTTCAATCTGGTGGGCGAAGATGTGTTGATCACCGGCGCCGGGCCGATCGGCGTCATGGCCGTGGCCATCGCCCGTTTCGTGGGCAGCCGGCACGTGGTGATCACCGATGTGAATCCCTACCGGCTGCGGTTGGCGGAGAAACTCGGCGCCTCAAAGGCCCTGGACGCCCGCAGCGAAAAACTCGATGACGCCATGAAAGATCTGCAGATGGAGGAGGGCTTCGATGTGGGCCTCGAGATGTCCGGCGTGCCCTCGGCGTTTCGTGACATGCTGCGCACCATGAATCACGGCGGCAACGTGGCACTGCTGGGCATCATGCCGCAGGACACGGGCATTCACTGGGACGAAGTCATCTTCAAGGGTCTGGTACTCAAGGGTGTTTACGGTCGCGAGATGTTCGAGACCTGGTACAAGATGGCGAGCATGCTGCAGAGCGGACTCGACATCTCCGGCGTTATTACCCATCGCATCCCGATTGCCGATTACCAGTCTGGTTTTGAGACCATGGCTTCCGGGCAGAGCGGCAAGATCATCATGGACTGGAGTGCCCTGCGATGAGTCTGAGCGTCCTGGATATCTTCAAGGTCGGCATTGGCCCGTCGAGCTCCCACACCATGGGACCGATGAATGCGGCCTGCCGATTTGCGCTCGGTTTGGCGGAGCGCGGGCAGCTGGCAAACACGACCCAGGTCACGGTGGAGCTGTATGGTTCACTCGCCTGGACCGGGCGCGGTCACTGCACCGACCGGGCTATTTTTCTGGGCCTCGAAGGCAACACGCCCGATACGCTGGATCCGAATGCGCTCGAGCCCGCGCTGGCGCGTATTCGCGCCAGCGGCAAGCTGATCCTGGCCGGCACTCAGGCCATCGCCTTCGACGAAAACCTTCATCTGCTCTGGCATCGCGATCAGACCCTGCCGTTGCACCCTAACGGCATGTGTTTTACGGCGCTCGATGCGACCGGCGCCGTGCTGCGGCGCGAAGAAGTGTACTCACTGGGCGGCGGATTCATCGCCAGCGCGGACGAGCTCGCGAACCCAACGACTACTGGGGCGCCCGTCACTGTGGCCTTTCCGTTTGACTCGGGCGATGAGCTACTGGCACGCGCCCGGCAGCACGGCCTGAAACTTCATGAACTGGTGCTCGCCAACGAAGCGGCGTTTCGCGACCCGGTGGCAACCCAGGCCGCGCTGCTGCGCCTCTGGCAGGTGATGCAATCCTGCATTGAGAAGGGCTTTGCCGCGCAGGGCGTATTGCCCGGAGTGCTCAAGCTGCCGCGGCGCGCGCCCGGGCTACATCGCCAGCTGCTCGCGAGCGATGCTTCGGCACCCATGCATGTGATGGACTGGGTGAACGCCTTCGCCATGGCCGTCAATGAAGAGAACGCTGCCGGCGGCAAGATGGTCACGGCGCCCACCAATGGCGCAGCCGGAATTGTGCCGGCCGTGCTGGCGTATTACCGGCGCTATGAAGCGGGCGCATCGGATGCGGGGGTAGTGCGTTTCCTGTTGGTCGCGGGCGCCATAGGCATGCTCTACAAGAAAAACGCTTCGATCTCCGGCGCCGAGGCCGGCTGCCAGGGAGAAGTCGGCGTGGCCTGCTCCATGGCGGCGGCGGGTCTGGCGGCGGCGCTCGAGGGCAGCAATGAACAGGTCGAAAATGCGGCTGAGATTGGCATGGAACACAATCTGGGGCTCACCTGTGATCCGGTCGGCGGTCTGGTGCAGATTCCCTGCATCGAACGCAACGCCATGGGGGCGATCAAGGCCATCAATGCGGCGCGCCTGGCCATGTGCGGCGATGGCACGCACAAGGTATCGCTCGATCAGGTGATCGCCACCATGCGCCAGACCGGCAAGGACATGTCCTCGATCTACAAGGAAACCTCGCAGGGTGGCCTGGCCGTCAACGTGCCGGAGTGCTGAGTTCGCGCATTTTTGAGTGGTGGCGCCCGTAGCCAAAATACACCGCAAATCCCAGGCCCAGCCACACAATGAGGCGGATCCAGGTATCGGCGGGCAGGTAAATCATCAGGGCTACGCAACTGATGATGCCGAGGCCCGGGATCAGCGGCACCCAGGGGGCGCGAAACGGCCGGTGCAGTTCGGGCGACTTACGGCGCAGGATGATGATGCCGCCGCACACCATGGCGAAGGCCATGAGCGTGCCGATCGAAATCAATTCACCCAGCAGGTCCAGTGGCACCAGCCCCGCGGTCAGGGCGGATAACACGCCGGTCACGATAGTGCCGATATGTGGGGTATGAAAGCGTTCGCTGGTGCGTGACAGCGCCGCCGGCAACAGGCCATCACGACCCATGGCGTAAAAAATACGGATCTGTCCGAGCAGGCTCAGCAGTATCACCGAGATCAGGCCGAATATGGCGACCACGCCCACCAACACCTTCAGCCAGCTTAAGTCGGCGTGGGCAAGACTGAGTGCCTTGTAGAGCGGGTCGGCAACGTTGAGCTGATGATAGTCGGCGATGCCGGTGATGATCAGGCTCACCGCCACATAGAGCACGGTGCAGATCAGCAGTGAGAAGCCCAGACTCAGCGGCATGGTGCGCTGAGGATTGCGCGCCTCTTCGGCGAGCGTCGAGACGCCGTCAAAGCCGATGTAGGCAAAAAACACGATGCCCGCGCCGCGCAGCACGCCAGTCCAGCCAAAATCTCCAAATTTTCCGGTGTTGGGCGGCACGAAGGGCTGCCAGTTATGCGGGTCAACATATTTTACGCAGGCCGCAATGAGTACCAGGATGGCCAGCACCTTGGCGCCGACGATGATCGAATTGACGATGGCGGACTGGCGCGTGCCGATGATCAGCAGCGCCGTGCAAGCCAGGGTGATGAGCACTGCCGGCAGATCGAGCCAGTGGCCGGTGGCGACAAGGTGCAAGCCGCCGCCCGCCCTGAACGGCGCGCCGCTCAACACGGCAGGCAGATGCAGGCCCAGATCGGCCAAGGATGCCGTGACATAGCCCGACCAGCCGATGGCCACCACCGAGGCCGAGAACAGGTATTCGAGCATGATGCTCCAGCCGATGATCCAGGCGATCAGCTCGCCGAAGGTGGCGTAGGCATAGGAGTAGGCGCTGCCCGCGACCGGCACCATGGCCGCAAATTCCGCGTAGCAAAGTCCCGCAAAAAAGCAGGCGAGGCTCGCGAACACGAAGGAGAGCGTTACCGCGGGCCCGGAGTGCAGTGCCGCCACGGTGCCCGTGAGCACGAAAATGCCGGCGCCAATGGTATTGCCGACGCCGAAGGCCGTGAGATTGAGCACCCCGAGCGAGCGCACCAGTGCCGGGCGCTCGCCGCCGTCCGCCTCGCGCTTGAGCGTATCGATGGACTTTCGTGACCAGACACCCATGCGTGTTCCCCCGCTGTTTTGTGCAGCCTACAGCAGCGGCTGTGGCAGTGCACGCTGGCGCCTGCAGCTATCCGCTCAGCTACGATACGTCGGCAACTTCAAGCCTGGCCCGCTTCGCTGCGGCGAGTTGGCGACGATCCGCTGAGGCAAAAAGATCTGCCTGGTAAACGATGGCGCAAGCGACGTGGATCGCGTCCATTGCACGCAGCGTACGAGTTTCCAGAAGTTGGACGGCGTTAACCATGACCGCGTCTGTGATCTCGCAGATATCGGTATCGGCGAGGTCGTTGAGCACAGTCAGCTTAAGCGCTGCAAATTTTGGCGCGCTCAGCCTGCGCTCCCGCACCAGCCGACTCAGCGTTGAGATCATCTCAGGCAGGCAGATAACACTCACCGCGAGCTGCTCCGCACCGCCGCACAGCTCCAGCACTGTGGCCGAACCAGGCTCGGCGATATAGCGCTTGGCAAATGCCGAGGTGTCGAGGAACAGTTTCACGGCGATTTGGCACGATCCTTCAGGACTTCGCGACTCAAGGCCAGACCTCTGATGTTGAGCGGCACCGAATTTCGCTTCCACGCCGGAGCCGTGCCCTTGATGGGTACAATTTGCGCAATCGCCCTGCCACTGCGAAACACGCGTACCGTTTGACCCTTTTCAACGGCGTCAAAAAACGCCTTGGCGTTGTTGCGCAATTCGGTGAATGTGGTGTCCATCGAGCATACTCCGGCAGCATCTATGTACATTGTACTGTACATTGTTTATTGAACGGCGGGTGCTCAAAATGCAAGGAAGTGGCAAGGCAGCAAACGAGTGGTGACCCAAGGTTTGATGTCCGCCTGCCCGCTAGCGCGGCCGGCCCGCTAGTGGGGCCGGCGCGCCAGACTCGCCGCATCGCGTGCCAGGGCTTCGATCTGTGCCCAGTCGCCGCTCTTGAGCGCCGCTGCAGGAGTGATCCATGAGCCGCCGACGCAGGCGACGTTCGCCAGCGCCAGGAAGCGCGGTGCGCTCTCGCGGGTGATGCCGCCGGTCGGGCAGAAAATGACATCCTGGAATACCGGCGCGAAGGCGGCGAGCATTGCTGTGCCGCCCGCGGGCTCGGCCGGGAAAAACTTGAGGGCCGTGTAGCCCGCGGCGCGCGCCGCCAGTAACTCGGATGCGGTGGCTATGCCTGGCAGCAAAGGGAAGGGTGAGCGCTGGCCGGCAGCGGCCAGTTCATCGGTTAGTCCTGGAGTGACGGCGAATTGTGCCCCGGCAGCCGCGACGCGCAGAAAATCTTCGGGCGTGGTGAGCGTGCCGGCACCGACGATGGCTTCGGGCACGGCCTGGCGCATGGCGCTGATCGCGGCGAGCGCCGCGCTGGTGCGTAGCGTGACTTCAAGCACCATGAGTCCGCCGGCACACAGAGCACGCGCCAGGGGCACGGCGTCCGACTCCCGTTCGATAGTGAGCACCGGTATGACGGGTGCGCGGGCCAGGATGTCGCGTATCTGCATGGTGCTGCGCCTCCGGTGTTCGAATTCAGAAATCAGCTCAGGCTACGCGAGGCCGCCGCCCTGTTCGGCGCCGGCAGCGTTGGCACGCATGGAGGCGAACAACTCGCGGCCCATGCCCTGTTGTGCTGTGGGCGCCGGGCGTTCCACCGTGCGCTGCGCCCAGATCTCAGCGCCTACCAGCGCTTCGAGCGTGCCACTGTTGCTGTCGAGGCGCACGACATCGCCGTCACGCAGCTTCCCCAGCGGGCCGCCGCTGAACACTTCCGGGGAGACGTGAATGGCTGCCGGCACGCTGCCCGAGGCGCCGGACATGCGCCCGTCCGTGACCAGGGCGACGCGGTGTCCTCGCGATTGCAGTGCCGACAAGGCGGGCGTGAGCTTATGCAGCTCGGGCATGCCATTGGCGCGGGGGCCCTGGGCGCGCACCACCACCAAGTAAAAGCGATAAAGCTCGCCGGCCCTGTATTAGGGGCGGACCGGGTGCAGGGGGTGGGAA
>JANMWZ010000011.1:0-98217 GCA_031441585.1 Gammaproteobacteria bacterium
AGGCCATGATCTGGTTAGGTCCGAGCGCCCTGCCGTTCGGGAACTCGTTGCTTACCGGGCTGACGGGTTCGGTGTTGAAATAACCGTCCGCATTGAACTGCTGGTAGTTCTGCTGCAGCAGCAGGTCCCAATCGTCGTTGAACTTATAGGCCAGCGATAGGCGGCCACCGGTGTACTGCACCGTGTTGAGGTTTGGTCCTGTCAACCTACCATTGCCCGCGGAAGGGCCGCCGGGACGTGCCGGCGGCGACTGCTTGGGGTCGGGCGTGACGCCATCAGCCAGGAATTGGACGGGAACTGCCGGAACCGCGATCGTGCCCAGCACGTTGTCAATGTAGCCACCGTGATGGTCGCTGAAAATCGTCGCGCGCACCGCCATCTTGCCCTCGATCAGCGGCAGGTTGAAGGTCGCGTTGAGGCTGTTGTTCGGGTCGCCGCCGGCCGTGACGCCATAGCTGGCGTTGACGTTGCCGGAGGTGGCATTTAGGTTCGGTTTGTTGGTGATGTAGCGCAGCGCGCCAGCCTGGGCGCCGCCGCCGAACAGCGTGCCCTGCGGGCCTTCGAGCACTTCGACACGCTCCATGTCGACGAGGTAGACATCGACGTTGCGGCCCGGGAACTGCATCGACTCTTCGTCCAGATACAGGGCGACGTTCGGGAACGGCGCGATCGTGGACTGCGACTGGTTGGGGGCGCCGCCAGAACTCAGGCCGCGCACGAAAATATTGCCAGAGCCGGGACCATTGCCGCTGTAGGTCACGTTCGGGGTGTACTTCAACAATTCGTTGAGGCTGGTGACATTCAGTTTCGCCAGAGTTTCACCGCTCATCGCCTGGATGGTGATCGGCACGTCCTGGATGTTTTCCGCGCGGCGCGTCGCCGTCACGACGACTTCCTCGATGCCGCCCGTGCTGGCAGCGGTGGCCGCATCCGCGGCCGAAGCCTGCGGGGCAAAAACCGTTGCGGCACTGCTCGCGCTCAGAACGGCCAAAACGGCACGGCGTATTGATTCGTTGGAATTCAAGTTGATCTCCCCGATCTACTATGAGTTGGATATGACCCGTCCGGCGCGCAGTGTAGCGCCGAATCCACGAACAATACATGTCAAAAAATCTTTGGCATGCCCGCTCTTTTTTTTCACATCCGGGGCGCCTTCTATATAGGCCGCGCGCGGAAGCATAATAGCGTGCGCGAATGTCACGCAGCCCGGTCGCTTCAGCCCCACCTCAGAATTAGGGTGGTTTATAGATTTATATCTCTATCTACCTGATTTTATTTACTTTAAAATAACTTTCCCAGAGCCCATGGACTATCAACTCAGTTCGCAACCCTGCTACTGGGACAACATGTTGGCGTTGTCGAGTTTGGCAGAGCGCTGCGTCAACCCGCTCTGCAACGCCAACGAATCGGGTTCGGTGGCCGGGCCAGGAAACCCCTGACCAGCCGTAACATTGTTGCAACACGCGCTGTCTGGCACCGCAGCGGCGGTCCCGTGCACGGCCACATTGTCGAGGCTATGATGCTCCGATGATGCGGATCGCGAAGCTCGAGACCTTTGCCAACGAGTTCGTGTGCTTCGTGCGCCTGAGCACGGATTCCGGCGCGATCGGCTGGGGGCAGACTTCGACTTATAACGCCGACATTACAGCGACCATATTTCACCGGCAGATTGCGCCCTGGGCTCTCGGGGCAGACGCGCTCGATATCGATGCACTCATCGAGCGCATCGAGGAGCGCGAGCACAAGTATCCGGGCAGTTATCGCTGCCGTGCGCTGGCGGGCCTCGATACGGCGCTCTGGGACCTGCGCGGCCGGCTGGAGGGGAAGCCCGTGGTCGAACTGCTCGGCGGCAAACCGCGCCAGCTCCGTGCCTATGCCTCGTCGATGAAACGCGATATCACACCCGATGATGAGGCCGAACGCTTCCTGCGCCTGCGCGACCAGAAAGGCTTTGATGCCTTCAAGTGGCGCGTTGCGGCCGAGTGTGGTCGGGACGTGGACGAATGGCCTGGCCGCACTGAGGCAATCGTGCCGCGCGTCGCGCGCGCACTCGGCGACAAGGTTGCCAAGCTGGTCGACGCCAACAGCGGTTTCTCGCCGCGCCGGGCGATCGAGGTCGGTCGGCTGCTGGAAGCCGAGGGCATCTGTCATTTTGAAGAGCCCTGTCGCTACTGGCACCTGGAGGAGACCAGGCAGGTGAGCGAGGCGCTCGCGCTCGACGTGACGGGTGGTGAGCAGGACTGGGACCTTGCCACCTGGGCGCAAATGATCCAGATGCACGCGGTCGACATTGTGCAGCCCGATGTGATGTACATGGGTGGTCTGTCGCGAACCTTGCGTGTCGTGCGCATGGCCGACGCGGCTGGTCTGCCGGTCACGCCGCACAGCGCCAACCTGTCGCTGGTCACGATCTGCACCATGCACCTGCTGGGCGCCATCCCCAATGCCGGCAAATACCTGGAATTCTCGATCGAAGGGCCGGACTACTACCCCTGGCAGGAAAACCTGTTCCTCGGCGACCCTTACGCCATTGAGGATGGCTGCGTGAGTATTCCTTCGGCGCCCGGCTGGGGTGTGGAGATCAACCCGGAGTGGTTGGCGAGCGCCAGCTATCGCTGCAGCGAACTCGTGCGCTGAGTGCGCACGACGCCATAGCATAGGTGCATCTGAAAAAGTTATTTGCCAGTCAGCGTCGATTGCCCCACCCTGCATTGAATATCCGGATGGATCTGTCATCGATGAACCGGGTCAAGATCGACCGAAGGTGGCTGCCGCTCAACGCCTTGCGTGCCTTCGAAGCCGTGGCCCGGCACGGCAGTTTCACGGGCGCTGCCAGCGCGCTGCAGATCTCGCAGAGCGCCCTCTCGCGTCATGTCATCGCACTTGAACACATGCTCAACACCCAGCTCTTCGATCGCAAACCCCATGCCCTGACGCTGACCAGCGCGGGACAGCACCTGCTGCCCTCGGTCACCAAGGCTTTCGATCGCATCGAATACTCGCTCGATGAAATCCGCCAGGTCGGCGCCCCCACACCGCGTGCCCTGCGGGTACAGTTTCCGGCCAGCTTCGCGGTGCAGCTCGCGGCGCCGCTGCTGCGGGATTTCCGGCGCATCAATGGCGAAGTCGAGATCAACCTGGTCAGTCCCGCTGCGGTCGGGCCGCCCTCCAGTGACGTCGATATTGCAGTGGTGTACTCCAAACCTACCGTTACCGAGCGCATCAGCGATCTGCTCTGGCCGGTGCACATGGGCATCCTCTGCCATCCGGACGTGGCGGCCAGACATAAGGGCAAAGACCTGGCAACTTTCATTGCCGACAACGAACTGATTCACATGCGCATCGATGACCTGCCACGCTTCCATTTCTGGAGTCAGTTCAAGCGCCACGCCGGCCTCGGGGCCGTGAATGTGGAGCGCGGCCTGGTATTCGACACGGAGCTGCTCGCGGTACGCTACGCCCTGAGTGGCGAGGGTCTGGCACTGGTTGATCTGAATCTGTTTCGCGAGCACCTCGACCGCGGTCAACTCGTGGCACCGTTTGATGTCACGCTCGATGATGGCTACGGCTATTATCTGGTCACCGATTCCGAAGCCTTGAGCGATCCGGCCATCGCCGTATTTCGCTCTTGGCTGATCGAGCGCTTCGGGCCCGGTGCCCGCCTCAACACTGGAGCAGCACAAACATGAATGAACCCGAGACGCGCGCCGGGCACCGCACTACCGGTCGGCGTCGCACTGCTGCCAGCGCCAGCAGTGCGCCCGCCCCCGAACGCTCACGCAGCTATCGCCACCTTGAAAATCCTTTCGAGCCGCTGCGGGTGTTTTCCGACGATCAGGTCGGCGCACTGCACGACGCCGCACTGCTCATTCTGGAACAGCACGGCATGAAGGTACTCTCGCCCGATGCCCGTCGGCGCTACCGCGATGGCGGCGCCGAGGTCGATGAGGCCGCGCAGGTGGTGCGCATCAATCGTGCGTTGGTGGCCAAGGCACTCAGCACGGCACCACGCAACTTCGTCATGCATTCGGTCGATGCAGCGCAGGACGTGCCGATGGGTGGCCGGCAGGTGGCCTTCGCGCCCACTTCCGGACCGCCAAATATCATGGATACGGCCGGCGGACGCCGCTCCGGCACGCTGGCCGATTTCAACAATCTTATCAAGCTGAGCCAGCATTTCGACGTCCTGCAGATTCTGGGTGGAGCGGTCGAGCCCCAGGATATACCGGTGCATCTGCGCCACCTGGAAGTCACGCGCAGCCAGCTGCTGCTGTCCGACAAGATACCGTTCATCTTTTCCCGGGGCCACGGGCAGATCATCGACAACTTTGAACTGATTCGCACCGCACATGCCTTAAGCGCGCAGCAATTTGCTGACCGACCCTGCTGCTATACCATCATCAATACCAACTCGCCCCTGCAGCTCGATATTCCCATGGCCGATGGCATCGTCGATTTCGCGATCGCCGGCCAGGTACTGATCATCACGCCCTTCACGCTGGCGGGCGCCATGGCGCCGGTCACTATCGCCGGCGCCCTCACCCTCGCCCATGCCGAAGCACTGGCAGGCATTACCCTGGCGCAGATCGTACGGCCCGGCACGCCGGTGATTTATGGCAGCTTCACCTCCAATGTCGATATGAAATCAGGCTCGCCGGCCTTCGGCACACCCGAGTACGTCAAGGCTGCATTCGGAGCCGGCCAGCTCGCGCGCCATCTCGGCTTGCCCTGGCGCTCATCGAACGCGACCGCCTCCAATGCGCCCGATGCACAGGCCGCCTATGAAGCGCAGATGAGCCTGTGGGGCGCGCTCATGGGCGGCTGCAATTTCATGCTGCACGCGGCCGGCTGGCTCGAGAGCGGGCTATCCACTTCCTGCGAAAAATTTATCCTCGATATCGAAATGCTGCAGATGTTCGCGGAGATTTTTCAGCCGGTCGGCGCCACGGCTGCCGACATTGCGCTCGAAGCAGTGGCCGAAGTCGGCTACGGCGGGCACTTTTTCGGCTGCGCCCACACAATGGAGCGCTACCGCACCGCCTTCTACGCGCCGCTGGTCTCGGACTGGCGCAACTACGGTACCTGGTTCAACGATGGTGCGAAAACCGCAACCGAACGTGCGCATACGATCTGGCAGGACACGCTGGCACGCTACCAGGCGCCGGCGCGCGATCCGGCCATCGTCGAGGCCCTGAATGCCTATGTCGAGACGCGCACGGCCGAAGGCGGAGCACCGCCGGTAAGCTAGCACTCAAGTGCGCGGCTGCTGACGCTCGGCGGTCGGTGGGTGACCAAATTGATTGCGGTAGCATTTTGAAAAATGTGGCGGCGACTGAAAACCACAGGCCGTGCTGACCGCCATGACCGGCATGGCCGTCTGCAGCAGCAGCTCGCGCGCCCGCCGCAGGCGCATTTCAAGGTAATAGCGTTTCGGGACGCATTTGACGTACTGCTTGAACAGCCGTTCGATCTGGCGCCGCGAGATGCCAGACTGGCGCGCGATGGTCTCGAGCGAGAGCGGGTTCTCGATATGGGCTTCCATCATCTCGGCGACGGCGATCAGGCTCTTGTGCGCGACGCCCACCTGGGCGCGCAGCGGCACGTATTGACGATCACTGGCGCTGCGGATGCGATCGACTATGAACTGCTCGGATACCAGGCGCGCGATACGCGTGCCCAGCCTGGTCTCAATCAGGTGCAGCATGAGTTCCAGCGGCGCCACACCGCCCGAACAGGTGTAGCGGTCGCGATCGATGGTATAGAGCTGGTCGGAAATCAGCACGCTCGGAAACTGTTCGCGCAGTGCCGAGAGATTTTCCCAGTGGATGGTCGCCCGGTAGCGATCGAGCAAGCCGGCCTGCGCCAGGGCGTAGCCGCCGGTGCACAGTGCGCCCAGCGGCATGCGCCGCTCGGCCAGCCGCCGCAAAGCCGTGAGGAGTTTGGGCGTGATCGCCTCGCGCACCTTGACGCCGCCGCAGACGAACACCATATCGACGGGGCGCAGCTGCGCGAGGGCTGCGGTAGGCGCGAGCGTCAGGCCATTGCTGGCGACCACCGGCAACCCATCCAGTGTCGCGATCTCCCACTCATAGGCCGTCAATCCCGATACCCGGTTGGCCATTCGCAAGGGCTCGACCGCGTTCGATACTGCTATCATCGAATAGTTGGCCAGCGTCAGAAACGCGAAGCGCGTGGGCAAAGTCGCGTCGGCGGATTTCACAGCGCTGAAGTATACGGCGCACTGACGCAATTGCGTAAGTCGTTGTCGCAATTTGAGCTGTGGCTGGTGGGCCGGGCTCTACACTGCACGAGCATGATCTGACAGGACGGGGAGCAGGCAGATGAAGACGCACGCACGCGTAGTAGTGATCGGCGGTGGCGCCGTGGGTGTCAGCACGCTCTATCACCTGGCGAAGAAGGGCTGGTCAGACGTGGTGCTGCTCGAGCGCTCGGAGCTCACCGCGGGTTCGACCTGGCACGCGGCCGGCCTCCTGCCGCTCTTTAATATGAGCTACACGGTCGGGCAGCTGCACAAGTATTCCGTCGATCTCTACAAGCGCTTGCCGGCCGAGACCGGCCAGGATGTCAGTTTCCATGTCACCGGCAATCTGCGCCTGGCCACCAGCGCTGCGCGCATGGACGAATATCTCAAGTATTGCAGCACCGCCAATACCATCGGCGTGCCGTTTCGCATCATCACTCCTGATGAAGTCAAGGCGCTCTGGCCGCTGGTAGAACTGGGTGATGGCAAAGCGACGCCCCGGATTGTCGGCGCCCTCTATCACCCAGACGATGGCCACATTGCCCCGGCCGACCTGACGGCGGCGTTGCGGCGCGGCGCGCGCAGCGCCGGTGCCGAAATCTACGAACACACGGAAGTGACGGCTGCGCTGCGCCGGCCCTCCGGCGAGTGGCAACTGACCACGACACGCGGCGAGATCGTGGCCGAGCATGTGGTCTGCGCCACCGGCAACTACGCACGGCAGACCGGGCGCATGTTCGGGCTCAATGTGCCGGCGATTCCAGTTGAGCACCAGTACATCGTGTTTGACGAGTCACCCCAGCTGGCCGCCTACCGCAAAGCCGGAGGCCCAGAGCTCGCAGTGCTGCGCGAATCAGACCAATCGTATTACCTGCGTGAAGAGCGTCTTGGCTGGATTCTGGGGCCCTACGAAAAAGGCGCCCCGGCGCGCTTCGCCGATGGCGTGCCGGACTGGTTTGGCAAGAGCCTGTTTGAAGGCGATCTGGAACGCCTGGTGCCGCATATCGAGGCCGCACAGCGGCGCGTGCCGGCGCTGGAGAATTGCGGCATCAAGCAGATCATCAACGGCCCGATCTCCTACACACCCGATGGCAGTCCGCTCATCGGTCCGGCCTGGGGCGTGCGCAACCTGTGGCTCAATGAAGGCCACAGCTTCGGCATCACGGCGGCCGGCGGCGCCGGCTGGCAACTGGCCGAGTGGCTCATCGAGCGTGAACCCGGCATCGACATGCTGGCCGTCGATCCGCGGCGCTTCGGGCCTTACACCAGCCGGCGCTATGTGATCGCCAAGAACGAGGAGACCTACCGCGACGTCTTCACCATTCACTTCCCGGATGAAGAGCGCGCCGCTGCGCGACCGGCCAAGACCAGCCCGATTTACGACAAGCTCGAGCGCCTCGGCGCGGTCTTCGGTCAACGCTACGGCTGGGAGCGCGCCAACTGGTTTGCGCCGCCCGGGGTCGAGCGGCGCGACCTGTGGAGTTTCCGGCGCAGCAATTATTTCGAACACGTTGGCAACGAATGCCGGCGACTGCGCAGCGCCGTTGGGGTCATTGATCTCACGCCCTTCACCAAGCACGAGATCTCGGGCCCGGGTGCCGAAGCCTGGCTCGATTCGCTGGTGGCCAACAAGGTGCCGATCAAGATCGGCCGCGTGGCGCTCTGTCATGCGCTCACCAGGCGTGGCGGTATCCGCTCCGAATTCACGATCAGCAAACTGGCTGACCAGCACTACTATGTCGTCAGCGCCGGCGCTGCCGAACGCTACGACGGCGATTATCTGCAGCGTCACCTGCCCACTGATGGCTCGGTGCAGCTGCGCAACATCACCACGGCGCGCGGTTGTTTCGTGGTTGCCGGCCCGCGCTCGCGCGAGGTACTTGCCAAGCTCGTCGACGTGCCGCTCGATAACGTCACCTTTCCCTGGCTCAGCAGCCAGGTGCTCGATGTCGGCCTGGCCAGCGATGTCTACCTGCTGCGTGTCAATTTTGTCGGTGCGCTGGGCTGGGAGCTGCACTTTCCGATCGAGTATGCCCATCACCTGTTCGATGCAATCTTCGCCGCCGGCGCGGAATTCGGCATCGGCATGGCGGGTATGCGCGCCATGGAATCACTGCGTATGGAAAAATCCTATCGCATGTGGGGCAGTGACCTGACGCGCGATTACACGCCGCTTGAGGCCGGGCTCGATCGCCTGGTGCGCATGAACAAGGGTGAGTTCATCGGCCGTGAGGCGCTCGAGAAGCAACTGGCCGCCGGTGTGCCCAATCGTTTCGTAACCCTGGAAGTGCATGGCGTGACCGACGCCGATCCACTGGGCAATGAGCCGGTCTTCACTGGCGAGAGCAGCATGATCGGCCGCACGACTTCGGGCTACTACGCGCATGTGCTGAAGAAGAGCCTCGCGATCGGCTATGTGCAAAGCGCCTATGCGAGCGTCGGCACTGAGCTCAGTATCGAGTGCCTGGGCGAGCGCAAGCGGGCCACCGTGTTGGTCGATTCCCCGTACGATCCACAGAATCTGGAGTTGCGAGGTTAATGCAAAGATTTTCAGCCTGGTCGCTGCTAAGACTGGCGTTCGGAGGCCACGATGGCTGGCAGCCGCAGTGGCGCCGTGCCACGCCACAGCCCTCCTATGATGCGATCATCATTGGCGGTGGCGGTCATGGCCTCGGCACGGCCTATTACCTGGCGGCCGAGCATGGTTTCAAACGCGTCGCCGTCCTCGAAAAGGGCTGGATCGGGGGCGGCAATACCGGCCGCAACACCACCATATTGCGCTCCAACTACCTGTTCGATGAGAGCGCCCGCCTCTACGACCATGCGCTGAAGATGTGGCGCGATCTCTCGCAGGTGCTCAACTACAACGTCATGTATTCACCGCGCGGGGTCCTGATGCTGGCCCACTCGGTCCACGACATGCAGGTGATCAAACGCCATATACACGCCAACCGCGGCAACGGCGTCGACAACGAATGGCTGGGACCGGAACAGGCCAAGGCTTTCTGTCCGCCGCTCAACATCAGCGACAACATCCGCTACCCGGTGCTGGGTGGCGCCCTGCAGCGGCGCGGCGGCACCGCGCGCCACGATGCCGTCGCCTGGGGTTACGCGCGCGCCGCGGATGCCCTCGGCGTCGATATCATCGAGAACTGCGAAGTCACCGGCATCTGTCGCGACGCCAGTGGCGCCGTGCAGAGCGTCGAGACCACACGCGGCATCATCAGCAGCCGCCGGATCGGCGTGGTGGCGGCTGGCCATAGCAGCATCGTGATGGCCATGGCCGGCGTTCGCCTGCCGCTCGAGAGTTTCCCGCTGCAGGCCCTGGTGTCTGAACCGGTCAAACCCGTGCTGCCCTGCGTGGTGATGTCCAATTCGATACACGCCTACGTCAGCCAGTCGGACAAAGGCGAGCTGGTGATTGGCGCCGGCACCGATGCCTACACCAGCTATACGCAGCGTGGCGCACTGCACGTGAGCATGCATACCCTGGCGGCGATCTGCGAATTGTTTCCGGCCTTTCGCCGCCTGCGCATGCTGCGCAACTGGGGCGGCATCGTCGATGTGTCTCCCGATCGCTCGCCGATCATCGCCAAGACCCCGGTGCCGGGGCTGTACGTCAATTGCGGCTGGGGCACCGGCGGCTTCAAGGCGACGCCGGGCTCGGCACATCTGTTCGCCTGGACCATCGCGCACGATGAGCCACACCCGCTCAACGCCCCTTTTACCATTGAGCGCTTCCGCGATGGCCGCCTGATCGACGAGGCGGCGGCCGCAGCGGTCGCCCACTAACAGATAAACCATGCTGCTCATACCTTGCCCGTATTGCGGTCCGCGCCCGGAACTCGAGTTCAGCTACGGCGGCCAGGCCCACATCGCCCGACCCACGGCCGCTGAGGCGGTCAGCGCTGAAGACTGGGTCAACTTTCTCTATCTGCGTTCCAATCCGCGCGGCGTGCACGCGGAGCGCTGGCGGCATGTGCGCGGCTGCGCGCGCTTTTTCAACGCACTGCGGGATACCACGACCGATCAGTTCATCGCCAGCTACCGCTGCGGCGCAGCGCCGCCCGCGAGTGCGGGGAACTCACTGCCATGAAACCCTGGCGCACCGAACAGGGCGGCCGTATTGATCGCACGCGGCCACTTGAATTCAGCTTCGATGGACGACGCTACCCAGGCTTTGCCGGCGATACCCTCGCCTCGGCGCTGCTTGCCAACGGCGTGCAGTTGTTGGGACGTTCGTTCAAGTATCACCGGCCGCGCGGCCTGCTGTCGGCGGGCTCCGAAGAGCCCAATGCGCTGGTAACCGTATTCCGTGATGCCGCGCGCAGCACGCCCAACCTGCGCGCCACGCAGGTAGAGCTCTACGACGGTCTGTGCGCGCTGAGCCAGAATCGCTGGCCGAGCCTGAGCTGGGATTTCGGCAGTGTGAACAATTGGCTCGCGCCGCTGTTTCCCGCGGGCTTCTACTACAAGACTTTCATGTGGCCACGCTTTGCCTGGCATCGCTGGTACGAGCCGCGCATACGAGCGGCGGCCGGACTGGGTCGCGCACCCGTTGGCGCCGATCCCGACAGCTACGCACAGCGCTTTGCACATTGCGATGTGCTCATCGTCGGCGCCGGCGCTGCCGGCCTTGCTGCCGCGCTGGCCGCCACCGACAGCGGCGCGCGCGTCATACTGTGCGATGAGCAGGCCGAGATGGGTGGCACCCTGCTCGATGAGCCCCGTGTGCAGATCGCCGCTCAACCAGCGGCGAACTGGCTGCGGGACACGCTGGCGCTGCTGGCCGGGCGCGCCAACGTCACCTTGTTGCCACGTACCACGGCCTTTGGATACTTTCCGCACAACATGCTGGGTCTGTGTGAGCGGCTCACCGATCAGCTGGCCACACCGCGCGCGCAGGCGCCGCGCGAGCGGCTCTGGCAGGTGCGCGCCAGAGAAGTGGTGCTGGCCAGCGGCGCGATCGAGCGACCGCTGATCTTTCCTGGTAACGATCGGCCCGGTGTCATGCTGGCCTCAGCCGCGCGCAGCTATCTCAATCGCTACGGCGTGCGCGTCGCTACCCGTGCCGTGGTGCTCGCCGGTTGCGACGCTGCCTACAGCGCTGCGCTCGATCTGCACGCGGCTGGCGTGACGATCAAGGCCATTGCCGATGTGCGCTCCGTGGACGATACCCCGGCCATGGCCGCGGCGCGCACCGCTGGCCTTCGCGTGATCACGCGCGCTACCGCACTGGCTACGACCGGCCGGCTGCGGGTGCGCAGCGTAGCGTTGGGGGCAGTCTGCGCGGATGGTTCGATTCAGCGCTCTGAAATTATCGACTGTGATGCGCTGCTGATGTCCGGCGGCTACACACCCAGTGTCCACCTTCATTCGCAATCCCGTGGCAAGCTGCTGTGGCGTGCGGAGGAAAACTTCTTCGTGCCGGGCGAGGTCGCCGAGCGCGAGCGTTCAGCGGGCGCCGCACGCGGCCTCGATGGCCTTGCAAGCGTGCTGGAAGATGGTGAGCGCGCTGGCCGCGAGGCAGCCGTGGCCTGCGGGTTTGGCAGCACCGCACCGACGGCTGGCGCGACGCCGACGCCTGGCGCGGCGGCGCCGGTGGACGCAACGCGGCGCTGGAATGTCTCGACCACGGAGTTTGCCGCGCGCGGCATTCCCGGCGCCCTGCCGCAGCCCGGCAGGCGCGCGCCCGCCAAGGCATTCGTCGACTGGCAGAACGATGTCACCACGCGCGATCTGGAACTCGCCATGCGTGAAGGCTTCGCATCCATAGAGCACATCAAGCGTTACACCACGACCGGCATGGCGACCGATCAGGGTAAGACCTCGGGCCTGAACGCGCTGGCCATCGTGGCCGAGCGCAGCGATCGTAAGGTGCCCGAAGTCGGCCTGACCACTTACCGCATGCCCTATACGCCTGTGACCTTTGGCATCCTGGCCGGCTACGATCGCGGCGATCAGTTTGATCCGGTGCGCCGCACACCGATGCACGCGCTGGCCGCGCAGCAGGGCGCGGTATTCGAAGACGTCGGCATGTGGAAGCGGGCCCGTTACTTTCCGCACAGCGGTGAAGATATGTCGGCCGCCGTGGCGCGCGAGTGTTGCGCAGTACGCCGCAGCTGCGGCATGTTTGACGCCTCCACGCTCGGCAAGATCGCCGTCGTCGGGCCAGACGCCACCGAATTCATGAACCGCCTCTACGTCAACAACTGGACCAGTCTGGCCGTCGGGCGCGCCCGCTACGGCGTGCTGCTGCGTGACGATGGTTTTGTCTATGACGATGGCGTGGTGGCGCGCGTGGCGGCCGATCATTTTCACGTCACCACCACTACCGGTGGCGCTGCCCGCGTGCTGAACCTGATGGAAGACTATCGTCAGACTGAATGGCCTGATCTGAAAGTCTGGCTGACCTCGACCACGGAGCAGTGGGCCGTGATCGCCGTGCAGGGTCCGCGCGCGCGCGACGTACTGGCGCCGCTGGTCAGCGGGATCGATCTGTCGCCGGGCGCGTTGCCGCATATGGCCGTCGCTCAGGGGAGCATTTGCGGCGTGCCGTTGCTGCTGTTTCGCGTCAGCTTCACCGGCGAGCTGGGTTTTGAAATCAATGTGCCGCCCGACTACGGCGCCGCGGTCTGGGAGGCGGTACGTGCCTCCGGGGCAGGCTGCGGTATCACGCCTTACGGCACCGAGGCCATGCACGTGCTGCGCGCCGAAAAAGGCTACATCATCGTCGGCCAGGAAACCGATGGCACCGCGACCCCCGACGATGTGGGTCTGAGCTGGGCCATCGGCAAAACCAAACCTGACTTCGTCGGCAAGCGATCGCTGACGCGCCCGGCGATGCTGGCACCAGGGCGCAAGCAGCTGGTGGGTTTGCTGAGCGTGGATCCCGCGGAGTTGCTCGAAGAGGGCGCGCAGCTGGTGGCGAGCGCGGGTCAGACGCCGCCCATGCAGATGATCGGCCATGTCACCTCGAGCTACGCGAGCGCCGCGCTCGGGCGTTCGATCGCCCTGGCAATGCTCATCGATGGGCGCAGTCGCATTGGCCAGAGGTTATATGTGCCGACGCTTGATGGCGAGATCGCCGTGCAGGTGAGCGCTGCGGTGTTCTACGATCCAGCGGGAGCGCGCCTCAATGGATAGTACACTGAGGGCAAGCTCACCGCAGATAGGCACCACGCCCTGGATGCGGCCACTCCCCGCCCGTGCGCGCCTGATCCTCTTTGGCGATAGCGCCGTGCAAAGCGCCGCTGCCGAAGTCCTCGCGCTGCCCTACTCCACCAACGCTTGTCGCGCGGTTAGTCACGGCGCTCGCGCCGCGCTCTGGCTCGGTCCCGATGAGCGGCTGCTGCTGGCTCCCCAGGCGGAGCTACCCACACTGCTCGCCGCGCTCACGACGAGGCTCGCTGGCCAGGCCCACTCGCTGGTGGATATCAGCCAGCGACAGGTCGCGTTTGAACTGCATGGGCCCCATGCCAGTACGTTGTTGAACGCGCAGTGTGCACTCGATCTCGCGCTCGACGCTTTCCCGGTCGGCATGTGCACGCGCACGGTGTTCGCCAAGGCCGAAATCGTCCTGTGGCGTACGGCCGCAGACTGCTTTCAGGTCGAAGTGTGGCGCTCGTTCGCGGACTATCTGGTCACGCTGCTGCGGGACGTTTCGCGCGAGCTGCCAGGTTAGTCGCCACCGCTAAGGGCAGCTCCTGCGCTCCGCCGCCGCCCGATTCTTGCTGTACCTGATCTATGCGCATATAATGCGCATAAGGGAGGCCTGACATGGCTGCAGGGTACGATCTGGAGGCGCGTAAGCGCGCGGTGAATCTGACACTGAATGAGAACCTGGTTGATCAGGCTAAGGCGCTGACGGGCAATCTGTCGGCTGTCGTTGAATCGCTCCTGTCCGGATTCGTGGCTCAGGAACGCAAGGCTCAGGCGGCGCGCTCCAGGTCCGTAGCTGAGGCGGTGGCAACCTGGAACGCTTTCAATGAGAAAGCAGGGTCCATTGCGGACGAGTATTGCTCACTTTGATGGCTCGCCCTGATGGCTCAGTTTGATGTTCACCGAAATGCCGGGAAGCACAAGGACACCATCCCTTATGTCGTTGTGGTCCAGTCCTCACAGTTCGACAACTATCGGCGTCGGGTTGTCGTGCCGCTGGTGAAGGCGGCAACCCTGGGGAAGATCAGCCATGGGCGTTTCAATCCTGCTTTCAGGATTCGTGGCGCCGCGGTGGTTTTGCATCCGCTGGAAATGGTCTCGATCCCTGTCGAACAGCTCGGTTCGGTGGTCGCATCCTTAAGTGGCGAAGGGCAGCAGATCTTGGCAGCGTTGGACGAACTGCTGTCCAGAGCGTGGAAGTAAACGGTTTTGATGCGCAAAATGGACAACACCTGATGTTACTCACCCGCACACTGATCGCCTCGTTGCTCTTCACCCTCGCGCGCGCCGCCGCGCCGCTGCCACCCGTCACTGCACTACCTGGCACCATGCAGGCGGTTGCCATTGACCACTATGGCGGCATTGAAGTATTGGGCGCACGGACCTTGCCGGTTCCGACTCTCGCGCCAGATGAAGTGCTGATCGCCGTGCACACCGCCGGTGTAGGCCCGTGGGACGCCGATGTACGTGCCGGCGCCATACCGGACGACAAGGCGCGCTTCCCACTGATACTGGGTACCGACGGGTCAGGAACTGTGGCGGCAATCGGTGCGGCAGTTCGCACGCTGCACGTGGGTCAATCCGTGTACTCGTACAGTTGGGCCAATCCCAAGGGAGGCTTTTATGCGCAGTATGTGGCCGTCATCGCAACGCGTGTCGCACCGATCCCCAAAAACCTCACTTTGCGACAAGCCGGCGCGATAGCGACTACCGGTCTGACCGCTGCGCAGGGCATCGATGACGCGCTGCATATTCGCAGGGGACAATCACTCATTATTCACGGTGCCTCGGGTGGCGTGGGTACACTGGCGCTGCAACTGGCCAAGTTACGCGGCGCGCGCGTGCTCGCGACCGCCTCAGGGGCAGACGGCCTCGCCCTGGTACGCAGGCTCGGCGCCGACCTCGCGGTTGACAGTCGGGTCGAAGATGTCGCCGCCGCCGCAAAACGCTTTGCGCCCAAGGGCGCAGATGCGCTGCTCGCGCTCGCGGCGGGCCCCGCGCTTGATCAACTGCGCGCAAGTCTGCGCCCCGGAGCGCTACTCGCCTACCCATCGGGGGTCAAACCGGAGTTCAAGGCGGATGGCCGCATCAAAGTCATTCTCTATGACGCCGTGCCGGGCGTGGCCGAATTTGCGCGCCTCAATCGCGCGCTGGCATCAATTGACGCCGAGGTTCCCATAGACAGTGAATTCGCGCTGGCCGACGCGCGCCAGGCCCATCAACGGCTTGCGGCCGGTCACCTGCTTGGCAAAGTGATCCTGCGGGTCCAATAGTTCACAGTCATTCCGAAACTGCGTAGGTCACTACGCCGGCAGCGAAGACTTTGGTGCAATCTGGCGCACGATGCGCTTGGCATTGCTGATTTCGGCCACCCGCAGATCAAAAGCCGTCTGCAGATTCAGCCACGAGCGCGCATCACCTCCAAAATAACGCGCCAGCCGCATCGCCGTATCCGCACTCACACCGCGCCGCTTGCGTACCACATCATTGATGCGAGGTGCTGGCACATGCAGCGCCTTGGCCAGCGCATTGGCGCTCAGGCCAAGCGGCTTCAGAAAATCCTCCCGCAGCACTTCGCCTGGGTGTACCGGTCGCATACCGTTCTTGAACATCTCTGTCACCCTCAGTGATAATCCACCATCTCGACGTACGTCGGACGATGGGCACTTAGAATACATCGCGCCCACAATAGCGGGTCTATACCAACATGAAATACCGTCATGGCCCTCCCTGGGCCTCAATCCACGTGGCCACCCGCATCGTCCGTGCCGGCCCGATCGCGCTACTTATCGCGGCTACTTGCGCGCCTCTTTGCGCCGCACCCGCGCCGCCCTGGCGCGATACAGTAATCACGCGCCTGGAAGCACTCGCCCTGATCCAGACGCTCAACGCCGAACTCCTGGCGAGCGCCAGCGCAACACGCACGCTGGAGCGATGGTGCCAGCTTCATGCGTTGGCCGAGCCTGCGCAAATCGTCGCGCGCCAAATTGACGGTACCGAAACTACTGCCAGCGAATCCGTCCGTCAGGATCTGCAAGTGAGCGCTGAGGAACCCGTTCAATACCGGCGAGTCGAGCTGCGCTGCGGCGAGCACGTACTCTCTATCGCGGACAATTGGTATGTGCCCGCACGCCTGACAGCGGAAATGAACCGCTCACTGACCACCACTCAGACACCCTTCGGCAAAGTGGTGCAGCCGCTCTCGCCCCATCGCGAGACGCTGGCTGTGAAACTGCTGTGGTCGCCGCTGCCGGACGGTTGGGAACGCGCCCCAGGGCGTGGCGCAGTGACATCCTCGGTCAGCCAGGGCCTCGAAGTGCCGGCAGCGCTGTTTGAACACCGTGCGCTGCTGTACGCCAGCACCCACCAACCCATTGCCGAAGTGCATGAGGTCTATCAGCGCGATGTCCTGGCGTTTCCCGAACCGCAGCTGCCCGCCAGGTAGTGGCACGCTTCACTTCAAGTCGGGCACTATTTACTCGCCCAGGATCTCGTTCAACCCCTCGATAACCCTGGTAACGACTGGCAGCTCAACGCGCGCCAATCGCTTGCCGATTCGCTCTACCGACAAAGTTAGAATCTGGCTGATTTTCGCCCACGTCGGTTTCCCGAGCCCCGCGGACTCGAGTACCAGGGTCAGCGGAAACCCGGCCTTCTGGGGCTGACTCGTCAGCGCCACTGCTATAACGGTACCTGACCGGGCATTAAAAATATCATGACTGAGGATGAGTACCGGACGATGACCCGATTGCTCATGGCCGCGAACCAGATTGAGATCCGCCCACCGGACCTCACCTCTTAATATTCTGGCCAAGACGCCAGGTCCGCGCTTAAGCCTTCGTCTGCCAGCGACTGTTCATAGCGGGGATCCAGCTTGGCGCACTCAGCCGCCAACCGGCTGCCCTCAACGCGTTCAATCTTTTCGTTTAAGGCAATCTGAATTGCCCGACTCCGATTCGGGAACACCCGCCGCGCCACCAGGTTGTCCACCTGGCGCACCGTCTCCTGCTCGAGGGTGATGGCAACCTTCACGCGAGCCATTGGTCTTGCTCCGGTATGATAACTTATCATACCACGCAAGCTACCCGGGAACAGATTCTACCTATGGACCAGGCCCACTCAACCGCGCAGCCGAAGATTCTCCGGGTCATACAGGGGCTCGCGGCCAACCACCGCGCGACGCCGGGCACCGAGTATCTCCACCTCGAGTGCAGTGCCAGCAATGGCCAGCTCGGTGCGCACATAAGCCAGTGCAATGCTCTGTTTCAACCGGTAGCCGTAACCGCCCGAAGTCACGAGCCCCACCACTTCATCAGCGTGGTAGACGATTGATACCGCCGCGGCGTCGGCCTCTTCTGCCTCAACGATGAGCGGAACAAATCGTTCGCGCGGGCCCTGCTCCGCCTCGCGCCGCAGTGCTTCCTGGCCGATAAAACCACCGGGCTTGTCGAGCTTTACGAAGCGATCGAGCGAGGCCATGAAGGGCGTGTACTCGGTGGTCAGATCCGCCTTCCAGCTGCGGTAGCATTTCTCCAGTCTCAGGCTGTCCATCGCGTAGAGACCAAAGTCGCTGACGCCAAAGCGCTCACCCGCTTCGAACAGCAGCTGGTACACGGACAGCAGGTGTTCCACCGGCAGGTGCAGCTCCCAACCCAGCTCGCCGACGTAGTTCACGCGCAGGGCGATGGCCTGCGTGTAAGCGATATCGATGGTGCGCACGGCGAGCCATGGAAATGCCTCGTTCGAGAGCTCAGCGGAGCTGAGCGCACTGAGCAGCTCGCGCGACTTCGGGCCGACGACAATCAGGGTGCCAAAGCGCGTGGTGAGATTGTCCACACGCACTGCCGCGCTCGCGGGCAGGTGTTCGCGCAGCCAGTGCTCATCGTGCCGCTCGCCGGCCGCGGCGCTGATCAGCCAGTACTGCTCGGGCGCCAGCGCGGTGATGGTCATCTCGGTGACGATGCCGCCGTTGGGCGCACAGAAATAGTTGAGCGCCGTGCGTCCGGGACGCGGCACGGTGCCGGCCACCATGTGATTGAGCCAGGCGCTGGCCCCGGGGCCCGTCACCTCGAATTTCGTGAATCCGGGCAGATCGAGCACGGCAACGCGCTGCGACACACTGGCACACTCGCGTTCCACCGCGGCGTGCCAGCCCGGACGGCGAAACGACAGTTCGGGGCGATCGCTGGCATCGCTCGCGTGCGGGAAATACACGGCGCGCTCCCAGCCACCGCGGGCGCCGAAGCGTGCGCCTTTGGCGGCGAGACGCTGGTTGACAGGCGAGCTCTTGGCGGGTCGACCGGCGCTGCGCTCTTCCACCGGAAAACCGATACCGTATTCGTTCTGATAGGTCTCGATCGCCTTCGCCAGCACGTACTTCTTATTGGCGTAATGGTGATAGCGGCGCGAATCGAGCGGCCACATGTCCCACTCGGGCTGCCCGTGTGCGACCCACTCGGCAATGACTTTTCCGGCGCCGCCAGCCTGCGCAATGCCGAAGGTAAAAGCGCAGCAGTGAAAGAACCCTGGCAACCCCGGCGCCGGGCCGATCAGCGGATTGCCATCGGGCGCATAGGGAATGGGCCCATTGATGATCGTTTTCACACCGACGCTGCCCAGTATCGGCACGCGCGCGCAAGCCGCCTCGATGTAGGGTTCGAGGCGGGCAACATCGTCCGGGAACAGCTGGTTGGCGAATTCGCTCGGAATCCCCTGTAGCCAATGCGCCTCGGCGGTGCGCTCATAGGGACCGAGAATCAGGCCCTGACGTTCCTGGCGCATGTAGTAGCTGACATCCGGGTCGCGAATCAGCGGCAAGCGCGCCGCTCCGCGCGCCACCAGTTCCGGGATGTCTTCGGTCACCAGGTACTGGTGCGCGAGCGTCACGATCGGCAGGTATTCGCCCACCATCGCCGCCACTTCGCCGCCGCGGTAGCCGGCCGCATTGATCACCGACTGCGCGACGATAGCGCCACGATCAGTGATCACGCGCCATTCACCCGAGGCGAGGCGCTCGATGGCCGTGACCCGCGTTTGGCGATGGACCTGCGCGCCGGCGTCACGCGCACCCTTGGCCAGTGCCTGCGTCAGCTGCGCCGGATCGATGTCACCATCGTGCGGGTCGTACAGACCGGCGCGGATTCCGTCGGTAGTGATGAACGGATGGCGCTCACGAATCTGCGCCGGGCTCAGCATTTCGAATTCGATGCCCTGGGCACGCGCCTGCGAGAGCACATGTCGAAACTCATCGACCCGATCGGCAGTGTGCGCCAACCGGATACTGCCGGTGATGTGATAATTGATCTCGTAGCCGACGCGTTCGGCAAGCGTTGCATACAGGTGCGTGCTATGGCGCTGCAGCTTGATCAGGTTCCACGAGGTCGAGAAATTCGGGCAGTTGCCGGCCGCGTGCCAGGTCGAGCCGGAGGTCAACTCATCGCGCTCGAGCAGCACGGCATCGCTGATGCCCAGCTGCGTAAGATGATAGAGCGCGCTGCACCCCACCGCGCCGCCGCCGATGATGACTACCTGGGCGTGGCTCTTCATGATGAACTGCTCAGCATTTGATGCGCTCGCCTTTCGGATCGTACCAGGGCTGCAATTGCACCCGCGCCTCATAGCGCTCGCCGGCGACTTCGATCTGCCAGCGTCCGACCTGCAGCCACTCCGGAGTAACGCCGGCAGCGCAGCTGACATAGCCCATGCCGATCGAGCGCTCCAGCCGATGACCCCAGGCGCCGGATTTGATCGAACCGACGATCTCGCCGTCGCGCACGATGGGCTCCTCGTGATACAGGAGCGGCGCGGCCTCAGAAGGCTCCGCGAGCATCACTTGCACCAGGCGCTTGGGCAATGCGCCGCGCTGGCGCTGCGCCAGCAGAGCCGCCTGGCCGATAAAGCCGCCGGGCTTATCCCACGCCACGGTAAAGCCCAGACCCGCCTCGAGCGGCGTGTCTTCATCGCCGATGTCATGGCTCCAGTGCCGATAGCCTTTTTCGACCCGGCATGCAGCCATGGCGTGATAGCCGGCGTGGCGCAATCCAAAGGCGCCGCCCGCTTCGATGAGTCGCTCGTAGACGTCGAGTACCTGTTCACCCGGTATGTACAGCTCCCAGCCCAGCTCGCCGACGTAGGTGATACGGCTGGCGCGAACCCGCGCGTACCCGATTTCAATCTCGCGTGACAGCCCAAAAGGATGCGCGCCGTTGGACAGATCCGCGCCCGAAAGCGCCGCGAGCAGCTCGCGACTGCGCGGACCCATGACACCCAGCATGGCGACGCCGGCCGTCACATCGGTCACGCTGCAGCGCGCTTCGGCGCGGTCCTCGATCTGGCGCCGGAGCCAGGCCAGATCGCGGGTCTGGCAGATCGCCGAAGTCACGACCATGAATTCGCGCTCGGCCAGACGGGTGATGGTCAGATCGGCTTCGATGCCACCGCGCTCATTGAGCCACTGCGCGTAGACGACGCGGCCGGGCGGCACATCGACGTTTGCGGTTGAGAGCTGATTGAGCACGGCGCAGGCATCGGCGCCCTGCACGTGAAATTTGGCGAAGCTGGCCTGATCGAACAGCGCCACCGCGTCGCGCACCGCCAGGCATTCCTCGCGGCAGGCGCCGAACCAGTTCTGGCGGCCGTAGGAGTATTCATAACGCGGCGTCGATCCGGGCGCAGCGAACCAGTTCGGCCGTTCCCATCCGGCGGTCTCACCCATGCAGGCGCCAGCGCTCACCAGGCGATCGTGCAGCGCACTGCGCCGCGCACCACGCGCGGTTTGGTACTGGTAGTAGGGCCAGTGCATCGCATACAGCAGGCCCAGGGTTTCCACGGTGCGATCGTGCAAATAGCGACGATTGGACTGAAACGGCAGTACGCGGCGGATATCGACGTCGGCCAGATCCATCGGTGGCCGGCGATCGAGTATCCATTGCGCCACCACTTTGCCGGCGCCGCCGCTTGCGGCGATACCGACTGAGTTGAAGCCGGTCGCCACGAACAGATCGCGCACCTCCGGTGTCTCGCCGATGTAGTAGCGATCATCCGGAGTGAAACTCTCTGGGCCATTGAAAAACAGCTGGATGCCGACCTCACCGAGCCTCGGCACGCGGCGCACCGCAGCGCTCAGGATGGGCTCGAAATGCTCGTAGTCTTCGGGCAGCGTGTCAAAACAGAACTCGACCGGTATGCCCTTCATGCCCCAGGGCTTGGCCACCGGCTCGAAACACCCGACCAGGAGCTTGCCGGCGTCCTCTTTGAAATAAGCGCACTCGTCGTAAACACGCAGCACCGGCAGGTTGCCCGGCAGTCCCGGGATCGGCTCGGTCACGATATAAAAATGTTCGGCGGCATGCAGCGGCACGCTGACACCGCAGTCGCGCCCAATGCTGTGCGACCACATGCCGGCGCACAGCACCACGGTATCGGCCGCAATGTAACCCGATTCAGTTTCAACCCCGACGGCCCGCCCGCGCTCGACGCGGATGCGGCTGACCGCCGTATGCTCGAAGATGCGCGCACCACGCATCTTTGCGCCGCGCGCAAAGGCCTGTGTGGTGTCGATGGGATTGGTCTGGCCATCCTTGGCGATGAATATGCCGCCAACCAGATCAGCCACTTCGAGCAGCGGCCAGCGCTCCTTGATGGCCGCGCACGACAGCACGTCGATTTCCAGACCAAAGGTCTTGCCCATGGAGGCGCCGCGCTTGAGTTCCTCGAAGCGCGCCGGCGTGCGGGCGACGCTGATGGATCCATTCTGCTTGAAGCCGGTGGCCTGCCCGGTTTCGGCTTCCAGCGAGCGATACAGATCGGCGGTGTATTTGGCCAGCTCAGTGAGATTACGCGTGGCGCGCAATTGCCCCACCAGACCCGCGGCGTGCCAGGTCGTGCCGCAGGTCAGCTGCTTGCGCTCGAGCAGCACCACATCGCTGAGGCCGATTTTGGTCAGGTGATAGGCGATGGAGCAGCCGGCAATGCCACCCCCGACTATGACCACATTGGCGCGACTGGGCAGCGACATGCAGTGCCTGCAGCCTAGGCAACTACCTGTTTCCGGATGGCAGCGCCACCGGCGGGCGCTGCGGCCGTGCTGCCAGGGGCCGGCGCGTGCATCGCCTGGCGCGGCAGACGCACCGGAAAGCGCCTGCGGATCTCAGCGTCGACGGCCTCGGAAACGTGCGCCGGGAAATGATTGGCGAGGATTTCCTTGACCTTGCTGGCCGCGCGTTGCAGCACATCGAGCGAGCCCTGCTCGGTCCATTCGTTCGGGCTGCGCCGATCACCGACACCCGGATAGAGATATTCGGTCTGCATCAGCTGCAGGGTCTGGTCACTGCCGAGAAAATGGCCGGGACCGTTGAGGCATACGTCTTTGATGGTCTCGAAAGACAGACGCTCCTCGTTCACTTCGATGCCCTTGATGGTGCGCTGTGCGGCACCAATGATGTCATTGTCGATAATCAGGCTCTCGAGCGAAAAGCCCAGCAGGCTGGCATGCATGCCGGCCGATTCATAAATCATGTTGGCGCCGGAGTTACCCACCAGGGCATGGTTGAGCCCTTTCTCGGCGCCCGCCTGCCCGTCGGCAACTTTTGAATCGGTCATCCCCGAGGCCGTGCCGCCGGTCAGATCGTAGTAATTGGCCATCTGCCCTGCCGCGGCCGACAGCAGTGCCTGTTCCGGGCTGCCGCCCGACATGGCGCCGGTGCGCAGATCTGACACGAAACACCAGGTGCCAAAGATCGCCGGATGCCCGGGCTTAATGGCGTTCACATAGACCAGCCCGGCGAGCACCTCGGCGACTTCCTGCGCCAGCGCGCCGGCGAGCGCCGCGGGCGCGGTCGCCCCCGCTTGCCCGGCGGAGAGCAGCAGAATCGGCATGCCACCGTGCACCGCCACCTCCAGGCAACGGCAGGCATCGGTCGCGAATTTCATCGGTGGCACGACAAAGCAGTTGGACTGGCTGACAAAGGGGCGCTCGCGCCACTGCTTTTCACCACCGGCGATCAGGTGCAGCATCTCCAGCGAGGCCGTCACGTGTTCCGGTTGCACCCAGCTGCTGCCGACGTGCTTGGTGGTGCTCGACACCGCCGCGTAGCAGGTGTTGAAATCCATCTCGAAGGGATCGGGAATGTCGCGCGGCACGACCGCCCGTTGGAAGAAATGAATATGCTCCAGCTGATCGACGATGCGTCCGATGTCGTACAGATCCCTGATTTCAGATTCGCGATAGGCGCCGTGGGCATCGACGATATTGACCGCAGCACCGGCGGTACCGAAATAGGCGCGCTTGCCCCAGGGCTCGAGGTCAAAACGTGGATCCTGCGCGTGCAGCACGAAGTTACGCGCCGCTTTCGCCAGCGTGTCCTCGACCAGTGAGCGCGGAAACAGCAGGCGGCCCTGCGGGCTGAGCGTGCAACCGACCCGGGTCATCACCTCGACTCCCGATTCGGTCGCATCCGCCAGACCCACTTCGGCCAGCAGGCGCAAAGCGGTGTGGTGAATCTGATCGATTTCGCCCGGGTTCAGCGGCTGATAACGGCCGCTGGGCATCCCGGGCCGCACCGGCCGCAGGTGATCTGGGAGCGGTCCAGAGCGTTGCGCGCGTCTGGCGTCCCGACCCGATGGGCGTCGTGGTCCGCCTGGAATTTGAGTCACTTGAGCTTCTCCCGTGCGGCGATTGGCGGCCCGGTGCGCCCGCTCACCCGCAGGGTGCCTAGCCTCGCACAACCCCATCGGTTACGCAGCAAAGATAATCTACCAGCCGGCAAGTCTTTATGATTCCCGCGCCAGAGCGCGCCACTGCCTGACGATTCAGAGGATGTATCATGGCGCTCTCGATCAGGGGACACCATGGTGACAGGCACAGCCGACGATCTGCTCTCCAGCCGGCCCGACACGCAGCTGTCGGCGCGCGCTTTTGGGGTCGCCAGCGACATGTCCGTGCCGGCATTCAAGGAGCGCAGCGAGTATGTCCCTGCAGTGGACCCCGGCTACTGCTTTGATCCAGATACCACCCTGGCCATCCTGGCCGGCTTCGCCTTCAACCGTCGCGTCATGGTGCAGGGCTACCATGGCACCGGGAAATCCACCCATATCGAGCAGGTGGCGGCGCGCCTGAACTGGCCGCTGGTGCGCATCAACCTCGATGGTCACGTCAGCCGCATCGACCTGGTCGGCCGCGATGCCATCGTGGTGCGCGACGATCATCAGATCACGGAATTTCGCGAAGGCTTGCTGCCCTGGGCGATTCAGCGCTCGATCGCCCTCACCTTCGACGAATATGACGCCGGTCGAGCGGATGTCATGTTCGTGATCCAGCGCGTACTGGAAGCAAGTGGCAAGCTCACCTTGCTCGATCAGAATCGCGTCATCAGTCCGCACCCGTTCTTTCGCCTGTTCGCTACCAGCAACACCATTGGCCTGGGCGATGCCACCGGCCTGTATCACGGCACGCAGCAGATCAATCAGGGCCAGATGGATCGCTGGTCGATCGTCACCACGCTCAATTATCTGGAGCACGACCAGGAAGCGGCCATCGTCCTGAGCAAAGCGCCCCACTACGACAACCCGGAAGGTCGACGCACGATCATGGCGATGGTGCGGGTCGCCGATATGAGCCGCAATGCCTTCATGAACGGCGACATCTCTACCGTCATGAGTCCACGCACGGTGATCACCTGGGCGGAAAATGCCGCCATTTTTTCCGACCTGGGCCTGGCCTTTCGCGTCACCTTCCTCAACAAGTGTGACGAGCTCGAGCGCCCGACGGTCGCAGAGTTTTTCCAGCGTGCGTTCGGCAGCGAACTACCCGAGACCGTTGCCGGTCTGAAGGTGGTGTGAATACGCCGCACCAGCGTGCCCCCCAGTCACTGGAGGAGCGCTTCGAGCGCGCGCTGATTCACTCAACGCGCGCCCTCGCAGGTGAAAAGGGACTGCGGGTCTTCTGTGGTGTGCCCGGATCCACGCTGCCCGGCAATGCACTGGTGCTGCCAGCGATCCCGGCGCCGCTGACGCCAGCCGCCGCAGCGCGCCTGCGTGGCCAGGCCGACCGCCTGGCATTGCGCCGGGCGCACTACGACGCGGCCATTCATGCGCGCTTTCGACCCACCGGTCCGCGTGCGCGCGAGCTCTACGACGCACTCGAAGATATGCGCTGCCAGTCGCTGGGCGCCAATGTCATGAGCGGCATCGCCTGCAATCTCGAAGCCGCACTTATCGCCCAGCTGGAGCACAGTGGTGTGCTGCGTGCGCATCTGGCGCGCCATTCCGGCAAGGTGCAGGCGCTGGCGCTGCTGGTCCGCGAGCGCCTGACAGGCCGACCAGCGCCTGAAATCGCGGCGCCCCTGATGGCTCGATGGCGCGCTGAGCTTGAAGCCCGCACTGGCGAGCAACTGGCACAGCTCGCGACCGCTGCGCCCAGCCAGGAGCAGTTTGCCGTGCTGATTCACGAGCTGGTGCGCGACTTCGATCTGGGCAATGAATTGGGATCCGAGGCGCAGCGCCAGGCGCAGTTGGCCGTGGCCCAACCCTGGCCGGTGCCGGGCGAAGCAGCGGCGGAACGCAGTAGCAGCGTACTGCGCGTCAAACACCAGCAGGGCATGCTTGAAGAGGACGAGCCCACCATCGCGCCCAAGCCGCCATCCGAACTGCCGGCCGACAGTGACGCCCTGCCGGCGCGCGCGGCCGAGCAGAGCGACGCTGGCAATCGCATGGTGCGCACGCCACCGTACGACGACGCCGATAATCCAAATCGTCATTACCGGGTGTATACGCGCGCACACGACGAGATCGTGGCCGCCGAGCGTCTCTGCGACGAGGCCGAGCTGACCCGACTGCGAGCACTCCTCGATCACGAAGCCCGCAGCCTGCAGACCGCCGTGACGCGCCTCGCCCATCGGCTCGAGCGCCTGCTGCTGACCAAACAGCTGCGCCGCTGGCAGTTCGATCTCGAAGAAGGGGTACTCGATGCCGCGCGTCTGGCGCGTGTGGTCACTGATCCATTGGCCTCGTTGTCCTTCAAGGAAGAACAGGACGCCGAGTTCAAGGACACGGTAGTCACCGTGCTGCTCGATAACTCCGGCTCGATGCGCGGCCGACCGATCATGCTGGCGGCATTGTGCGCCGACATCCTGGTACGCACGCTGGAGCGCTGCGGCGTCAAAGTGGAGATTCTGGGTTTCACCACCAAAGCCTGGAAAGGCGGCGCGGCGCGCGAGGACTGGTTCAGAGCTGGCGGCAAGCTCAGCCCCGGCCGGCTCAGCGAGTTGCGACACATTATATACAAGGCCGCGGATGCGCCCTGGCGCCGGACGCGACGCAATCTGGGGCTCATGCTGCGCGAGGAACTGCTGAAAGAGAATATTGATGGCGAGGCCCTGCTCTGGGCGCACGAGCGCCTGTTACATCGCAGTGAAAAACGCCGGATACTGATGGTCATCTCCGACGGCGTGCCGCTGGATGAGGCCACCCTGTCGGCCAATGCCGGCAGCTATCTCGAGCACCACCTGCGCAACGTGATCAAATGGATCGAGCGCCGTGCCAGTGTCGAGCTGCTGGCGATCGGCATCGGTCATGATGTCAGTGACTACTATCAACGGGCGCTGACCGTGGGCAGTGCGGAACAACTGGGTGCAGCAATGATCGAACAGCTGGCGTGGCTGTTTGCCGAGCCGCGCGCTGCCATGGGCCGAGCGCGGCGCAAGCCAGCAGTGGCGGGAGGAAAATCTTGACTCAAGTGAAGCATTGCGGCAGTTGTCTGTGCGGCAGCTGCGCCTATGAAATAAGCGGACCGCTGCGCAATGTCATAGCCTGCCACTGCACCCAGTGTCGCAAGCAGACCGGCCATTTCATGGCGGCGACCAATGCGCACCTGGGCGATTTCAGGCTGGTGCGCGCCGAGCCGCTGCGCTGGTATCGGGCCTCGCCGCAGGCGCAGCGTGGCTTCTGCTCGACCTGCGGTTCCACACTGTTCTGGCAGGCGGATGGCAGCGACGAGATTTCAATTACCGCGGGCACGATCGATGGCGCAACCGGGCTTACGATCGAGGGCCATATCTACTGCGCCGATAAAGGTGATTACTACCTCATTCCCGACGAGGGCTATCGCCTTGAGCAGTGGACCTGAAGCCGCACCCCGCAGCATGTTTGCGGTAGTACTGAAGGGCCACGGCGGCTACGAACAGCTCGAGTTGTGCACCGACCTGCCGGTGCCAACGCCTGGTTATGGCGAAGTGCTGGTGCGCATCGCGGCAGCGGCGCTCAACAACACCGATATCAATACCCGCATCGCCTGGTACTCGCGCTCGCCGGCTGCCTCGGCACCCGCTTCGCCAGCGGCGCCAGCGGCGCCAGCAGCGCCAGCGGTGCCAGCGGTGCCAGCGGCGCCGGTTGCGCCGCAGGACAGCGCCTGGGGCGGCGGCGCGTTTCAGTTTCCGCGTATTCAGGGAGCTGATGCCTGCGGCTACATCGTCGCGGTGGGCGCTGGCGTTGATACGGCGCGAATCGGCGAACGCGTGCTGATCGATCCGATGCTGCGCGGCGCGGGTGCGGACGGCAACGGCGTGGAATATTTCGGCGCCGATCGTGACGGGGCCTTCGCCCAGTTCGCCACCGTGCCCTCAGTCAGTGCGCTGGCGGTAGTGAGTGAGCTTGGCGATATCGAACTGGCCTCTTTCCCCTGTTCGTATCTGGCCGCCGAGAATATGGTGTCGCGCGTCGCGCTCGCGCCGAACCAGACGGTTCTGATCACGGGCGCCTCGGGCGGCGTAGGCTCCGCGGCCGTGCAACTCGCACGCCGCCGCGGCGCGCGCGTGATTGCGGTGGCCGGCGCCGGCAAGGCAGCAGGGCTGCGCGCACTGGGCGCTGAACGCGTCCTGGCGCGAGAGGCGGATCTGGTATCACAGCTGGGCGCCGGGTCGGTCGATGCGATCATCGACTCCGTCGGTGGCGCGCATTTCCCACAACACCTGCAGATCCTGCGGCGTGGCGGGCGCTATGCGGTCGCCGGCGCGGTCGCCGGCGCCAGCGTCGCGCTGGATCTGCGCACGCTTTATCTCAAAGACCTGACGCTCTTTGGCTGTACGATCCCGGAGCCGGGTCTGTTTGCGACGCTGCTCGGCTACATCGAGGCGAAGGAAATCAGGCCGCTCATCAGTGCAACCTATCCGCTGCGCGAGATCGTCGCCGCGCAGCAGGCTTTCCTGGAGAAAAAACACCTGGGCAAGATTGTCCTGGTGCCCTGAGCAGCACCCTCACCCTGCCCCAGGCGGGCTCTAGAACATACCGACAATATTGCCCTGTGCATCCAGATCAATAGAGCAGGCGGCGGGCGCGGACGGCAGGCCGGGCATGGTCATGATATCGCCGCAGATCATGACGATGAATTCAGCACCGGCGGCGAGCCGCACTTCGCGGATATTCACCGTGTGCCCGCTGGGCGCACCACGCAGCTTTGCATCAGTAGAGAACGAATACTGGGTCTTGGCCACGCACACCGGATAGTGGCCGTAACCGCCCTGCTGCAACTCGCGGATCCTGGTGCGCACCTTCGCATCGGCGCTGATGTCGGAGGCGCCATAGATGCCGGTGGCGATTGCCTTCATCTTGTCCCACAGCGGCAGCGCATCTTCGTACAGGAAATGGAATTTGCTGGGCTGCTCGCACAGGCGCACCACTTCTTTGGCCACCTCGGTGGCACCGACTCCACCGTCCGAGTAATGCCGGGCGTTGATGACCTTGACGCCCTTGGGCGCCGCGCTCTCTTGCAGAGCGCTGATCTCAGCCTCGGTATCCTCGGCGCGGTGATTGATCGACACCACGCACGGTAAGCCGAAGCGCTCGCGCATGTTATCGATGTGGCGCTCGAGATTGACGATGCCCTTGCGCAGTGCCGCGATATTCTCTTTGGGCAGATCAGCCACCTCCACACCACCGTGGTATTTCAGGGCACGCACGGTTGCGACCAGGACGACCGCGGCCGGTCGCAGGCCCGACTTGCGGCATTTGATATCGATGAATTTCTCGGCGCCGAGGTCGGCGCCAAACCCCGCTTCAGTGACCACGTAGTCGGCGAGCTTCATCGCACTGTGGGTGGCGATGACGGAATTGCAGCCGTGCGCGATGTTGGCAAACGGCCCGCCGTGAATGATCGCCGGGTTGTTCTCAAGGGTCTGCACCAGGTTGGGTGCCAGAGCGTCCTTGAGCAGGACAGTCATGGCGCCGTGCGCCTTCAGGTCGCGGGCGTGAATCGGCCGCTGCTCGCGCGTATAGCCGACCACGATCTTGCCGAGACGCTCCTTCAGATCAGCGAGACTGGTCGCCAGGCAGAAGATCGCCATCACTTCGGAAGCAACCACGATGTCGAAACCGTCCTGGCGCGGATAGCCGTTGCCGGGCCCGCCCAGGCCCACAGTGATATCGCGCAGGGCGCGATCATTGATATCGACGACGCGGCGCCAGGCGATGCGACGTACATCGAAACCCAGGGCATTGCCGTGATAGACGTGATTGTCGATGAGCGCCGCCAGCAGATTGTTGGCGAGTGCAATGGCAGAAAAGTCGCCGGTGAAATGCAGGTTGATGTCTTCCATCGGCACCACCTGCGCGTAGCCGCCGCCCGCCGCGCCGCCCTTCATGCCGAATACCGGACCCAGCGCCGGCTCGCGCAGGCACACCATGGCCTGCTTGCCGATGCGATTGAGTGCATCGCCCAGGCCCACGGTGGTCGTGGTCTTGCCCTCACCCGCCGGAGTCGGCGAGATCGCCGTCACCAGCACCAGTTTGCTATTGGCCCGTTCCGGGAGCGAATCCAGGTAATCGAGAGAGATCTTCGCCTTGAAGCGCCCATAGGGCTCCAGGTGCTCTTCGGCGATGCCCAGCCGCTCGGCCGCCAGTTGAGTAATGGGCCGCATTTTCGCCAGTTGGGCGATTTCAATATTGCTTTTCAACGCTTACTCCCTGAACAAAACGCTGCACCAGCCGGAATGACTCGCTGCGCCCCTGCGAACTCTCGTAGAGCACATGAGTGGCACGGGTGGGCGAATGGTATTCGAATCGCGCGGGATTCGCGGCGAAAATTGCGGCGAAAATAAAATTTTTCGTGGCGTGGTAAGGATTCATTTCAGGCATGCCAGCACTGACCAGTCGCCGCATCACTCCCGAAAGGGCGTGGCGTAGTTTGTGCTACCCGGCAAATCAACGGCTTGTGTCAGCTTTGGCGCTCGGCGCTGTCTTGCGTCTCGCGGTGGCTTGGTAGAATATAGCAGCGCTGGATAAGACGCGTCGCCTGCAACTGCGGAGCGCCGCCAAGCGCGATACAGCGCCGGAACGCCCTGGGCGCAATTCAATTTCTGGGGGAATCAAGCGATGAATTCGAAGATCTCATATGCGATAGCGGCCATCCTGGGCGGCACCTCCTTGGGTTCCTACGCTGCCGAGCCTGCACCCGACAGTAGTGCTGCAGGCGCGGGCTCCCTCGAAGAGATCGTCGTCACCGCGACGCGCCGTTCGGAGAGCATGCAGAACGTGCCCATTGCGATGCAGGCCTTCACCGCTCAAACGCTGACCGAACTCAATGTCTCGACCTTCGACGACTACATCAAGTTTCTGCCCAATATCACCACTGCCAACAACGGCCCGGGCCAGAATGAAATCTTCATGCGCGGCCTGAGCGCTGGCGCCCAACCCAGCCAGGGCAGCGGCTCGACCGCTGCGTACCCCAACGTTGCCGTCTATCTGGACAACCAGTCGGGTCAATTGCCCGGCCGCAATCTCGATATCTATGCCGCGGATCTGAATCGCATTGAAGTCCTGGAAGGTCCGCAGGGCACACTGTTTGGCTCCGGCGCCGAGGCCGGCGTGATCCGCTATATCACCAACGAACCGAAGCTTGATGTCACCGAAGCAAGCGTCAAGGCGGGCTACGGCGTCACAGCGCATGGCGATCCAAACAGCGATCTGACCGCAGTGATCAACCTGCCGCTGATCGACGGCAAGATGGCAGTACGCGGGGTCTTCTACAACGACCATCGGGGCGGCTACATCGATAACGTGCCGGGGACGTTCACGCGCAAGAACACCGACATCGGTATTCACTATGCGCAGTATCCGTCGACCGGCGGTCAATGCCCGGACGGCAATTCAGACGGTGGCTCGGGCTTCTGCGTACCGCCCGGCAGCCCCTCGCTCACCAATTACAACATGACCGGCAGCGCCATCAACCCGGTGACCTATCAGGGTCTGCGCGCCGAGCTGCTGTACAAGTTCAACGACGACTGGAATGCCCTGATTACCCAGAGCTTCCAGAATATGGACGCCGACGGGGTATTTTACCAGCAGCCCAACGCCTCCGATGGCGCGCCACTTAAACCGCTCGAGGTCACGCTGTTCAACCCCTCCCACGATCGCGACAAATTCGAAAGCACGGCGTGGACCGTGAATGGCAAGTTCGGGGAATT
This sequence comes from Gammaproteobacteria bacterium, assembly GCA_031441585.1. Taxonomy (GTDB): domain Bacteria; phylum Pseudomonadota; class Gammaproteobacteria; order Steroidobacterales; family Steroidobacteraceae; genus FEN-1191. The sequence goes on from JANMWZ010000011.1 coordinate 31,876, forward strand.
GTCGGCCGTCTATACCGGCGGCTATCTGGTTCGCAAGGTCGATCAGGTCAATGACTACACCAACTACTCGCGTGGTGTGTACGCCAGTTACTATCAGTGCTACGGGCCGGGCACCGGTTATGATGCGAGCCTTAAATCAACCTGCTTTTCCCCGAGCGCCGTCTGGCGCTCCGTGGAACGCAACGCACATTTCCAGAATGAATTCCGCTTGAGTACGCCGGACGACTGGCGCCTGCGCGGCATCCTCGGCGCCTACTTCCAGGACAACAAGCTCTACGACCAGAGCGACTGGCGTTACAAGACCGTACCGGCCTGCACGGACAGCCTGACCACCGGCTGCTTCTCACCTATCGGCACGATCCCCGGCACCACGGTGGTGAACCCCGGAATCCGCGATCCCAACAGCTCTTTCTACCAGGACGACGTGCGCGAGACCAAGCAGACGGCCTTCTTCGTGTCGTTTGACTACGATCTGATTCCGAAAGTGCTCACCCTCACCCTGGGTACTCGTCATTTCAATTTCAATAATTCGCTCAAGGGTGGCGTTTCCACCAGCTTTGGCTGCTTCGAGGGGGGCGTGCAGGCTACCGGCTGTCATGTGACGAATCACGATCTGCCCTACTACGGGTACAGCTATAACCTCGACGCGCAGAACCTGCACGGCTCCGAGTCAGGTTTCAAGAGCCGTGGCAACCTCACGTGGCACGTCACCTCCGACGTGATGGTGTACTACACCTACTCGCAGGGGTTTCGGCCTGGCGGCTTCAACCAGAATGGCCAGACCCTGCATGCCTATGATGCTGCCGGCGTTCGCCAGTACATCATTCCGCAGGCTTACCTGTCCGACAAGCTGACCAATAATGAAATCGGGTGGAAGAGCGAGTTTCTCGACCACCGTCTGCAGTGGAACGGCGCCGTTTACCAGGAGAACTGGGATAACGTCCAGGTCGCATTTTTCGATCCCGGCGTGGTGGGCAATGTCTTTTACAACACCAACGGTCAAAATTTTCTCATCAAGGGTATTGAGACTTCGTTGGTGGCGCGGGTCGCGAAGGGATTGACGCTGCAGGGCGCAGCGTCTTGGAACCGGAGTCGCCAGACGAATTCACCGATACTGCTCAACAACAATCCGGCCAGCACGAATGTCGGCAAGCCGATTACGGAAAGCTGCGGGACCTATGCGTGCGCAACGGGAGTTGCTCCCGCGCCGGTGACCAATCCCTTCGGCCCCATCGGCTCGCCGACCGCCAATTCGCCACCGCTCCAGTACAGCCTGCGCGCCCGCTACGAGTGGACCGTCAACGGCTTTACGCCGTTCGTACAGCTGTCGGGTACCTACAACGGTCACTCGTACACCCAGGCGGGCTCGAATCCGACCATCGGTGGCACCATCAGCACCGGCCGGCTGCGATTCGAGAATCCATCCTATAAAACCTATGACCTGTCGTTTGGTGTTTCCAAAGGCCCGTGGTACGCGAACGTTTACAGCGAGAACCTCGGCAATTCGAACGCCAGCACATTTGTAAGTACCGATCAGTTTATTGTCGCTCAGACACCGGTACGGCCGCGCATCATTGGCTTGACCTTCGGTTACAAACTCTGAGGGCGCTCTGAGCGACGAGCAGCGCTCGGTGGTGGAACGTGAGCTCGCGCGCGTGCGCGAGCTTATCGGCGCGCGGCGCCATGCCGAGGCGCTATCGGCCGCGAATGAGTTGCTGCGCAAGGTACCCGAGAACCGCGACGCCCTGTACCTGCGCGCCCAGGCGCAGCGCCTGCTCGGCGATATCCCTGCGGCGCTGAGCACGCTCGCGACGCTCGAACAGCGGCATCCGCGCTTCAGCCGCCTTTATCAGGAACGCGGCCAATGCCATGTGGCACTGAAGCAGGCGCCGCAGGCTATCGCAGCGTTCCTGCGCGCGGTACACATCAATCCTGCCCTGCCTGCAAGCTGGAGCATGCTCGAAGGCCTGTATCGGCTGACCGGTGAGTCTGCCAGCGCCGCCGAGGCCGCGGCGCACGTGGCAACCATGAAGGCGCTGCCGCCTGAGGTCGTGAGCGCGACGGCTCTGTTCTCTGATGGCGAACTGGCGCTGGCCGAGCAGCGGGTGCGCGCGTTCCTGACCCAGCACGGTCACCATGTGGAAGGCATGCGCCTGCTGGCGCGCATCGGCATGGCACGCGGCGTACATGATGATGCGCAATTGCTCCTGGAGGCCGTGCTCGATGTGGCCCCTGACTATAGCGCCGCCCGCTTCGATTATGCGCAGACCCTGAGCGAACGCCATCTGTATCAACAGGCGCACGAGCAGGCTGAAAAGCTGCTGGCAGCGGCGCCCGCCAATCGCAACTATCGAACGCTGTACGCCATGACCTGTGTCGGCCTCGGCCTGCACGAGCGGGCCATCGAGCTCTACCGCGAGCTGCTGAACGGCGCGGCTCAACCCGCCGAACTGCAGCTGTCGATCGCCCACTCGCACAAGACCCTGGGCCGCGGCGCCGAAGCGATAACCGCCTACCGCGCAGCAGCCGCCGCGCGCGCTGGCTTCGGCGACGCCTATTGGAGTCTCGCCAACCTGAAAACCTACCGATTCGAGGATCAGGAACTGGCGCAGATGCGCACTGCGGAGAGCGCCACCGACCTGTCAGCGGCTGATCGCTACCACCTGTGCTTTGCCCTCGGCAAGGCGCTCGAGGACCAGGAGCAGTATGCCGAATCATTCAATTACTACGCTCGCGGCAATGCACTGAAACGCGCCGACAGTCCCTATCAGCCGGAAATCACCGAGCTCAATACCCGCCTGCAGATTCAGGTGTGTACGCCCGGGCTGTTTGCACGTCACCACGGTGGCGGCGTGCGCGCCGCGGATCCGATCTTCATAGTCGGTCTGCCGCGCTCGGGTTCAACGCTGATCGAGCAGATCCTGGCCTCGCACTCCGCGGTTGAAGGCACGCATGAGCTCGCCGATATTCCACGCATCGTCGCGGACTTGCGGGGCCGCGAGACCGACCCCGGCTATCCGCGTTATCCGGCAGTGCTGGCTGAAATGAGCGATGCGCAGCTGGCGGGGCTGGGCGCGAAGTACCTGGCCGATACCCAGGTCTATCGCCGCGGCAAGGCGCACTTCATCGACAAGATGCCCAATAATTTCCGGCACCTCGGCCTGATACACCTGATGCTGCCGAACGCGAAGATCATTGACGCGCGCCGCGAACCGATGGCCTGCTGTTTCGGCAATCTCAAGCAGCTGTTCGCCAGCGGCCAGGAATTCACCTACAGCGTCGATGATATCGCCCGCTACTACCGCACCTACCTTGAGCTCATGCGCCACTGGGACGCCGTGCTGCCTGGGCGCGTGCTGCATGTGCAGTACGAAGATGTGGTGGATGACCTGCAAGCCAATGTTCGCCGCTTACTGGATTTCTGCGGGCTGGAGTTCGAACCCGCCTGCGTGGAATTCCACCGGACTGAGCGGAGCGTACGTACCGCGAGTGCCGAGCAGGTGCGCCAGCCAATCTATCGCGAGGGCCTGGAGCAATGGCGCCACTACCAGCCCTGGCTCGGGTCGCTGCGCGCTGCCCTCGGCGATGCGCTCACGCGCTATCGCAACTAGGGCCGGTCAATAGGGCGACTGCACGTCCTGCATGGCCACGTAGACGCTCTTGAGCTGCGTGTAATGCTCGATCGCGGCGCGGCCATTCTCGCGCCCCAGGCCCGATGACTTGACGCCGCCGAAGGGCAGCTCGATTGGCGTCACATTGTAGTGGTTGATCCAGCAGGTGCCCGCCTGCAGCTGCGCGATGACCCGGTGCGCGCGCGTCAGATCGGCGGTGAAGACCCCGGCCGAGAGGCCAAACTCGGTATCGTTGGCGCGCGCGATGACCTCGGCTTCATCGTCAAAGGCCAGCACGCACATCACCGGCCCGAAGATCTCCTCGCGCACGATACGCATCTCGTCGCGGCACTGATCGAAGATGGCAGGCTCGACAAAAAACCCCTTGTTCAAGGCACCATTCGTGAGCCGGCGGCCACCGATGGCCAGGCGCGCGCCTTCGGCGCGACCGAGATCGATATATCCCAGCACCTTATCCATATGGGCTTTTGAAATCAGCGAACCCACCTGCGTACCTGGATCAAGCGGGTCGCCAATACGCAGGGCGCGGGTGCGCTCGAGCAGGCGCTTCATGAACTCGTCGAGGATGCGCCGCTGGACAAACACGCGCGTGCCGTTCGAACACACTTCGCCCGCGGAGTAAAAGTTGCCGAGCAAGGCGCCCGACACAGCATTGTCCAGTGGCGCGTCCTCAAAGATGATGATCGGCGATTTGCCGCCCAGCTCGAGCGTCACCTGCTTGAGCGATTCAGCAGCGTCACGCATCACGGCGCGACCGGTGCTGACCGCACCGGTGAGCGATACCTTTCGAATGGTGCGATGCTGTGTCAGCAGGCGCCCCACCTGCGCGTCACCCTGCACGACCTGGAATACACCCTCCGGCACGCCGGCCTCGAGCACCAGCTTTTCCAGCTCGATGGCGCTCAGCGGCGTCAGGTCAGCGGGCTTGAAGAGCATCGCGTTACCGCAGGCGAGCGCCGGAGCACTCTTCCAGCAGGCGATCTGCAGGGGGTAATTCCAGGCGCCGATGCCCGCCACCACGCCCAGTGGCTCGCGCCGCGTGTAACCAAAGGCGCTCGGACCCAGATCCAGATATTCACCGGCGATGCCCGGCGCGAGCCCGGCGTAATACTCGAAACAGTCAGCGCCTGAGACCACATCGACCACGGAAGTTTCCTGTATGGGCTTGCCGGTGTCGCGCGTCTCAAGCTGCGCCAGTCGATCGTTGTGCTCGCGCAGTAAATCCGCGACGCGCCGCAGCAGCCGGCCACGCTGCGTGCCGCTCAGCGCCGACCACTCGCGTTGCGCCTCGCGGGCCTTGCGCACCAGCACTTCGATGTCGGCAGCCGTCGTGATCCTGAGACTGGCGAGCGCTTCACCGGTAGCCGGGTTCAGGCTTCTGAAGTGCCCATTTCCTGACTCATGTGCGCTATTTTCTTTGATATTTATCATGTTGTTACAGCATGTAGTGATTGCATTGGATTACACGATGAATCAATCCTGCAACTGGATTGGATTAATCATCATGCGGGCTTGATGAGGAAGCGGTCAATACCACTTATGATGTCCGCGTGATCCCTGCTGCACTCAAAACGCGGACCCGCCTGCTCGCCCTGCTGCTGCTTGCGAGCCTGCAGGCGACGCAGGCTGCGCAGCCGCCAGCCGCGACCCGCGATCCGGAAAGCTGCGCTACGGTGCGCCTCGCCGACATCGGTTGGACGGATGTGACCTCAACCACTGCCGTACTGGCGCAGCTGCTGACGCGGCTGGGATACCAGTCGAAGACCACGGTGCTGTCGGTACCGGTCACCTACGCGTCGATGAAGAATCGCGACATCGATGTGTTCCTGGGCAACTGGATGCCGGCGCAGAAGCTGAACCGGCAACCATTCACCGAAGACGGCTCGGTCGAGGTCGTGGGCGCCAGCCTCGTCGGCGCACGTTACACGCTCGCAGTGCCCGACTACACCTACGCGCAGGGATTGCATGACTTTGCCGATATCCAGCGCTTTGCCGCGCCGTTGCACAACTCGCTCTATGGCATCGAGCCTGGCAACGATGGTAATCACCTGCTGCTCACGCTCATCAAGAGCAATCAATTCGGGCTCGGCGCTTTCAAACTGGTTGAATCGAGCGAACAGGGCATGCTGGCCGAAGTCGAGCGCTCAGTGCGCGATCAGCGGCCCATCGTGTTCCTCGCCTGGGATCCCCACCCGATGAACCTGCGCTTCAAGCTGCGCTATCTGACCGGCGGCGATACCAGCTTCGGACCGAACTACGGCGGGGCCACGATCTACACCAATGTGCGCGCCGGCTATACCAGGCAGTGCCCGAACCTTGGGCGACTACTGAAGAACCTCAAGTACACGACTGCCGAAGAAAGCGAGATCATGACCCGCATCCTCGATCTCAAGGAAGCGCCGGAAGTCGCCGCCAGGGCCTGGATCCGCCAGCACCCGAGTGAAGTCGCGCTCTGGCTGCAGGGCGTGACAACCCTCGATGGTCGGCCGGCAACCCAGGCGCTTAATCCGGCGGTGCGTGTGGTGGGCGGGCTGGCGCTGGAAAACTGGATCATCAGCCACAAGATTCCGCTCGGTGATCGCCTGGAGCGCGGCGTCGACTTTGTGAAGGTCCACGGTGTGGGTTTCTTCAAGGCAGTCTCCACGGTGGTGGCGGGCGCGATCGACGGCCTGACGCGGGCCCTGCTGTTTGTGCCCTCACTGCTGCTGATCGGGCTGATCGCAGCGCTGGCCTGGCTGCTGCGCCGCTCCTGGCCGTTGGCGCTGTTCGTGGCGCTGGCGCAGTTGTTCATACTCAACCAGGGTTACTGGGAGGCGACGCTCGAGACGCTGTCGCTGGTGGCAGTGTCCACGCTGATGGCCACGGCGATCGGTTTGCCGCTCGGCATCCTCTCAGCCCACCGGCCGCGCTTTCATGCCGCCCTGCGCCCGGTGCTCGATCTGATGCAGACCCTGCCGACCTTCGTGTATCTGATTCCGACGCTGGTGCTCTTTGGCCTGGGCGTGGTTCCCGGTCTCATCTCGACGGTGATCTTTGCGCTGCCGGCGCCCATCCGCCTCACGCACCTGGGCATCTCCAACGTGCCGCTGGCGCTGCGCGAAGCCGGCGAAGCCTTTGGCGCGACGCCCTGGCAGCTGCTGTGGAAGGTCGAGCTGCCCAGTGCCCGCAAGAGCATCCTGGCGGGCATCACCCAGTGCATCATGCTCAGCCTGTCGATGGTGGTCATCGCGGCGCTGGTCGGCGCCGGGGGCCTGGGCGCGCCGGTGGTGCGCGCCCTGAATTCGGTGCAGGTGGGCACGGGTTTTGAAGCGGGTATTGCCATTGTGCTACTCGCCATTGTCATCGACCGCATGACCCGACCTGCCGATGGTGGCTCGTGAGCGCGGCACTCGAATTTCGCGACGTCAGTATCCTGTTTGCGCAGCACGAGGCCGGCCGGAAAAATCTCGGCGCTGCCACGCAGGCCCTCAAGAGCGGCGCCAGCCGCGCCGATGTCGCCACCCGCTTTGGCGTCATCGCCGGCGTCGTGGATGCCAGCCTGCAGGTACAAAGCGGGCAGATCTGCGTGCTGGTGGGTTTGTCGGGTTCGGGCAAATCCACGCTACTGCGTGCGGCCAATGGCCTGAACCGGGTCAGCAGCGGCGCCGTGCTGCTGCAGGATGGCGCTACGACCGTCGACGTCGCGACTTGCGATCAGCGCACGCTGCGCGGCTTGCGCCGGCGCCGCATGGCCATGGTGTTCCAGCAGTTTGGCCTGCTGCCCTGGCGCAGTGTGCGCGCCAATGTGGGCCTGGGCCTCGAGCTGCGCGGTGAGAGCGGCGCGCGCCAGCAACAGATTGTCGATGAAAAGCTCGAACTGGTCGGCCTCTCGCAGTGGGCGGAGCGCGCGGTCGGCGAACTCTCCGGCGGTATGCAGCAGCGGGTCGGTCTGGCGCGCGCCTTTGCCACCGACGCCGACATCCTGCTCATGGACGAGCCCTTCTCGGCACTCGATCCGCTGATTCGCAGCCGCCTGCAGGATGAGCTGCTCTCGCTCCAGGCCCGGGTACACAAGACAATACTGTTCGTGACCCACGACATGAATGAAGCGCTGCGGCTTGGCAACCAGATCTCGATCCTCGAGGGCGGCAGGATGGTGCAGACCGGCACGGCCAGCGACATCGTGACGCGGCCCTGCAACGATTACGTTGCGGCCTTCGTCCAGCACATGAATCCACTCACGGTGCTCACGGCCGAGATGGTCATGCAGCCCGTGGCAGAATTGACGCGCGAGTCCTCGTGCGTGTGGCTCGATGCGCAGCGCCGGCTGAAGGTGCAGACCGATGCGCAGGGCCGGGTTCTACAAGCCTGGTGTGATGGCGTGAGCGTCGAGCTGGCGCAGACGCCGCCGCAGGGCACGCTGCAAAGCGTGGTCGAGCTGCATCATGCGAGTACGCGCCCGGTGCTGGTCACCGACGCCAGCGGACTGGTGGGCGTGTGCGGCGCGGCGCAGATCGTGGCCGCGCTGAGCCGGCACAACAACCCGGCGCCGATTGCTGCAACCCGCTAACGTTGCGCGTCGTGCCAGTTGGCGGCCTGGTAGAAGGGTGCGTTTGAGGGTGGCAGCGGCGGCTTACCGCGGATCACATCGGCAAGTTTTTCCGCCAGCATGATGGTGGGTGCATTCAGGTTACCGTTGGTGATCGAGGGCATGATCGAGGAATCAACCACCCGCAGGGCTTCCACGCCGAAGACGCGCGCCTCATTGTCTACCACTGCCAGTCGATCAGTGCTCGCGCCCATCTTGCAGCTGCAGGAGGGATGATAGGCGCTCTCCACTTTGGCCCGCACAAACTCATCGATCTGGGCATCGCTCTGCACACCGGTGCCCGGCTGCAGCTCACGGCCGCGGTAGCGATCAAAAGCAGGCTGGGCAAATAGTTCGCGGGTCAGGCGCACACAGCGACGCATCTCGAGCCAATCGTCTTCGTGGCTCAGGTAATTGAACTGAATCTTCGGATGCTCGCGTGCCTCGCTCGATGCCAGCCGCACCCAGCCGCGGCTCTTGGAGCGCATCGGCCCAACGTGCGCCTGAAAGCCATGTTCACTGGCAAGTGAGGAACCATCGTAGCTGACGGCAACCGGCAGGAAGTGGTACTGGATATCAGGATAGCGAACCCCGGCGGCACTGCGAATGAAACCGCAGGTCTCGAAATGATTGCTGGCCCCGAGTCCGTTCCGGAACAGCAGCCAGCGCATCCCGATCCCCAGTTTGGCCAGCGGCTTCATCGCTGAATAAAGACTGATGGGTTCACGACAGGCGTGCTGAAAATAGAACTCGAGGTGATCCTGAAGATTCTCGCCGACTCCCGGCAGATCGTGACGGGTCGCAATGCCAAGCGAGGCGAGTTCCGCCGTGGGCCCCAGGCCCGAGAGCTTGAGCAGTTGCGGTGAGTTGATCGCTCCTCCGCAGAGGATGACCTCGCGTCGGGCACTGACACTGTGCTCGATTCCGCCGCGCAGATAGCGCACCCCGGAGACCCGCTGGCCGTCGAAATCGATGCGGGTCGCCAGCGCCTGGGTGTAGACCTGCAGATTCTGCCGGCGCATGGCGGGTCGCAGATAGACGTTCGCGGTGCTGGCACGGACGCCACCACCGACCGTCATGTCCATGCGGCCGAAACCCTCCTGCTGGTAGCCATTGATGTCGGGGGTATGGGGGTAGCCGGCCTGCTGCGCAGCTTCCAGCCAGGCGGCGTGCAGGGGATTGCTGACGGTTCCGTAGCAGGTCGAGAGTGGACCACTGTCGCCGCGATAGTCATCGCCGCCTTCCGCGCGGTGCTCAGCCCGTCGAAAATACGGCAGCACGTGGCGGTAGCTCCAGCCCTGGGCGCCCTGCTCCTCCCAGCGTTCGAAATCCAGGGCGTTGCCGCGGACATACACCAGGCCGTTAATGGATGAAGAACCGCCCAATACCTTGCCGCGCGGTGTATGCATGCGGCGAGCGCCCAGGTGCGGCTCCGGCTCGGTGTGGTAGAACCAGTTGTAGCGTTCCTTGTTCATCGGAATGGCCAGAGCGGTGGGCATCTGGATGAATATCGAGCGATCCGAGCCGCCGAATTCAAGCAATAACACGCTGCAGCGGCCGTCCTCGCTCAGGCGATCGGCAAGCACGCAGCCGGCTGAGCCCGCGCCAACAATGACGTAGTCGAAGCTCCCGGTGTGGAGGTTTGCGGCCATGTCGCGTAATCTGACAGCCATGGCGCGCCGGGGCAAGCCGATGCCGCAATTTGATCAGCCTGCCCAGCCCACGCTGACCATACTGGATCATCACTACCCTACGCAGTGGCCGCCATGACCGAGACACCAGCCGCTACCGATCGCCGGGCGCGCCCGAGCGGGCGTGATGCCAAACGGGCCGCGCGTGCGGCACGCGCCGGCGCTTCGATACCCTATATCACGCGGGCCCTGCCCTGCTATGAAGTGCTTAACCAGGACGGCCTGGCGCTCATCGAACGCAACGCCGATATCATCCTGGCGGAAGTCGGCATCGAATTTCGCGGTGACCCCGAAGCGCTCGACCTCTGGCGCAAGGCGGGCGCCCAGGTTCAGGGTGAGCTGGTGCGCTTTCCGCCCGGTATGTGCCGTGCCCTGGTGCAGAAGAGTGCCCCGCGGGAGTTCACCCAGCACGCGCGCAATCCGGCCCGCAACGTGCGCATCGGCGGACTCCACACCGTGTTCGCGCCCGCCTACGGCTCGCCGTTCATCTACAACCTCGACGAAGGCCGGCGCTACGCGCGCATCGAGGATTTTCGCAATTTCGTCAAGCTGGCCTACATGGCGCACTCGCTCCACCACTCCGGCGGCACGATCTGCGAACCGGTCGATCTGCCGGTCAACAAGCGCCATCTCGACATGGTGTACTCGCACCTCAAGTACAGCGACAAGGCCCTGATGGGCTCGGTGACGGCGCCGGAGCGCGCGGCCGACAGCGTCGCGATGGCGCAGATCGCCTTTGGCTCCGAACTGCTTGATCCGGAAACCGGCCGGCCCAAGACCCTGTTGGTGAGCCTGATCAACGTCAACTCGCCGATGACCTACGACGAGACGATGCTCGGCGCCCTCAAAGTCTATGCGCGCGCCAACCAGGCGGTGATCGTGACCCCGTTCATACTCGCCGGCGCCATGTCACCGGTAACCGTGGCGGGTACCGCCGCCCAGACCCTGGCCGAATCACTGGCCGGCATGGCCTTTACGCAACTGCTCAATCCCGGCACGCCGGTGGTGTTTGGCAGTTTCGCTTCATCCATCTCGATGCAATCGGGTGCCCCGACCTTCGGGACGCCGGAGCCTGCCCTGGTGCTGTACATCATGGCCGCGCTGGCGCGCCGTCTGGGCGTGCCGTTCCGTTCCGGCGGCAGCTTGTGCGCCGCGAAGATTCCCGACGCCCAGGCCGCCTTTGAGTCGGCCCAGACGCTGCTGCCCACCTGTCTTGCCGGTGTGAACTTCGTCCTGCACACCGCCGGCTGGCTCGAAGGCGGTCTGGCCATGGGCTATGAAAAATTCGTGATGGACGCCGATCAGGCCGGCATGATGCACACGCTGCTGGCGGGCGTGGATCTGTCGGAGAATGGCCAGGCGCTCGATGCCATCCGCGAAGTGGGCCCAGGCAAGCATTTTCTGGGTTGCAGTCACACCCAGGCCAATTTTGAAAACGCGTTTTACCGCTCGCCGCTGGCCGATAACAACAGCTACGAGCAATGGCTGGCCGAGGGCTCGCAGGATATGGCGAAGCGCGCCAATGCCTATTGGAAGAAGCAGCTCGCCGAGTACGAGGCCCCACCGCTCGACGTGGCGATCGATGAGGCGCTGCTTGAATACATGGAGCGACGCAAGGCGGCGGCTCCCGACTCAATGGTCTAAGGGCGTCAGGCGCGTGGTTTAGCCGGCGGTCGCCGGCCACGGCCTTCACGATTGGCTCCCGGCGAGACCGCAATCTTCAGCGGCGGCAACTCGACCACTTTGCGCAGCTGCGGGTACCCGGCGCTCTTGTGGGGGATCGCCATGGCCTCGACGAAATGCGCCTGAAACTGCGGCTCGAGCGCGGTTTCAATCTTCTCCACCTGGCTGACGAGCCGTTCAATTGTGGCGCGCGAGCGCGAATCGAGCAGGGCGATGCGCGCGCCGGTGCCGGCCGCGTTGCCCGCCGAGGTCACGCGTGCCAGATCACAGTCGGGAATCATGCCGAGCACGGCCGCGTATTTGACATCAATATGACTGCCGAAAGCGCCGGCCAGGCGAATGCGATCGACCGTGTCGACCCCGAGCCGATCCATGAGCAGGCGGATTCCGGCATAGAGGGCGGCCTTGGCCAGCTGGATCGCGCGCACGTCAGTCTGGGTAATCATCAGGGTTTGAGCACCCTGGTGCAGCACATAGGCGAAGGTGCGCCCGTGCGCGACGATGCGTGGGCTGCGCGCCGCCAGCGCGCCATCGATAACGCCATCCTGGGTGATGACACCGGCCAGATACAGTTCCGCCAGCACTTCGATGATGCCCGAGCCGCACACGCCGGTCACACCGGTCTGGGCCGCGACTGCGGCAAAGCCCGGTTCATCCGACCACAGATCGGACCCAATGACCCTGAATCGTGGTTCGAGCGTTTGCCTGTCGATGCGCACCCGCTCGATCGCCCCGGGCGCGGCGCGCTGGCCGCAACTGATCTGCGCCCCTTCAAAAGCCGGCCCGGTGGGACTGGAACAGGCCAGCAGGCGTTTGCGGTTGCCGAGCACGATCTCGGCATTGGTGCCGACGTCCACCAGCAAGGTCATTTCATCCAGTTCATCGGGCCGCTCGGCCAGGATCACGCCCGCCGTGTCGGCGCCGACATGCCCAGCAATGCACGGCAATACATAGATGCGCGCGTTCGGATGCAGCGCCACGCCGATCTCGGCCGCAGTCACGGTCACGGCGCGATCGATGGCCAGCGCAAACGGCGCCCCACCCAGTTCCACCGGATCGATGCCGAGCAGCAGATGGTGCATGATCGGGTTGCCAACCACGGTCGCTTCGAGGATCAGCTCGTGGCTGATGCCCGCCGTACGCGCCACTTCGGCAGCCAGCTCGCTGAGCGCCTGGCGCACGGCACTGGTCATCTGCACGGCGCCGCCCGGATTCATCATCGCGTAGGAAACGCGACTCATGAGATCTTCGCCGAAGCGAATCTGCGGGTTCATCGCCCCGGCCGAAGTAACGACCTCGCCGTTGGTCAGGTCACACAGGTGCGCCGCGATCGTGGTCGAACCCACATCCACCGCGAGCCCAAAAGCCTGCTCATGAAACCCGGGCCACACGGCGATGATGCGGGCGCCATCATGCACGGCCACGGTAACTTTCCAGGCACCAGCACGCAGTGCGGGCTGCAACTGCTGCAGCACCGACAGATCGCAGCCCAGGTCCTTGAGCTCCCATTCCTTTTGCAGCGCCGTCTCGAGGCGCCGCAGATCGCCGGACGGATCGTGCATATCCGGTTCCGCAACTTCGACGTAATGCAGACGCACCAGTGGATAGAGCTCGATATCGCGCGCTTCCGCCGCCTTGCGCACAACCTGCCGGTGCACCTGGCTCGAAGAGGGCACGTCGACGACAACATCAGCCTCGATTCGCGCCTGGCAGGACAGGCGCCGGCCAGCGGCCAGCAGCTGGCGCGTGGCATAGCGCTGCTCGGATACCGATACGGGCGAGAGACTGGCGGCGCTTGATTGCACGCCGTGCTTGGCGAACTCGCCCTCGGCAACCAGCACCTGGCAGCGTCCGCAAATGGCGCGGCCGCCACAGACAGAATCGATGTCGACGCCCAGGGCGCGTGCCGCCGTCAACAACGGCGTGCCAATCGGAAATCGCCCACGCTTGCCAGAAGGCGAGAACACGACCAGGGGATCGTTGGCACTCAACGGCGAGATCTCAATGCACGGCTGCAGAACGAGGCGTCAGGCCGTCGGCCGGCGCCGCTGCCCACCTTCTCGCCGACCCCGCACTTCGCCCGGCTCACCCGTGGGCGGCGGCGCGTTGTCACGAAAGCGGCGGATCCAGCGCGTGCAGTCAGGATCGTGCCCCATCATCACATCGGCACCCATGCAGGCGCGGACGATATCGCCGTGCAGTGGATTGGTGATGGCCGAGGTCAGGCCGCTGGCGATGGCCATGGTGAGAAAGGCACTGTTGATGCCATCGCGCCCGGGCAGGCCGAAGCTGACATTGGAGGCGCCGCAGGTGGTGTTGACCTTGAGCTCGTGTTTCAGGCGATACACCAGGCGCATTACCTGCACGCCGGCGCCGTTGATCGCGCCGATCGGCATGACCAGCGGATCGACAATGATGTCCGACACCGGTATGCCGTAGTCCTGGGCGCGATTCACAATCTTCTTCGCCACTTCGAAGCGTACATCCGGATCTTCGGAGATACCCGTTTCATCGTTGGAGATCGCCACGACCGCCGCGCCGTACTTCTTGACCAGTGGCAGCACGGCCTCGAGCCGCTCCTCTTCGCCGGTGACGGAATTGACGAGCGCCTTGCCCTGGTACACGGCCAGCCCGGCAGCCAAGGCGGCAACAATGGAGGAATCGATGGACAGCGGCACATCGGTGATGGTCTGCACCAGCTGTATGGCCTGGGCCAGGATTGCCGGCTCATCGGCCAGCGGAATGCCGGCGTTGACATCGAGCATGTGCGCTCCGGCCCCGACCTGCGCGAGCGCGTCGGAGGCCACGCGGCTGAAATCACCGGCCGCCATCTCGGCGGCCAGAATCTTGCGCCCGGTCGGGTTGATGCGCTCACCGATGATGACGAAGGGTCGATTGAAGCCAATGACCACCTCGCGTGTCGCTGAACTGATGATGGTGTCTGTCATGTTGAATTTCCGTCCGTAACCTGCTGCTGACTGCTTCCCGGGTGCCACGGCTGGCGACCGGCGAGAACCCCTGATCGCTCAATGATCTCGGCCACCGACTCTTCCTGGCGGTAGGCCATGACATGCGCGCCGCTTACGCCCTTGATAGTGCGCAGCTCCTGGATGAGATCGACGCACAGATTGCGTCCTTCGCGCGCCTGGTCGCTCGCGCCTGCGAGCCGCGCAATGATGGCATCGGGCACAAACATGCCCGGAACGTTGGCGCGCATCCACTCACCCGCCTTGGCTGAGCGTATCGGGCCCACGCCAACTACGATGAACACCTGTTCGAGCAGGCCCAGATCTTCAATGGTGCGCAGGAAAGTGCGCAACGCCACCAGGTCAAAGACATACTGGGTCTGGATGAACTGTGCACCGGCCGCGACTTTCTTCGCGAGCCGCAGCGCCCGGTGCGCGGTCGGCGGCGCCAGTGGATTCTCTGCCGCGCCCAGAAACACCCGCGGCGCGGCGCTGATCTTGCGGCCGCTCTCGAAGCGATGCTGGTCACGCAGCATGCGCGCGATGTTCAGTAGCGAAAGTGAGTCGAGATCGAAGACCGGCTTGGCCTGCGGATGATCGCCCGCCTGCACGCCATCGCCGGTCAGGCACAGGATGTTGCACACCCCCATCGCGGCCCCGCCCAGTATGTCGCCCTGGATCGCGATGCGATTGCGATCACGGCAGGAGATCTGCATCACCGGGGCGTGGCCGATGCGGGTGAGCAGCGCGCACACGGCCAGGCTCGACATGTGGCAGTTTGCGCCACTCCCGTCGGTCGCATTGATGGCATCGACATAGCGTTCAAATACCCGTGCCCGTCGGTACACTTCTTCCGGATCGGCCGAGTCCGGCGGTGCCAGCTCGGCGGTGATTGCAAAAGTGCCAGCGCGCAGTATGCGCTCGAAGCGACCCGGCGAGGTGTGGCCTGGCCGGATCGGCAACGGGTAACCCGGCACCGGCTCATCGTCGAATTTCACGGCTTGGGCTCCGACTGTTCACGCACCTGCCGCAGCCAGGCCGATGTGCCCTCGAGCCTGCGATCGACCGGCAGCTGCACCACGCTGATGGCCGCCAGCCCCCCGGGGATGCGTTCCGCACCGGCGAAGGCCTCAATCCATACACAGCGCATCTCTGGCTTCACTTCGCAGTGGCCATTGGCGCGCACGCCACCGCAGGGACCGTTGCGCAGCTGCTTGGGACAGTTCATCGGGCAGGACAGGCCAGTTGAACTGAGTACGCAGCGACCGCACATCTTGCAATCGAACAGCAACCCTTTGACGCCACGCTCAAGGGCCGCGACCGGCCGCTCGAGGCGCTGATGGCCAATGACCCGCCATAACGGCGCCAGGCGCAGCAGCACGCTTTCGAACCAGCGATAGAAGCGTGATAGCCCACTGGCGTGGCGCACGGACCAGAGGCGCACTGCGTACATCAGGACTGACCCGAACTGCTCTCAGGCACAGCATTCCCCTTGGCACGGATCATGCGCTCGAGATCGGCATCGGAGTAGCGCGCTTCAAGGGCCGCGGCGGCGTTGGCCGCTTCCACAGCGAGATCCTCGCCACAGGCGGCTGGCGCGCTGCGGCGCCAGTCGGCCAGGTAGGCGTCCGAGCTGCCCTTGCCGGCGCGCATCGCGGCGCGATCAATGGCTTCCTGGAAGCGCATCGTCAGCTGCACCTTGGCCGCCTCGCGGCCGCGCTTGACGATGACCTGCGAAGGAATATCACGCCATGAAATGACGATCAGCGAGGCCATGTCGCCTGCTCTTTGCGGCGAGTGATCGCCGCCACGGGTACGGCAGCGAACCCGCTCAGGCCGCTTGCCAGTTCGCCATAGCCCGTGAATTGCTCTGCGTATTCAAGGCCAAGTCGCGCCGCAGCCGCGCGCGCCGCCAGGCTCAATGCGGCCTCGGGAGACTGCACCAAATAGAGCAGCCGCTGGTAGTTGCGAAAGTATTCGTTTCTGAGTTCCGGGTGGCGATCGATGCCGAGGCCCTCGATCACCAGACGATCGAAGTGGCGCACCAGAAAATCGGTGAGATAAAAAGTGCCCGGCTGCTCATCGCTCAAGGCGGCAAAGGCCGCCGAGCCGGCAAAGAATTCATAGCAGTGCGCACCGGGCAGCCGCGCCACGCCTTCGGCTTCGAGCACCTCATCAAGTTTGCCGCCCGTGCCGCAATCCGCGTAGGCCACGAAAATGCGCGCGTAGCGCTCGCGCGCCGAACGAATCGCGGCCTGCACCGCGGCAGGAATCTGTTCCGGTCGATTGTGCAACTCTGGCGGCAGGCATTCGACCGCCATTGCTGACCAGCCATTCAGGCGCTTGAGCGCAACGATCTCACGGGCCAGAGCGCCGCAAGCGATGACCACCAGCGCTTCGGCAGCCCGCGCCATGCGTCAGCGTGCGGCGCGCCGCGCCGCGATCAGTGTCTTGGCAGTCTCGACGGCAATCGCCGCGTCGCGGCAGTAGGCATCGGCGCCTATGGCCTTGGCGAATTCATCATTCAATGGCGCGCCGCCGACCATGACAATGTACTTGTCGCGCAGACCCTTCTGCTTGAGGGTATCGATGACCACCTTCATATAGGGCATCGTGGTGGTGAGCAGCGCGGACATGCCGAGGATGTCGGGCTGGTGCTCTTCGAGTGCGGCCAGGTATTTTTCCACCGGATTGTTGATGCCGAGGTTGATCACCTCAAAGCCGGCACCTTCCAGCATCATCGACACCAGGTTCTTGCCAATGTCGTGAATGTCGCCCTTCACCGTGCCGATCACTACTTTGCCGATGGGTTCGGCGCCAGTCTCCGCCAGCAGCGGCCGCAGAATCTCCATGCCCGCCTTCATGGCGTTGGCGGCCAGCAGTACTTCAGGCACGAACAGGATGCCGTCGCGAAAATCGACGCCGACGATGCGCATGCCCTCGACCAGGGCATCGTTCAACACCCGGTCGGGTCCCCAGCCACGTGCCAGGAAAATATTGGTCGCCGCGATGATTTCATCGCGCAGGCCGTTGTACAGATCGTCGTGCACCTGCTCGGTCAGTTCCTGATCGTTCAGTGTGTTCAGATCAAAACTGTCCGTCGTATCCTCGGCCATCGGGAAACTCCCTGGTGTAGACCTGCCGCACGTCCAGACCGCCGAAGCGGAGCGTAGTGCGCCGTATTCCGGATGTTAGGGCCGCGTGCTCTCAGGCGGTGGTGTCTTAGCGACCATAGCTTATCACCATGCGACATGCCCGGGCGATCCGGCAACGCCCCTGTGCAGGCGCCGCCGGCCGGCACCTGCCGCCCGGCCGTGCCGCCGCCCACAGTGCGCAGTCAAAGCTATTTTTCGCTGGGTCCATGCTTCTTACCGATGGCCGCGGCGAGCCCCGTGGGGTGGTGCGAGCAGGCTCACCGCAGTCGATCAGAGTCCGGACCCCGGCGTCGCATTCTGACAATCGTCGCAGCCGGTGTCAGGCCTGTAGTATCAGCTCGGCCGCCTTCTCCGCCACCATGATGACTGGCGCATTGGTGTTACCCGAGGTAACGGTGGGGAATATGGAGGCATCAACGACGCGCAGCGCCTCAATGCCGTGCACCTGCAGGCGATGATTGACCACCGCCGTAGCCGCCGCGGGCCCCATGGCGCAGGTGCCACAGGCATGGAAAACCGTTCCGGCACGCTGGCGGAAGTCTTCCAGCAGATCCTCGTGCGACTGCCGCCGTTCGCCCGGCTGCAGTTCCGACTCGACCACGGCAGCGAGTGGCTGTGCCGCCGCAATGCGTCGCAGCAACTGCGCACCTTCAAACACGTCGGCGAGATCTTCGGCACTGGTCAGCGAATTAGGGCGGATAGCCGGCGCCTTTAGTGGGTCGGACGACGCAATGTCGATCGAACCACGGCTGGTGGGACGACAGGTATTGAACGACATCAGAAAGCCCGGGAACGGGTCCGGTTGCATGATCTTGCGCGTCACGCCAGTCGTGGTCGTGTAGCTGAGCGGATTGAAATAGATGTGCATGTTGGGCCGATCAATCCCCGCCCGGCTGCGCGCAAAGGCGCCGGCCTGATTGACGCTCATCCCGAATACGCCGCGGCGCCCCAGTGCATAGGCGAGCGCGGCGCGGATCTTGCCGCTGAGTGGATAGAGCTCATCATTGAGGGTGGGCACGCGCGAACGATAGATGTACGAGACGGCCAGATGATCCTGCAGGCCCTGACCGACGGCCGGCGCATGCAGCAGCACGGGAATGCCCAGTGTACGCAACAGCGACTGGTTGCCGATGCCGGAGAGCTGCAGCAGCTGTGGAGAATTGACCGCGCCGGCGCAGACAATGACCTCGCGGCGCGCCTGCGCCGTGTGCCGTTGACCGCCGCGCAGATACTCGATGCCACTGGCGCGTCGGCCGTTGAAAGTGAGGCGCGTCGCGTGTGCGCGAGTAATCAGCTTGAGATTCGCCCGGCGCAACGCCGGGCGCAGGAAGGCACTTGCGGACGATTCGCGCCGGCCAGCGCGGATCGTCATCTGCCAGGTGCCGGCACCGTCCATGAGCGCGCCATTGAAATCGTTGGTGGGTGGGATGTCGATCGCGCCGCAGCTGGCTATGAATCGATGGCATAGCGGGTGTACTGCCGTGGAATACTCGCTGATGCGCATCGGGCCACCGGCGCCGTGGTACTCGGATGCGCCCCAGACGTGATCTTCGGATTTCATGAAATAAGGCAGCACATCGGCGTAGGCCCAGCCCGGATTACCCGCCGCCGCCCAATCGTCGAAATCGCCGCGATGACCGCGCACGTACACCATCGCGTTGATCGAACTCGAACCACCCAGCACCTTGCCGCGCGGCCAGTACGCCTCACGGTTGGCCAGACCCGGATCGGGCTGTGCGCTGTATTTCCAGTTGAAGTGCGGATCAGTGAAGGTCTTGCCGTAGCCGAGCGGCACACTGATCCAGGGGCTGCGATCAGACCCCCCGGCTTCGAGCAGCAGCACGCTGCAGCGGCCATCAGCCGTCAAGCGGTTGGCCAGTACACAGCCGGCTGAACCGGCCCCTGCTATGATGTAATCATATTCAGACATGGGCTCGCTCACCTTGCGCAATAAGATCGACCTTCGAAAGCTACCACCTCTGAATGCGCTCAAGGGTTTCGAGGCGGCAACGCGCCGACAAAGTGTCCGGGAAGCTGCTGACGAATTGTGCCTGACCCACCCGGCCGTCAGCTATCAGATCCAGGTGCTCGAACAGGATCTGGGCGTTGAGCTGTTTTCGCGCGCCGGCCGCTCGCTGGCGCCGACCGCGGAGGGGCGTCTGCTTTACAAGTACGTGCGCCAGGCACTCGAGATGCTCATTGACGGTGCCGAGAGCGTACGCCGCGCCCGCGCCGATGCCCCGCTGCGTGTGCAGACCTATGTCACGGCGTCGATACGCTGGCTGGCACGCAAGCTGCCGGACTTTGTCGCCGCCCATCCGGACATCAAGATTCTGCTCACGACCTGTGCCTATGACTGGGCGTTTGACGACACCATCGCCGATGTCGGTCTGGTCTATTGTGAAAAAGAGCCTGGCCCGGAATACCACTGGATCCCGCTGTTTGACTATCGCCTGCACGCCGTGTGCGCCCCGGCGCTGGCGCAGCAATTGGGTGCAAACCCCACGCCGGCCGCGCTGCTCAAATTGCCGCTGGTGGCGATCTACAGTGAAGCGCATCACTGGGATCTGTGGTGCGAATCGGCTCAGCTGCAATATGCCGCGACTCCGGCCATTGTTGTGGACACGCTCGCCGTGGCACTTGAGATCGCGCTCGAAGGGCGCGGCGTTGCACTGGTCAATGGCCCCTTCGCCACCGATCATCTGGCCGCCGGGCGACTGGTGAGGCCAGTGGCTCACGAATTTGTCTGCCCGGGCAGCTGGGGCCTGATCTGCCGGCGTGAGTCGCAGGACAACCCGCGCGTAAAGGCCTTCATGGATTGGCTGGTGCGCATTGCTGCTCCGGTTCAGGCGCTGCGCCCTTAAGTTACCGGTCCGCGGCCGCGCGGCACCACTTCATAGCCCTGCCCTTCGGGCTCATCATCGACCATCTCCGCCGGAAAGCCGGTGCCCAGCACCCGCACGCCGCAGGCGTCCTCGAGGCGGCGGATGATATTGGGCGATAGCTCGCGTGACCCGTAGCGGCGCTCGCCATCCTTGAAAATATCAAGCACCAGTGGTGAAAGTTCGAGTGGCACCTGGTGCTCGCGCGCCAGCGCATCGAACAGACCGACGTCCTTGATGACCAGATCCATGGTGAAACTAATATCGCGGCTGCCATTGAGGATGACCTGCGACTCGGTTTCATGCACAAAGGAATTGCCCGAAGAGATCCGGATGCCCTCATAGGTCATATTCATATCAAGGCCGATTACCTTGGCGACGGTCAGGGCTTCGGCCAGCGCCGCCAGGTGCACGGTGCACAGGTAGTTGGTCAGCACCTTGAGCATGGAGGCTGTACCGAGCGGACCAGTGTGCAGGATCTTGCGACCAAGTATGGAAAGCGTCGGCAGGACGCGCTCAAAAGCCGCTCGCTCACCACCAGCGAAAATTGCAATATTGCCCGTGGCAGCACGATGACAGCCGCCGGAGACCGGGCAATCCATCGCCGTGGCGCCCAGCGCCGCCACTTTGGCCGCCAACCGCTTGATCTCGGCACTGTCTGTCGTGCTCATCTCCAGCCAGATTTTTCCGGGTGCCAGGCCGCTGAGAATGCCATCAACCCCTTCCATGACGGCGGCTGATGCCGCTGGGGATGGCAGGCAGGTGATGATGATATCGACGGCAGCGGCCAGTTCGCGCGGCGATTTCGCGCGGTGCGCGCCCTTGGCAACAAAGCTGTCCACCAGGGCATCGTTGAGGTCGCGGACCGTGAGGTCGACGCCATGACGCAGCAGGTTGCCGGCCAGTTTGCCGCCGACATTGCCAAGACCTATGAATCCGATCCGTGTTTTGCTCATTTGCACCCCCACCCTGGCTGACCATCGCCCCGGCTGGCACTCAGGCTAGCGACATGGCATTGTGCTAAACAAGCAAAATAAATCAGCAGACAGGAAAGGATTATTAGCAAGCAGCCGAACCCGGCTGTAGCCAGGCGCGCGGCCGGTGATTTCGCTGGCGCCTGCGCCTGAGTTTGCGTAAAACTGCGTTCAAGCTTCGCATCGACAACAGGGGCAAGAGTTCATGGTCACGATCACCGACGCACGTCCGGCAGTGGAACTGGACGATTCGGCGACCCGGCGCTGGTACGTCTTGATCCTGATGTGTTTCGTGTACACGCTCAGCATCACCGATCGCTACATGATCACCCAGGTGCTCGATCCGATCCGGCGCGAGCTGAAATTGACCGACTCCGGCGTCGCCCTGATGACCGGCCCCACCCTGGCCTTCTTCTATGTGATCCTGGGGTTCCCCATCTCCTGGCTCATTGACCGCAGCAACCGGCGCAACATCATTTCGCTGTCGATCATCGCCTGGTCGGCGATGACGCTGTGCACCGGGCTGTCACGCAACTCCTGGCAACTGGTGCTCTCGCGCATCGGCATCGGCGTTGGCGAAGCGGGTGGTACGCCCGGCGCGAACTCGATCATTTCCGACTATTTTGCCGCGGCACGCCGCCCGATGGCACTGACGGTCTTTTCACTGGGTGCACCCATCGGCGCGTATTTCGCCTCCGACACGACCGGTGCAATAGCAGACCTGCACGGCTGGCGAGCACCCTTCCTGTGGCTGGGTGCACCCGGAGTCATCGTCGGCCTGTTGATCTATTTCACGGTCAAGGAACCACGCCGCGGCAAGCTGGATGCGGTGCTGATCGACAAGAAGCCCTCCTTCATGGATGCCATGCGCTACCTGTGGACGCAGCGCTCGGCGGTGCACGTCATGCTCGCGAGCGCGTTGACCGCGCTGTGGGGCTGGGGCCTGATGTATTGGACGCCGACCTTCCTGATGCGCAGCTACAACCTGAGTTCAGGCGAGGCTGGAGCAATCACCGGCCCGATCCACCTGTATGGAGGCGTGGCCGCCACGATTTACACCAGCTGGCTGTTGACGCGCCCTTCCATGGGCGACCCACGCCGGATCGTGCGGTTGATGGGGTGGTGGATCGGTCTGGCAACTGTCGTGTCGGTGCTCATCTACTCGACGCACTCGCTGGCGCTCACACGTGGGCTGTTCTGGTTGTTTATTCCGGCGATCTATTTCTATATTGGCCCGTGCTTCGGCCTGCTGCTCAACCTTGCTGAACCGCGCATGCGCGCGGTGTTCTGCGCCTCGACGCTGTTCGTTGCCAACGTCGGCAACCTGATCGTCGCCCCGGTGAGCGTCGGCCTGCTGAGCGACTGGTTCGCCCCGAGCCATGCTGGGCCCGGGGAAGCGTTGCGCCTCGCGATGCTCTGCCTGGTGCCAACCGGGTTCTGGGCCACCTACCACTATTTCCGCTCAGCGCACCGCATCGTGCAGGATCAGGAACGGGCCACGGGCGTCAAACCAGTTTAGCGATTATCATCCACCCATCCATCCATCCATCCAGCATAAGGATTTAAGCATTGAGATCGTTGCACCATTACATCGCGGGTCGCTGGGTCGCGGCCAGCGGCAATGAAGGCACCTACGCCGTCATCAATCCAGCCACCGAAGCGCCCGTGGCGCAGATCCTGCTGGGATCGCCAGCCGACGTCGATGCCGCGGTGCGCGCCGCGCACGCAGCATTCCCAGCGTACGCGGCCAGCCCGCTGCAGGAGCGCATCGGCCACCTGCGGCGCCTGCACGCGGTGTTCGAGCGGCGCTATGCGGAAATGGTCACGGCGATCACCACTGAAATGGGCGCCCCGCATGATCTCTCATCCCGCTCGCAGGCCGCTTGCGGGCCTGGTCACATCGACGCCACCATTGCCGCCGCGCAGCAGCTGGACTGGGAAACGAAAGTAGGCCAGAACTCCAACGTCGCGCGTGAAGCGGTTGGCGTGTGCGGTCTGATCACGCCGTGGAACTGGCCCATCAATCAGATCATGGCCAAGCTCGCGCCGGCGCTGGTCGCCGGCTGTACGGTCGTGCTCAAGCCCAGCGAGCAGGCGCCGCTCTCGGCGCAACTCATCGCTGAGTTCATCGATGAAATAGGCCTGCCCAGCGGCGTGTTCAACCTCGTGCACGGCACCGGCCCGGTGGTGGGCGCAGCCATGAGCGCGCACCCCGACATCGAGCTGATGTCCTTCACAGGTTCGACGCGCGCCGGCATCATGGTGGCCAAGAGCGCCGCCGACACGGTCAAGCGCGTGTCGCAGGAACTGGGCGGCAAGTCGGCCAACATCGTTTTTGCCGACGTTGATCTTGAAGCTGCGGTCAGTCGCGGCGTGCGCAGCTGCTTCAACAATACCGGTCAATCCTGCAACGCCCCGACCCGCATGCTCATCGAGAGCACGGTGTACGATCGCGCGGTTGAAATCGCCGCGGCGACGGCCCGTGACGTCAAGGTCGCCGATCCGGCATTGCCCGGCAAGCACCTCGGCCCGCTCGCCTCGCGCATGCAATTCGAAAAAGTCCAGAAGTGCATTGCCGCCGGTATTGCCGAAGGCGCCAGACTCGTGGTCGGGGGCCTCGGCAGGCCGGAAGGCATCAGCACCGGTTTTTTTGTACGCCCAACCGTGTTCGCGAACGTACATAACCAGATGAGTATCGCCAGGGATGAAATCTTCGGACCGGTGCTGTCGATGCTACGTTTCTCGACCCTCGATGAGGCCGTCGAGATCGCCAACGACACGCCCTTTGGCCTGGCCGCTTACGTGCAAAGCGACGATCTGCAGAAAGCACGCGCCGTGGCACGGCGCCTGCGCGCCGGCAGCGTGCACCTCAATGGCGCTTCGCAGGGCTATGCCGAACCCTTCGGCGGCTACCGCCAGTCCGGCAACGGCCGGGAATGCGGCGTCTACGGGCTGCTGGAATTTCTCGAACTGAAATCGATCAACGGCTATTACCCGGGCTGAGGCGAGAGGCGAGATGAAGCTCAAGGACATCAAGACTTTCGTGGTCGGCAATCCGCCGCCCCACAACGGCGGACGCTACTTCGTGTTCGTCAAGCTCACCACCGATGGCAACGTCAGCGGCGTCGGCGAGGCCTATTGCGTGCCCTTTCACCCCACGATCGTGGCGCGCATGCTGGAAGATGTCTTTGAGCGCTACCTGTGCGGCGCCGATCCGCACAACATCGAGACCATGTGGCGGCGCGTCTATTCCTCGGGTTTCACCCAGCACTCCGACCTGAGCATGATGGGTGTGCTGAGCGCGCTGGAGATGGCGTGCTGGGACATCATTGGCAAGGAAGCCAACCAGCCGGTCTATAACCTGCTCGGCGGGCGGGTGCACGAGCGGCTGCGCTCCTACACCTATATCTACGCGCGTCCCGGCGACAAGGTCGATGTCTATCAGGATCCGGACCTGTCGGCCGAACGTGCAGTCGAGTTGGTCAAGCAGGGTTTCACTGCCATCAAGTTTGATCCCGCCGGACCCTATACGGCCTTCGATGGGCGGCAGCTTTCGTTGCCGGCACTCGATCTGTGCGAACGCTTTGTGCGCCAATTGCGCGAGGCGGTGGGCTCAAAGGCCGATCTGCTCTTCGGCACCCACGGCCAGATGACCGCTGCGGGTGCGATCCGCCTCGCGCGGCGCCTCGAACCCTATGACCCCTTGTGGTTTGAAGAACCGGTTCCGCCTGATGCGCCTGAAGAGATGGCCAGGGTGGCCCGCGCAACCTCGATCCCCATCGCGGCTGGTGAGCGACTCGCCACCAAGTATGATTTTGCCAGGCTGTTGCGTGCTGGCAGCGCGGCGATACTGCAGATGAACCTGGGGCGCGTCGGTGGCATTCTCGAAGCCAAGAAAATCGCCTCTATGGCCGAAGTCGATCACGTGCAGATCGCTCCGCATCTTTATTGCGGACCGGTGGTCGGTGCGGCGAATATTCAGCTTGCTGCCTGCAGCCCCAACTTTCTGATCCAGGAAAGCATTGAAACCTGGGAGGGCTTCCACGCCGCCATCCTCAAAAAGCCCATCCGCTGGTCGGAGGGCTACATCATCCCACCGACTGATCCGGGCCTGGGCGTCGAACTGAACGAGGATTACATCAAAAAATTCCCGTATGAGGGCCAGCAGCTGCACCTCGACATGACGGGGCAACCCGTCTCTTGACCCGGGTTCGAGCCCTGCTGTTTGACCTCGATGGCACACTGATCGACAGTGAAACCCAGACCGACGAGGCCATCGAGACCGTACTCGCGCGCTACGGCTCGCCTGGTTTCAGCCTGCCGAATTCCGACACCCGTGGCCGCACCTGGGCGCACGCGGCTGAGACCATCCTTAAACTCACCGGCCTGGCAGTATCAGCGACGCAACTTGAAGCGCAGCTACTGGCCGAGTGGAACATCGCTACCGCCAGGGTGAATCCGATCCGCGGTGCCCCGGCGGCCCTGCGCACCGCAGCAGCCTGCGGATTGAAACTGGCGGTGGTCTCCTCGAGCCCGCGCTCGGTGATCGATTCCTTTGTACGCAGACTGCAGGTCGAGGATTGCATCGCCGCGCAGGCCTGCGTCGGCGGTGACAACGTGCGGATTGGCAAGCCCGATCCGGAATGTTTTCTGCTCGCAGCACGCAGGCTGGGCGTGGAACCGGCCGAAGCACTGGTGTTCGAGGACAGTAGCGCCGGATTGCAGGCCGCCCGCTCGGCCGGCATGCGCGCCATGTTCATCACCTGCTGCGCGGCCGATATGAGCGGCAGCATGCCGCTCGCCACGGGCTCCTTTACCCACTACCAGACGCTGCCGCCGGATTTCTGGGCCCAGCTCGCTGCCGGCACACAGGAGCTGGCCGGCAGATCATTCACGTGAGCGCAGCGGCGGCTGCGCAACTGCGCCGCTTCCGGGCGCAGCTGTTCACGGCGACCTGGCTGTCCTACTTCGGCTTTTACGTTTGCCGCAAAGCCTATTCGGTGCTCAAGCGGCCGCTAAAAGACTATCTTGGTCTCGACGATGTCCATGTGGCCTGGCCCTGGACCATCTATCTCATCACCTACATGCTCGGCCAGTTCCTGGCCGCCTGGCTGGGCCGGCGCATGGAGAGCCGCCGCGTGTTGGCGTATGGGATGCTGATCGCAGCCGCCTCCAACATTGCACTCGGCTGGCTGGTCGACGCTCGCCATGCCAGCGCTTTCCTCTGGATATGCGTGACCATGGGCATACACGGTTTTGCGCAGGCCACCGGCTGGCCGCACAACGTCGCGCTGTTCGCCAACTGGACCCTCCGCTCAGAGCGCGGCACGCTCTTCAGCATCTGGGGCAGCTGCTACCAGGCCGGCGCCATCGTCGGCAAGGGGCTCGCGGCCTTCTTGCTCGGCTGGCTCGGCATGGCCTGGTCGTACTACGGCTCGAGCCTGCTGATGTTCGCGATCACTGCGCTCTTTATTTTCTGGGCGCGTGAACGGCCGCAGTCAGTCGGTCTCTCGCTGCAGGACGACGCCGAGCCTGATGTGCCGGCACCGTTGATCGCAGTCGCTGAAGCACCGCTCCCGAGTGGCTGGATCGGTTCGATCATCGCCATGGGACTCATCTACTTCGGCTTCAAGTTTCTGCGCTATGCACTGGACAGCTGGTCGGCACTGATACTCGGCGAGCAGTTTGGCATGTCAACCTCGCTCGCCGGCTACTGGTCTGCCGCCTTCGACTGGATCGGCTTTTTCGGTGTCATTGCCGCTGGTGTCTGGTCGGATCGTCTGCCGGGCGCGCGCCGTACGCCGGTCATTTTCTGGATGACACTCGGCTGTCTGGCCTGCACCTCATTGATGTGGGCATTTGGCCTGTCATCGGTCGTGATCTTCATAGTGCTGCTCAGCCTGATTGGCTTTAGCGCCATGGGTCCCGATTCGCTGCTCTCGGGCGCCTGCGCCATGGATGCCGGGAACCGCCGCCAGGCCGCGCTCGCGGCCGGTATCATCAACGGCCTGGGTTCGATCGGTCCGATCGTGCAGGAGCCGGTGATTGGCTGGTTGAAGCAGACCCACGGCGTCGATGCCGTGTTTCTGCTGTTGGTGATCGTGGTGTTCCTGACTACCGTGGGCACCGGGTTACTGGCGCGCTACGAGCGCGGACGTTTGTAGTAAACCGGACAGCTCTTCATAAAGCCGCGCAGTTTCCTGGCCCGTGAGTACATGTACAATTCCGCCGCTGCTCACGGCGAAGCCTCGAGCTACCAGCGCACCGAGCTGCTCGCGGTCGATGGCCGCAAGCTGCGACACGCGTACCAGCAGGCGTCCAGGCAAGGATTCAACAATGGTGACATTGTCGGCGCCACCGAGCGCTGCGAGCAATTGGGAAGTCTGCAGGCGCCCAGGCTGCTGCTCAACGGTGGGCATTGGCGTTGGTGTTGGCGTCGGTGCCAGGATCTCACTGGCATTCATGAATCTGCGAATTTCGCCAGCAACCTGATCAGCGATCGGGCCCAGCACTACCTGTACGGCATGCGCCGATGGCTGTACAACCCCCATCGCGCCCAGCCGCGCGAGCTCGCCCTTATTTACCTTTGCGCCGTCGGCCACCGACAAGCGCAACCTCGTGGTACAGGCGTCCACAGCAGTCAGGTTGGCGCTGCCACCCAATGCGGCCACCAGTTGCGCTGCGCGCCCACCTGATGCTGGCGTTGAAGCAGCGGCGCTCTGCGAGCCCGAAGCTGCACTCTCGGGCGTTTCGCGACCCGGAGTGGGCAGATTGAAGCGCACGATTCCATAACGAAACAACGAGTAGTAGATTAGAAAATAACTGGCGCCAATGGGCAACAACCACAGTGGTCTGGACGCCAGTGAAAAATTCAGTACGTAATCGAACAGGCCGGCGGAAAAACTGAAACCCAGGTGCACGCCCAGCGCATTCATGATGACCATGGCCAGCCCGGTGAGCAGCGCATGCACGGCGTAGAGCGCTGGCGCCAGGAACATGAAAGTGAATTCGATCGGCTCCGTCACACCAGTCAGAAATGAGGTCAAGCCGATCGAGAGCAGCAAACCGCCCACCGCGCGGCGCCGCTCGGGCCGGGCGGCCCGATACATGGCCAGACAGGCGCCGGGCAGGCCAAACATCATTACCGGGAAGAAACCACTCATAAAGGCACCGGCCGAAGGGTCGCCGGCAAAGAACCGCTTCAGATCACCCGTGACGCCATGGTAGTCACCGAGCAGAAACCAGGCGATGTTGTTGAGGATGTGATGGAGCCCCGTCACGATCAGCACGCGATTGAGTGCGCCATACACAAACAGGCCAAACGGACCGGCGTTGACTACGGCGTGGCTGAGACTGTCCATGCCGCGCGCCAGCAGCGGCCAGCCAAAACCAAACGCGGTCGCCACCACGACACCAAAGCAACCCGTGACGATCGGTACAAAGCGTCGGCCACCGAAGAAGCTCAGGTAGCTGGGTAGCTTGATCTCGCTGAAGCGGTTATAGGCGTAGCCCGCAATCAAACCGGAAAGCACTCCGACCGGCATGCTGAGTTTGGCAAGTTGCTGGCTGCGCCACGCCTTTGCGGCCAGCTCGGCAGCGAGTGAACTTAAGCCCGCAGTGACGGAACCTGGAACAGTAAGCAGCACTTCAGCGCCATGCGTCGCCACCAGGAAGCCCACCAGACTCGCAAGTCCTGCGGCGCCGTGGTTTTCGCGTGCCAGGCCTACCGCAACACCCACGGCGAATACCAATCCGAGATTCGAGAAAATGGCATCGCCGGCCGCCGCGAGTACCGGAATATTGAGCAGGTCGGCCTGGCCCAGGCGTAGCAGCAGTCCCGCCACGGGCAGCACGGCGATCGGCAACATCAGGGCGCGCCCAAGACGCTGCAGCCCTTCCATAGTCCTGGGCATCGCTTTACTCCACTGCCGGCGCCGCCGCCCGCTCTTGTAACCAGGAGCGCACGCGCTCGCGCACCGCACCTGCGCTTTGCAGTCTTAGCGTCTCCTGTGCAAGCTGCACGCAAGCGCTCAATGTCAGTGTACGCACCAGGCTCTTGATGCGTGGAATCATGGCGGGCACGACCGAGAGTTCACGCACGCCGAGTCCAAGCAGCAGTGGTATGGCCTCCGGGTCGGAGGCCAGTCCACCGCACACGCCCACCTCAATCTGGCGCGCGTTGCCGGCCTGGGCAGCGCGCGCGATGAGCCTGAGCACTGCCGGATGCAGTCCGTCCAACCGCGATGCCAGGATCGGGTGCAGGCGATCCATTGCCAAAGTGTATTGCGCGAGATCATTACTGCCGATCGAGAGGAACTCGACCTCCCCCGCAAGTTGGTCGGCCAGTAGAGCCGCAGCGGGCGTCTCAATCATGATTCCCAATGCCGGCACCAGGCTGCCACACTCGCGCGCGATGACTGCCAGTTGGCTGCGCACATTGAGCACTTCGTCGAGATCCGTGACCATGGGCAACAGCACACGCACCTGACCCGGCGGCTTGACGCGGACGATGGCGCGCAGCTGTCTTCCAAGTAGCTCCGGGTATGCCAGTCCGGTGCGCAAGCCGCGCAATCCGAGCGCCGGGTTCTCCTCTCGCGGCATGGGCAGGTAAGCAATCGGCTTATCGCCTCCTGCATCCAGCGTCCGTATGGTCAGCGGCCGGCCTGCCAGGCTGTGCGCGATGCTCTGGTACACATCGAGCTGCTCCTCCTGATCCGGCTCGTGCTCACGATCAAGAAACAGGAATTCGGTACGCAACAAGCCGCAACCCTCCGCGCCACGGCTCACGGCGGGTTGCGCCTCCGCTGCCGCACCCAGATTGCAGTAGACATGAATCAACGTGCCATCAACGGTCCTGGCCGCCAGCTGCGCCGCTGCGTCATCGGCAGCCCGAGTCTGCACACGCACAGCGAGTAGCTTCTGTATACGGGCGAGCTCCACAACGGGCGGATTGACCAGCAGAAAACCCGATTCTGCATCAAGCACCAGAGCGGTGCCTTGCTTGATCGCCAACACCGAGGCACCCGTGGCCACCAGCATCGGCACGCCCATCGCCGCGGCCAGGATGGCCAGGTGCGACGTGGCGCCACCTTCCGCCATGCACAGCCCGCTCAAGCGACTCGCGTCCAGCGACAAGAGCTGCGAAGGCAGCAATTCATGCGCGAGCACGATGGCGTTTTCAGGCAGTGCTGCGCTCCCAGGCGCACCGCCCGCGAGCGTCACCAACACCTGCCGCTCGATGTCGAGCAGGTCCGCGCGTCGCTCATGCATGCGCGGATCGTCCAGTTGCGAAAGCGTCGCGGTCGCCTCGCGTAGCGTCTGGCGCCAGGCGGCGCCGGCGCTCGCACCGTCAGCCAACAGCGCCTGCGCCTGACGCTGTAGCAGAGGATCTGCCAGCAAGGCCAGATGCGCCTCGAGTACGCCATGTCGCACGCCGGCGCTCGCGGCGGAGCCCGCCATGCCCAGCCCACGCAAATGCGCCGTCACGGTCTCGATCGCAGCCCGCAACCGGCTGCGCTCCGCTTGCGCATCACCGCTCGCCGCACCGGTCTCGGGCTCGGCAACCTGCAGCAGAACGGCGCAGCCGACGGCCAGCCCGCGAGCGCCGATGGCGCCGGAGAGTCTGCTACCGGGCGCGGGCGCCACGAGCTTGGGCTCTAAGGCCTGTTGTAATGTCCTCGATTGTGTCGCTGGCACTGACCGAGCGCCAATATCCACCACCTCAAGCACTCTTGATAAGGCATCGAGCGCCGCGACGGCGTCCTTGCCACTGGCCTCGGCTTCGACGATTTCGCCGCGCTCCACGCCGAGCGCCATCAGCGCCACCGTGCTGCGTGCGTCGCCGTGTCGGCCACGCGCACGAAGTACCAGCTGCACCTCAAAGGTGCCGATAGCTGCCGCAACCCGCGCCGCCGGCCTGGCGTGCAGACCGTGATCAAAGGGCACACGAAAGTGCCGGTGCAACGTGACGCCTGCGAGAGCACGGGCCGGGTCGATCGTGCTGGCAGGGACGGCAATCGCCAACAGGAAATCACCAACCGCCACCCGCCTCCCGCTCTGGCGCCGCACGATGCGGCTTGCTGTTGGGTTCGCCAGCAGTACCGGTGTTATGACGCTGGGCGCAGCGCGCACGATGGCGTCGAGATCAAACCTGAGCAACACCTGGCCACTGTGCACACTTTGGCCGTCGCGTACCAACAGTGTAAAGCCAGCTCCTCCAAGTTTGACGGTATCGATGCCCACATGCATCAGGACATCGCCGCCCCCTGACCTCAGCGTCAAGGCGTGAGTGCCACCAGCCAGCAGCGCGATCACGCCGTCGCAGGGCGCGTGCAGTGAATCCCCGGTCGGATCGATGGCCACGCCATCTCCAGCCATAGCCCCAGCGAACACCGGGTCGGGCACTTCGGAAAGTGGCAATACCCAGCCGGCGAGCGGTGCGCCCAGCTCGAGTGTCTGTTCACTGGTGATGTTGCTGGCCATGGCGGATCAGAGCTTAATGTAGATTCGTCGCCGATCCATAGCGTAGGCGATTAGCCAGCAGCACATCATGTAGGCCAATATGTACAGCAGCGCACCGCTTTTTACGCCCGCAAAGGGCTGAAAAACTTGCGAATACAGCCACACTAACAGGTTCTGATTGCCGATCGGTGTAAGTACCATAATCGTGTTACCTACTTCGCTGAGCGGATAGATAGAGAGTGTATTTTTTCCCAACACCTCAAAAAACCATGGCCAGCCGCCCACCTCCCGCCATAGTGCACGATCAGCGCCGAACCGGCGTACGCCAACGCGATACGCTGCAGCACTCCGACAATGCGGGTGTGACTAGAGCTTGTAGTTCACGCCCAGCAGCAGCTGCCTGCCGTAGGTATTGTAGGTCTCGGGCGCGTCGAAGGTGCCACCGAACCCTCCGATCACGCGCGTGCGATACGGCGCGTCCGTCAGGTTGTCGATCTGCAGCAACACCGACAGCCCCTTGGCCGCGCCACGCTGAATTTCGTAACTGGCCTGGCAGTCGACGATGCTCTCCGAGCGGATCTCGGTCGCGATGCGATCGCCGTGCGGCCCGAGTGTCTCGGCCCGGAATGGCGAGCGGTAACGCCGGCTGACGCGCGTCGAGAAGCCGCTCTTCTCATAGTAGAAGGTCAGATTGCCGACCTGATGGGAAAGTCCTGGGATCTGGATGCCGGTGGTATCGGGGCCATAAGGCTGGATGTTGCTGGACGTCAGCGAGTAGCTGCCGATCAGCCCGAACCCGTCGAGCGCGGACCACACCAGTCCACCGTCCAGGGCGACACTGAATTCCGTGCCGGAGATCCTGCCGCCCTTGCCATTGATCGGATGGTCGATCAAGCCCAGGTTGCCTCGCGGCGTGTTTGCAGCTATGCCCCCCGGATTCGGATAACCCGTGAAGTCAAATAGCTCAGTCACGTTGTAGATGTAGCTCTTCAGATTCTTGCGGAACGCCGCGGCGGCAATATAGCTGCGCTTGCCAAAGTACTTCTCGACGGACAGATCCAGCGCATCGGCCAGCCAGGGGCGGAGATTCGGGTTGCCGGCGGTGCCGCTCCAGATATGGTCCAGCCCCACCCCGGCATCCGTGCCAGCCTTCAGGTCGTCCATGCGCGCCCGCGCCATCGTGCGCGAGACGCCAACGCGCAATTGCAAGTCGCGACTGAGCTCGCTTAGATCGAAGTTCAGGTTGAGGCTGGGCAGCACATCGGAGTACGTCGCGCCGCCTGCGATGCCGATGTCTCTGCCTCGGTGAGCTGCTCCTTGCCGGGCGCAGGCGTGGCATCGTCGACGCTCAGGCGAATGTCGTTATAGGGATCGAAATCAAACGCCCGGTCGAGATCGGCGTAGCTGGCCCAGTTCTGACCGGGTTCTTCCGGACTCGGGTAATGAGCCATGTCGAAATAGAGCCGCGTCGCTGGCGTCAACACCGTGTCATAGCCGGCGTTGGCAAGCTGATAGGCCAGATCTTCGGCCCCTTCAATATTGCGCCACACATAGAGTGTGAAGCCATGGTCTGTGAAGACGGGGTTCGGCCTCAGACGGTTCGCGCCCTGTCTCTCGATTCGCCGTGTGCCCAGCTCTTCCCATCCGGCAGCCTGGAGTCCATGGCGCTTCAGAATGGCATCGACACGCGTATAGAAATAATTCCAGAGAGCCGCGTGGTCGGCGATTTTCTCGCGTTTCATCAACGCCAGACAGGCGGGGGATCGCTCCCAGGACCCACTCGGCAATTCATCGCCGCCAACATGAAGCGTATGCAAAGGCACTCCTGCCTCGCGATGGAGTGCCACGATCTGTGTTACGACCTGCTCGATGAATGCATAGGTCGAAGGCAGCGCCGGATTCATCACATTGTCGCGGTAGCGCTGCGCTGACAAGTAGGCGGATTGATCTTCCGGGTCGGCCAGTTGGTAACGCCCGGCGTTCGCCAATCCGGCGGCGGCGAGGCGGCGTACGCGACTCGTCATTGACACCACGGCCGCGCGCGCGTGCCCGGGCATCTCAAATTCAGGAATCACCTCGATATACCGGGCTGCGGCGTAACGGAGAATCTCCAGGTACTGCGCACGACTGTAGTAACCACTGCCATAGGCGTCCGCGGCCTCAGGTCCGGAGCCGTAGGCGGGAGGCAACTCTCGCCAGGGGTCGGATGAATGACCGCGTCGCGCCCCGGCTGCTGTCAATTCCGGCAGGCCGGCAATTTCCAGGCGCCAGCCTTCGTCATCGCACAAATGCAGATGCAGCGTATTGAGTTTGAAGCGCGCCATCAGATCGAGCAGTCGCAGAACGGTCGACTTGGACTGGAAATTGCGAGCAACATCCAGCATCAAACCGCGATACGGAAAACGCGGCGCATCACTGATCGACAGCGCCGGCAGGTCCACGGTGTGGGTCGCCAACGCGCGTGGCGGCAGTAACGCACCCAGCGAGGCGAGGCCCCGTGCCACACCGGCGGCAGTATTTCCCGTGATCTGCACGCCAGCACGCGGATCAATCTGCAGTTCGTAAGCCTCCGCAGAGATCTGATTCTCCAGCCGCGCAATCGCCAGGCGCAACGCCGGAATATTCGTATCAGTTGCCGACGCCGGCAGCAAGCGCGCCAGCAGCGAGTGTGCCATCGCGGCCTCCGCGCGCAACGCTGCCGGCGCAACAATGACCGGCCGTGCCGACCAATGCAGCGTCCCCTGGTGGCGTTCAAACTCACGCGGCGTCGGCAATACGGGCGGCATGGACTGCGCAGGTAGCGCGACTATCGCCACATTGCGCCTGTAAATTTCCTGTGGCGTGACCACACCCGCACTGGCGGGCGGCGTTGTGAGATCGTACCCGGCCAGTGCTCGAGCAACCTCCGGCTGATCGTCGAAGACCAGGTAGGGGCCGGCCGGAGCTTTGCTCTCGTTTACCAAAACCTCGGGATGAACAATATGAATCTGCAGCGTTCCACCCGCTGCAACGCCCGCGGAACCCGGCCCCGGCCGCACTCTGAACAGGGTGCCAACCACACGTTCGAGTGTAAACCCGCCTGCCAGTGGACCGGTTTCGACATCGGCAAGGCAATTGAAATAGAGCGTCCAGCCGTGCGCGGGCAGCGCTGTCTGACCCGTCGGTCTCAATATCAGTACGGCACGCGTGTACTCCTCGTTCTTCCTGTTCTCGCCGGCGTTTTGTTCTACAGCCCAACTCAGACGCAACGGCAGCGCTGCGACGCTGGGCGTCTGCGCCGACACGCTATTCATCCAGCACAGCGACACGGCACAGGCCAGTGCCCATGAGCGTTGACTGCTCGCTTCGCCCCACCGAGCGGTGTCACTTGCACGATTTGCCAAGAGTTTCGCGACCTGAGTTTCCAATTGAACAAGACCAGTTACGTGCCACTCTAATACCAATTTCTAAAGATTTAAAGGCCTATACCCCCCCAGACAACGGCCCACTCCGACTTATCAAGCCAAATACCAGCCAATACGAGCTGCCGCGTGGGCTTGTAACTGGTATTTCTTTGGTATTAAATGCTACTGCGCCAGTTTTTAATCGCGGGAATCGGTACATGACATCGCTCGCCAGGACCGTGGGCCCGCTTGACGGGCGTAGCAGCATGCCGCTCTACCTGCAGCTGCACAGGGCGCTAAAGGCCGCGATCAACAGCCGCGTTCTGGCGCCCGATGACGCCCTGCCGGCCGAGCGCGACCTGGCCACGGATTTTGGTGTCTCGCGGATCACGGTACGCAAGGCACTCGACGCTCTGGTGGCCGATGGCCTGCTGATGAGGCGTCAAGGGTCCGGGAACTTCGTTTCAGCACGCGTTGAAAAGAATTTCGCGATGCTGACCTCGTTCTCCGAGGACATGCGCGCCCGGGGTCGCACGCCGCGTAGTGTTTGGATTAAGCGCTCGGAAGGGACGGTCTCGCCCGAAGAGGCATTGGCTCTGCGGCTCAGCCCTGGTACTCCGGTGTATCGCTTTCATCGTCTCCGCTACGCGGACGAAGCGCCGATGGCGATCGAAGTTGTCACACTCGTGGCGACGGCGCTGCCCTCGCTGGAGGCGGTCAGCGAATCGCTTTACGAGGCGCTGGAGCGCAGCGGCCAGCGACCGGTACGCGCGTTGCAGCGCTTGCGCGCGGTTCTGCTCACCGCCGAGCAGGCAAAGCTGCTCAATGCCAGGGAAGGCGATGCCGGATTGCTGGTCGAGCGTCTGGGTTCAGTGCGTGACGGTCGTGCGGTCGAGTTCTCCCAGTCTTACTACCGCGGCGACGTCTATGACTTCGTGGCAGAACTGAGCGCAGCGACTTGAGTCGGATGCACGATGAAGCCGCCGAGTCGCCCGCAGTGGTCGCCCGGCAGCTGAGCGTGAACGCCCAACTTATTGCCGACCTGGGTGCACAACTACGCCGTCGGCCGCCACGAGCAGTCGTCACCTGCGCCCGCGGCAGCTCGGATCACGCCGCTACCTATGCAAAATACCTGATCGAGACTCGCGCGCGCGTACTGACCTCCTCGGCCGCACCTTCGGTGAGCTCTGTATACGGAATAGAGCAGGACCTGCGCGACTGCCTGTTTATTGCCATATCACAGTCCGGCCGCAGCCCGGATTTGCTGGCCTCGGTGGCCGCCGCAAAACGCAGCGGCGCCACCATCGTGGCGTTGTGCAATGTACCGGATGCACCACTGTGCGCAGCGGCTGATCACACCATTCCCTTGTGGGCCGGCGCGGAGCTGAGCGTAGCCGCGACCAAGTCTTACATTGCGACCCTTGCAGCCCTTGCACACCTGACGGCCGAATGGACCGAGGACGCCCCGTTGCTCGCCGCCACGCGCGCGCTGCCAGCGGCGCTGGCGGCCGCCTGGGAACTGGACTGGCGGGCGGCGCTCCCCGTGTTGCGCGCAGTGGAGCATCTGTATGTGATCGGGCGCGGTCTTGGTCTGGGAACGGCGCAGGAGACGGCACTTAAATGCAAGGAAACCTGCGGTTTGCATGCCGAGGCCTACAGCGGCGCCGAAGTGCGCCATGGCCCCTTCGCGTTGCTGGGACCAGGGTTTCCTGCGCTTGTTCTGGCGCAGGATGACGCGACCCGCCCCGGTCTCGAACTACTGGGCAGCGAGCTCGCAGCCCGCGGAGTCACGGTTCTAATGGCCGGTGCGCACGTGGCTGGAGTCACGCAATTGCCAACCTTGCCGGCTCCCGCGGTTCTTGCGCCCATACTGCTGGCGCCCAGCGTTTACCGGCTGCTGGCGGCACTGGCCATCGAGCGCGGCCACGACCCGGATCGGCCACCACACCTGCGCAAAGTTACCGAGACCCTCTGATGCCACGCGCCTTTACCAATGGGCTGATATTTTCGCGGCGCGGCTTTATCACCCATCACGCATTGCTCGTCGAGGGCGAACTCATTACAGCTCTGCTCCCTGCTGCCGACGAGCGCGTAGCTCATGCCAGGCGCATCGATCTGGGTGGCAAGATGCTGCTGCCGGGGTTTGTCGACACGCAGGTCAATGGCGGCGGCGGTGTGCTTTTCAATGATGAACCGACAGTGGCGGGCATAAGCGCAATCGGCCGGGCGCATGCCCGGTTTGGCACCACGGGCTTCCTGCCGACCTTGATCAGCGACGATGCGGTCATCATCGGCAGGGCCATAGCCGCTGTTGATGCAGCCATCGCCGCGGCTGTGCCAGGTGTACTCGGCATTCACATTGAAGGACCGCATCTGAACGAGGCGCGCCGCGGTGTGCATGATGCGCGGCGCTTGCGGGCAATGGATCACGATGCCCTCAACCTGCTGACCTCGCTCAAGCGCGGCGTCACAGTAGTCACTTTAGCGCCGGAAATGACCAGCGGCGATATGCTCG
Source organism: Gammaproteobacteria bacterium (assembly GCA_031441585.1). Classification (GTDB taxonomy): domain Bacteria; phylum Pseudomonadota; class Gammaproteobacteria; order Steroidobacterales; family Steroidobacteraceae; genus FEN-1191. The sequence continues at coordinate 69,785 of JANMWZ010000011.1, forward strand.
CGAGCCTGAGCGCTGCCGGCGTCATCGTCATGGCCGGCCACACCAATGCAACGTTTGATGACATCGCGGCTGCCAAACTTCACGGGCTCAAAGGCTACACTCATTTGTTCAACGCGATGTCACCGCTTGGCGCGCGCGAGCCCGGTGTGGTCGGCGCAGCCTTGAGTGACGATGACACCTATTGCGGCATCATCGTCGATGGCAAGCATGTTGACCCGCGCTCGCTGAAAATCGCGCTGCGGGCGAAAGCTCATGATCGATTCATGCTGGTCACCGATGCGATGCCGGTGGTGGGCACCAGCGCGCGCAGCTTCCAGCTGCAGGGGCGCACGATCCTGGTTGAGAAGGACTACTGCGTCGATGAACAAGGCACGCTCGCGGGCACGGCACTCGACATGAGTAGCGCCGTGCGCAACTCGATGGCGATGCTTGAGCTGTCGGCTGCGGAAGCAATAGCCATGGCGAGCGAATATCCAGCAACCTTTCTCGGTCTCGGCGCCAGCCACGGGCGCCTCGAGCCTGGCAGGCGCGCGGACCTGGCGATCGCTGATGGCTCTTTTAATATCGTGGACACCTGGATTGGCGGGCGCAGCTGCGCTGAGCTTTGAACAGGGGCAGATCATGACTCCGGCACCTAAGTTTCCTGGGATCTACACAGTGCTACTCGTCGTGTGTAGCGCTATCGCCCCGTTACGAGGGAATGCGGCCGATGCGCCTACACCCACAGTGCAAATCGGCGTGTCCGCCGACCCCTGTGCTGGTGTACCGACCGAACCGACAGCGGCGCACCAGGCGACAGCTGATCCGTATGGCAGCTGGATGCGCGAATGGCTCGCTCTCGACTGGGGCCAGCTATGCCGCTACCAGCACGATAACGCCGCGCTGTCACCAGCGTCGAAGCGCCGAGTCGTGTTCCTGGGCGATTCCATCACCGAAGGCTGGAACTCGCTCGACCCGGGGTTTTTCAGCAACGACACGCTCGACCGGCGGCGCGCTTCTGGTGGTACTCGTTGCTGCAGCCTGCAGCGACTATAGGTGCATTGAATGACTGGCTGCGCCGCTATGCTGCGCGCGAACATCTCGTTTACGTCGATTACCACAGCGCGCTGGCGGACGCCGCCGGCGGCCTTAAGGCCACTCTGGCCGATGATGGCGTGCGCCCGAATGCGGCCGGCTACGCCGTAATGCGACGGCTTGCCGAGCGCGCCATTGCTGCAGGCTTGCGTGCGCATCGCACCAGTCGCGCCCGCTAGCGGGCAACGCTAACGCGCGTTGGCGGCGCAATTGGCGGCGATGTAATCCTTGTGCGCCGGCATGACGGCGACGCACTTGGTAATCACCGCTTCGATGTCCTGAAGGTAACGCGCAACCTCTGCGACCGGGTGCTGATCGGCAAGGGGGTCGTAATCCTCCGGCACAATGCCTTGTCCTAGCATGACCTGCAGCCAACTCTCCTCCGCAAACAACTCCTGGTTCTCGCGGAATATGCGACCGTGACTGCAGAACAGATCAATTTTTTCCTGCAGCGTGACCGGAATCGACATATTGCGGCAGTAATCCCAGAAAGGCGTATCGCTCCGCTCGGTTGCCTTGTAGTGAAGAATCAGGAAGTCACGGATGCGCTCGTACTCAAAATCGGCACGACGATTGTATTCCTCGACGTCGGCTGCGTTGAAACTGCGCGTCGGCAACAACCTGGCGCGCTGTTGATCGGGTATAGGGCAACAGCACGCCATCGGATTCGCTGGGCGCGGCGATGGCGCGATCACAAGGCAACCAGTGGCTCCAGTCCTCGAAACCACTGTGTAGCGCCTGCTCGATCAGCAAACCACGCATTCCCGTGCAGTCAAGAAACAGGTCACCTGTTACCCGCTCGCCACTTGCCAGCACCACCGCGCCTATGAAGCCGTCCGGCTCGCGCAGCTGGGTGTCGATGATTTTCCCCTCGCTACGCACCACACCGCGCGCCTCGGCATAGCTGCGCAGAAAGCGTGCGTACAGGCTGGCGTCGAAATGAAAGGCATTGGCAATATCGGCCAGCGGCGAATTTGGCATGCTCTCGAGGGCGGCATTGAACATCTTGATGGCGGGAATCGTGGCCTCGCCGACGCCGATCGCGGCAATCTCATCCGATTCGATCAGGCGTATGCGCGTATCCAACGGCAGCATTTTCGCCAGGAAGGCGGCGCTCATCCAGCCCGCCGTGCCACCTCCGGCAATTACGATGCTCTGGATACGATTACTGGCCGCAGGTGATTTCACTAATTGCCGCAGCGAAACGCCGCCTCCGGCCCGCACGCCACGCGCACGACCGGGTAGCGGCGGTACTGTTGATCCCAGGAGGCGTGCCGCTGATAGAAGAAGTCCAGCCTGGCCGCAGGATCGGCCGCGAATTTAGGATCGGTCGCGAGCCGGCGCTCAAACTCAGCGCGCACCGCCGCATCACTGGCCAGCATTTTTGCGCCAATCTGCTCCGCGACGTAATTTTCCAGGTACTCACGCCGTTCGAACATCAGGTTGAAGAAACCCCAGCTGACAAAGGAGTCGGGTGCGCGTGGCTCAAGCAGTGCCATGACGAGCGGCGCCTTCGGCTGCGCGATCGGCACATAGAGCGCGCCGACCGCGACACGATCCGACGCAGCATGCCACTCACCCTCGGCAGCCGCCTGCATGTGACTCTCGAAGCTCGTGGCTGCCAGCACGACGTCCGTGGCACGAAACTCTTCAATCGCGATCGGTCCGCTCGCGACTGTGATGGTCTGGAAGCGGATGCCGTGAACCGCAAGCTTCTCGCGCAGCCACGCGGCATGCTCAGGCGGAATCAGATAACCGCCGCGCGGCGCTGTCACTTCGATCGACGGCTGCACCTGATCGCGCAACGGCACGTGCCAGAGTTGCAGCGTGGTGGGATCGTAGTGGGTCACCAATGCGCCGGAGACCGCAGAGGGTTCGCGACTATAGGCGTAGCCGCGAAAATCGACCAGCGTCTGATGATCGGTTGTCTTGAACGCCAGTGATACCACTTTCCCTGCCAGCCCCGCCGAGCGTGCGTCGGCAGCGCGCATCGCCACCCGCCAGCTGGCGCCATCGCGCGCCGCGATCGCCAGCAGCGCTTCGATGGTTGCCAGATTCGACTGGATACGCCGCTGGTTCGACTTCCACGAGTGGGTCTCGACCAGCAGCCCGAAGCGATTGCGCAGGTTCCAGTAGGCATCACTGAATCGTGGCGGCGACGCGCTGACCGCAAAACCGGAGCTCGGATCGTCCTCCCGGACGAACGAGGGGTAGAACGTCAGCGGCAGCGACCCCGCGCGCGTCAAGCGCTGCATCAGCTCGTCAATCAGGGAGCGACTGAGGCCGCCCAGTTCGTGATCACCCGCGAGCGAGAGTTCACTGGTGATGGAGATATCGTGCTCGAAATTGGCGCCATCGGTCGTGTGCAGGTCCGCGTACAACACCGGATCCCACTCGTTCAGCAGGCCGAGCATGGCACGCATCTCCGGCGCGTCAGCCTTGGCGTAGTCGCGATTCAGATTCAGGTTCTGTGCCGTAGTACGCCAGCCCATCTCGGCTGGCCCGATCTGGTTTGGCCGGTTCCAGGCGCCAAAGCGCTCCTGGCCGTCGACATTGAAGATCGGCACGAACACCCAGGTGAGCTTGGCAAGGCTGCCGAGAGCAAGCTTGCCATCGAGTACCCCGCGCATCGCGATCAGGCCGGCGTCTTTGCCGTCGCTCTCGCCGGCGTGGATGCCCCCCTGCATCAGCACGACCGGTCGGCCGCGTTTTGCGGCCAGCTGCGCCGTCGTGGTGCCATCGGCTGACGCCGCGATCGCCCACATAGCGCGGCCCTGCGGCGAGCGCCCGAATTCGAAACAGCGTGCCTGGCGCGGCCAGCGCAGCGCAAACTCATGACACAACTGCGCCGCTTCCGCGTAGCGGCCGCTCTGCTGCCACGCCGACTGCTCGGCGACAGTCTGCAATGCGGCGACGCTACCGGCCGGTAACCCGGCCAGGCTACCGGCCAGGCTCGCGGAGCCGAGACTCAGCCCAACCACAGACAACAGCGCTGCCCGGACGATTTTCAAGTCAATTTCTCCAATATCTTAAGCTGCCCGACACCGGCCCCTTTCAGGACCCCGCCACCCACACGCGCGCATTGCGAAACAACCGCATCCAACCACTGTCCGCGCCGGCCTGCGGTGGATACCAGGAATTCTGCACCGTGCGATAGACCCGCTCGGGGTGCGGCATCATGATGGTGACGCGCCCGTCGGGCGTGGTCAGCGCGGCGATGCCGGCAGGCGTACCGTTGGGGTTTGCCGGGTACTGCCTGGCTGCATTGCCACGGGCGTCGCTGTGGCGGAAAGCGATCAAGCGCTGCTGGACGCAGTACTGCTGATCGGCATCGTCGGCAAAAACCGCCCGCCCCTCGCCATGCGCCACCGCCACCGGCAACAATGAACCTTTCATGCCAGCCAACAACAGCGAAGGCGAATCGAGTATTTCCACCAGACTCAGTCGCGCTTCAAACTGCTCACTGCGATTGCGCAGGAATCGTGGCCAGTGCTCAGCGCCTGGAATCAGCTCGCGCAGCAGCGCCAGCATCTGACAGCCGTTGCACACGCCGAGCATGAAGCGATCGCTGCGCGCGAAGAACTCAGCGAAGGCATTACGCGTAGGTTTGTGGGACAGGATCGATTGCGCCCAGCCGCCGCCGGCACCGAGCACATCACCGTAAGAAAAGCCGCCACAGGCCACGAGACCATGAAACGGTGCCAGTGTGCGCGCTCCGCTGAGCAGATCACTCATATGCACATCGTGCGGCTCGAAACCGGCACGCTCCAGCGCTGCGGCCATCTCGACCTGACTGTTGACGCCCTGTTCTCTGAGCACTGCGATGGCCGGGCGCACGCCGCTGGCGATATAGGGCGCGGCAATGTCATCCTGTGGATCGAATTCCAGTTGCCAGCGCAAGCCGGGCGCAGCGACATCCACCGCAGCGGCATGCTCTTCGTCGGCGCACTCCGGATCATCGCGCAGGCGGCGCATCTGCCAGGAAGTTTCAGACCAGGCACGGCGCAGCTCCGCCCAGGGTTCATCCAGGACTGCCTCGCCCACGGCAATGCGCAGGCGCATATCGGTGATGGGTCTGCCAATGACGCGACTGCAATCCTGGAGCTGCTGCGTGATCAATTCCTGCCACACTTCGTGCAGGCGCGCCGTTGCTACCTGCAGCACTACGCCACACTCCTCGCTGAAGAGTTGCGCATGCGCCGGGCCACGCGCCGGGTCGAGTGAAATTTCCAGCCCACAATGACTGGCAAAGGCCATCTCAGCCAGGGTGATGGCGAGTCCGCCATCAGACCGATCATGATAGGCGAACAGCAGATCACGGGCGCGCAGCGCATTGACTGCCGCCGCACAACGACGCAGCAGCTGCGGGTTGTTCATATCGGCGCTCGCCCCGCCCTGCACGCTGTACACCTGGGCCAGTGCCGAGGCACCCAGGTGATTACGGCCCGCGCCCAGATCAATGAGCAACAGGGTGGTGGGGCCCCGATCGAGCTGCAGCAATGGCGTAAGCGTGCGCCGCACATCAAGCACCGGCGCAAACGCTGAGATAATGAGCGACAGTGGCGCAACCACGCAATGCAGCTCGCCGTCCGCCTGCCAACTGGTTTTCATCGACAGCGAGTCTTTGCCGACCGGAATGGCCAACCCCAGCGCCGGACAAAACTCTTCACCCACTGCACGCACCGCAGCGTAGAGCGCCGCATCTTCTCCCGGTTCGCCGCAGGCTGCCATCCAGTTGGCGGATAAGCGTATCTGGCTCAAATCGCTGATGTCAGCCGCGAGCATGTTGGTCACGGCCTCCGCCACTGCGAGTCGCGCGGCTGCGGCGGCATCGAGCAGCGCCACCGGCGTACGCTCGCCAATGGCCATGGCTTCGCCGGCAAAATACGTGTAATCAGCAATCGTTACCGCCACGTCAGCTACCGGCACCTGCCAGGGTCCAACAAACTGATCACGACTGATCTGGCCGCCAACGCTGCGATCGCCGATAGTAATCAAGAACGTCTTGTCGGCCACAGCCGGGAGCCGCAGCACCCGATAGAGCGCCTCGCGCAGATTGACTTCTTTGAGCTCGCGCGCCAGCTCGACAGTCGGTGACGCGACACTACGCACATCCCGACGCATGCGTGGTGGTTGACCGAGCAGTGCTGCGATGGGCAGGTGCACCGGCTCAGTGGCCAGCAGGGTATCGCTAACGATCAGTTCACCGTCAGCAGTAATCGTGCCAATGCGCGCAAACGGGCAGCGCTCACGTTGCGCCAGGGCAGCAAACTGCACCAGCGCCGCAGGCTTGATCGCCAGCACATAGCGTTCCTGCGCTTCATTGCACCACAGCTCGAGTGGCGACATGCCAGGCTCAGCGCTCGGAATATCGCGCAGCTGAATGTGCGCACCGCGCTTACTGTGCGCCACGGCTTCAGGCACCGCGTTGGCCAGACCGCCCGCGCCCACGTCATGGATGAGCTCAATCGGGTTCGCCTCGCCAAGCGCCCAGCAGCGATCGATCACTTCCTGCGCGCGCCGCTGCATCTCCGGATTGCCGCGTTGCACGGAGGCGAAATCGAGTTCGGTGCTGCTGGCGCCGCTACCCACTGAAGACGCCGCACCCCCGCCCAGACCAATCAGCATGGCCGGACCACCGAGCACCACCAGGTGAGCGCCGAGCGACACCACGCCCTTGTTCACCTGCGTGCGGCGTACATTGCCGAGCCCACCCGCCAGCATGATGGGTTTGTGATAACCGCGCACTCGAGTGGGGGCATCGCCGGCCTGCTGTTGTTCAAAAGTGCGGAAGTAGCCGCAGATTCCGGGTCGCCCGAATTCGTTGTTGAAGGCGGCGGCGCCAATCGGCCCTTCCAGCATGATCTCCAGTGCTGAGGCGATTCGTGCCGGATAACCCAGCGATTGCTCCCAGGGCTGCTCATAGCCAGGAATGCGCAGGTGCGACACCGAGAAGCCGACCAGTCCGGCTTTGGGCTTGGCGCCCACGCCGGTGGCACCCTCATCACGAATCTCGCCGCCCGCGCCGGTCGCGGCTCCAGGAAATGGTGCGATCGCCGTCGGGTGGTTGTGCGTCTCCACCTTGATCAGAATATCAATCGGCTCGTCGCTGCCGCGATAGATGCCATTAAGCGGATCTGGAAAATAGCGCACACCCTGGCTGCCCGCGATCACCGCCGCGTTGTCACGATAGGCCGAGAGCACGCCCTGCGGCGCGCGCTCGTGGGTGTTGCGGATCATCGCGAACAGCGATTTCTCCTGCGCCACGCCATCGATGATGAACTCGGCGTTGAAAATCTTGTGGCGACAGTGCTCGGAATTCGCCTGCGCGAACATCATCAGTTCAACGTCACTAGGATCGCGCCGCAGGCGCATGAAGATGTCGTACAGATAGTTGATCTCGTCATCCGCCAGTGCCAGGCCCAGGCGCTCGTTAGCAGCCTGCAACGCACGTCGACCCGCTGCCAGGGCGATGAATGCCAGTGGTCGTGGCGCGTGCACCGCGAACAGTGCGGCGGCGTCGCTGCTGCGCGTGAATACCGCCTCGGTCATGCGATCGTGCAGCACCGCTGCCAGCGTACCCAGCGGCACGCTTAAGGGACCATCCAGCTGGTAATGAATGCCGCGTTCAATACGCCCTACGAACTGCAGCCCGCATACCCTGGCGATGTCGGTGGCCTTGCTCGACCAGGGCGAAATGGTACCGGGGCGAGGCGCCACAGTCAGGGTCTGCGCACCCTCGTCCAGGTGGACTCCGCTCGGCGTCTCAAGGAGTCGCTCCAGATCGGCGCGCTGCGTCGCCGAGGGGGAGTTCCCACATTGGACGAAGTGCAGGAAACGTGAGTGCAGCGCGATGATGTGCGGATCGAGCCTCCGCAGGCGTTCAAACTGGCGCGCGAGACGGAACGCCGAGGCGGCCGGTGCACCCGGCAGCACCAGCATGCTTACTTCTTGGGGCCGGAATCGCCGGCCGGTGCGGTGAACATCGAAGTGGGAAATGGCATGACATTGCTGCCACCCTCGAGCGCCATGATCTTGCTGACGCCCTGCTTGCGCACCTCATCGATACGCAGTACCGACTGCACCGGCAGAAAGCTGCGTTTCACGCCGGCAAACTCAGTTTTGATGCGTTCTTCACCAGGATCGAGCACTACGCTGGAGCGCTCGCCAAAGACCAGCTCTTCAATTTCCACGAAGCCCAGCAGGCTCCCATGGCTGATTTTGCGCGCATAAATCTCGTAAACCTTGCCCTGGTTCACGAACATAATCTTGAAGATGTGATTGGATGCCATCTGGGTACGATTGTGGCAGCCCGTCTGGGCTGACCCGCCTATTATATTGGGTCATCACCCGTGGCGAGGAATTGATTGGTGGCGTTGCGCCTGACCATTACCAGCGAACAGGGCCTGGAACTCGGTGACCGGGCCAGCGTGCTCATCGGCCCCGAGGGGGGTCGGATCGGCCGTGCGCACGACAATGAGTGGGTATTGCCTGATCCCAAGCGCTATTTGTCCTCGCACCACGCCCATGTGAGATTTCGCAACGGTGCCTTCCTGATCGAGGACACCAGCACCAACGGCCTGTTTCTCAATGACGGCACCGATCCGGTGGGCCGCCTTGGCCCCCAGCCCCTGCGCCCGGGCGACACACTGCGCCTCGGGGCCTACCAGATCAAAGTCAGCGATGATGCCACGCCCTCGGTCGATGCCAGCTCGGTGTTCGCCTACAGCACCCCGGAGGCAGACGGCGCCGGCATGCAGCAGGATATTGGCGTTGAACTGAGTATCAGCGAATTGCTGGTGAGTGACAGCGATTTGAGCAACCAGCGACGTGCTTTCGACCCCTGGGGACAGCCGGTCGACGATTCCGCGCTACTGCAGTTTGATCACGCACAGCAATCGGCTGCCCGCGCCATGCGTGCTCCGCCGCCGCGGGCTCCGCCGCCGCGGGCCCCGCCGCCGCGGGCCCCGGCCCATACCAACCCTGGCAACGGCGCCAGCAATGGCAGCGGCGTCGGTGGCAAGGGGCTTGATGCCTTTAGCCACGGCGCCGGCATGAATCCGCGCCAGTTACCGCTCGAGGGTCACGACCGGCTGCTGCGGCTCGCGGGTTTATTGCTGCGCGAAGCACTGGTGGGTATCAAGAATCTGGCGCGCACGCAGCGTGAAATACGCCAGAACTCGGGCCTTTGCTCCACGGCCGATGACCCCGAACGCATCGCGCTACAGAATCTGCCGGTTGAGGAACTGGTGGCGCGCCTGCTCCTGGGCCACGAAAATCAGCAGCTCGATGCCGTGCAGTGGCTGCGCGAGCTCTTCGGGCTCGCCACGCGCCACGATGCCGCGCTCATGCGCGCGCTGCGCCCGGCGCTTGAAGAATTCACCAAACGCCTTGATCCGGCAGTGCTCACGCCGGGCCCGACCTCGGCCGAACGCTTTCGCAGCATCACCGAGAGCCCGAAAGGGCAGTTACCGCACCTGTTTGCCGAAGCGCTGGCGCGCAGCTTTAACGATGAGATTGTGCGCGGGCCGGAAGCCGGCTGAAGCACACTGCCGGTGCGCGAATTGGCGGAGAGGGTGGGATTCGAACCCACGTGCCGGTATTACCCGACCATCCGATTTCGAGTCGGCGCCGTTATGACCACTTCGGTACCTCTCCAGGATGCACAGCGTGGCGAGCTGATATTCTAGCCGAAAGTTGCGATGTCCAGATTGCCAATGAATACGGATCAGCCCAAGGTGCGCGTGGCCAGACTCGGGATGCCTGCCAACGCCGCACTTGCATTGGCCGCCCTGACGCTCGCCGCGCTAGCTGGCTGCGACGCCCAGCCTTCCGGACTGGCACAGATAAAGGCCCGGGGCGATCTGCGCATGGCGACCCTCAACGAGCCAACCTCTTATTACCTGGGCGCGCACGGCCCGCAGGGCTTTGAATATCGACTGGCGCGCGCCTTTGCTGATAGCCTGGGGGTGCAGCTCATCATTGTGCCGGCGCGCGATCGCAGCAATCTGCGCGAGCTCATCAGCGATGGCAGCGCGGATATCGTCGCCGCGCAGCTGACCGTCGATGGCGCCTGGAAGCGTGTCGGCCTGGCCACCGGCACCTATCAGGAAATTCCGCAGCTGGTAGTGCAGCGGCGCGGGCATGCGCCGACGCTCAATATCGCCGGACTCAACGGTGCGCGCGTCGTGGTGCGTGCGGGCAGCCCACAGCTCGAGTTGCTGCGCGGGCTGCGCTCCAGTGGCGCGAGCTACCTGGCCTGGACCGAGCTGCCGCGTGAGCAGGCCGATCCGCTCGACTGGATCAGCACGGGTGATGCCGACTATGCCATCGTCGATGCCAGCGCATTTCGCTTTGCACGCCATTTGTACCCCGACGTTTCCGTGGCCTTCACGCTTCCCGATCCACGCGCCGTCCAATGGCTGGTGCGGCGCACGGCCCTCGACCTGCGCGACGCCGCCAATGAATTCTTCGCCAGTGCGCGCAGCAACGGCTTATTGCAGCAGCTGAGTCGTGCGGCCGACGCCGAGGCGGGTGATTTTGAATATCTCGCGGCACGGCGTTTTCAGGACGACATCCTCACCGCCCTGCCGGCGCTGCGCGCCTTGTTTGAACAGGCTGCCACCGCCACGGCAGTCGATTGGCGAGTACTGGCCGCAGTGGGCTACCAGGAATCGCGCTGGGACAATCAGGCCTCCTCGGCGGATGGCGCGGCCGGCATCATGATGCTCACCGCCGATACCGCCAGGGCCATGGGCGTGGTCAATCGCCGCGACAGCCGTCAGAGCATCAGTGGTGGTGCCGCCTACTTCGCCCAGGTGCTGCAGATGATTCCCTCACGCATCGCCGAACCGGATCGTACCTGGCTGGCGCTGGCGGCCTACAACGTCGGCTTCGGGCATCTGGAAGATGCGCGTGTGCTGGCACAGGCACACGGGAAGGACGCTGATTCCTGGAGTGTCGTCAGCCAGTATCTGCCCATGCTGGCGCAGGAACGCTGGTACGCGCAGGCGCGGCGCGGCTACGCCCGTGGCTGGGAGCCAGTGCGCTTTGTCGAGCAGGTACGCGGATTTTTATCGGTGCTGGAATGGTATGGGGGTGATCAGGCTGCGCCGCTCGCAGACCCGCGCAACCCTTTCTAGCAATTGCGTCGCTCAGCAAAAAACGCCTGTAGCAGTGCACCGCATTCCTCATCGAGCACGCCCCCGAACACATCGACGCGATGATTCATACCAGGCAACGCGAAGGCATCGAGCATGCTGCCGGCCGCACCGGCACGCGGATCCCAGGCGCCGAACACGACGCGTTGCACTCGCGCGTGCACGATCGCTGCCGCACACATCAGACAGGGTTCGAGGGTCACGTACAGCGTGCTGCCGGTAAGTCGGTAACTGCGCAGCGCCTGCGCGCCAGCGCGTAGCGCCTCGATCTCGGCATGCGCAGTCGGATCGCACGCTGCGATGGGTCGGTTGGCGCCACTGGCCACGACGCGGCCCTCATGCACCAGCACCGCGCCCACTGGCACTTCCCCCTGAGCGCGGGCGCGGTGCGCCTGTTCGAGCGCCAGGCGCATATAGTCAATGTCACTACTCGCTTGGCTACTCACACCTGCTACTCACGGCAGCCAGTCACTCCGGCAGTACTTCGATCAGCAGGTGCTTCGTGAAATCGACCGTCAGCTTCGCCACCGGCCCGGTGACCACACCCAGATCAAGATTGGCTTCATAGTCGTGCACCCGATAGCGCTGCGCCTGCAGGCCGCGCAGTTCCACCGCGCCCTGATACTGTTTACCAAAGAAGGCGTAGTAAAGCCTCTCGCCCTTGCGAATCGCGTGGGTTTCAGGTCGATCAAAACCAATATCGTAAAGGGTACCGAGATACTCTCCCTCCGAGAGGCGCAGCTCCTGGTACCGCTTGACCCAAATGGCCCATGCCTTTTCACGGTCCGGCGTCAGCAGCAGTTTCGGCTCTTTCTTCCCAGGCGCCCCGGGCCAGACAAAATTGGTACTAACCACACCGCCAACGCCCAGGGTGGAAGCGAAGTCATCGCCCCCTTCAGTCAATTCTACGAAATCGCCAAGATACGCTACGCCATCTCCCGTCAACGCCTTTAGCGTCTTGCCTTTGAGTCGCACCTGCCAGGAGCTCTCCGGATCCGAGGCGACTGTCATGTTCATGTAGGGCAGGTTGAAGAATGAATAGCTGGTGCCACAGGGACAAATCTCGACCAGGGCGTCGGGCTTTGCCTGGTGGGCAGCGTCCCACACGGCCTTGAAAAATCCGGACAGACCCTCGACGGCATCGGTCGGCGCGGCATGATGATGAGCAGGGTTGTAGCAGCGCGGTGCGCCATTAAGATGTTGGCCATCGATCTTGAGCCCGTCGAACCCCCACTCGCCCAGTGCTTTGCGCGCAAACGCGGCGCCGTCAACCTGCACCGGCTCATAGGCCGGGCACATGAAGTATGAATTCCAATAGCTGATCTTGCGACGCGCGCCGTCCTGCTTCAGCAGCAACTGTTCCGGGTGCACACGCTCAACAGGACTGCCGGGATCTGCCGCCAACGGTGCCCACCACAGCTGCGCCTTGAGCCCGGCCGCATGAATGCGCTCCACCAGCGCTTTCATGTCGGCCTCGCCATGCGGATATTTGACCGGGTTCGGAGTCCAACCACCCTGGGCCACCTGCCAGCCATCATCAAGCGTCACCCAGCCAAAGCCCAGTTTCTTGACGATGGGCAAGGTGGCGATTACCTGCTCGACGGTGGCATTGCGCCCATATCCCCAGGCGCACCACAGCGGCTCGAAGGCGCTCGGCGGGGCCGCCGGCAATTGCACGCCCTGCCTGAGCATGTAACGCCGATAGTCACTGAGCGTCTGAAAGTGATCGCCGCGATGCACGCCGACAAAGGTGTGCAGGGTCTCGAGACTCTGCCCCGGTTCAATCGTGACGTGTTGTGCGAAGTGCACCGACAGCGTCGCCGCTCCCGCCACCGCCCTGGCCACCGGCAGCGAGACCAGTTTTGGCGCCAGTTCCAGCTGCCCGACGGCTATCCCCACGTCACGCCTCCATACATCAACGATCGGCGTACCGCCGCCGTAGTCAGCCGCGTTCATGCCCTGATAGTTGCCGCGCTCAAAACCGATCTTCAGTGGCAGCACCCAGTCCGGGCGATTCTGATAGGAACCGCTCTGGTAGGACCAGAATGCTTCCTGCGAGGCCGGTGCATCGGCCACCGCTTGCGCCGCAATGGAGTACGCGCCATTGCTCCAGCCGCGCACCTGCAAGGCCTGCTTGCCGCGGTTGGTGTAGCGCACCTGCACTACCGCCCAACGCGGGAAGTTATCGTAGAGCGTGATCTGCACGCGCTTCTCAATCGCGCCGGCGTGACCTTTAAGCACATGCCGGTGACCGGCGCCAGTCTGATCTTCGATCTCCTGCTGTTCATGGGCGTCGAAGACAAAATCCTGCAGTTTGGCGCCCGCAGTATTCAGGAATTCCGACGCCGACCAGGCGCCGAGCTGATCGGCTACGCCCTCGTTCAGCGCCGTCACCCTGCTATGCAGCCGCGCGTCGAATTCGAGGCGCAGCTCAGCTGATTGCAGGGTGACCACCACCCCATGAGCCGGCGCGGCGGCCAGCGCGGATTCGCCCAGCAGCAGCGCAGCGCACAGCAGCGCGGTATTCAGGAGCCAGGCACGCCGATCACTCACTTTGCACCTCCCGTACCCGCCGCCCGCCAGACGGCACCGAACAAGCGCTCGGCATTGCGATGGTACAGCTTGTCGATCACCGCACGTGGCAAACCCAGGCCCGGCACCGGCGCATCGAGTTCTGCCACAACCTGTGTTTGCGCAGTATTGAAATAGATCCAGTCTGACAGCCAGCGTGCATGCGCCTCCTTGCGCATCGTGTCCGGCTCAGCAGCCGCATCCTGCGTAAGGTCAGTGCCGTACAGCAACCGATCCTGGTACCTGACAAAGAACGCGCGCACCGCCGCGTGATCACGGTTCGACTGATATTGCACCTGGCCCATGCGTGCGGCCAGATCGACTACCGCAAGCGGATAGCGATCGAGAAACCGGGCCAGTTCAGTGATGCTCCATTCAAGACTTGCCATATGCGCGCCCATGAAATGCAGGCGCGGGTTGCGATCGAGCATGCGATTGCGCGCCGCCATCTGCGCTTCATAGGAAGGCAGGTCCGGATGCAGGAACATGTGATACTGCGGGTGTTCGTGAAAATATTCGCGATCATTGCTCACGGTCATCTGCTCGAGCGGTAGCCAGCAGTTGTGCGGCTCGCCCTGGTGACCGATCAGCACTTTGCCGCGTTCCTGCACTCGCTTGAATACCGGGTCAAAGCGGGAGTCGTCGATCATCACCAGCTTGCCGGCGCTATCGCGGAACTCCATGCCGATGTTTTTCCATACCTTGATGGCCACGGCGCCGTCGGTGAAGGCGTCATCCACGTCCTTCAATACCTGCCCCTGCCAGCCCGGCTCGCCCCACCCCGTCATGCTGAAAGTGGCGGCAAAGGCCACCAGCTCGGGATGACTATGCGCATGCGCCAGGGCCAGGGCGCGCTGCTGGGCCAGCGGCGGGAAATCCGGGTAGTCGACATTGATGGTCAGCAGCCGGAATCCGTCGGCGCGCGCCTGCTCGATCAGGGCGGGGTCGGCGGAATTGATGTGTACATGTACATCGATCTTGGGTTCGGCCCCGAAATCTGCTGCCGCATAGTTCGATGGCAAGTCCACGCAGCCCGCAACAATCAGCGCCACAATGCACGACATCATCATTCTCACGACCGGCCTCGCTGGCGCAGCCGTTCGAGGGCTGCGGCTGTCAGGGGTGCACGATTACAACGTGCGGCATACAGGGCGGCGCCAATATCGGGCGGGAACGCGGGCTCACGCAGGGCGTAGTGCGCCCAGCGTGCCGTGAGCGCCGTGGCAAAGCGCGACAGCAGGGTTTGACCGGCATTGGCAAACACACCTCCGGAGTAGGAGACCGGCACCACTTCATCGGCAACAAATCCCAGACGCATGCGCGTCGCGTCCACCAGATCGGCCAGTTGTTCGGCGGCCTCGGTAAAAATGGCCGCCGCCTGGCGATCACCTTCCGTCGCGGCCTCGAATACAACTTTGGACAGTTGCGCGATACGCGTACGATCGGCGCCCGAGTCGCCGTAGACACGAGCGCATAGGTCAAGATCGTGATCGAGCTCGAGTCGCGCATTGAAAAGCCGGTGCAAGGGGCCATGCGGCGCGCGACCGTCACTCATACGCGAATAGAGGTTCAGGCCGCGACAGGCGATCCAATAGGCCGAACCTTCATCGCTGAAGAGTTCGCCCCAACCTCCACACCGCGCCGCGACCCCACCACGTTCACCGTAGCTGATGGATCCGGTGCCGGCCACGACACTGATGCCATCGCCGCCACCCAGCGACCCTGCCCACCCGCACACCATGTCATTGCCGCAGCGATAGTGCCCGGTCGGCAGGCAGGCTGCGGGTAGCGCGTCCAGAGCGCCTGTCAAGGTGGAATCCTCGCCATAGGAGGGTAAACCGAAAAAAGCGAACTCGATCGCGCTCGCAGCGATTCCGGCCTTGGCAAGTACCGCCTGTACTGCGAGCGCGAGCGTGCTGCGTACATTGTCCAGGCCGGCAGCGAGGTAATACGCGGCACCCGCTTCATGCCGCGCAAGCACCCTGCCCTCACGGCTAATGAGCGCGACACCTGTCTTGGTGCCGCCGCCATCCACACCCAGATACATAAAGTTACCTGCGCCTACCAGGGGTGAATCGTAACGCCGCGCACCACCCGACTGACGGTGCCGGAGACGCTGGGTTGATCAGGCCGACTGCCCAGCTGCAAGGCTCGATGGAAAGCATAGAGTTGAGCACACACCACGTACGGAAAGGCGAGCTCGCAGTCGGGCGCCGCAGCCAGCCCGTCCAGAAGCAGCACTCGTCCCTGGGCGACGACCTCATCGCTGCGTGCGCTGATCGCCAGCACCGCGCCCGCCCGTCCGTCAGCACGCAACTCGCGCAGCAGATCAAGATCGTAACGGCGCGTGTACGGATCGTTGGACACGAACATGACCAGCAGGGTATCGCCCGTCACGATGGTCTTGGGTCCGTGTCTGAAGCCAAGCGCTGACTCAAAGGCTGCCACCACCTGACCGTCGGTCAGTTCCAGCAGCTTGAGCGCCGCCTCACGGGCGATCGCCTTCAGGGCATTGCTGCCCAGATACACGACTCGCGAGTATTTTTCGGTCGCAAGCGCGCGCAACGTTTCATGGTGGCGCGAGAATACCTGACGCGCGCCAGCGCCCAGATGTGCCAGGGTGCCGGCCTGCGCTGCAGTGTTGCCGTCGCCAAACGCCAGCAATCCGGCGAGCATCATGGAGGTAAAACTCGAGGTCATGGCAAAACTCTGATCGTGCGTCTCGGCGGGCATCAGCAACGCCAGACTGCGCCGGGCGCCCTGGCAGCGCTGATACAGCGTGCCCTGCTCGTTGCAGGTGATGATGAGCTGATGACACTCACTCAACAGTTTTTCCGCCAACTCCACCACCGCAAGGCTTTCCGGACTGCCGCCTGACCGGCCAAATGACACCAGCAGCGTAGGCACATCGGGCAGCAGATACTCGCGCGGACCGGACAGCAGATCGGTGCTCGCCAACGCCAGCACCTGTCGATTGAGAAGCCTGCTCAAGGTCGGCGCCAGGCACTCGCCGATGAATGCCGAACTACCGGCGCCGGTCAGAATGATGCGCAGCTCCGGCCGTGCCAGCAGCGGCGCCAGGAATGCGCTGACTGAGGTTTGCCGTGCGCGCAGCAGCGCCAGGGTTCGCTCCCATGACAGCGGTTGCTGCTCTATCTCGCGCGCCGTATGCAGGGCGCCGACACGAGCAAGCGTAGCCTCGTCAAGCTGCAAGTGCATCATGACCTTGCTCATCCCTGGCACCACAGGCGCGTGCGTACTGATGCAACACCAGTTCGACATGATGCATCGCTATATCGCGGGCGTTCAGATTTAATCGCCCTTCACGCACCGCCCAATACTCAAGGGGCAGGTATTGGCTCAGCAGTGTCAGTGGCGGCGGATTGGCGGTCAGATTGCCCAACAGTCGGTCCAATGCCGCGACGACGGTGGGTTGCGGCCAGTAGTAGCGGATGCGATCACTCAGGCTGTATTGGCAATCGAGGCTCAACTGCAGGCCACTGCTGGTGTAGTACTTCCTCCAGTGCACCGGGTCGGTTGCCATGGCGGCCAACAGCGTTTCGCGCAGCCTTGAGGCGCGCTCGGGGCCCAATAACTCACGCTCGATCTGATCGAGTGCAAACAGTGCCTCGCGCAGCGCAAAGGTCAACGCCGGGCCCACCTTGAGTATGGCGAAATGAGCGCGCACCAGTGCCCGCAGGTTGTCCGGCGTCTGATAATCGGTGGAATGCGCTTCGTAAATCATGTGCGCCTGTGTTTCGATTACCGCACCCAGCAGGCCGCTGCGCTCGGGGCGAAAATCTATAACCTGATAGTGATCAAACTCCACCCCGGGCTGCACCACCAGGCCAATCACCCGTGGCCACGCACTCTCGAGTGCGACCGCCTTGAAGGCTTGCCAGTGTGCATCGATCGTCGCCGTTGCTGCGGCCGGATGGGTGGGCGTCAGTTGACTCAGCGTTTCATGTGCGCCGCCGGGCACCGGTACCTCAGTACCGACGACATATACGGGCGCCTCGCCACCGACTTCGCGCCAGGTCTGCTCGGCAACGGCACACAGTCGTGCAGCGCGCGCCGCCACCGTGGCATCGCTCAACGGCAGAGGATCGCCGACGCAGGACATCGAACAATCCAGATGAATCTTGCGAAAGCCAGCTGCCGCGTAGTCGACGATCAGGCGCTCTGCGCGCAGCATCGCCATCTCGGCATCCAGGTGTTGCCAGCAATTGGGTCCCAGATGATCGCCGCCCAGCATGAGCCGTTCAGCCGGCAAGCCGACACTGCTCGCCATACCCTGCACCAGGCGCGCAAATTCACTGGGGCGCATGCCGGTATAGCCGCCGTCCTGATTGACCTGGTTGGAAGTGGCCTCTATCAACACGACCCTACCCGTGCGGCGCGCGAAACGCAGTGCCGCTTCGATTACCAACGGCTGCGCCGAGCAGACCGAATACACGCCGACGGCCGCACCGGCCTTGTGGCGCGCCACAATCTCAAGCAAAGCCTTCAAGCGCCAACTCCGTTCAAGGCAATTACTCCCCTCATGTCGCAATCTGCACGTGCACGCCAACGTTGCTCAGTGCCGCGCGCGCCTCGTCCGGAATACCCGCGTCAGTGATCACGCGGGTAATATTCTGTGGCTCCAGAATCTTGTGCAGACAGAGCCGGCCAAATTTCGATGAGTCGGCGACCACGATGATCTCGCTGGCTGCCTGGCACATCAGGCGATTGAGCAGCGCTTCCGGTTCAAAATGCGTGGTGATGCCCTTGTCAATATGAAAGCCATCCGCCGCCAGGAACAGCTTGTCGACGTGCATATCCTGTAAAGCCCGCTCGGTCTGGGTCCCATAAAACGACATGTTCTTGCGGCGCAGCGTGCCGCCGAGAAACACCAGCTGCACGGCCTCACGATTTGCCAGTTCATTCATCACGCCCACATCATTGGTGACCACCACCAGCGGCTCACCGGCGCGTATGTGGCGCGCGACCTGCAGGGTCGTGGTGCCGGAATCAATCAGCACGGAGTCGCCCGCGACGATAAGTGCCGCCGCCGCACGACCTATGCGCGCCTTCTCGACCGCATACAGCTGGCGCTTGATCTCAATGGCATCTTCAGTGGGCGACTGCACGCCGATCTTGAGTAGCGCACCTCCCGAGGAGCGCGTGCAGACACCGCGGGCGTCAAGAAAATTCAGATCTTTGCGCAGGGTTTGCGTTGAGACGCCAAACTGCTCGGCCAGTGCTGGAATCTGCACACTGCCCTGCTCACGCAGCTGCGCGACGATGCGCTCGCGGCGGGCACTGGTATCGCGGCGGACGATGACGCGGCGCACGGTGTCAGCCGGTTCCGGTAGCAGCGCGCGCCACGGCGGCGGGCCTCGGTTCCGGTTCCGGCTCGATCGCCAACAACACGGCCGCCAGCAAGGCCAGCACAATGCCTGCGATCCTGGTAGCCGTTGGCACAGTGCCGAGCAGCACTATTGCCAGCACCGCGGTAATCAGCGGTGCGCCGGCATTGGTGAGTGGCGAGACCACGATCGCCTTGCCATAGCGAAACGCATACACCAGCGTCAGCGCACCAATGGCATTGAGTATCTGAATGCCCGCCGCGAGCCACGGCCCTTTGGGGCCCCAGTTGATCGGCACCGCAAGATCCGTCATGGCCACCGCGACCGGCACCAACAGCAGGCCGCTAACTGTCATGTAGAAGAATATGCTTTCAGCGCTCATGGTCACATTGGCCAGCTTCATGAAGAAGCCCTGCACGCCCCAGGCGACCAACACGCCGAGAGCGAGCACAAACCACAGTTGACCGAAATTGCTGACGCCCGCCGCGCCCGAATAATCGAACAGCGGCAGTGAGCACAGCGCCAGCGCGATTCCCAAAGCACCGAGTTTGCCGGTGCGCTCCTTGAGAGCGCTCAGCGACAAGGCGATAGTAATGACCGGCGAGAGTGAAATGATCGGGAAGATCAGATAGGTGGGACCGACGCGCACGGCGTGAAACAGCAGCATCTGACCGCCGGCACCCAGCAGGCCGATCAATAATCCATAAGTCATCGACTTCGCATCGTGCTGCAAACGCCAGTTGATCCGTGTGAGCGCATAGATTGCTGGCGGAATCATGGTGAGCGCCCAGACGCAGTAGATGAGCGTCTCAGGAAATCCGTAGTTTGCGGGCAGCCCGGTAAAGACGCCCCAGACGCCCCAGAAGGCGGTCGTCACCAGTGCGTAGATCAGCCAGGGTCGTGAAGTCATCGGTATCGCCTCATTCACCAATTGCTCTTATAAGCGAAAGATCGTTAAGTTTCAATAGCTATTATTTCAATATTTTATACTCAACTCACTGGCTCCTAGCTAACTCTGAAGCGCATTCTATCTCTAATTATATCTCTTGAATCTATAGTTCCTTTCGTTTAAGTTTCGAACTAGAACAGTTATTTCGGGCGCGAAAGCAGCCCGAGCGATTCAGGAGGATGCCACCATGTCCGTTACCCGAGCCTGCTTGCGAGCCACTCTCGCGACATTTCTTGCGAGCGCCACGTTCGGCGTTTTTCCTGCTGCTGCGCAAAACGCCCCCGCCACAGCCGCAACCTCCCCCGCCGCAACTGCCATGGCGCCCGCCGCTGCCATCGAAGACATCATCGTCACCGGAATTCGCGCGTGCCTTTAGAAATCGCTCGTAATGAAGAAAAACTCCGCAGTGGTTCAGGACTCGATCAACGCGCTGGAGCTCGGCCGGTTTCCCGATGCCGACGTCGCCGACTCATTGAGCCACCTGCCGGGCATCACGATTACCCGGACGACGGGTGGCGAAGGCATGCGGATCACTGTGCAGGGTCTGGGACCCCAGTACAACCTGGTCACACTCAACAACCGGATTCTGGCTACCGACGATGATGGCCGTGAACTGGCTTTTGACGTGCTGCCTTCGGAAGTGATCTCGGGCGCGGACGTCCTTAAATCGCCGCAGGCCTCAGCCCTGGAAGGCAGTATCGGCGGTACGGTGAATCTGCGTACCGCCAGTGCCTTCGACAAAGCGGGTTTTCATGCTGGCGTACACGCCGAAGGCGACTACAACGCCATGTCGCACCTGCATGGCAGTAAATTCTCCGCTTTCGTCACCGATACCAATGCGGAGCAGACCATCGGCTTGCTGCTCGCGGCCGTGCACTCGCAGGCGAACACCCGCACGGATTCCCTGAACGCGTTCAATCAGAACATCTACGGCCCCATGACATTTCCTCTTGACGGTTCTGGCAACGCGGTGCCACTGGACGCCACGCCCTGCTGCATCACCTTCGGGTCAATCCTCGACAAGAAAAAGCGCGACGCGCTCTCCGGCAGTTTCGAGTGGCGCCCGAACTCACAGTTCAGCCTGGTGGCCGATGCACTCTATACCCGCCTGCGCGATCCGCAGATTGGCTACAACCAGTCGTACTATTTCGCAGCCAATACGGATGGCACCCCATGGACCGATGCCGTGTACTCAAATGGTCTGATTACCGGCCTGACGTCGAATAACTTTCAGCCGGAAATAGTGAACAACACGACCAATCGCGAGGTGAATACTTCGCTGTTCGGAGTGAAGGCCAGCTGGACTCCGACCGACCGATTCAGCGTGACCGGCGACATTTATCGATCGAAGGCCGATCGGCCGGAGGGCGGCGCGGATACCTTTGTGACTGCAGGCCTGGTATCGAGCGATCCTACTGCCCCGGACACCCTGATATTCACAGAGCTGCCCAACAGCCTGCCCAGCATCAACGTTGTTGTACCGCCGGGCCAGCTCGGGCTCACGGCCTGCCCATCGGGCACCGCCAGCGCGACCAACCCGGGTTCATGCTCGTACACGGCACTCATGAATTCCGGATTTCTCAACGACAACAAGTACTGGTCAACACATTACGTCGGCCTGAACGGCTTTTCCGTCCAGGACAAGGTTACTGGCTTTACCCTGGACGGCTCCTACAAGATCGGCGCCGGATGGGTCGACAAGGTGGTGTTCGGTGTCGGCGAATCGCACCGTGAAAAGAGCCGCCAGGACATCAGCAACGACTGGAGCAACGGCTCCGGCCAGTACGGAAATCTGTACAACACCTTTGGCTGCAACGTTCAGTGCAGCCCCTATTCGTTTGCCTCACAGGGATTCAATGTCATCTCGATGGTCAATCTGCCCAACTTCATGCAGGGGGCCGGTGGATCCTATCCCACGACCCTGCCGCAACTGAACGTTGCCCAGCTCATGGCGTTCCTGCGCAGTCTGGATGGCAAGCAAAATCCGTTCTACTGCACGCAACCGGCCTCCCCACCGAGCGACCCCGCTGTCGACTGTTCGCCCAATTCGCTGTTCGACTTCGCCGCCACCCTGCCGCAGGCCAACCCATTCAATTCGTACAGTGTCACGGAGAAAACCCATTCGATCTATGGCGAACTGCAGTTCGCTGGAACGAACTGGTCCGGAAACCTGGGGCTGCGAGTCGTGCGTACCAATGTCACAGCCTCCACCCATGTGGCGGTGCCCACGTCGTTGTGGACCAATACACCCAACGCGACCACCGTGACCTACAACGTGCAGTATTCAACCTCGGCCCCGGTTGCCACTGAGAATAGCTACACGCTGGCATTGCCGTCGCTGAACCTCAGCTACTGGGCGGTACCGGATACGGTGCAGCTGCGATTTGCTCTGGCGAAAACCATGTCACGTCCGAACCTCAGTAGCCTGGCGCCCACCTCCCAGAACAATGCGATCAATGGCGATCCTACCCTGAACTACTTTGGCACCTCGGGACTGCGGCCGGTCACGGCTACTCAAGCCAACGTCTCGGTGGAATGGTACTACCGACCGCACTCCGCACTGACGGTGGCGCTGTTCGACAAGAAGATTCGCGATGACATTTACAATGCCACACAGACCAACGTCGATCTGGGGACCCTGAAATATGACGGCGGGCAGCCGGGAACAGTACCGGGAGTTCCCTTCCTGTGGACCATTTCGACCCCGGTCAACGGCGCCAAGAGCGATTTCTACGGCGTGGAGCTGGCCTGGCAGCACCTCATGGACAATGGCTTCGGTGTCCACATGCAGTACACCCGTACGCAGAACAAGAGCTACGATGAGTCCGGCAATCAAATCGGTGCAATCAATGCCGTTCCGCCAACGACAATTTCGGTCGGCCTGATCTACGAAAAAGGCCCGTTGAGCGCCGATATCAATTGGGACTACCAGGACAGTTACGAGTACACCGGCGGCTGTTGCACCGACGTACCCGGTTGGCCTGCGATCTCTGACCCCTTCAAATGGGTCACGGCGAGTGCCCACTACAAGGTCACGAACAAAATCCAGGTGTATGTGGAGGGCAAGAACCTCACGAACTCGGTGGCGCGCACCTATCTGAATGGCAACCCGCTATTGCCCTGGGCACCCGGCCAGCAGGTGGGGCAAAGCGCCAGCGGCGTTGGCGCCGGCTATACCGCCTACGGCCGGTTCTTCACGGTCGGTGCCTCGTATCAGTTCTGAGCGTGGTGCGCGACAACAGCTGACGCTGTTGCTTTTGTGTTAGGGTTTTGGCTGCATGTCGCTGTTGCAGAAAATCATGGGCGCCGCCCTGGGCGCGTTGTTGGTGGGCGCCGTTCTGGCATGGTGGCGCACGGCTCCGCAGCAGCCGCTTGCTGCGAGCGCAGCAACGGCCAGTTCCGTGGGTGGCGTGGAATCCAACGCCGGGGACGCTGGGGACGCCGGGGACGCCGGGGACCTCGTCGACCATGGTGCCTACGACACGGCGTTACGCCTTTTAGGCCAGACCAGCGATGCCCGGGACTTCGCCTTTGCCCAGACCGCATTGCGCCTGGCCGATCACGATCTGGATCTGGCCTTTACCACTGCGCTGCGCGAACTGGACGCCAACCCACCAGAGTTGAGCGCCCGCGCCACTCAACTTGCCGCACGGCGCGATGAGTCGCAGCGACTCTACGCCACCGACCAGCGTCGCCTCGCGGAACTTAAGGCGGCGCTCGCGTTGGCGCCAGCGGCGCGCCGCGAGATCCTGCAGGACGAACTGGATCTGAGCTCGTCACAGCTTGAGTTGGACAAGTACGAAATTGAGGAAGCCGACCAGGACCTTGAGGATGCGGGCGGCAATCTGCGACGCCGCATCGTCGCGCAGATGCAGGAGCGTGAGAACCTGGAAAAATTGCATCCGGCTCCAACAGGTCCGCTCGCGGTCAGCAACCCGGATAACGGCGGATTGGTGCTCTCCTATAAGGCCTGGCAGGCACAGCGCCGGCTGCAAAACCTGGTTGACGCCGCACAACAGCACGCAGCGGAGTTGGCTGCGAATTTGAGCCATGACCGGGTTGCGCTCGCTGCCAGGCTGGAAGCGAACAAGAGTGGCATCTCGGGGCTGGCACACCATAGCAAGCGGGCCCGGGACAGCGCCGTGACAACGGCGGTTGCCAGCGCTGCATCAGACCCGCAGCGCAATAGGGTTGATACCCTGATTCTGTACGCGCAGACCAGGCAGGCGGCTGCCAGTCAACAGGTCTTGACGCTGCTGGATCAGCGCTCGCGTACCCAGCGATCACTGATCCAGACCTACCAGCAGTGGGGCGCCTCGGTTGCGAGCCGAGGGCGCGCCGCAATGCATGGGCTGTTCGCCAGCGCCATCGCGGTAGCGGCCCTGTTACTGGTGCTGCTGTTTCTCGACCGTTGGTCACAGCGCCAGTTCAGCCACAGCAAGGGCGATCGACGCCGCCTCGAGTCACTGCATCACGTGACCCGAGTGGCCCTGCAGATTCTCGCCGTGCTCGTTGTGATCTTCATGTTGATCGGCGTGCCCAGTCAGTTCGGCACCGTACTGGGGATTATCGGCGCCGGACTCACAGTCGCATTGAAAGACTTCATCATCGCGTTCATCGGTTGGATGATTCTGATGGGTCGCAACGGTATGCGCCTGGGCGACTGGGTAGAGATCAACGGCGTCAGTGGCGAAGTCAGCGAACTGGGCATGTTTCACACCGTGTTGCTCGAAACCGGCAACTGGGGCGAAGCCGGCCATCCGACCGGCAGACGAGTCACCTTTACCAACAGCTTTGCGATCTCCGGGCATTATTTTAATTTCTCGACCTCCGGACAATGGCTCTGGGATGAGCTACGCCTGGTGGTACCCACCGGCAGAGATCCGCACCCGATCATCGACGCCATACGGCAACGGGTGCTCGAGGCAACCGCTGAGAGCGCGCGCCACGCCGAGCAGGAATGGCAACGCGCAGTGCCGACGCAGCCCGGACGACTGTTTTCGGGGGCACCGGGAATCAACGTTAAACCCGTGGTCGGCGGTGTGGAACTGTCGGTGCGCTATGTCACGCGCGCCAATGAACGCTTGGCGCTACGGGCCACACTCTACCAGGCGGCCGTGGATTTACTGGGTGAACCAGCGCCGCTCGGGCGTTGATGCATTTTCAGACTGAGCTCGCGTAGTATGGCCGCATTCAACTGGAGACTCGCTCATGCGCAGGCCGCACCTGGGACCATTGTTGGCGCTCACCCTGTTGGCCTGGTGCCTTGCGCCAGCGCTGTCAGCCGCTGCTGATAGTGAAAAAACCGGGCCAGGGAAGGGCGAGCAGACACCAAGCAAAGACGACGAATTCAAACTGCCCGCGTTTCCGGCCGATCGGACCGTACCGCAAAGTATCCAGCTGGGTGGCCGCATCCTGAAATACGCAGCAACCGTCGGCTCATTGCCGGTGCTGGATGAGAAAGGCAAAGTCATTGCCAACGTCATGTTCACGGCCTACACGCTGCCCGGCGCTGATCGGCCCGTTACCTTCGCGCTTAACGGCGGACCAGGCGCCTCCTCGGTCTATCTGAATCTCGGTGCACTGGGCCCCAAGCGGGTGCAGTTTGGCGCCGATGGCAACAGCCCGTCGGATCCGTCCGCGCTGCTGGACAACCCCGGCACCTGGCTGGATTTCACTGACCTGGTATTCATCGATCCCGTCGGCACGGGCTTCAGCTATGCCCAGCTCAAAGACGATGACGCCAAGAAGCGCTTCTACAACCCGAAGGCAGATGTCGAATATCTGTCGCGCATTATTTTTGACTGGCTGGTGAAGAACGAGCGCCTGACTTCACGCAAATTCCTGGTCGGCGAGAGCTATGGCGGTTTTCGCGCGCCGCGCATCACGCATTTTCTGCAGACCCGCCTGGGCGTGGCGATGAACGGCATGATTCTGGTGTCGCCTTACCTTGATCCAGTCGCATCGGGCAGTGGCGATCTGTCGCCCTTGCCGTGGGTGCTGACACTACCGAGCATCGCCGCGGCGAATCTCGAACGCCAGGGCAAGCTCAGCAACACCGCCATGGCGGAAATCATTACTTACGCGCGCACCGACTATGTCGCTGATCTGCTCAGGGGTCGATCAGACCCGCAGGCGACCGAGCGCATCGTCAAGCGGGTCACCGAACTCTCGGGGCTCGACCCCACCTTTGTGCGTCGTGCCGGCGGCCGACTGGAAACTCAGGCCTATCTGCGTGAAGTATTCCGCGCCGAAGGCAAGCTCGGCAGCCGTTACGACTCCAACGTCGCGGTCTGGGATCCGTTCCCGTATTCGCCCAATCAGCGCACCAACGACCCGCTGCTGGACAGCATCATCGCGCCCACTACCCAGGCCATGGTTGATTTCATTACCCACGTGGTCGGCTGGAAGTACGCCGCGCGTTACAACGCGCTGAGCTACGAAGTCAATGATTTATGGACCGACGGCGGCGAAAAGGGCGATGAAAGCCAGCGCCTTGAACACGGCTCGGTGGAAGAGCTGCGCCAGTCAGTGGCCATTGATCCCAAGCTCAAGGTCCTGATCGTGCACGGCTGGGGCGATCTATCCTGCCCCTTCATGGCCTCGGTGCTGATCGTCGATCAGATGCCGATCATGGGCGATCCGAATCGCGTGCAGGTCAGGGAATACCCGGGCGGCCATATGTTCTACAGTCGCGGTGCAAGTCAGAGCGCGTTTCGAGCTGATGCCATGCAGGTCTACCAACCACATTGAGCGGCAGGATTCGCGCCGCGCCTGCAACCACCGGTTTGGTGCTCAAGGATGCTGGGTCGCCTGCATAAAGGCATCAAGGTCGACCTTCATTTTTCTGAGTGATTCCGGATGCAGATACATCATGTGTCCTGCCTGGTAGTATTTCATGCCGATGTGGGCGGCCAGGCCCGGCGGCAGATTGAGATGGGCCATCACATACTCGGTCGCTGAGAACGGCGTCGCGAGATCGAAATAGCCGTTCAGCACCAATACCCGCAAGCCCGCGTCCTGAACCAGCAGATGCGCCAGATCAACGCTGGTATTGACGAACGGCTGCGGAGTATTGAAACCGATCGGCTGGTGAGTCCATTTCCACTTGCTGTAGAGATCGTCATTGCCGCTCGTGTGGTAGGTCTTCCCCTGGCCGAATTTCAGGTCACCGTGATAGTAGTCCATGAACGCGGCGGCAAAAGCCGCGCTGATGGCGTTTGACTGCGGATCATCGGCGGCATACTTCTCCAGCGGGTCCATGGTGGGCCCCTTGAATCGCGCGTCGAGTCGGCCGATCGTCTGTCGATCTGATTTCAGCAATTCGTGGGCGAAGGCAACCTCGGAAACGCGCAGGTTGGCCGCCTTCAGGTAGTCGACCGACAATCCCGTGTACTGATGCAACTGCTGCGCAACGGCGTTCCGATCCTCATCCGCGAGCTTGTCGCCCTGCATTAGCGCCGCATTGAACGGTCCGAGCGCATAGTGACGCACTTCGTCCAGCAATGGGCCAAGTTCCACCGGTTGATTGGGCAATTTATGGTGATACCAGGCGGCGGCTGCGTACGCGGGCAGGTAGACCGCGTAGGGGCGATCATTGCCGGGAACTTCTGCAAAAATCGCCTCGATGTCGGTCGCTACCGAGACCAGCACCAGCCCATTCAGGCTCATGTTTCGGCGCGCGAACAGATAGTCAGCTATAGCGGCAGCACGCGTCGTCCCGTAGCTCTCTCCCAGCAAAAATTTCGGCGATCCCCAGCGATTATGGTCGCTGACGTACTGGGCGATGAAACGGCCGACCGAGTCGATATCGGAATCGACGCCCCAAAAGTCCTCATCCCGCTTGTCGCAGGCGGCGTGACTGATTCCCGTGCCGACCGGGTCGATCATGACGAGGTCACTCTTATCCAGGACACCAAATTCGTTATCGACGACCTTGTAGGGCGCTGGCGGCGTCGGCAACGGATCGGCGACTACGATACGTCGCGGCCCCAGTACACCCATATGCAACCACACGGAGGCAGATCCCGGCCCGCCGTTGAATGCAAACATGATCGGGCGGCTGCCTGCATCCTTCACGTCGCGCTTGGTATAAGCGACGTAGCCCATGTTGGCTATGGGTTTGTCATCGTTGTCCAGAATGATGAGCGTTCCGGCGGTAGCCATGTAGTCCAGAGTCTTGCCGCCGACGTTCAGCCGGTGCTCGGTCACGGACTGGTCAGCCGACGGGGCTATCCATTCTGAATGCTTGTCATCGTCCTTGACCGCCTTCCTGCACAGGCGCCCAATATCAGGTTTGTCACGCTCGCTCGGGGCTTCCGCGAAGCAACT
>JANMWZ010000012.1:0-75638 GCA_031441585.1 Gammaproteobacteria bacterium
TCGGCTTAAATGTATCTTTGCATCGCCCACAGAGAGTTCGCTTTGGGGCGTGGCATCAGGCCGATAAGGCGCACCGGCAGCAAAGGTTCCACCAACGCGGCGCCAACAATTATGTGTAGCAGGAATCGCGTCGGTGGCTGGTTTATAGGGCCGCCGACGCGCCGCTGTGCATAATCGCTCACTGTGCATAATGGCCGGTTGCTGCCTGTCGAACTGCTCCGAACCTGCCATTCGCCAAACAGAATAGTCAATTTTGTTCACTCGCCCCAGGCCAATTTGAGGTCACCCCAATGTGTCCGTCGTATAGGCTGGGGCGCGGAGGGAGTGCCTTAGCTCAGAACTCCAAGAGGGTGAATTCGTTGCGGCTCAAGAAGCGCCTGAATCCCTTATCGAAGGTGATGAGATGCCCACCTGCGGTCTTGATGGCCGCGGCAATCCAGGCATCGGGTATGTCGTTGTCCGTGAGCTTGTGTGCCAAGCACAGGCGTTTCAGTTCGGGCCATTCGCGGCCCACTTCCAGCATCGTTACGCCGGAGATCGCGAGCAGGGAGTCAAGATAGCGGACGGCTTCTGCCGTTGGGGTGGGATGTACAAAGATCTTTCGATGCGTGACCAAGCGGAGGAATCCGCTCGCCACCATTGGCAAAATGTCTATGCCGCCGCCGGTCGTACATCCTGCAACGGCGGCGGTGAGCCAGGCTGCCGCCGCCCGATGATGAACGTGATCGGTGCGCGAGGCCGCCACCAGGACATTGAGGTCAGGTGTCATTGTCCGCCGCGTCGATCAGGGCGCGGTTGGTGGTCCCATCGAGGCCCGGGCGCAGTCCGCCTTTACCCTCGAAGACCACTAACGCCGGTACGCTTTGGGCACTTGCACGACGCTTGCGCAGCCGTAGTCGCAGCCCGTCCTCAATCAATCGGGTCAGGCTACTGCGTTCACGTGCTGCCTGGGCCTTGGCGCGGGCGAGCAGCCCGTCGTTTAGATTGAGGGTAGTTTTCATAGGGTCACTATACAGAAATCTGTATCAAAATAAAGATAGCGCATTCCGGGGCCGCTTGCGTAGCCGGGGATTCTTCGCAGGCACGCGCGGCTTCTGAATCGCGACCCGCGGCGCGCGCGCGGCACGCGGCAACTTGCCCACGCGCGCCAGATCGACCGCGCGCCACAAATACCAGGCCGCCAACGATCGTTGTGGGTTCCAGCGTTCGCCGAATTCTGCCAGCGCGCGTGGCGTCGGCAGACCTTTGAGCCGGTACGCCAGACGAAAGCCGTTGCGCACCCCGAAGTCATCGATCGGCAGCACGTCGGGGCGAGCAAGCTGGAACATCAGCATCATCTGCACAGTCCATGGGCCGATGCCGCGCACCTGCGTCAACCGTTCGATGATCGCTGCATCGGCCAGTTCAATCAGCTCCGCAGTCGCTGGCACCACGCCGGCGAGCACTTTGGCAGCCAGATCATGTAGCGCACGGATCTTCGCGAACGAAAAACCGGTGGCACGCAGCGCGGCCTGGCTCGTGCCCAGCAGCGCTGCCGGCTCCGGAAACGGCGCCGGCGCATACAGCGCTACAAAGCGCCCGAGTATGCGTGCCGCTGCTGTGCCGTTGAGTTGCTGGTGCGCGATACTCGAAGCCAGAGTTTCAAAGGGCGTGCGCTCCAGCTTGCCGTGCATGTCGCAGGGGCCGGCAGCCTCAATGAGCCGCGCCATCACCGGGTCGAAACTGGCCAGCGCGCGCTCGCGCCGGCGCATCGCCGCGCGTTGTCGCGCGGCCATGTTGTCGCGCGCCGGCGCTTTGCCCCTGGCAGCTGCGCTCATTGCTGGCACTCCGGACAGTAATACGTGGAGCGTTGCCCCTGGGTAATGTGCCGCACCGGCGTACGGCAGCGGCGGCACGGCGCGGCGGCGCGTTCGTACACATACAGCTTCACGCCGAAATCGCCGGGCATGCCTTCGGCGTTGACGTAGTCGCGCAGCGTTGTGCCGCCGGCGCGGATCGCGGCGCTTAAGACCCGGCGAATGGCGCCCGCCAGGCGTGTGCATTCGGCAGGCTTGAGTGAGCACGCTGCACGGCGCGGGCGAATGCGGGCGCGAAACAGTGCTTCACTGGCGTAGATATTGCCGACTCCGGTGATCAGGCGGCCGTTGAGCAGCAGCGACTTGATGGCCACACGTCGCCGCCGCGTGATGCGATGCATATACGCGCCGTCGAAGCCGCCCTGCAATGGTTCGGGGGCGAGTTTCGCCAGCAGCGGGTGCTCCTGCGGATCGCCGTTCGTGTACAGGCAGCAGCCGAAGCGGCGCGGATCATTGAAGCGCAGCGTCTGGCCGGAATCGAGCCACAGATCGAGATGATCGTGGGTTTTAAGCGCTCTGCGCTGCGGCAATATGCGCAGTGACCCGGACATGCCCAGGTGCATGATCAGGGTTCCGCGCGTGAGGCGTATCAGCAGGTATTTTGCGCGCCGCTCAACGCCCTGCACCTGTTGGCCGCGCAGCAGCCCGGGGAGCTTTGGATCCACCGGCCAGCGCAGCCGCGCCTCGTGTACGTGCAGCGCGCGAATGATCCGGCCCTGGAGGTGCGGTGCGATGCCGCGGCGGGTGGTCTCGACTTCAGGCAGCTCAGGCACGGTGCCCTTTCCACGCGGCCCGTGCTGACGCCGGCGCTACTTGATCTTGGTTTCTTTGTAGGCGACGTGCTTACGCACTTTCGGGTCGTACTTCTGCATCTCCATCTTTTCCGGGTGCAGGCGCTTGTTTTTCATCGCCACGTAAAAATGGCCGGTGCCGGCCGAGGAGAGCAGTTTGACTTTTTCGCGCATGGCTGCAGGCCCTACAATTCAGAAGACTTTAGATATGCTCGCCGCGGCCGCGAAGCTCGGCGACCACGGCTTCGATGCCGTTCTTGTCGATGGTGCGCAGGCCGTTGCCCGATACCCTCAGGCTGATCCAGCGCTTTTCGCCTTCCAGCCAGAAACGCTGCGTATGCAGGTTCGGCAGGAAGCGACGGCGCCGGCGATTATTGGCGTGCGAGACGGTATTGCCCGACGCGGGGCGCTTACCTGTGACCTGACAGACGCGCGACATGAGAGTAATCCTTGTAAATCAATAACTTGATATTGTGCTTCGCCGCTTCAAGGCATAGGCGAAGGGCGGGCTTTATACCAGCCCGGCGCGCCTCAGTCTATAGGCACGCCAATGATGGCCTTGAGGATCAGTCGATCCGGGTTGCTTCCATAGCCCGCCCCCGCCCCCAGGTTCAGCTCCCAACGCCCTATGGATTTATCCAGCACGATGTAGCCTGCCTGCTCATTCTCGTGCAAGTGTCCTGGCGATCGTAGCTCGCCCAAGCCGTTGAAGCTTTCGATACCCAGGGATGCGCCGTTGCCGATGCTGCGCATCAGTTTTGTCGTCAGCTCAAAGGCAGCCGGACTCGGCTCGGGCCCCGAGATCTTGAAACCAACATTGGCGTTGAAGGCCAGCGTCCACGGGCCGCGACGGGTGCCAAGGATCCCTTTGAGTTCACCGTTCACCGGGTTCGCATCGAGACGGTGATTCACGCGGCCGAGCTCAAGATTGGCGCCATAGAACCAACGGGCTTCCAGCCCCTTGGGCGCGAGGTACTTCAGGCGAAATTTGATACCGCCCAGGTCCAGCTGGCCGTCCCGGTCCCGTGTTGCAAGGGGCAGATACACCCCCAGTTCCAGGCTGTTTGTGAGGCCATAGGCAAACTCGGGTGTGATGCGCAGTCGATGTAAGGAGGGCTGATTGCCGGGGTAGTTGGTGACCAGATCGCCACTGGCCACGTAGTTGGTGTGGACGTCGAGTCCGAACTCGCCGGGCTTGCCGATTTCATCCATGTAGACCTGGATTTCTTCGTCGGCGCCGCAAGCCACGCCGCAGGCCAGGGCACCTATAGTGGCCAGGGCAACGGCCACCGGTGTGCGAGCGCGCGTGATCATTCGCACACCATGCCGAATTGCCAGAATCAGGTCAATGCTCCATGCGGGCAGCGCAGCCGCGATTTACAGCAGCCCGCGCTCGGCAAAGGACAGGCAACCATTGTCGCCCACGATGCAGTGATCGAGCACGCGGATATCGACCAGCGCCAGCGCCTCACGCAACCGGCGCGTGATGAGCTCATCGGCCTGACTGGGTTCGGCCACCCCCGAAGGATGGTTGTGCGCAAGTATTACCGCCGCCGCGTTGCGACCCAGGGCCTGCTTGACCACCTCACGCGGATGCACACTCGCGCCATCGATCGTGCCGCGAAACAGTTCATCGAAGGCGATCAGTCGATGACGGTTGTCGAGGTGCAGGCAGCAAAACAGCTCGTGCGGTTGATCGCGCAATTGGGCGATCAGAAAGCGATGGGTGGCAGCAGGGGAGTCGAGCAGCGGGCCGGTGCGCAGCGCCTCGGCGTAATGTCGGCGCGCCAGTTCGAGTGCGGCCTGCAAACGACAATACCCGGCCGTGCCCAGGCCGGGCCGCGCCAGCCGCGCGGCCCGATCAGCGCTGAGCAGCTCCCGCAGTGAATGATGTGCACTCAGCAGCGAGCGGGCGAGGTCCACCACATTGCTGCCGCGCAGGCCGGAGCCGCCCAGCAGCAGGGCCAGCAGTTCGGCGTTGGAGAGCGCGGCGGCACCGGCGGCCAGCAGTTTTTCGCGCGGGCGCTCGGCCACCGGCCAGTCTCGCAGATTCATGTGAGGCGCTTCACATCCGGTGATGGATCGGGCGCTCATTGTTCCCCGATATGGCCTCCGGGTGTGATCGTCATATCAGCCGGGCATGGCACGAAACAGCCCTATTGCCCGATAATGTGTACATGCGTGGCAAACACGTCATTTTGGGCGTCAGCGGCGGCATCGCTGCTTACAAGAGCGCTGAACTGGTGCGCCGTCTCATCGAGCGCGGCGCCGAAGTGCAGGTGGTCATGACTGCGGCTGCCCGCGAATTCATTACCGCGACCACTTTTCAGGCGCTTTCCGGACGGACGGTGCGCGCGAGTCTGTGGGATTCAGCCGCCGAAGCAGCCATGGGCCATATCGAACTGGCGCGCTGGGCCGATCTGGTATTGGTCGCGCCTGCCAGCGCTGATTTTCTCGCGCGCCTGGCCGGTGGCCGCGCCGATGATCTGCTCGCCACGCTGTGCCTGGCGAGTACTGCGCCACTGGTCGTGGCGCCGGCAATGAATCAGCAGATGTGGCTCAACGTCGCGACCCAGGCCAATGTCGCCATGCTCAAGAGCCGCAGCGTGCGCCTGCTCGGGCCAGCCAGTGGTGATCAGGCCTGTGGTGAAGTGGGTCCGGGGCGAATGCTCGAAGCGGTGGAGATTGCCGATCTGATCGAGCCCCTGCTGACTGATGCCGGTCCGCTCAGCGGCAAGCGCGTACTGATTACTGCCGGCCCGACTCGTGAATGCATCGATCCGGTGCGCTTTGTGAGCAATCGCAGTTCCGGAAAAATGGGCTTCGCGTTGGCGCAGGCGATGTGTGCGGCTGGCGCCGAGGTGGTGCTGGTGAGTGGGCCGGTGTCACTGAGTACGCCCGCTGGCGTGCGGCGCATCAACGTTGAGAGCGCGCTGCAGATGTATGAGACTGTGCAACAGGAACTGGCTGGCACGGCAGTGTTCATCGCCACGGCCGCCGTGGCCGACTACCGGCCCATCGAGATCGCGCCGCGTAAAATCAAGAAGCGCGACGAGCAGCTGAGCGTTACGATGACGCGCACCACGGATATCCTCGCCACTGTCGCCGCGCGCCCGGATCGACCCTTTGTGGTCGGCTTTGCGGCCGAGACCGATAACGTTGAGCAGCACGCCCTGGAAAAATTATTGCGCAAAAATCTCGACATGATTGCCGCCAACGAAGTCAGCAGTTGCAAGGCTTTCGACTGCGATGACAACGCGCTGCTGGTGCTGGCGCGCGGCGGTGGACGGGTGGAGTTGCCGCAGGCGCCCAAACGCGAGCTGGCCCGCTCACTGGTGGCCCTGATTGCTGAGCGCCTGGCGACAGCGTGCTGCGCCGTTGCGCCGGCTGCACTGCCGACTGCACTGCCGACTGCGCTGCCGACTGCGCTGCCGGCCAGCAAACGTCAATGAGCGCGGCGCAGCGGCGTGCGCTGCAAGTGCGCATACTTGATGCGCGCATCGGCAATGATTTTCCTTTACCAGCCTATGCCACCAGCGGTTCGGCGGGGCTTGATCTGCGTGCCTGTGTAACGACGCCACTGACCCTGCAGCCCGGCCAGGCGGAGCTGATATCGACGGGCCTGGCCATCCATGTTGCCGACCCGGCGCTCGCGGCGGTAATCCTGCCGCGTTCCGGGCTCGGCCACAAACACGGTCTGGTGCTGGGAAATCTCGTCGGGCTGATCGATTCCGATTACCAGGGGCCACTCATGGTCTCGTGCTGGAACCGCAGCAGCATTGCCTACACGCTGCAACCCGGCGAGCGCATCGCGCAATTGGTGCTCATCAACGTGGTGCAGGTTGAGCTGCAGGTGGTGGCGCAGTTCAGCGCCTCGGAGCGCGGTGCCGGCGGCTTCGGGCACAGCGGAAAATCCTGAATTTCAGCTGGCTGAGTTAGCGGTCAACTCGCGATAGCGCGCGATATCGGATTCAAACTGCGTGCGCACAGTGGCCTGCTCCCTGGTGCGATTTTCCAGCGCCCGGCGCTGAGTGCGCACATCGTTGGAAGCGCGCACCAGTTCTTCGGTGAGATCATCAGGCATGCGCCGTGCGTCCGGTTTGGTGTTGTAGGGTTTGAAGTGCATGGCGCGTTCCTGCAGCGCTTTGAGCCGCGTTTGCAGCAGATCAATATAAGCGTTAGCCGCCTTGATCTGGCCGTCGACCTGATTGAGCCGCTCGTCGCGCAAGCGCTCGATATCCTTGGTCGATGTATAGGTAGTGAGCAGAAAATGATCGTGCTGCGCACGCTGGGCGATCGCCTGCTCGCGCCGGTGTTGCTCGGCCTGTTGCTGCGCGTTCTTGAGTGCCTCGATATGCTGCACTTCGATGCCCTGGGCATTGAGGACGCGCCGTTCGACCTGCGCATATTCGGGTGGCACGGCATCGCCATAGTGGCGCTCGCCGTTCTTGTCGACCCAGCTGTAATTACGATTTTTGCCCGCTTCGGCGGCCCACGCGGGCACGGCTATCGCGGCCCACAGCAGCACCAATCCGGCAATGCGCAACGACGCTTTCATTATGTCAGCCACTCCACCGGCAGTCCGGCCGGCTCCATTGTCCACGGCCCGCGATCCAGAGCAAGGGACGTGCTCCCCAATGCGCTAATCTGCGACACCGTACTGCTCTCGATAAGCACGCAGCGCGGCCAGCTGGCCGGGCCCCAGGGCCGTCCGTCCTGGTGCCGCCAGTGCCTCGATCAGCCCGCCCAGGGTGAGAATGCTTACACAGCGCAACCCAAACTGTGCGGTCACTTCCTGAACGGCCGATTGAAGCCCTAGTCCGCGCTCCTGTCGATCCAGCGCCAGTGCCACCGCTACCGGTTGAGCACCGAGCGAGCGGATAAGTTCTATGGATTCGCGCACCGCAGTGCCCGCGGTAATCACATCATCGACGATCACCACGCGTCCCTGCAGCGCTCTGCCGACGATCAGGCCCGCCTCGCCGTGATCCTTGGCCTCTTTGCGATTGAAGGCCCAGGGGAGGTTGCGCCCGTGGTGTTCGGCATAGGCCGTGGCGCAGGCGGCCACCAGCGGAATGCCCTTGTAGGCAGGGCCGAACAACTGATCGAAAGCCAGGCCCGAAGCCTCCAGCGCTGCGGCGTAGCAGCGCCCCAGGCGAGCCAGCGAGGCGCCGTCGTTGAACAGACCGGCATTGAAAAAATACGGACTCACGCGCCCGGATTTGAGCCTGAATTCGCCAAATCGCAGGGCCTGGCGTTCGAGCGCCAGGGCGAGAAAATCCCGCTGGTAATCGTGCATGCGCGGCAGGCTATCATGTCGCCATGCGTGTCATCACCCTGAACGTCAACGGCATCCGTTCGGCCGCCAGCAAAGGCCTGTTTCCCTGGCTGGCGGGCCAGAAGGCCGACGTGATCTGCCTGCAGGAAGTGCGCGCCCGTGAAGATCAATTCGCCGGCCACGAGATCGGCCTGGCCGGATATCACGCGGCTTATTTCCCAGCCGAGCGGCCCGGTTATGCAGGCGTCGCGCTGTATTCCAGAGCGCGACCGGAACGCGTGGTGCGTGGTTTTGGCGTGGATGAATTCGATCGCGAAGGGCGCTACCTGGAGGCGCAGTTTCCGGGTTTCTCCGTGGTCTCGCTCTATCTGCCTTCGGGCTCATCGGGACCGGAACGTCAGGCCTCGAAGTTTCGATTTCTAGAAGCTTTCCTGCCGCATCTGCGCACTCTACGCCGTCGTCGGCGGCACAGCATTGTGTGTGGTGACTGGAATATCGCTCATAAGGCCGCTGATCTAAAAAACTGGAAGGCCAATCAGAAGAACTCCGGCTTCCTGCCCGAAGAGCGCGCCTGGCTCGACACCCTGTTTGATGAAGCAGGCTTTATCGATGCGTTTCGCAGCGTTAACAGCGGGCCCGATCAATACACCTGGTGGTCAAATCGCGGCGCAGCCTGGGCGAAGAATGTGGGTTGGCGTATTGATTACCAGATCACTTCGCCCGGGCTGGCGGGCGCGGCGCGCAAGGCGCAGATCTACAAAGCCCAGCGCTTTTCCGATCACGCGCCGCTGATCATGGACTATGAGTTCTAGCTCGATGCCGGTCAGCAAACCCAGACTGCGCGAGATCTTTTCCAGTCCCAAGCTGCTGGTCATCATGGCGCTCGGCGCGGCCTCCGGGTTCCCGAATCAGATCACCGAGAGTGCCTTGCAGGCCTGGCTCAAGGATGCCGGCACCAGCAATACCACGATCGGTCTGCTCAGTTACGTGGCCATCCCCTATCTGCTGAAATTTCTCTGGGCACCACTGCTCGATCGCTTCCCGCTGCCCCTGCTCGGTCGCAAACGCGGCTGGATGTTCGTCATTCAGCTTGGCCTGGCACTGGCAATTGCCATGTTTGCACTGCAGAACCCGAGTGTGTCCCTGACTGCGGTGGCGATTACCGCTTTGATCGTGGTGTTCTTCTCCGCATCCCAGGACATCGTCATAGACGCCTATCGGGCCGACGTGTCGAAACCGCATGAACGCGGGCTCGCCGCCGCTGCCAATAACCTCGGCTATCGGGCCTGTGCCTGGCTGGCCTTCGCCGCGGCACTGGTGATGGCTGACCGTTTCGGTTGGCGCCTGGCCTTTCTGGTGCTGGCCGCTGTGATGGCGGTTTTTGCGCTGGTCACCTGGTTCGCGCCCGAACCGGAATACCAGGCGCCGCCGCCAACCTCACTGCGTGAGTCGGTGCTGACGCCGCTGCGCGAACTGCTCGGTTCACCGGGCGCATTGGGACTAATCGGCGTGATCGTCACGTTCAAGGTCGGCAACGCACTGGCGCTGAAGCTGTTCACGCCGTTTCTGATGGACATCGGCTTTACCAAGACCGAGATTGGCCTGGTCGCAAAAGCGGTACTCACAAGCAGCGCTATTGCCGGTGGCATTCTGGGTGGCCTGTGGATGATCCGTCTCGGGCTGCTGCGCTCGATGCTGTTATTTGGCGCACTGCAGACCGTGACGACCCTGTCGTTCTATGTGTTGGCGACGGTAGGCAAGAGCTTTCCGATCATGATCGCTGCGACGGCTATCGAAAACCTGTCGGCGGCGATGGGCAATATTGCCGAGGTCGCGCTGATCATGGCGCTGTGCAATGCGCGCTTCAGTGCTTTTCAATATGCGCTGCTCTCGGTGCTCGCGCTGCTGCCGCGCTATCTGCTCGGCGGCCCGGCCGGTTGGCTGGCTGATTACGGCGGCTGGAGCGTCTACTTCGTGGTCGCCTTCCTGGTCGGCCTGCCTGGGCTGTTCATGGTGTGGTTGATGCGTGATCGCATCGCGGCGCTTGATGTCCAGCGCTGAGATTGATCTGGCCCTGGTGCTGTGCCGGCTTGAAGAGCTGGACGCGACTGGCTGCCGGGAATTTCGACTCGGCGGTGGCGATTGGCCGCTGCGCGGTTTTGTGCTTCACCTCGGCGTTGCCGGCGGCGGCGACGCTGCTGTGCGTGCCTATAGCAATCGCTGCCCACATCGGGCGCTGCCGCTGAATTTACTGCCTGATCGCTTCCTGAGTCACGACGGTACGATGATTGTCTGCTGCATGCACGGTGCCATTTTCGAAAAAGCCACGGGTTTCTGTGTGGCTGGACCCTGCGTTGGCGGGTCACTGAGGCCCATACCGGTGCGCGTCGTCGACGGCCTGGTGCTGTTAGCGGCGAGTACCGAACCGGCGCAAAGCCGGTAACATCCCACAATGTCACTGCTGTCACTGCTCGGCGCCGAACTGGCCTACGGACTCACGCCGCTACTCGATCAGGCCTCCTGCACGCTCAATGAAGGTGAGCGCATCGGCCTGATTGGCCGCAACGGCACCGGCAAGTCGACGCTGCTCAATGTCATTGCCGGCCGCACCACGCTCGACAGCGGCGCCGTGCAGCGACGCGAAAATCTGCGCATCGCGACCGTGGAGCAGGAGCCACTGCTGCCACCGGCCGCGACGCTGCTCGAAAGCCTGCGCCTACGCGGCGATTTCGAGGCACTGGACGACGATCGCTATCGCTGGCACACCGAAACGCGGCTGGTGGAATACGTTACGCGCCTGGGGCTCGACAGTTCGGTGGCTCCGGCCATGGCCTCGGGCGGCGAGGCTAAGCGCGCGGCGCTGGCGCTGGCCTTTGCACTAGACCCCGATCTGCTGTTGCTGGATGAGCCAACCAATCATCTGGATCTGACTGCGATTGCGCAACTCGAGGAACTGCTGGCGAAGGGTCCGACGCTGGTGTTCGTCACCCATGATCGCTGGTTCCTGGATCGGGTCGCCACGCGCATACTCGAACTCGATCGGGGCTGGCTGCGCAGCTACCCTGGCAACTACACCGCCTATGAACTGCAGAAGGCCTCGGAACTCGCGGCTGAAGCAGTCGGCAAGCGCAAGTTTGATAAATTCTGGGCGCAGGAAGAAGTCTGGATTCGCCGTGGCGTCGAAGCGCGGCGCACCCGCAACGAGGGTCGCGTGCGCAGGCTCGAACAGCTGCGCGTGGCGCGCGCCGAGCGGCGCGAGCGCATTGGCAATCTCAAGATGGCCATCGATGCCAGCGAACGCTCCGGTAAGCTGGTCGCCGAGCTCGAAGGCGTCAGCAAACATTTTGGTGATCGCACCATCGTCAGCAATCTGAATCTGCGCCTCATGCGTGGCGATCGGCTGGGGCTGCTGGGGCCAAATGGCGTTGGCAAGACCACGCTACTGCGCCTGATTCTTTGCGAGACGGAGCCGGATTCTGGCAGTGTGCGCCTCGGCACCAATCTGCAGGTAGCCTATTTCGATCAGCTGCGCGCGCAGCTCGATCTCGATCAAACCGTGGCCGACACCATTTCTGCCGGTTCCGACTGGGTGGAGGTCGGTGGCGAGCGTCGCCATATCAGCAGTTACCTTGGCGATTTTCTTTTTTCTGCCAAGCGTGCCGCCACCCCGGTGCGGGCACTCTCGGGTGGCGAGCGCAATCGCCTGTTGCTGGCGCGACTGTTTGCGCGGCCCGCCAACGTGCTGGTGCTTGATGAACCGACCAACGATCTGGATATCGAATCGCTGGAACTGCTCGAATCGGCATTGCAGTCCTTCGCGGGCACACTGCTGCTGGTCAGTCACGATCGCGTGTTTGTCGATAACGTTGTGACGCAGACGCTGGTGGCCCAGGGCGATGGCCGCTGGCAGGAATATGTGGGCGGCTACAGCGACTGGCTGGCGCAGCGCTCGGCGATTGCCAGCGGCACCGCCAGCGCCACCAACCTCGGTAACGCGGCGCTGCTGCGCGCTGCCGATTCATCCAAAGCTGCAAAACCGGCGCGCGCCAAGCTCTCGTACAGGGATGCACGTGAGCTCGCGGCGCTACCCGACCAGCTGGTCGCCCTCGAGACCGAGCAGCGAGCGCTGATCGAGCGCATGAGTGCGCGCGACTACCATCGCGTCGATGCCGCCAGCATGCGTGTCGATAGCCTGCGTGCCGCGGCTATCGAACTGGAGTTTCATGAAAAACTTGAGCGCTGGGAACATCTGGAGCGCCAGGCCGGCAGCAGCGCCCGGTCCTGAGGCAACAAGCCGGAGCGCCGACGCCTCAGGCATTTTCGAACAGATCGAGCCCGCCGGCGCTGCTGGCATTGAGGGTGCGATCATCCTGCGTAGGGTCGATGCCGCTGCGCTCATCTTCAGGCTCGACATCGACTGAACCGTGCCAGTCTTCCGGTGGTTCGGCATCGCGGATGGCGCCGCTGGCGCACTGCGTGTGCCAATCGTGCAGCTCGAACTCTTCAACCGTGCCATCGAAAAACTGCACTTCCACAGTGCCTGCGGTATCGTCGATGGCGACTACTTCGAACAGCTCGCTGTCGTGTAGCCGGTACCAATCGCCTATGCCAGGTTGTTGCACGGTCATTGCGGCACCTCCAGACAGATGTTGCGCCCGAGTGCGGCGCGGTACAAGGGCGAAATGTGTCGCCAACGAGCGCATTTGCGATAGCCGCTCACACTATCGCAACATCGGCGTACACTGCTGCGATGCGTCAGCCGCGGCGGCGGTAACAGAAGTTGCTGACCGCATGGCCAAGTTGCACTCCACGGCGCTCGAAGCGTGTTGGCGAACGCGCGGTGGCTGCGCGCGCCTCTGCTGCGAGCGTGTCCAGACGTTCAAAGAGCGGACAGGCATCGAGTATCATTTGCATATGTTCGGCGTACGGTGCCCAGTCGGTAGCCAGCAACAGGCGGCCGCCGCTGCGCAGGCGCGTGGCCAGCAGTTCGACAAATTCGGGCTGGATCAGGCGGCGTTTGTGATGACGCTCCTTCGGCCAGGGATCGGGAAACAGGATTTGCACCTCATCGAGCGCGGCGGCGGCGATTTGTGCCTTGAGTACCTCGATCGCATCGTGACAGGCGACGCGAACATTGCCTAGCGCTCCCGTCACCGCCGCGTTCAGCAACTGCCCGACGCCCGAGCGATGCACTTCGACGCCCAGGAAGTCGCGTTCTGGTTCGGCCATGGCCCGCGCCAGCAGCTGCTCGCCATTGCCGAAGCCAATTTCCATGGTGCGCAGTGCGCTGCGCCCGAACAGTGCGTCCAGATCGACCCACTGCAAGCTGAAATCGAGCCCGAAACGCGGCCAGTATTCGCTCAGGGCGCGTGCCTGAGAATCCGTGACGCGACCGCTGCGCCGCACGTAGGAGCGGACAGTGCGAAAGTGTGGGGGCGCTGCCTCGCTCATCCGCCCATGGTCGGTGTTTTTCAGGCGGCGGTAAAGTCACTGCCGGCGGTAATCGGAAATCGCACCACAATGACCAGGCCGCGCTGCTGCCCGCCACTGCTGAGCTCAATGTGCGCGCCATGCAGATCGGCGATACGTTGCACGATCGACAGGCCCAGTCCGCTGCCGTAATCCTGACTGCCGCTCACTCTATAGAAGCGCTCAAAAATGCGCCCGCGCTCCTCGGGCCGCACACCCACACCCTGATCGCTGACCGTCAGCTCAACGTGGTCCGCGTGCTGCGCGCAGCTGATGATCACGCGCGACTGCGCTGGTGAGTAACGGATGGCGTTGTCGACAAGATTACGCAACAGAATGCCCAGCAGATCGCGATCGCCCCGCACCATCGCCGTGGCAGCGTTGGTTTCCAGCTGTATCTGCCGGCGGGCCGCAAACGGCTGTTGTTCGTCCGCCTGTGAACATACCAGGGTCGCCAGATCGATGACAGTGAAGCGCTGCCGGACATCGCTGCCGGTATCGAGCCGCGCCAGCGCCAGCAGCTGCTCGATCAGCCTCCCACTGCGATCGACACCAATGAGCAGTTCAGTGGCGGCGCTCGAAAATTCCTCCGGGCTACGCGCACCCTGCATGACCTGGGCGTTGGCGCGTATTGCCGCCAGCGGCGTGCGCAGCTCGTGGGCTGCGTCGGCGGTGAAATGGCGCTCCAGGTCGAGGGCTTCACGCATGCGCTCCAGCAGGCGGTTGAGCGCAGTCAGCAGCGGGGCAACTTCCTGCGGTACATGCTGCGCATCGATGGGCTGCAAATCGCCGGCGGTACGCGCCGCGACCCGTTGCGCGGCGGTGCGCACCGTACGGAAACTGTGGGCAATGATCCACCAGATCAAGGCACTGCCCAGCGGCAGCAATATGGCCAGCGTGGTGATAAGTCCCCAGAAGAAGGCCGGCGGCAGCTCGCGCCGATAGCTCAGCGACTCGGCGATCTGCAATAGCAGCGTGTGACCGCGATTCCAGGCGGCAAAACTGCGCCACGGTTCGCCGTCAATGCGGGTCCAGCCAAAGCCAGTGGCTGTCAGCGGCATGAGTGGAGTCTTTGGTGCGTCGGCCGTGCGGTAGGACGAACGCAATTCCGGGGTCCATATCTGATAGCGAAACGCGAACGGCCCGGGCAGGGTTTCGGCGCGCAGCAACGCTTCGCCGAGCGTTGGCCCGTGTTCTTCGATCTCGTGCTGCGCCAATTCCAGCAGCAGCTCGCCCGTCTGGCGCATCGATTCATCGTATAGATGCTGGCTGGCGGCGCGCGCGCTGTAATACATCGCTGCAGCGCCAGTGGCCACCAGAGCGCAGCTGACCGCAATCATCAGCGCCAGCAGGCGACCGCGCAGCGACCAACGGGCGGCGGACTCAGCCGCTGGCGTGTGCGGAACCAGGTGCCTGAAGCTCATCGATCATGTAACCATGGCCGTGCACGGTGCGAATAAGATCACGGCCGAGCTTGCGGCGCAGATGATGCACGTGCACTTCGACAGCGTTGCTCTCGATGTCGTTGCTCCAGCTATAAAGTGCATCCTGCAGCTGGGTGCGGCTCTGTAGCTTGCCGCGATTCTCGAGCAACTGCATCAACAGGGAGAATTCGCGCGTAGTCAGCGGCACATCAGCGCCATTGAGTGCAACGCTGCGCGCCGCCGGATTGACCTGCAGGGTGCCGTGCTCGACCAGGGTTCGTGCCCGACCCACCGAGCGGCGCGCCGCCGCGCGCAGACGTGCGCCAAGCTCCTGCAGGTCGAAGGGTTTGATGAGGAAGTCGTCGGCACCAGCGTCCAGGCCCAGAATGCGCATCGGCACTTCGTCGCGCGAGGTAATGATCAGCACGGGTGTCATGCAGCCGGCAGCGCGCAACTTTTGCAGCATCGGCATGCCGCCCTGGCGTGGCAGCCCAAGATCCAGCAGCACCGCTGCGTATTCGCCCGTCAGCGCAGCGCGCTCTCCGGCTAAGCCATCGCACACCCAGTCGACCGCGTGACCCTGCTGCTGCAGGCCGGTCTGCACCGCTTTTCCCAGCTGCGCGTCGTCTTCAACCAGTAACACCCGCATGATTCACCTGTACCTGTGCGCAAGCTGCTTACGGAGCCTGCTGCTGGTGCATTAAACACATCTTAGGGATTTGCTTTCAAGCGTCCTTAAATCAGCGCACGCGTGGCGCCGATGAGGGCGGCAATGATCAGCACGACCACGGCCGCGAAGGACAGGCCAAAGCCCGGGCCGCGCCTATTCGGTTCTTTGACATATCCCTGCGCGTACAGCGTTCGGCCGATCAGATACACCACGCCGGTGATGGCCGCATAGGCAGGCGACCAGTATTTGGCTGCCAACCACAGCGCGGGCAGAAACGCGATCAGCATTTCGACGCTGTTGGCCTGCACACGAAACCAGGCTTCAAAAATGGGATGCCCGGTAGTGGCCGGGGCCTTAATGCCATATTTGCCGCGCGCACTGCCCACCAGGAAACCGAAAACCAGCAATTGGACCAGTGCGAGCAAGCCGACAATGTCTACCCAGACCATTAAGTTCCCCTTAAAGTGCCATTGGAATGCCGCACCCTATGGTACCGCGCTCTGTGACGTGCTTCCCGTTTCTGGCCGACACTGGTCACCGCCGGGCGAAAACCTGAACTACGCCTTATCTCCCGGTCGCCACTACGCGACAGAATCCACGCCAATGTGACATTAACCCGCTGGTCGGGATGGTGAGGGCTGAGATGGAGAGCTCAAGTATGCCGGTACTGGATAGTCGCTCAGGCGCGCGCTGGTGCGCCCTGGTGCTGAGCGCGGCGCTGCCGACGCTGGCGCTTGCCGGGGCGATGTTGCTTGCCGATGGTCCGCGCGGCAATCAGCTGTTCTTTGCAGTGGTCGCCAGCGTAACGGTCATCCTGGCCGGCGCCGCGGCCGTGAACCTGCGGCGCCGTCATGCCCAGCAGCTCGACGGCCTGGTGGCCGCCACACGCCGGCTCGGGCGGCGCGAGTTCACGCAGGTACCGGGTTCGGCCATGCAGGAATTTGACGAGGCAACCGCCTGGCGGCTGGGGCAGGTCTATGCCGATGCGGCTTCGCGTCTGCGTCGTGAGTTCAGCAAATTGCACTCGGTCCTG
This sequence comes from Gammaproteobacteria bacterium, assembly GCA_031441585.1. Lineage (GTDB taxonomy): Bacteria > Pseudomonadota > Gammaproteobacteria > Steroidobacterales > Steroidobacteraceae > FEN-1191. The sequence continues at coordinate 16,522 of JANMWZ010000012.1, forward strand.
GAAATGGATCGCTGGTTGCTATCGGTTGGTGCTGCCGAAGAAATGGTGCGTGGCGTGCTGCCGTTGATTGCCGAGGTGCTGCAATGTCGCGCGGTCTCAGTGGTGTTGCTCGATGAACCCTTGGGTAATAGTGCGCGTTGCTTCGATTTCATCAACGAGTCCCAGAGCCCCATGCCGGCACCGCGCAGCATCGTCATCGATGCCCAGCGGCTGCGCGCCGCGAGCGCCCAGGAGACCGGGCTCGAGGTCGGCGCCGTCGGCGTCGATGCCGAGGAATTTCTTGGTGCGCTGACGGCTTCAGGCGCGCAGGCTTTCCGTTTGTGTCCGCTGGAATACCGCGACCAGGTGCGCGGCTTTCTGTGCGTAGGCTTCCGGGTCGATGCGCATGCCCAGGAAGATGAAGGCTTTGGCGCCAACGAAATTGCCGAACGCCTGGGGTTGGCGCTGGCCGGCCGCGTAGCGGGGTTGCTGCTCGCCCCAGCGGTCGACGCCGCGGCGTCGTCGGTTGAACGAACGCGCTCACCGCTTGAAACCGGAATGCAACGCGCGTTGCAGCGCGAAGAATTTACATTGGCCTACCAGCCGATTGTGACTGCCCATTCGCGCCACGTCAGTGCCGTCGAAGCGCTGGTGCGCTGGCCCAACGGCAGCGATGGCACCAGCCGCCTGGCGGCGGAATTCATACCGGTCGCGGAAGACAGCGGCCTGGTCGTGGCTCTGGGCGATTGGGTCCTGCGCACGGCCTGTGCCCAGTTTGATAGCTGGCGGCGCAGCGGTCTGACGCTGGACTACGTAGCCGTCAATGTTTCAGCGCGGCAGCTGCGTCACTCCGGGCTGCTCGCCACGGTGCTCGCTTGCCTGCAGCGCAGCAACATGCAGCCCTCGCAACTGCAGCTCGAAATTACCGAAGCCATGTTGCAGGAAGGGCCGCAGGCAGTAGCCCTGCTGCGCGAACTGGCGCAGCGCGGTGTGCGCCTCGCTCTGGACGATTTCGGTGACGGCAATTCATCCTTGAGTGCGGTGCGTGATTTGCCAGTGACCGCGCTCAAGATCGACCGCTCCTGCGTCGCCGGCCTGACTGTCAGCGAATCCGTGCGTTCGCTGGTGCGCGCAGTGATCGGCATGGGCGCCGCGACCGGCAAGATCGTGATCGCTGAGGGCGTCGAGCAGACAGAACAGCTCGAATTCCTGGAGGCGGCGGGCTGCGATGCCCTGCAGGGCTACCTGTTTGCCCCGGCGCTGGTGGCCGCGGAGATTCCCGCTTTTGTCGCCTCGTACACCGAAGCGCCCAGCATGGTGGCCTGAGACATAACCATCGAGCTGTTTGCCGCTGCCGACAATTGTCAGCGTGAGCTCAGCCGCCTATGATCGGCTGCGGTTTCTGGACAATCTAATGTTGGTGTGGAGAGCGGCAATGCGAATTCTGACGGCGACGCTACTCGTCGTGCTTGCTCTGGCAGGTTGCGGAGGTGGCGGTGGCGGTGGCGGTGGCGGCGGCACGCAGTTGGCGCTCGCGTGGCAGTCGGGGGTCTTTAAGCCAGCGTCGAGTTTTTCTGATAAGTGTGCGGCGCCGCGCATGGGCACGGACCCGGTAACGAATGTGGCGTATCCCGATCGAGCCGGAACCCTGCTCGATGAGAACAACTGGTTGCGTTCCTGGAACAACGATCTGTACCTCTGGTATAGCGAAGTGACCGACTTAAACCCGGAAAATTATACGACCACCAAGTCCTATTTTGACCTGCTCAAAACTGCGGCCGTCACGCCTTCCGGTGCGCCCAAAGACAAATTTCATTTCCTCTACGACACCGTCAAGTGGGAGAAACTCGCTCTTACTGGATCGCAGTTCGGCTATGGAGCGCAGTGGATCATCTTCAGTGGAAGGCCACCGCGTAGCCTGGTGGTAATCTACAACGAGCCAAATTCTCCGGCGGCCACGGCAAATTTCGGTCGCGGCGCGTCCCTGCTCTCGGTCGATGGCGTTGATTTTGTCAATGCGTCCGATCAGGCCAGCGTCGATATCATCAATGCTGGCTTGTTTCCAGTCGCTGCCAATGTGACACACAGCTTCGTAGTGCAGTATCCGGGCGGCTCTCAACAGGCCATCACCATGAACTCGGCCGACGTCGTCACGGCTGCGGTGCAAAATACCAAGACTTTTTCTGCGGTGAACGGCCCGGTTGGTTACATGCTTTTCAACGATCACTTGGCTACGGCAGAGGCGGCGCTGTTCAATGCCTTCAAAACTTTGAAGGCGGCCAATGTTTCTGATCTGATTATTGATATCCGTTATAACGGCGGCGGTTATCTCGACATCGCTAGCGAAGTGGCATACATGGTTGCCGGCCCGGCAGCTACAGCCGGCAAGACCTTTGAGCTTACGCAATTCAACAGCAAGCATTCGACCATCGATCCGATTACCAACAAGAATATTGTGCCGGTTCCGTTTCAGTCGACTTCATTGGGTTTCGCCGCCGGACTGGCCGCAAATCAGCAGCTCCCTACACTGAGCCTGCCGCGGGTGTTGCTACTGACCGGCCCTGATACCTGTTCAGCCAGTGAGGCCATTATCAATGGTTTGAGCGGCGCTGGGGTCGAGGTCATACAGATCGGCTCAACTACTTGCGGCAAGCCCTATGGTTTTTATCCGGCGGATAATTGTGGCACGACCTATTTCTCGATCCAGTTTCGTGGCCTGAATGAGTTGAACTTCGGTGACTATGCGGACGGCTTTTCACCGCAAAATGCGCCAGTCGTAACGGGCGGTATACCAGTGGGTGTGCCGCTACATGGTTGTTCGGTGGCGGACGATTTTAGCCATCAGCTCGGCGATCCGCTCGAAGCTCGGTTGGCGGTCGCGCTGGCCTATCAAGGCGGCAACACGACTTGCCCGGTTCCGGCTACCGGATTGGTCAAAGGGTTAAGAGTGCAGTTGCGTCCCGGCAATGAGGGCACTATGCCGGCATCACCACTGCGCGCACTGATGTTGCCGCGACCACTGCACTGAGGGACGGGCCTGCCGGCGATGCCGGTTACCCACAAGCGCCGCGCCAGGGCTTATGATCGTGCCCCTGTTATGGACGATACCGAAGCCCACGCTGTGACCCACCCCGTTATCCAGGCCTGTGCCAACTGCGCGACCCCAGGCACGGGCAGCTATTGCAGCCATTGCGGGCAGCGGGCCGACACTCATATTCACTCGCTGTGGCATTTTCTGGGCGAGGCCACCGAGGTGCTCACGCACGCCGATTCCCGGGTCTGGAACACATTGCTACCCTTGTTGACGCGCCCGGGCTTTCTCACCCGCGAGTTCTTTGCCGGACATCGCGCCCGCTATCTGCAACCGTTTCGGCTGTACTTGATTTTGAGTGTGCTGTTCCTGCTGTTGGCGAGCTGGTTGAACGACGGCGCGCCGGCAGTGAATATAAAAGCCGGCGCGGTCGATGTTAGCAAGTGCAGCAGTAATCTTCAGACCGACGTGCCCGGTGGCTCCTGGTTAAGGCCGCGCCTGATTGTCGCCTGCCAGAAGATCCTGACCAAGGGTGGCCGCGAGCTGGGCCAGAGCGTCGTGCATAACCTTGGGCGTGGCATGTTTGTCTTTCTGCCGCTGCTGGCGGGCTTCATGAAGCTGTTGTATTGGCGGCCACGCCGCTACTACCTCGAGCACCTGCTGCTACTGCTGCACAACCATGCCTTCGTGTTCCTGTGGCTGTCAGTCTGGCTGCTCGCGACGCATTGGCTCAGATCGCCGGGTTGGGAATCCGTGCTTAACCTGGCCATGGGCGCATACCTGACACGCTATCTCTACAGATCCATGAAGCTGGTTTACGCGCAATCGGGGTCGCGCACTTTTCTGAAATTTACGGCGCTGTTGGCTGTATATCTCGTCTGCGGCCTGCTGATGCTGGTGGTGACCACATTGTTCAGTGCCGTGACGCTTTGAGCGTGCGCTGCGGCTCCCGGGTGCGCTAAATTACGCGGACGACACCAGCGAGGTTTTCATGCACGGATTGACGCTCAACACCCTGGCTCGCGATGACCTGGATATTCCTGGCGCTGATCCCTGGCACGCAAATCCGGGTGATCCGGCCCTGACCGTCATGACCGATTTTCGCGAGCGGACGTCGGTGACCATTGGCGAAACTGCAACGATCGACGCGGCGCTCGAGCACATGAAGCACACCGGGGTGCGCTGTGCATTCGCGACCGACGATGCCCGTCGCCTGCTGGTCGGTATGATTACTGCCTACGACATTACCAGCGAGAAGCCGATGCGACACATACGCTCGGTGGATGGCCGGCGGGAGGATGTTCTGGTGCGGGATATCATGCAGAAGACGGCCGACTGGCGGGTCGCCGACATCAGGCAGATTGAGCAGGCTACGGTGGCATCGGTGGCCAGGATGTTCCAGGAAACCCGCTTGACTCATATTGCAGTGATGGAAAAGGGCGAGTCGGGCGCATTACGCCTGCGTGGGCTGCTGTCGGCCGCCAGGGTGAAACGCCTGCTGGCAAGCGGATAGGATCAGCGCCGATTCTATTTGGATAGCTACCTGTTGGATAGCTACCTGGGCGGCGACGGCTCGTCGTTCGCCGGGTAGTCGACACCACCCTTCATTACAAAGCGCACCTGCTCGAGCCGCTTGACGTCGGTGAGCGGATCACCCTGGACGGCCACCAGGTCGGCGAACTTGCCCGTTTCGACGCTGCCGAGGCGATCGCTCCAGCCTAGAAGTTCGGCGCCCACCACGGTCGCCGAGCGCAGCGCCTGCTCGGGCGTCATGCCGTACTTCACCATGAGGGCGAATTCCCGCGCCGGGTTGATGTGCCAGTCAAAGCCGCCGATATCGGTGCCGAAGGCGATCCTGACGCCCGCCTTGAGGGCGCGGCGAAACGTGTTCTCATGGATAGCGAGCATATCGAGCCACACTGGGGCCCCCGCGCTGGCGCGGCCCTTGGCGACGTACTCGCCGACATAGATCGTCGGCACGTAGTAGATACCCTTCTGCACCATCGTGTGCAGGTCCTCGTCGGCAATGTAGTTGCCGTGTTCGATGCTGTCGACTCCGGCCTCGACCGAATTGTGCACGCCGTAGAGTGCCATCGCGTGCGCGGCGATCCGGTGGCGCTGGCGGTGCGTCTCGTCGACGATCGCCTTGAGCTCATCCAGCGTGAAGGTTGGAATGTCGTCGAGCACACCGTTGCCGGCGACGCGATAGCTTCGATCGGCATAGACTTTGATCCAGTCGACACCGTGCGAGAGCTGCTCGCGCACCGCGCGGCGCCCGCCCTCGGCGCCGTCGACTTCCTGCACGCCCTTCGGCACGACCACCGCCGGTGCGTAGCCGAGCAGCGGGTAGGCGCCGGTGACGTCCATCGATCGGCCGGCGACCTGCATGCGTGGCCCCGGGATGATGCCGCGCTGGATTGCGTCGCGAACATCGACGTCGGCGTAGCCGGCACCCTCGGTCTCGACGTCGCGGATGGTCGTGAATCCCCACGACAGCATGCGGCGCGCATTCACCGTGGCGAGGATCGTCCGGTACTCGGGCGACTGCTTGAGCAGCTGCGCGTCGTAGTCCTCCGCGGTGATGTCTCCCTGGAGGAGCACGTGCGTGTGGCTGTCGATGAGGCCCGGAAGGCAGGTCAGGCCCGAGAGATCCGTCACGGGGCCGGGGGGCGAGGGCCCGTCCGCGGGCCGCAGCTCGCCGAAACGATCGCCGCGGATCTCGATCAGCACGGGCCCCCGCGTCGGCCCGCCGCGGCCGTCCCACAGCGCCCCGCAGCGCAGCCAGTGGCTCGAAGGCGCGGGAGCAGCAGGCGGCTCGGCGGCCGACGCGTGCGCGACCGCGCCAAGCAGACCCAGCAGGAGCATGGCGCGCGGCATGCAGGATAGGGGGTTGAGTTTGGTCATGACGAATAAGCCTCCCGGCATTGGGTGCGATGCCGTCGCGGCTACTTTAGTGTGTTTGATTCCCGTTGGCCAACAGCTGCGAAGCACTGAACGCTTTGCGGATCAGCATATTGGGCCGTAAACTTAGGCCGCTGCGGGTGTAGTTCAATGGTAGAACTGCAGCTTCCCAAGCTGCTAACGTGGGTTCGATTCCCATCACCCGCTCCAGATTTCAACCGCGCAGCCGAGCTGCCAGGGAGCACCGGCCATGCCTGAACTGCATGAGGTGGATTTGCGCACCGATCTGGGCGCGCAGGAATTCATCAAGCACGAGACGGTGAGTGTCAGCTTCGCGACCGCGGCCGGCGTGCTCACTGCGCGTGTCGGCCAGAATCACTATGTGGCCGGCGATGCGCTGCTCACGGGCGCCGATGGCGATTGTTGGTGCGGGTCGCGCGAGTGCCACCAACGCGCGCTTTCGCCTGGTGTATCGGCTGCGCGCCTGATTCAGAAGTCGCGCTAGCGTACCGCCTGCAGATCATGAATGCGATAGCTCATGAAATCGTCGATGAGCGCGCGATCAGCGCAGTCGAGCAGCAGCCTGCGACAGCGCTGCGCCACACTGAGCGCGGCCTGTGCACTGGCATCCAGTGGTAGCCCGGCAAAGCTCAGTAGCTCACTGCCCAGGAACGGCACGTCGAGTGCCTCAGGCGATGTGGTCACGCCAGGAACGCCGAAATTGGCACTCAACTGGTGGTAGGTGAGAAAACGCAGATGCCTCGCGCCCGCATTGGGCGCCAGACGCGTGACATTCATGTCAGCCATCGTGTTGATAAAGGCCTTGGAAAAGTCCGGTTGATGATCGCCAAACCAGCCCAGCACGCGCGGCCGCGGCGCCGCCAGCCAGCTGCGGCGCAGCGCCTCGATATCCCGGGCGGAATCGTCCAGGCGCGCCAGGTAATCGGCCAGCGGCCGACCCAGCTGCTTTTCCACCGCCCGCACACCCACTGGCAGTGCGCCGTCCGTTTCACCATGCGGACCGTGATTGCGGATCGTCAACATGAATATGAACAGCGGCCGCTGATCGCGGCTTTGCTTGAGTATGGCGAGCGCCTTGTCGAACAGCATGCTATCGCGCACCGCCGGCCAGTCATCCGGGAGCTGCAGATCCTGTGCAGCGTAAAACTCATCGAAGCCGTAGTAGCGATAAGCCGAACGCGCGCGCAGAAAATCGGCACCTACCGCAGAGAACACGACGGTGTGATAACCAAGCGTGCGCAGATATTGCGGCAATGACTGGCGCAGGCGTGGCGCGAGTGACACGGGCGCATAGGCACCGCCGCGCCCGAAGCTGCGCCAATCGAAACCTGAAAGAAATGCGAACTCGGTGAGCCAGGTGCCCCCGCCCGTGGTGTGCACCAGCAGCGGGCTTTGCAGCGTGCGCAGCGCGCTGGCCGGAGCACGAAACATGGCACTGTTGCAGGGCGCAGCTCGACACTTGCGGATCAACTGCGGATCGAAGGTGCTTTCCTCCAGCACCATCAGTACATCCGGCCGGCGCGCGTCCGCGGCAGCAGGCATGGCGCCGGTCGCGCTCACAATCTGCTCGGACATCGGAAAGCGTGTCTGCCGGTGCGCAGGCGGAATGGTCGCCAGCATGTCGCGATTTGCAAAAAAAACATTCAGTCTTTCGGCCCAGTGATCTGCCAGTTCCATGTGGCGCATGGCGAGAAATGCGCTCAAGGCATCACGATCATCCGCGGCACCGGCATGCGCCAGGGGCGGCGCCGCGCTGTAGCCGACGGCGAGCACCGTGACCAACGCAACTGCCACGGTGAAGCGGGTACCGTGGATCAGAGCGCTCGAGCGCGCCGGCCAGCGCGAGCGCTCAAGCCGCCAGCCGCATACAAGCAGCAGCAGGAAGCCGGCGATGATGCCGAGAAAACTCAGGCCCAACGCCGGGTAATTCAGGAACAGTTTCATGTCATCGAGCGGGTCGCGAAAGAAAAACTGCACATCAGCGAGCGTCAGTGGCATGCCGAGGAAGGATTGCATGATTGCCGAACTTACCAGGACGGCGCTCAACAGAAACAGCAACAGCAGCAGTGCCGTCAATGGCCGGCGCGTAAGCGCGGCGAGGATGCCGAAAGTACAGCCGGCGGCGATCAGGGTAGTGGCGTTGAGCATGGGCGGAGTCTATCAGCGCGTCGGCAGGTAATAGAGATCGATGGACTTGCCGACGCGTTGTAGCGGTTGGTAGTCAGCCAGCCACGCATAGCCGTCGCCCGATTCCTTCAGTGCCAGCATGTCGATGGCGATCCAGCCGGTGACGCGCTGAGCGCGTGCCAGCAGCTGGTAGGGCGGCAGGTGTTCGCGGCTCAGATCGGCTGAGCCGCGATAGGCGATGTAGAGCGCGCTCACGCGCCGGCGCGCCAGTTCCAGTGACAGACGACGCAGGTCCTGTCCCCAGTCCAGGTCGGAATCGACCAGGATGCGCTCCGGGTGCGCGCCTGCGAAGGCGTTGAAGTAGGCCAGGTAGTCGGGATACGCGTACACCACCGTGGCGACCTGCCAGAGCAGCACCGCACCAAGCAGGCCGCGGGCCCAGCGCGCGCGCAGGCTGTTCCACAGTGCGACGCTGGCTGCAGCGGCGCCGATCGCCAGCAATGGGTAGAGCACCAGCACGTGACGCACGCCGATATTGATGTGGCTGTACAGGCAGCAGAATATCAGCAGCGCGGCAAAGATCAGCGCCGGCGCCATGATTCCAAGCCGTCGCTCGCGCCATCCGTGCAATGCCAGCCAGACCAGACCCGGAATGCCGAGCACCAGCATCGGTATCGGTGTCTTGACACTCAAGGCCACCGGATAAAAATACCACCAACCCAGCAGATCGGTCTGACCCAGCAGGTAGGCTGGATGCCCATGTGTATTGTGGAACTCAACGCCAAGAATGTTGAGCACTACTTCCTGCGCGCCCAGCGGCACGCGCCAGTGTGCGGCCAGATGGTAGGCGAGCTCGTGCAGCCAGCCGCTTTGACCCACCAGCGCGTCGAGTGCGCGGTTCGGCTTGAAGTCTGGAGTAGTCAGATAGATAAGGTGCGGTCCGTAAATCGCGACGCAGACGATGAGCGCCAGCAGCGCAGCGAGCGCGGCGCTGCCGATATAGGCCCTGATGCCTGGGGGCAGACGTGTCTGGCGGCCATTCAACATGGCCTGCATCGCGAACAACACCACAGCCGCGATGCCGATAAAAGGCAGCGCCGACATCTTGGTGCTCACTGCCAACCCTGACGCCAGCCCCAGGGCGGCGCCGCGCTGCACAGTTGGCGCGGCAATCCAGCGTTGCAGAAAATAAAAACTCAGCACGCACAGCGCGGTCACCGGAACATCCAGGGCCCCGACGCCGGCGTGACCGAGGATTGCGGGTGTACTGAGCAGGAACAGTGTGCTCATCCAGGTGACCCGCTCACCGTGGTTGTCCCGCACCCAGCGCCACAAAGCGAAGATCAGCACTATCAGAAACGGCAGCATCCCTAAGCGCGCCAGGGTCAGCAGCGTGTCGTAACTGGCATTCGAGTTATAAAGAATGTCCCGACCCGCTTCGACACCGCCCGGATTCGCATCAACGCGCAGGCGGGCGCCCGCCAGGTGCGGACCCAGCGCGGCCGCCAGGCGCGCGAGCGGCGGGTGCTGATCGTCGTAGAGATATTGATCGCGATCAAGCAACGACATACCCGCGGCGATGTGCTCGGGCTCGTCCCAGACATTGCCGAACACATGCCAGGTAGAGGCCACGAGCGCGCAGGCCAGCAAGGCCAGGGCGGGAAGTATTAAACGTCTTGCCATGAACCACGGCGTCCTGGTGTTGATAAAGGCTCTCTCAAGCGGGGCTGTCGGCGGGCGCCGACAGGATACCCCAGCAGCCCGGCGGATCGATAATCGGCTAGCGACAGTAAGGGGCAATCTTTGAGGTGCGAACCACACATGGCGAGCAGTAAAAACCAGGACTTCATCGCACTGAAGCAGGCGCTGGTGCTTTATGCGCAACAGTGCGCATTGCTGCCGCGCGAGCAGCAAGCGCAGGTGCCGCTTGAAATGGGCGAGCTGCTGATTGCCCTGGTAAGCGCGGCCGATAGCCTGAACATCGACCTGGTGCAAGTTGCAGAAGAGTTCGTCGCACGCCGCGCCGCCAATTTGCCACGACTGGTACAACTCAGGCATCCTGAGGATCCGACTATCAGTTGAAGGCAGTGCGCGACACCGACCGGGTTGCTCCAGCTCTGATTTCCTGGCATGCGCGCCATGGGCGACACGATCTGCCCTGGCAGCGTGAGCCGACACCCTTTCGCGTCTGGATCTCGGAGATCATGCTGCAGCAGACGCAGGTGGCGACGGTCGTCGACTATTACGCACGCTTCATGCAGCGCTTTCCCGATCTCGCTGCACTCGCCGCGGCGCCGCTTGATGATGTACTGCACCTGTGGTCGGGCCTGGGCTACTACTCGCGCGCCCGCAATCTCCATCGCACGGCGCAGCTGGTTTGTGCCCAGCACGGCGGTGAATTGCCGTCCACCAGCGCGCAGCTGCTGGAGCTTCCCGGCATCGGCCGCTCGACCGCTGCGGCGATTCGCGCGCTTGGCGCCGGCGAGCGCTGCGCGATACTGGACGGCAACGTGCGGCGCGTGCTGATGCGCTATTTCGCCATTGCAGGCTCGCCCACGCAGCGCGGCGTCGAACAGCAGCTGTGGTTACTCGCCGAGGCCTGTACGCCGAACAGTGAAGTCGCGACCTATACCCAGGCGATCATGGATCTGGGCGCCACGATTTGCGTACGGCGCCGGCCTTTGTGTCCGGCCTGTCCGCTGAATGATCACTGTGGTGCGCGCCGCAGCGGGCGTCAGCATGAAATTCCGGCGCCACGTCCGCGCCCCGCGCGACGCTCACAGTCCGTGGTGATGCTGCTCGCACTACAGGCTGATGGCTGCGTGCTGCTCGAGCGTCGTCCCGAGCGCGGCGTATGGGGTGGCTTGTGGAGCCCACCGCAGTTTCCCAGCATCGCAGCGGCCCGCCTCTACGCCGCTACGCGACTCGCGGCGGCGGTACTCGAGCCGCAACCGCGCTCGATCATGCGTCATGCCTTTACGCACTTCGACCTGGAAATCATGCCAATCCTGGCGCGCTGCGCCGGGCCCGCCGGTGGGATGGATGGACCCGCGACCCTCTGGTATAACGCCGCACAGCCGCAGCGCGTGGGCCTGCCGGCGCCCGTCACGATGCTGATCCGGAGCCTGTCATGAGCCGTATGGTCAATTGTGTAATCCTCAAGCGCGAGGCTCCCGGCCTCGAGCGCCTTCCGTACCCCGGCCCGCTGGGCCAGCGCGTCTTCGAGAACGTTTCCCGCGAGGCCTGGACCCGCTGGGTGGCCCACCAGGTGATGCTGATCAATGAATACCGCCTCTCACCGGTGGAGCCCAAGGCTCGCAAGTTCCTGGAGGCCGAGATGGAGAAGTTTTTTTTCGGCACCGGCTCCGAGCGCCCCACGGAATTCAAGCCAGCGGGCACCTGACCCGCGTTATTAACAGGGTTATTGGGCCCCTTGCCTTGACGCTTTGGCCCCCAGCCCGGTCTAATACGCGCCCTTCCGATCCGGCGGCCAGGTAGCTCAGTTGGTAGAGCAGCGGACTGAAAATCCGCGTGTCGGTGGTTCAATTCCACCCCTGGCCACCATTCCCCCTGGGTTCCAGCATGGCATCGTGCGCGGAAGGCATTGGCAATTCGGCTCCATCACGAGATTCGACAATGGCCATATCACTAGGCAGCGCATGCCAGAGTTGTTGCTTTAGTGGTGTGTAGCGCACGCGGTAAGTCTTGCCCGGTTCGCTATGAAAGCGCAGTGCACGATTGAGTACCAATTGCACAGGCGATCATCAAAGCCACCATGACGCGCCGGGTTGCACACATGAACACGACTTCATTGTAGCGCCAAGCCAAGCCAAGCCAAGCCATACCCACACGTTACGTCTGCGCGGACTGCTCCGGAAACAACCCAGGCATCCATCGGGGCGCCAACGCTGCTGGAAAGGCAAGATGCAACGGTGCGCGCGTGCTCTCCGCTGTCACTACTCCTTTGTCTGTTAGAGCGGCGACGACCCTGCGCGCTTGGCGCTCTCCGGTCGCCACCAGTTCGGCGATGTCGCTGCGAGGCAGCGCACCACGATACAACAAGGCCTCAAGCACGTTGCCGGACTTGGTCGGGAGCAAACCCAGGCGAATCTCTTCCTCGGCCCAGAGGAGGATTCGGGCGCGCAGGCGATCGGGCTGCACCAGCTCCTCCATAAAGTGAATCTGATCGAGACAGATCTCGAGAAAGAAGCGCGTGAAGTCAGCCAGCGCCTCCTGGCTCAGGGGGCCACGACCATCGAGGTCGTTGCGGCGTGGTAGATCACAGCTGGCGAGTTGGCTCTTATACGCCGCGACGTTACGCGCCAGGCCGCGCGCAGCCGACCAGATGCCGCCCGTGTCGAGCGTCTCCAACAGCGCAGCATGCGACATCAGTCGCGCGACGCGACCATTGCCATCGAGAAAAGGGTGAATCCACAGCAGGCGGTGATGCGCCGCCGCGGCGCTCAATATGGCTTCTGTCTTGCCGAGGTCGCTGTAGGCTTCTTCAAACCTGGCGAGAAAGCGCGGCACTGCGCCTGGACTGATGGAGACGAGCGCGCCAACCTTGACGTCGCGCGTGCGCAGCTCCCCTGGTACGACCTTGAGCCGCTCTGAGGTTTCCGGGTTCTCCACCCAAAGCAGCGCTTCCGGCAGCTGATCGCAGAAGCGGCGGTGAATTTCCTGGATGGCAGCCTTGGAAGTTGCGAGGCCTCTCAGGCCACCGCTGTCGATCCACTGCTGCACGTTGATGTGGGCCCTGGCTTCGAGCTGAAGGTCGCGCTTGTGCGGATCCTTGTTGTAGTCCTTCCTGAGCGCTCGCTCGATATCGACCGGGTGCGTGTTATGCCCTTCGATCAGGTTGCTGTAGTAGCAATTCATGGCACGCACGAGATCTGCCAGCGCGCTGCGCAGGCCGTCGGGCAGGCTGCGTCTGAATCCGGCGGAGCGCGCGGCGAGCTCGACCGCAAGATCGGTCAGCGCTAGGCGCTGAGAGGCGCTCTCGGCGAGGCGGAGCGGCTCCATCAACCCTTCGGATTCGTTGCGGTCCATGGCTTCCAGTATGTCCGCTTTAATGTCCGGATTCAATTACTATAAAAGACGAATATAATCAATAACATAGTATTATTTATTGTCTCCTTATGACCGGATAGATGTCCGGTTGTGGGCCCGGAAGGCGGTGAATGTTTTCGCTCCTCAAAGAGTCGCTACTCGCTCCGCCACAATCGAAACATCGAGGGTCGCATGCGGAATCTCGCAATGTTGCCTTCGTCGAGTCCGTGCAGTTCCGCAAGGGCCAGTACGATGAACCTGTCGAGATCCTCGGGCCTGGCCAGCGTCTCAATAACCATAGAACTTGAACATACCCATTGTGGGCATTATCATACCCAGAATGGGTATTAAGCGGGCAGTCAGCAGGACCAAGTCAAAGGGTCAAACGGCAACGCCGCAACGTGTGGCGGAAGCCCCGCACGGCGGCTTAGCCAATGCCCTGTTCTCAACAACGCAGCGGCGGACGCTAGGGCTGTTGTTCGGCCAACCGGATCGCAGCTTCTTTGCCAATGAGCTAATCGGGCTCGCTGCATCCGGGTCCGGGGCCGTTCAAAGGGAACTACGCCGGCTCGAAGACAGCGGGCTGGTGCTCGCGACCAGGGTAGGCGGGCGCAAGTACTTCAAGGCCAATGCGGCGTCTCCACTGTTCCAGGAACTTCACAGCATCGTCCTGAAGACCGTTGGGGCAGCGGAGCCGGTCAAGACCGCGCTTACCCCGCTGGCCGCGCGCATACAACTGGCGGTCATCTACGGTACGGTCGCGAAAGGATCAGAAACGGCGTCCAGTGATTTGGATCTGCTGATCGTGTCCGACGATCTCACGCTGGAGCAGGCCTATGCAGCGCTATCCACCGCGGAGCGCCAGCTTGCGCGAAAAGTAAGCGTGACCTTGTACGACGGCGCGGAATTCAGGCGACGGCTCAATGCCAAGCATCCGTTCCTGACCAAGGTGCTGGCGGGTGAGCATATCGTGCTGATGGGGAGTACGAATGGGCTTGCCGCAACTGGATAATCTGGTTCGCGTCCGCCAGCTGAAGGTGGAGGCCGCGGCGCAATCGGAAATCGACGGATTGCTCCGGTCGGGCAAAGCGCGTCTAAAAGATGCGAAGTCGGAAGACCTGAGTTTGGATAGCCGATTTGATCTGGCCTATAACGCGGCCCACGCGTTCTCGCTCGCGGCATTGAGGTGGCACGGCTACCGATCCGAGAATCGCTACATGGTGTTCCAGTGTCTGGAGCACACCGTGAAACTTCCTGCCGAACAATGGCGTGTTCTGGACCAAGGACACCGCAAGCGCAACATCGCGGAGTATGAGGGGCACCTGGACGTAGACCGGTCGTTGGTCGAGGGCCTGATTCGCGTGGCGCAGGAAGTCCTATCGCGCGTTGCCGGACTTGGGCCCGTACCCGAGACCAGCTGAGTATTCGCATCGGAAGGCGCCGCCTGGCCCGAAGGGCCCGATTGAAGCGGACCTGATCGAGGCCGTCTGCGACCCGACGCCCATCAGCCAGCGCACGATCCGACTGTGGCATCCTTGCGTCGATGTTTAGGTTTCGAATCCGCGGGCGACGGTGGTGGCTAGGAGCGATTGCCGCGGCGCTGTTCGCAAGCCTGGTCGCGCTGTCGCTGAGATCCACGCTCGAGCACGCCGTGCGTGCGCGGATCGAGTCCGCGGCCGTGCGCCATGGCATGGTTGCCCGAATCGGACTGGTACACGTCGGCGTCTGGCCGTTGCTGCGATTGGAGGGATTCGATCTCGATCTTAGGTCTGGAGTGCGACTGCATGCCGACATGATCGCGGCCACGTGGCCCGGCCGCCTGCGACTCGCAGTTCGCGCCGCCGCTCTCGCGGGCCCAGCAGGGGTCAGGGTCAGTTCGCCGGCCACTGCCTGGGACATGGCGGGCATTCTCGGCGAGGACTTCCGGCTCACGCTGGTGGAGCCACAGGCCGGCCTGTCAATCCGCAAGCTTGCGGATCCGGTGGGCAGCGCGTGGAGCGTCGAGGCACGTGGGCTCGACGTCGGCCGTCTGCTCGACGTACTGCGCGACGCCCACCCGCTGCTCGATGCTGGTATTGCGGACGGCCGCGTGGATCTTCAGGCTAGCACCGACGCGCTCCGTTTCCACGTAGGTCTGGGCGCGCGCGGCGCGCGCTTGGGAGCGCTGGCGGATAACGCTGCCGGCGAACCGCAGCTCGGCGATCCGACAGACGTGACCCTACGATTCGATGGCGCCTGGCGGGGCCCTAAGGGCACGATCGAGATCCCCGAGCTCCACGCGACGGTGGCCGGTGCGGCCCTGTCGGGTTCGCTCGCGCTGCGCGACCTCGACACCGATCCGGTTGTCGATCTCGCACTCGGCGTGCGGCGGCTAGACTTCGCGCAACTGCTGGGCACATCGGGGCTCGCGGTGCCCGAAAGCCTGGAAATGGCGCCCGGCGGCGGCCATGACCTTGGCTCGGCCACGATCGACGTGCGGGTACGTGGACGTCTGGCGGAACCTGCCTCGCTCTCGGTGAGCCAGAAGATCGACTTCAGGCCGCCACGCCAGATGCCGCCGGCGATCGTGCGCCTGCGCGGCGATTTCATCTTCAGCTCCGATGACGGCCCCGGGCCGCACCGTCCCATCGACGTCTCGCCCGCATCCCCCGACTTTATCGCCCTGCGCGACGTTCCGCCGCTGTTCGTGCGCACTCTTCTGCTTGCCGAAGACACAGGCTTCTACGGGCATCGCGGCATCGACCTGCGCGAACTGCCCACCGCGCTGCTCACCAACTGGTCGCGCGGCGGCGCCGCGCGCGGCGCGTCGACAATCACCCAGCAGCTGGCCAAGAACCTGTTCCTGTCGCGCGACAAGCAGCTCGGACGCAAGCTGCAGGAACTGGCGATCACGTTCCTACTCGAGTCGGCGCTCGGTAAGGATCGCATCCTCGAGATTTACCTGAATATCATCGAGTGGGGACCGGACCTGCGTGGCCTGCGACCCGCGGCCCATACCTATTTCGGGCGCGAACCCCGGGCCCTGACGCCGGCCGAGATGGCCTTCCTGGTCGCGATCATCCCGGGGCCGATCAAGTATCAGAGTTCATTCGCGCACGGCACGCCGGGTCCTGGGCTGCGCTCACTGATCGAAGAGCTGTTGGCGAAGTTGCGCTCGGTGGATGCGATCGACGAGGAAGAATATCGGCGAGCGCTCGACGAACCCATCGTCGTCGCCGGCGGAAGGCCGCCCGGATGATCGGCGGCGATTGAAAATGGGCGGGAGGGGATCGACAAAAAGCCCCTTTAGTTCGGTTCAGTGCCGTTTCGTGGGTTCGTTCCGGTCACATGGGTGACGTTTTATACCGGAGACATGGGTCCTATCTGCCCGAACGTGTAAAGCCTACTGCTCTGCTGCTCCCGGCCCCATGAGCAAAAGAATGGCTCCGTAGACCTCGTCAAACTGCCGGCGCGGTTTGGAATCAAGAGATGTCACCGATTTCTCCAGCGTCTCGAGCTTTCGGGCCAACTCCGCGTGCGAGCCCATCACCTCACGAAGTTTTACAAACGCCCTTACCACGTAGACGCTCATCTCGACTGCACGTGGGCTGTTCAGGATTGTGGCGGCCATGATGGCGCCGTGTTCTGTGAACACCGTAGCTGGTTTGCGGCGGCCCCCAACGTCCGGGCTTTGATATCGCAGTTTGCGATATCAAAGTGCTCTGCTCGCCCGCGCTGAGGCGAAATGCGAAATCCCCGGGGAATCGGGCGGCGTTGCGCTTGACCGCCTCGTTGAGTCGATGCGTCGGAACTGCGTAAAGCACTGCCAGGTCCGAGTCAAGCAGCACTCGCTGCCCTCAAAAAACCCGGATCTGGCTGGCAACACTAGCCGCGACAGTTGCTTCAGTTTTCTTCGGCATGCCGACAGTGTGCCTCACTGGACTGCCGTCCCCACCTGCCAACTGGCCCTAAGGCTGATAGCCCGCGCCCCTGATCACTTTCCCTGGCAACGCGCCGCTCATCTTGCCGTGCTCAATGACCGGAACACCGTTTACCAGCACGTAGTCCATGCCCTGTGACAATTGATTCGGATTTTCGAATGTTGCCAGGTCGCGAATCGTTGCCGGATCAAAGATCACGACATCCGCCCACATGTTTGCCTTGAGCACACCGCGATCGGTGAAGCGCATGCGTTGCGCCGGCAGCGCCGAGAACTTGCGAATCGCCTCTTCGAGGCTCAGCAATCCGTCTTCGCGCACGTACTTGCGCAGGATGTGCGGAAAAGTCCCATAGGCGCGCGGATGCGGGTGCTCGGAACCGAGCAGGCCTTCGGGCGAAGTGCCGGACGAGTCATTGTTGACAGCAACCCACGGCTGTTGAAGCGCCAGGCTCACGTCGGCTTCCGACATACCGAACACCGCGCAGCCCGTGAAGGCGTTGTCCTCGATCAGGAAATCAAAAAGTGTGTCGATGGGATCCTTGTTCCATGCCTTGGCGACATCGGCAAGGCGTTTGCCCTGGAACTGCAGCAGCTGCGGGTTCTGCACCACGCCGATCATGATGGCCTCGGGCCCCGGAATCTCCTGCCATTCATTGTCCCAGGCACTCGAGGGCGTCAGCAGCTCCTGACGGATGCGCGCACGCATGGCCGGATCCTTCAGGCGCTCGATCAGTCTGGCATCGCCACCGTCGTGCGCCCAGGGTGGGATGAACGCCGACATCGTGTTGTACCAGGCGGTGTATGCATAGGTGTCCGCCGTGACATCGACTCCCGCCGCGCGCGCAGCGTTGATCCTGGCAATGACCCGCGGCATGCGGCCCCAGTTGCCCTTGCCGGCCACCTTGAGATGCCAGATCTCTACCGGGATATGCGCCTCGCGGCCGATGCGCACGGTCTCATCGATCGATTGCATGATCGCATCGCCCTCGCTGCGCATGTGCGTCGCGTAGATGCCGCCGGATTTCGCGGCTTCCGTGGCCAGGGCGATCAGCTCCTCGGTTCTCGCGTACGGAGCCGGCGGATACTGAAGCGAAGTGGAAACACCCACTGCGCCATCCCGCATCGCTGCGCGAACCAGGGTGGTCATCTGCTCGAGTTGCGCGGCGCTCGGCTGGATATCATTGAAGCCCAGTACCATCGCACGCACCTGCGTGGCGCCCACGTAGGAGGCGAGGTTGATGCCGATTCCCTGCTTCTCCAGGCGCGCGAAATACTGGCGCAGCGTTCGCCAGTCAGGGTTGATGTGCAGATGCTCAAGGGTGGTAGCGGATTCTTTGATGATGGCTTCGTTCTGCGGGGCGGCGGAGCTGCCTTCACCGGTCACTTCCGTAGTAATGCCCTGATAGATTTTCGAGGGTAGCCGCGGCTCAACGAGGATGGTGAGTTCTGATTGTCCCAGCATGTCGATGAACCCGGGCGCCACGACCATGCCCTTGGCCTCAATGGTGCGGCGGCGGGGGGCCGCGGCCAGATTGCCGATCGCGGCGATCTTTCCGGCGTGGATGCCGATGTCGCCCGAATACCAGGGCGACCCGGTGCCGTCAACGATGTGGCCGCCGGATATGACGATGTCATAGGCGGGCGCGCCCTGCGCGAGCGCCGCCCCGGCCATCACCACGGCACCGCTCCATAACAGCAGTCTTCTCATAACGGATTTAGCGGCCATACTCACCTCCGCAGCCCCATGACACCTGACGCGCAGCAGCCGAATTATGGCACCTGGCCACGCGATCAGGCGCGTATAGATTCGTTGATACCATGGTGCCGCAGAAATGTCCGCTGGCGGCCATTATGTGCATCGATCGATTATGTGCCTGAAAACGCCGGCGACGCTGCAAACAAGCCGCGAACGCAATTCATGCTACCCATAATTCTCGCAGTCGCAGTGGTGATACTTCCGCTGCCGGCGCGGCCTAACTGCCTGTTGCCGTGCCTCCAGGGTCAACGCTCTGAGGGCGATTTAGAGATGAATTTAACCTGGATTTCTCGACGATGCGTAGTACCGAGACCCCAATTACCCGCCCTGATCGTAAGGATTGAAGATCGACGGTAAGCACGTCGCTGCCACATCGTTCGGCTAGCGCGGACGCCGAAATTATGTGCATTATTGATGTCGCCACCAACGACGCTCACTCTATATTTGTAGCGATTTCCCAGGTAAGAATCCCTTCCGCTACGCATAATCGATCGATGCACATAGTGGCCGGTTGCTGTCGGTCGCGTCGAATCATCCAGCGCCCAGCGGCAGATAGAGTTGGCGGGTTAGTGCATCGCACAGACGGAACCCGTATTTGCGATAGAACGCCTCGGCTGCGGCGTCTTTGGCCTCGACAACGATGGCATATACTCCGAGCGTAGTCCGCAGCCGTAGTGTTCGCTTGATCGCATTCTGCAGCAGCAATTCACCAAATCCTTGCCCACGAGCCGAACAGGCACCTGCTAATCGACCAATTCGCACAGCTGGAATCGGGTACGCCGGCAAACCTTTGCGATCCGCATCCGTGAGTGTCTCGAAGGAAATAGTGGCAGCGCTCAACGTGTAGTAGCCGAGGATTCGAGCTGGCTGATCGGCATCAATCAACACAAACGTCGTCGCAATTCCTTTGGCGCGATGCTGCGTCGCTAGACCTTTGAGATACCGATTCAATACCTCTACGCCGCAGTCGAAACCCGCACGATTGTGCTGCGCTGAATCGAGCTCTTGTACCTCCAATTCCACCTTAAACGCCGAGCTCATCACCTTTCTTGATTGCACGGCGGAGGGCGGTATTTGGCGCAAATGGCTTAGCGAGTGCCGTAAGGAACCGCTTCGATTCGGTCGGAGAAAGTGTTGATACTGATTCGGCAGCGACCGTCCTATCGGCCTCACGCAGCACCGCGGTACGTACGAAAGCCGCGAGCGGCAGCCCGGCCAAGGACGCGGCGCGGTCAATTCGCTCCCGGTCTCGCGCGGATAGGCGTAAATCAAGGCGCGCAGTGGCGGGCATTGGATAGCTCCGAATATGATTTGTACGGAAGAATACCGTACATCGTACGGCATAGCAACTTGAATTGGGTTCCGTCACGTCGCCGGCGCGCTGGCCAATTGTAGTTCGCAGGAACGACGGCTATGTGGCAACCAATTCGGAGCACTGGATGACTGTTATGGGCCGTTATGGAGAGCTCTCCATAACAGCCAACTTGAGTCCTTCGGGACTATGGAACGCCCGAAACAAAGCGGGCGTTCAAAGTCGCGCTTGGCTGGGCTCCAATCGGTCGGCTGCGTGCTCACTTCTGTATCAGAGTCGTCTGGAGAGCTACCGTAATCCAGCGGCCACCTTTATTGATATATACGCGTGTAAACCAATAGTTGCCGCTGTAGTCCTTGCCGTTTTCTGCCCCCTTTTGAATTGCCCGTCCTGTCACGACCGCAGAGTTACCATAGACACGAATATTCAAATCGGAAATCTCTCTTGATTGATATTTTGCCACTCCGGAGCGAAAATTCTGAACAATTGCCGCCTTCGTCAGCATTTCTCCGCGCAGGGTGACAAACGTATAGTCATCCGAAGTCATGCGCTCAAGAGCAGCCGAATCGCCGTGAAGTATTGCTTGGTTGCGCTCTTCCTCAAGCAATCGAATCTCTTCGACAGCGGACTTGACGGCGGCATGATCGTCGCTGCCCACTCGGGTGCTGGACATTAGTGCGATAGCAACGATCGCCAATGAGGAAATTGCCAGGCCATTCATCGGGTTCTCCAAATGGGGCAATTGCTGAATTAGACTACTGCCGGAATGAGCCTGCAATGCCTGACTGTGTGGTGTCAGAGCAGTCGTCCGCCACCGTCAACTGCGGGTCAGGCGCCCGATGCAGAGAGCAAGTGTTAACGGTTGCGAATTGGCACAGAACTGAAGGGCAACCGCACCATACCCGTCTGTCGCGGCGCTCAAGATGCTGGCGGCTCGCAGGATCAGGCGAGAATATGCCAGGCGATGCACGCCTGGCAGGCGACGCCGACGGCGAACGCGGCGGTCCGCACCCATGGAACAGCAAAGGTATAGGCCGCCAGGTGCACGACACGCGCCCAGAAATACACCGTCGCCGAGCCGGCGATCGCGGCGTTACTGAGGCCGGCGGCGTGGGCCACCAGCACCAGACTTGCAAACACAACCAGGTTCTCGACCGAGTTGTAGTGGGCCGCCTTCATGCGCCGCGCCCACGGCGCGAGCGGTGGCGGGTTCTCGGGATAGCCAACCGCGTTGACGAGCCCTTGGACCGCGATCGTGTTGAGGATGTAGGGCACCCACGTTAGTCCCGTGAGTATCGTGACGAGTGCGAGGTAACGAAGCTCGATAGACATGGCCGCTCCTTTGGAAATCAGTGGTAATTGTTGTTCGTGGAAAAATTGACATCGGCACCGTTTTCCAATGCTGCATCGAATGGTCTAACGAGTGGCAGCCAGCATAACCGAAGGCAGTCTATGATCATACGCGCATGCTTCACTGGGCCGGTGCAGCCGGGCGTCATCGCTCATATCTCCACCCGATTGAGCCGCATCGCATTGCTGATGACCGACACGGAACTGAAGCTCATGGCCGCCGCCGCAATCATCGGCGAGAGCAGCAACCCGAAGAACGGATACAGCACACCCGCGGCGATCGGCACACCCAGCACGTTATAGACAAAGGCAAAGAACAGGTTCTGGCGGATATTCCTTAAGGTCGCGCGGCTTAAGTGGCGTGCCCGCACGATGCCGCGCAGATCGCCCTTGATCAGGGTGATGCCGGCACTCTCCATCGCCACGTCGGTGCCCGTACCCATGGCGATACCCACCTGGGCCCGGGCCAATGCCGGCGCGTCGTTGATGCCGTCCCCGGCCATCGCGACAATGTGCCCTTCAGTCTGCAACTGCCTGATCAACTCGGCTTTTTGCTCCGGCAATACTTCGGCAATGACGCGGTCGATGCCGAGCTTCCTGGCCACTGCCTCCGCGGTGGCTTTGCTGTCGCCGGTCAACATGACGATGGTCAATCCTTCAGCATGCAACTGACGGATGGCTTCCGGTGTGCTTTCCTTGATCGGGTCGGCGACACCGATTAGTCCTGCCGCCTTGCCATCGACGGCGATGAACATCACGGTCTGCCCCTCGCCGCGCAGCGTTTGCGCACAAGCGTTGAGCGCCTCCACCGCAACGTTCAGGGTCTGCATCATGGTGCTGTTGCCGATGGCGACGTGCCGATTGCCAATTCGGCCGGCAACGCCCTTCCCGGTCTGCGATTCAAAGTCGACCACCGATTCCAGGGACAGGTGTCGCGCTGCGGCGCCCGCGACAATGGCGGCCGCCAGCGGGTGTTCGCTGGCGCGCTCGAGGCTCGCGCCCCAGCGCACGATGTCGTCGTCGACAAAGCCTGCGCTGGCCACCACCGTCACCAGCAGCGGCTTGCCCAGGGTCAGCGTGCCGGTCTTGTCGGTGACCAGGGTGTCGACTTTTTCCAGTGTCTCCAGCGCCTCGGCATCCCGGATGAGTACGCCCGCCATCGCGCCTCGACCTGTGCCCACCATGATGGACATCGGGGTCGCCAGGCCCAGAGCGCAGGGGCAGGCGATGATCAGCACTGACACCGCATTGATCAGCGCGTGCGCCAGGCGCGGCTCCGGGCCCAGCCACATCCAGATGCCAAAGGTCACCACGGCGGAGAGCATCACCGCCGGCACGAACCAGCTGGCCACCTGGTCCGCGAGTCGCTGAATCGGCGCGCGCGTACGCTGGGCGGCCGCGACCATGTGCACAATTTGTGACAGCAGCGTATCGGCGCCGACGCGCTCGGCACGCATCTGCAGGCTGCCGGTGCCATTGATCGTGGCGCCGATGAGTTTGTCGCCGGCATGCTTTTCAACCGGCATCGCCTCGCCCGTCACCATCGATTCATCCACCGAACTCGCACCCTCGGTGACGATGCCATCGACCGGCACCTTTTCGCCGGGTCGAACCCGCAGCACCTGGCCGGGGTGCACCTGATCGAGTGCAATGTCTTCCTCGTGTCCGTCGGCGCGCACGACGCGTGCCGTCCTGGGCGCGAGACCCAGCAGCTGCTTGATGGCGGCACTGGTGCGGCCGCGTGCTTTCAGCTCCATTACCTGGCCGAGCAGCACCAAAGCCGTGATCACCGCCGCAGCCTCGAAATACAAAGGCACCATGCCGTTTGCCATGCGCACCGTGGGTGGAAACAGTGTGGGCAGCAGTAACCCCGCCACGCTGTAGATCCAGGCCACACCAACGCCCAATGCAATCAGCGTGAACATGTTCAGGTGACGGTTCACGAGCGACTGCCAGCCGCGCACGAAGAACGGCCAACCGCCCCATAAAACCACGGGGGTCGCGAGCAGGGCTTCAAACCACTGCACCTGCATTGGATTCATGAGTTTGGCCAGCAGAGTCGGCGCCAGCTCGGCTGCCATGGCTACCACGAACACCGGTAGCGCCAGCGCTGCGCTCACCCAGAAGCGCCGTCTCATGTCGATAAGTTCAGCGTTCTCCTCGTCGCCGGCGGGCACCAGGGGTTCCAGCGCCATGCCGCAGATCGGACAGCTGCCCGGCGCATTGCGGACGATCTGCGGGTGCATCGGGCAGGTGTACTGCGCCGCGCCTTTGGCAGGCACCGGCGTTTCCCGGTCTTTGCTCAAATACGCCGCAGGATCGGCTATGAACCTGGCTTGGCATCTGGTGGAACAGAAGTGCCAGGTTCTTTGCTGATAGTCCGTTTGTGCTGCGGCGGTTTCCGGCTGGACTGTCATGCCGCATACCGGGTCGATAACGCTGGTATCCAAGGGGTTTGTCCGTGTGTGGCGCGCTCAGGGAGCGATCAGTACTGCTATTTTACGCGCGCCACCACCTGCGGCGGCGGAGTACCGCAGATAATCCGGAAATCATATCCCGCAGTGCGCGATTGCGCCACTATGTGCGCTGGATTTGGTCGATTTAGTGGAGCATGTGCATGCAGATCAGACTCGATCAGCAGCGGGCGCTGGTGACCGGCGCCAATTCAGGCATCGGCGCAGCGATCGTGCGCGAACTGGCTGCGGCCGGTGCACGCGTCGCTGTGAATTATGTGGCACATCCGGAAGCGACGACGGCGTTACTGGCTGAGCTGCAATCTGGCGGCGCGACGGCCCTTGGCGTGCAGGCCGACGTTAGCGATACCGCGCAGGTTGATGCCATGTTCGCGGAGCTCGATCGGCAGTGGGGCGGCATCGATATTCTCGTGAACAATGCCGGTATCGATGGGGCCAAGGCCATGAGCTGGGAGGCCGATCCGGCAGTCTTCGAGCGCGTGCTGCACGTGAACCTGTATGGCAGCTTTCTGTGCGCGCGCGGCGCGCTGCAGCGCATGACACGCCAGCGCAGTGGTGTGATTCTGAACATGTCGTCCGTGCATGAGCGTATCGCCTGGAGTGGTTTCGGTGCCTATACCGCGAGCAAAGCGGGCCTGGCGATGCTGACACAGACCATGGCGCAGGAAGCCGCACCTTTCGGGGTGCGCGTGCTGGCGCTGGCACCGGGCGCGATTCGTACGCCCATCAATCAGGGTGTCTGGAGCAATCCTGATTCCCTGCGTGACCTGCTTACCAAGATTCCACTCGGGCGCATGGGCGAACCTGCCGAAATTGCACAGGTGGCCACCTTTCTGGTTTCTGGCGCTGCTTCCTACATGACTGGCAACACGGTGTTTGTGGATGGCGCCATGAGCGACTATCCGGAGTTCGCACATGGTGGTTGAGAATCACGGTGGTTGAAGATTTCGCACCGGGTTGGCCAGGGTCTCCAGGACGCTGGACTTCGGCCGCCAAGAGCGGCGTGGGTACTGCGCTGGAGGGCAGCCCCATCTGGTTCACGCTGTCGCATGGCATTCTCAACGAGATCTACGCGCCGCGTATCGACGAAGCGGCGACCCGCGACGTCGGCTTTGTCGTCGTGGGGCCAGGCGCTTTTGTATCGGAACTCAAAAGACACGCGCAGCACACCACGCATTGTCCACTGTCCGGAGTGCCTTACTACCTGACGCGCAGCGAATGTCAGCAGGGGCATTACCGTCTGCAATGTGAATTCATCACGGATACCGCTCGCCCGGTCGTGCTGGTGCGTTTGAAATTTCAGGCGCTGCAGGGCGCAGCGAGCGATTACCGCGTCTATGTGCTGCTGGCACCGCATTTGAGCAACTATGGCGCCGGTAATACCGCCTGGCTCGGGGACTATCGTGAGGTGCCGGGGCTATTCGCAGCGCGGGCCGATCGCGCCCTGTGCCTGATGTCAGCGACTGGCTTTGGCGCACGCTCCGCCGGGTTCGTGGGCGTGTCTGACGGTTGGCAGGAGCTGATGGCGCACGGCCAGCTCAACAACCGATACGCGCGCGCCGAAAATGGCAATGTCGCACTGGTTGGTGAGGTGCCGTTGGTGAATGGCGAATCAGTGATTGCCATCGCCGTGGGGCGCGGCGCTGACGAAGCGGGTCATCAGGCGCGCGCGGCACTGGCCGAGGGGTTTCCGGCGCAGCTGCTTCGCTTCGTCATGCCCTGGCAGCGCTGGCAGAGCGCGCGCGACGGGGTCGCGCCGGGCAAGCTCTCGGACGTCAGCGCGGCGGTAATCCGCACGCACGAGTCCAAATTGATTCCCGGCGCACTGCTGGCCAGCCTCGCGGTGCCGTGGGGCTTCTCCAAAGGTGATGATGATCTGGGCGGCTACCATCTGGTGTGGCCGCGTGACATGGTGCAATCGGCGGGTGGCCTGCTGGCCGCTGGTGCCAAGGGCGATGCGCGGGCCTCGCTGATTTTTCTGGCCGCCACGCAGCACGCCGATGGCCATTGGCCGCAGAACATGTGGGTGGATGGCAGTGCCTATTGGCAGGGTCTGCAGATGGACGAGACCGCGCTGCCCATCCTGTTGCTTGATCTGGCGGCACGCGAAGTGGCCTTGCCGGAAGATGACTACGCACAGCGCCGCTTCTGGCCCATGGTACGCGCCGCCGCTGGTTTCCTGGTTCGCAACGGGCCGGTCACGCCGCAGGATCGGTGGGAAGAAGACGGCGGCTATACGCCCTACACGCTGGCGGCGGAAATTGCCGCCTTGCTGGCGGCGGCCGACTGGGCCGAGCGTTCCGGCGAACCGGAATTGGCGCCGTACCTGCGCGCCACGGCTGATTCCTGGAATGCGCAGATCGAGCACTGGCTGTATGTGCGTGACACACCGCTGGCGCGCCGTTGCGGGGTGGAAGGCTACTACGTGCGTATCGCCGAGACCGATCTCGAAGATGGCGACGAGTTTGTGGACATCAAGAATCGCGACGCCAGCGAATCCCGCCGCCGTGCCGATGAGATTGTCTCGACCGATGCGCTGGCGCTGGTGCGCATGGGACTGCGCGCCGCCGATGACCCGCGCATCGTCAATACCGTAAGGGTCATCGACGCCACCCTGAAAACGGAATTGCCCAGTGGTCCTGCCTGGCACCGCTACACCGATGATGGTTATGGCGAGCACGCCGACGGATCGCCCTTCGATGGCACCGGCATTGGTCGCCTGTGGCCGCTGCTGACCGGGGAGCGCGCGCACTACGCCCTGGCGCGCGGCGATGCAGCGGTGGCGCGCGCGCTGCTCGGCAGCTTTGAAGCCATGGCGGGCGGCGGTGGGCTGCTGCCCGAACAGTGCTGGGATGCGGCCGACCGCCCGGATCGCGAATTATTTCTTGGGCGGCCGGCAGGCTCGGCCATGCCGCTGGTGTGGGCGCACGCCGAGTATCTCAAGCTGGTCCATTCGCTGGCTGACGGGTGTGTGTTCGACATGCCGCCGCAGACTTACGAACGGTATGTACGGCTGCGAACGGGTTCAAAGCTGCGCATCTGGCGCTTCAACCAGAAACTGCGGTCGATCGCCCACGGCTGTGTGCTGCGAATCGAGACCGGTGCGCCGGCCTCTGTGCGCTACAGCACAGATGACTGGCGCACGATGAGCGAGGCTGTCACGCGACCTACGGGATTGGGCGCGCACTACGTGGATCTGCCAACCGGTGAGCTGAGTGTTGGAGTACGAGTAATCTTCACCTGTTTCTGGCCCGAGGCCAATCACTGGGAAGGTCGTGACTTCACCGTGCTGGTGGCAGATGCCTAGTCGCTAAGTAGAACCCGCCATGGTTGCTGCCGGGACGCAGACCTATGCTGCCGCGCAAGTAAGGAACAGCAATTTGACGCCGGCAACACGGCGAAGGGCGGAAAGATGAGTACCAGAATCCCAGGGACGCTGCTGACTTCACTGCTCGCACTGCTTGGTCTGCTGGCGCTTGCGCAGCCCGCGCAGGCGGTGCCGAGTTTCGCCAGGCAGACTGGCATGGCCTGCGAGGCCTGCCACACGGTGTATCCCGAGTTGAATCACTTTGGCCGGATATTCAAGGCCAACGCCTACACGCTCGACAATCTCAAGCCGGTGCGCGGCATCAGCGCGACCAAGAACGAGCTGCTGGCCTTAAGTGGCCTGCCACCGATTTCGCTGATGGTGCAGGTGTCCGAGACCAGCCTCGCCAAGGCGCTGCCCGATGGCACGGGTTCAGGCGGCGTGTCGCAGAGCGGCACGGTTGCCTTCCCGCAGCAGATCAGCCTGTTCTATGCCGGCAAGATCGCACCGCGCCTCGGCGCGTTCATCCAGCTCACCTACGGTAACGACAGCGGTGTCATCGGCATCGACAACGTCGATATCCGCTACGCCAACACGGTGCTGCTGCCGGAAGACAAGAGCCTGATCTACGGCATCGACGCCAACAACAATCCCACAGTGCAGGATCTGTGGAACAGCACGCCGGCCTTCGGGTTCCCGTATGCGAGCAGCAACGCCACGGTGCCCTCGCTTGCCGGTACGCAGATCGACGGCGCCCTGGCCCAGGACATCGCCGGCATCAGTGCCTACGTCATGTGGAACGAGTCACTGTATGGTGAACTGGGCGTCTATCGCTCCGCCAAGCAGGGCGCGGTCAATGCGCTCACCGGTGCGCCCGGACCGCTCGATGGTGCGACTTCGAACGTTATTGTCGGCGGCGCGCCGTATTACCGCATCGCCTACGAGCACCAGTGGGGCCCGCAGGTCCTGAGCGTCGGCGCGTACGGCGCCACCTTCAAGCTGGTGCCGGGCGGTGGCACTGTCGACGCGCCCGCTTCGCTCTCGGGCCCGGCGAACAAGTTTCGCGATACCGCTTTTGACTTCCAGTATCAGTGGATCGGCGACCAGCACCTGTTCACCGTGACCGGCACGCGCATCCATGAAGCGATGACGCTGGATGCGAGCTTCGCGAACGGCGGTGCCGCGAACCCGACCAACGACCTGACCACGACGCGGGTGACCGGGACCTACTACTACAAGCGCAGGATTGGCGGCTCACTGGGTGTGTTCTCGACCACCGGCAGCAGCGATGCCGGACTCTACCCGGCCAGCGATACGGTACCGGTGATCACCAGCGCGACCAACACGCCCGATACCACCGGCTCGATCGCGGAACTGCACTACATGCCCTGGCTGAACACCAAGTTTACGGCGCAGTTCACGCAGTATTCGAAATTCAACGGCGCCGGCAGTAACTACGACGGCCTGGGCCGCAATGCGAGCGACAATAACTCGCTCTACCTGCTCGCCTGGTTTGCATTCTGAGGCACGCGTCCATGAAAACCATCAAATCATTGATCATCGCGACATCCCTTGGGCTGGTAGTCAGCAGCGCCGTGTTCGCCGCGGACATCGATCCGGAACTGAAGCTCGCCGCGCAGCGCGTGGCGGTGACCACCTGCGCCACGTGCCACGGGCCGCAGGGCCGCAGTAGCACGCCGAAGTTCCCGGTGCTGGCCGGCCAGCACGCCTCCTACCTGGTCGCGCAGATGAAGGCCTTCAAAGCACAGACGCGCGGCGATCCGGACGCCCTGGGCTACATGTGGGGCATGGCCGCGCCTCTGGATGACGGCCTGATCGAGGCGCTGGCGGCCTACTACAGCGCGCAGACACCCGGATCCGGGCGTGGCAGCGATGCGGCCACGATTGCCCGCGGGTCCGAGATCTTTACCAACGGCATTGCCGCCGAAGGCATTCCGCCTTGCAGTTCCTGCCATGGCGTCAAGGCCGCGGGCACCGATGATTTTCCGCGCCTCGCCGGTCAGCACGCACAGTATCTGCTCAAGCAGCTGCATTCGTTCCAGAGCAATCTGCGCAACGTGGCCGTCATGCACGGCGTCGCCCAGGAGCTCAAGACTCCGGAGATGACGGCGGTGGCGGCCTACCTGCAGTCGCTTTCAGGCAGCTGAGCCAAGACGTTATACTGGTGGCATGAGTGAAGAATACGAAGTTCATGGGCAGCACGACCATGCGGTGGAACACGCGGCCGGTGCTGATAGTCTGGGCCGAACCGTCGCCATGTTCACGGCACTACTGGCCACCGTCGGCGCGCTGATCAGCTATCAAAACAGCAGTAGCGAGTCGCTGGGGCTGGAGCTCAAGAACGAAGCCATATTGAAGAAATCCGAGGCTTCGGATCAATGGGCCTACTACCAGGCCAAAGGCATCAAGGAAGTCGTGATCGCGCATGCCAACGGTGCCAATGAGGCGGAACGACAGGCCTTGACGAGCGAAGCACAGCGCTATGCCTCAGAAAAGAGTGCCATCGAAAAGCGGGCGCGAGATTTCGAGATGGAGTCGCGCAGTGCGGATCTGGCCAGTAGCCGCGCCTTCAGACCCCATCATCATCTGGCGCAGGCGCTGGCGCTGGTGCAGGTGGCCATCGCTACGGCCGCGCTCACCGTGCTGACGCGGCAACGCTGGTTGCTGTTCATGGCCGGTGCCGGCGCGTTGGGTGGAATCGCCTTCTGGATTGCAGCCTGGCTCTAGGCACCGATCAGGGTGCCAGCCGTGCGCGCAGCAGCTCGCCCAGCAGCTCGTTCAGCAGCCGGCGCAACAGCGTGCGCAGCGGCGCCATAACCACCTGATCGCCGTCGGGCGCGCCTATGCTGGCAGCATCGGGCTCGTGCAGGTAACTGCGCTGCGCCAGCTCAATCTGCAGTGCGTGGACATTGCGCAGCGGGTCACCATAGTGACGCGTGATGTAACCACCCTTGAATCTGCCGTCGATGACCCAGCTGCGCTCGCCCTGTGCCGCCAGTTGCGCGCGCAGCGCCGCGATCAGCGTGGCGCTGCAGGAGCGGGCATCGTTGGTGCCGATGTTGATATCCGGGAGCCGGCCAGCAAACAGGCGTGGCACTTCACTGCGTATCGAGTGGGCGTCGAGCAGTAGCGCGTAGCCATGGCGGGCGCAGGTGGCCGCGATGAGCGTGCACAGTGCATCGTGATAGGGCTGCCAGTAAAGCGCACGGCGCTCCTGCAGCTCGGTTGCACTCAGCACATAGTCAGCACCCTGCACATAGAGTGCCCGACCCGAGAAACTCAATGCAGGACACAAGCCGGTGCTGGTCGCGCCCTGATAGAGGGCGGCGTCATCGGGCGGGCGATTCAGATCGACCAGGTAGCGTGAGTAGTGCGCCACCAGCAGCGCAGCGCCCAATTCACCCGCGAAGTCATAGAGTCGATCAACGTACCAGTCGGTGTCGGGCAGGCTTTGCGCGAGCGGCGTCAGTTGCGCGAGCAGCGCCGGCGGTAGCGCCGTGCCGGCATGAGGCACGCTGATGATCAACGGTGTGCTGCCCGGTAGCAGCTTATGGGTATCAGCTGACTGGACCATCACTTCAGTGAGCCGCGCGTGCTGACTTTCCCAGGGCAAACAGGCGCGTGCCCACCAGCACGCCCAGTGCGCCGCTGCGCACGAGCTCGCGTGCCGCAGCGATATCGGGTGCGAAGTAGCGATCGCTCCGCCATGGGCGCACCCGCCGGCGAACCTGCTGATGCGCCAATTCGAGCGGCGCCGAACTGCGCAATGGCCGATGAAATTCCAGCCCCTGGGCGGCAGCCAGCAGTTCGATGCCGACGATGGCCTCGGCGTTGCCTGCCATCGCCAGCAGGCGTCGGGCGGCGTGGGCGGCCATCGAGACGTGATCTTCCTGATTCGCCGAAGTTGGAATGCTGTCGACACTGCAGGGGTGCGCCAGTGCCTTGTTTTCCGCCACCAGCGCGGCCGCCGTGACCTGTGCGATCATAAAACCGGAATTGAGTCCGCTGTTCTTCACCAGGAACGCGGGCAGGCCACTCATCCTGGTATCAACCAGGAGAGCGATGCGACGCTCGGCGAGCGAGCCGATTTCGGCGACCGCCAGCGCCAGTTGATCGGCCGCAAAGGCCACTGGCTCGGCATGGAAATTGCCACCAGAGAGCACCACACCATCGCGCGGAAATACCAGGGGATTGTCGGTAACCGCATTGGCCTCGCGCAGCAGCGTGGCGCTGGCGGTGTGCAGCAGATCAAGGCAGGCGCCCATGACCTGCGGCTGGCAACGCAGCGAGTAGGGGTCCTGCACGCGCGTACAATCCAGATGCGAAGCGCGCACCCGGCTGCCGCTCAGCAGGGCGCGCAGGCGGCGCGCCACGCTCTGCTGTCCGGGCTGGCGACGCAGCACGTGAATGCGCGCGTCGAAGGGCGCATCGCTGCCTTTCAGTGCGTCGACCGACATGGCGCCGGACACCAGTGCTGCCGCAAACACATTTTCAATGGCGAACAACCCGGCGAGCGCCAGGGCAGTGGATACCTGCGTGCCATTGAGCAGTGCCAGACCTTCCTTGGCAGCCAGCTTCATGGGCTGCAAGCCGGCACGGCGCAATCCCTCACGTGCGCTGAGCACCCGGCCACGAAAGCGCACCTCACCAACGCCCAGCAGGGTGGCGCTCATATGCGCCAGCGGCGCCAGATCGCCGGAAGCGCCTACCGATCCCTGCGCCGGAATCAGCGGATAGACACCAGCGTTCAGCAAACTCTGCAAGGCGCGCAGGGTGACGGGCCGCACACCCGAGTAGCCTTGCGCGAGACTGGCGATTTTCAGTACCAATATGAGTCGCACCACTTCATCAGACAGTGGCTCGCCGGTGCCGGCCGCGTGCGAGAGCACCAGGTTGTGCTGCAGCGGCGCCAGATCCGCCGCAGGAATGCGCTCGCTGGCGAGGGAACCGAAACCCGTGTTCACGCCATAAGCCGTCTCACCGCGCGCGATCAGGCCGCTGATCACTTCCCGAGCGCGCCGCACGCGCTGCAGGTCAGAGCGGCGCAGCCTGAGTTCGACCGGGGCACGTAGTGCCGCGCGCAGCTCATCCATACTCAGCGCGCCCGCCCGTAGCGCCAGTTTGAAGCGCGTCGGCTTCATGGCCGTGCTCCGCCCGTTATCATGGGCAGGTCGAGCGCCTGTTGCGTGGCGCATTGCACCGCGATGTCATAGCCCGCGTCAGCATGACGCATGACGCCGGTGGCCGGATCGTTCCACAACACGCGCCCGATGCGGCGCGCGGCGGCCGCCGTGCCGTCGCAAACGATGACCACGCCGGCGTGTTGCGAATAACCCATGCCAACGCCGCCGCCGTGGTGGATTGAAACCCAGGTGGCGCCGCTGGCGGTGTTGAGCAGGGCGTTGAGCAGCGGCCAGTCGGATACCGCATCGGAGCCATCGCGCATGCTTTCGGTCTCGCGATTCGGGCTGGCCACCGAGCCGGAATCCAGATGATCGCGACCAATGACGATGGGCGCCGCAAGTTCACCCGAGGCCACCATCTCGTTGAAGGCCAGGCCCAGGCGATGCCGGTCGCCCAGTCCGACCCAGCAGATGCGTGCCGGCAGTCCCTGAAACTGGATTCGCTGCGCGGCCATATCGAGCCAGCGATGCAGGTGAGGATCATCCGGAATCAGCTCGCGCACCCGCTGATCGGTCTTGGCGATGTCACCCGGATCGCCGGAGAGCGCGACCCAGCGAAACGGTCCGACCCCGCGACAGAACAGCGGGCGAATGTACTCGGGCACGAAGCCGGGAATTTTAAAGGCATCAGCTACGCCATTTTGCAGCGCCACCTGGCGAATGTTGTTGCCGTAGTCGAACACCGGTACGCCGCGTCGTTGAACTTCCAGCATGGCGCGCACGTGTACGGCCATTGAATCGGCCGCGGCCGCGGCCACGCCGGCGGGAGCCAGTTTCTGCTGCGCTTCCCAGTGCTCCACGCTCCAGCCTATCGGCAGGTAACCATGGACCGGATCGTGCGCCGAGGTCTGATCGGTGAGCGCATCGGGCAGCACGCCACGGCGCAATAATTCCGGCAGCACCTCGGCGATATTCGCGCACAGGCCGATCGAGCGCGCGGTGCCGGCTGATTTTGCCGCCGCCAGCAGTGCCAGCGCTGCATCGAGGCTGGCGGCCTGCTCATCGAGATAGCCGGTAGCAAGTCGCTTGTCGAGGCTCGATTGGCGACATTCAACCGCCAGCATCGAAGCCCCCGCCATGGTGGCCGCCAGCGGCTGCGCGCCGCCCATGCCACCGAGGCCCGCGGTCAGTACCCAGCGACCGCGCAATTCACCACCGAAGTGGCGTCGCCCCATTTCGACGAAGGTTTCGTAGGTGCCCTGCACGATGCCTTGCGAGCCGATGTAGATCCACGAGCCGGCGGTCATCTGGCCATACATCATGAGACCACGCCGGTCGAGCTCGTTGAAGTGCTCCCAGGTGGCCCAGTGCGGCACCAGATTGGAATTGGCAATCAGCACGCGCGGCGCATCGCTGTGCGTGCGAAATACGCCCACCGGCTTGCCCGACTGCACCAGCAGCGTTTCATCATCGCCCAGCCGACGCAGTGTGGCGACGATGGCATCGAAGCATTCCCAGTTGCGTGCCGCCTTGCCGATGCCGCCGTACACGACCAGATCCCCGGGTCGCTCGGCGACTTCCGGATCGAGATTGTTCATGAGCATGCGCAGTGCCGCTTCGGTCAGCCACGAGCGGGCGCTGAGCGTGGTACCACGTGCGGCCCGGATCACGCGCGGGCCGGATTGCAGACTGGCTGATTTACTCAAGTCAATACTCCAGGTTTGAGCAGGCGCCGGACTGCCTGGCAGTAGCGCGTTTCTATTTCAGTTTCATTCTCGTGTCGGCCGTCACGGATGAGCCACTTGCCGCCCACCATGACCTGCTGTGCGCAGGGCGCCGGGCTGTCGAACACCAGGGCACTGAGAAAGTCGCGCGGTTGCTGCAGCAGGCAATCGCCGTCGTTCAGGTCATAGGTTACGAAGTCGGCCCGCTGATCAGCGGCGCGATCATCCTGCCCTGCGCCCAGCGCGCGCTGCCCTGCGCCCAGCGCGCGTTGACCACCGCCCCAGGCAGCGGCGTAGATTCGCTCGGCCACCACCGGCTGCCCGGCGCTACTGAGCACATTGCGTTGTCCGTGCGTCAGGCGCATGGTCCATTCGAGCAGGCGCAGTTCAGCGCAGGCATTGCGGCCGATGTTGCTGTCCGAGCCGATGGCGATATGGCCGCCGGCCGCGAGGAAGTCCGGGAGGTTCACAATGCCATCGCCCAGATCAGCCTCGGTAGTCGGACACAACACCAGGGTCGCACCGGCAACACGCAGTTGTTCCAGCTCCTTGTTATCGGCGTGAGTAGCATGCACCAGTGACCAGCGTGGCGAGAGCAGGCCGCGGCTGGCCAGCAAGGCCACCGGCGGCATGCCGTGCAGGCGCACGCAGGCCGCCACTTCGGCAACCTGCTCGGCGACATGGATATGAACACAACGGCAGTGCGCGTCGTCGCGCACCTCGGCCATCACGGTGTCGATCGCCGCCAGATCGACGGCGCGCAGACTGTGAAAGGCCACGCCGAGCGCGACGTTGCCGCCGATGGGGAAGCGTCGCCGCAGTTCCTGCCAGTCGCGCAGAAACTGCGCTGTGCTGCGCACGAAGGGCTGTTGTCCGGGGCGGGCTGGCACGCCACCGAAATCCGCATATTGATAGAGCGTTGGCAGCAGTGTGAGTTGCAGACCTGAGAGCGCCGCGGCATCGGCAACTGCGCTGTCGGCATTGAGCTCGCCGTGGCGCGCAGTGCCTGGCCGCGCGGCATCGAGCCGATGCAGGTACAGGAACTCGGCCACGCTGGTATAGCCACCGCGCAGCAGTTCCAGATAGCAGCGCGCCGTAATTGCGGTCAGCGCCTCGCGGTCCAGGCGTGCTGCCAGTGCATACATGGTTTCGCGCCAGCTCCAGAAGTTGTCCTTGCCGCCCGACGAACGTTGCGTTATTGCAGCCAGTACGCGCTGAAAAGCGTGGCAGTGGGCGTTGCTCATGCCGGGCACGGTGATTCCGGGGACGATACTATCTTTGCCGGCTGGATCCGCGACCGGTTCGTCCACCGCGCCTATCTGGCCCTGTGCGTCGATAGTGACGCGGGCGTTGTGCAGCCAGCGGGAATTCCACCACAAGTGGGCGTAAGTGACCGTGGCGGGGGCTGCGGCGGCGGTGGACTGCATCGGCGGCATGGTACACCGCAGTCCGGCCTCCTACACATGGCGTCAGCCGTAGCCCGCGCGGTATCCTGCGTCGATGAATCCTGACGCGGCTGAATACACTCGTCTCTATGTCGGTGGCCGCATCTGGTCGGCTGGCCACCGGGCCGGCGCCGCTGGCGATGATCCCTGGCCCGTGCAGGCACTCGCCGAGCAGGGCGGGCGCATTGTCGCGGTGGGCGAGCGCTCTGATCTGCAGCAACGATTTCCCGGGGCCGCCTGCATCGATCTGGGCGGCCGGCTGGTCACACCCGGGTTTATCGACTGCCACACCCACCTGGTCTATGCCGGCGATCGCAGCGCCGAGCTGGAGCGCCGGCTGGCCGGCGAAAGTTACCAGGCCATCGCCCGATCTGGCGGCGGGATACTCGCAACCGTTGCGGCAACAGCTGCCGCCACGGTTGCGCAACTCGAGCAACTCGCCCTGCCGCGCCTTGACGCGCTACTGGCCGAGGGCGTGACCAGCATCGAAATCAAGTCAGGCTATGGTCTGGAACTGGCCGCCGAAATTCGCATGTTGCAGGCGGCCCGCGGCTTGAGCGCGCAGCGGCGCGTCAGCGTATCAAGCACCTATCTGGGCGCTCATGTCCTGCCACCGGACTATGCCGGCAATTCGACCGCTTACGTAGAGCGCGTCTGCCAGGAATACCTGCCTGCCGTCGTCGCAGGCGGCTGGGCTGAGTGCTTTGATGCTTACTGCGAGGGGCTGGCTTTTTCGGTTGCGGAGGTTGAGCGCATGTTCAGCGTCGCGCGTGCCCTGGGGCTGCGCGTCAAGTTGCATGCCGATCAGCTCTCGAATCTGGGTGGTGCGGCCCTGGCGGCGCGTCATCAGGCGCTCTCGGCCGATCACCTTGAATACACCGACGCGGCAGGTGTAGCGGCGCTGGCGGGTAGCGGTTGCGTCGCCGTGCTGCTGCCAACCGCCTATTATTTCCTGCGTGAGACGCAGCTGCCACCGATCGCGCTGCTGCGACGCGCAGGTGTCCCGCTCGCCGTGGCCACCGATTGCAACCCGGGTACGGCGCCAGTGGCGTCGATTCTGGCGGCGATGAATTTCGCCGCGCTGGAATTTGGCCTGAGTGTTGACGAGTGCCTGGATGGCGTAACCCGGCAGGCTGCGCGTGCGCTGGGGCGAGCCGCGGAATGTGGCGTCATTGCTCCGGGCT
Source organism: Gammaproteobacteria bacterium (assembly GCA_031441585.1). Classification (GTDB taxonomy): domain Bacteria; phylum Pseudomonadota; class Gammaproteobacteria; order Steroidobacterales; family Steroidobacteraceae; genus FEN-1191. The sequence goes on from JANMWZ010000012.1 coordinate 53,245, forward strand.
ACTGGTGCGATCTGGCCATCTGGAATGTCGCGCAGCCCGCGCAACTGGTGCTGTCGCTCGGCCAGCGCCCGCTGCATGCACGGGTGTGGCACGGTCAGACCGATCAGGCGCTGGACTGAATTGAACGCGGAGCGCTGCATCGCGCATCTGGACATGGACGCGTTCTACGCATCCGTGGAACTGTTGCGCTACCCGCAGCTGCGTGGTCTGCCGGTGGTGATTGGCGGGCGTCGGCGCCGCAGCGAACCTGCCGATGCGGCCGGCACGGGCGAATTCGAGCGCCTGGCCGACTACACCGGTCGCGGCGTGGTAACGACGGCGACTTATGCGGCGCGCGCGTTCGGTGTGCACTCGGGTCTGGGATTGATGAAGGCCGCCAAGCTGTGTCCGCAGGCGTTATTGCTGCCTGCCGATTTTGAGGAGTACCGTCGTTACTCCCGGCTCTTCAAGGCCGCGGTCACCGCCATCGCCCCACGCATGGAAGATCGTGGGATCGACGAGGTCTATATTGATTTCGATGCCGTGCCTGCGAAGCTGACAGCCGGCGCTGCTGCAGACCACAACCTGGCGCTCGCCGAACGCATGCAACGCGCGGTATTCGCAGGCACTGGCCTGACCTGCTCGATTGGCGTGGCGCCCAACAAATTGCTGGCAAAAATTGCCAGTGAACTGAATAAGCCCAATGGCATCACCATCATTCACGCGGCTGACCTGGCAGAAAAAATCTGGCCCTTGCCCTGCCGGCGCATCAATGGTGTGGGCCCAAAAGCTGCAGCACGACTCGAGGAGTTGCAGGTTCACAGCATCGGTGAGCTGGCACAGTGCGAGCGCGGCTGGCTGATTGAGCATTTTGGCCGCCATCACGGTGCCTGGTTGCACGAAGCGGCCTGGGGGCGTGATGAGCGCGATGTCGTCACGCACAGTGAACCAGTGTCAATGAGCTGCGAGACCACCTTCGAGCGCGACCTGCACGCGGTGCGTGATCGAGCGGAGTTGAGCGCGCTGTTCACTTCGCTGTGTGAGCGGCTGGCGGCCGATCTGCAGCGTCACGGTTACGCCGGCCGCACCATTGGTATAAAACTGCGCTACGATAATTTCCAGTCAGTAACGCGTGCCGTCACATTGTCTGCGCACACTGCCGAAGCGGCAGTGATACGTCGCAACGCCGGTCTGTGCCTGCGGCGCACACCGCTGGAGCGACGCCTGCGGTTGCTCGGTGTGCGCGTAGGTGGGCTCGTCAGGGCAGCAGACCTGCCGCGCGCTGAACTGCCGCCCACCACCAGCGATCTGTTCCAGCGCCAATGAAACCTCCAGCGCTGCTGCGATACGCGATCTTGATGCTGTTGGCCGTGGTTGGCGTTGCTGCGGGTGAAATCGCTGTGCGCACGGTAAGCGTGCACGAAGTCGCCGTGGGCCAGCCACTGCACGACGCGCTCTTGCACGGCCTGAACGGCCCCGATCGGCAGCTCGCTCTATTTCGCGGTCGCGCGCTGATCATCAATGTCTGGGCGAGCTGGTGCGGCCCCTGCCGCGCCGAGGTGGCTTCGCTCGAACGGCTCGCCTGGCAGGATGAGGGCCGGCACTTTGCCATCATCGGTATTTCCACCGACGATTATCCCGGGCAGGCGCTGGCGTGGTTAAAGCAGTCCAACGCGACGATCAGTCATTACCTTGATAAGCAATTGCAGATGGAACAGATGCTGGGCGCCTCGCGGCTGCCCTTGACGGTACTGGTCGACGCGCAAGGCAGGGTGCGGCTCAGGGTTTATGGCGCCCGGCAATGGGATGCTGCCGAGTCGCTGGCGCTGGTGAGCCAGACGTTTGGCGCACAAGAGCTGCACAAATAAGCTCAGGCGAACGGCGCCACCACCAGCGCCGGCTCGAGTGCTGCAGCCCAGGCCAGCATGCCGCCCTCCAGATGTGCCAGTGAGTCGCGGCCCGCGCTCAGCGCCAGATTCGCCGCCGCCCAACTGCGCACGCCGCTGCGACAGATGAATACCAGGGGAAAATCTCGCGGAATCTCCGCCAGCCGATCCGGCAGCTCGCCCAGTGGCATGTTGATGGCGCCAGGCAGATGGCTGAGCGCGAACTCGTGCACTTCACGCACATCGATCAGCGCTGGCGCTGCGCCAGCGAGTGCCTGGCTCTGCAGGAGTGCCTGCAATTGCCCCGGCTCGAGCCGCTTGATGGCCGTTGCAGAACCATCGACATTGGCTGCCGCGCTTTCCTGCGGACTGTGAATCGAAGGTGAGTCTCCACACACCGCGCAGTCGGCACGGCGCGCAAATCTGAATTCATGCCAGCTCATGGCCAGCGCATCAAAGGTCAGCAGTCGACCCACCAGCGGCGTGCCGATACCGACTATGAGCTTGAGCGCCTCGGCCGCCTGCAGCGCGCCGAGTATGCCGGGCAAGACACCGAGCACACCGGCTGCGGCGCAATTGGGCGCAACAGCGTCGGCAGAGCGCGGAAACAGACAGCGATAACAGGGTCCCTGCGCCGGCACATAGGTCATGGCCTGACCTTCAAAGCGATGAATCGCCGCCGTGACCAGTGGTCTGCGCAGCAGCACGCAGACATCGTTGACCAGATAGCGCGTCGCGAGCCTATCACTCCCATCGATTACCAGATCGTACTGTTCGACAATCTGAATGGCATTGTCGGCGCGCAATTCAAGCTCATGCGCACGCACCGAGATCTCCGGGTTCAGCGACAGCAGGCGATCGCGTGCGGCGCTTGCCTTGCTGGTGCCGACGCCTGCGGTAGCAAATAACACCTGACGCTGCAGATTCGATAACTCGATGCGATCGTGATCGATCACACCCAGCGTGCCGATGCCGGCGGCCGCCAGATACAGACTGGCGGGCGAGCCCAGGCCGCCGGCGCCGACTACCAGTACGCGGGCGGCTTTGATCCTTTCCTGACCGGCGCTGCCAATCTCTGGCAGCAGCAGGTGACGGCTGTAGCGGGCGCGTTCCGTAGCGGAGAGCATGTCAACCGCCACTGAGCGCGCAGATCAGGTGTACAACGTCGCCGCTCGCCAGTGACGTTGTCAGCACCGGTGATTCCAGCGTGTTAATGCATATGCGATGGTGGTGCTCATAGGCGCACCCTCAGAATTGTAGCGCCGCCAAGCGCGCGTAAAGTCCCTCGTCCCTGACCAGCTGCTCATGGTTACCCTGCGCGACGATGCGACCCTGGTCCATGACCACGATACGCTCGAGTTTCTGGATGGTCGCCAGCCGATGGGCGATCACAATGGTGGTGCGCGCGTGTCCACCGCGACCGGCCATCAGATTCGCCAGGCCCAGTTGCACCAGCCGTTCGTTTTCGGCGTCGAGCGCACTGGTGGCTTCATCAAGCAGCAGCACCGGCGCATCGCGCAGCATGGCGCGTGCGATGGCAATGCGCTGGCGCTGACCACCCGAGAGTGTAATGCCGCGCTCGCCCACCAGCGTCTCATAGCCCTGCGGCAGACGGCGGATGAATTCGTCGGCTGCGGCGGCGGTGGCCGCGGCGCTCACCGCCGCAGCGTCCGCCGCGGGTTTGCCATAGCGGATGTTGTCGGCAATCGTGCCGGAGAAAATGACCGCATCCTGTGCGACCACCGAGATCTGTGCGCGCAGCGCAGCGGGATCGAGCGCGGCGATATTGACGCCGTCGAGCAGGATCGCGCCAGCGCCCGGATCGAAGCAGCGCAGCAACAGCTGAAACACCGTCGATTTACCGGCCCCGGAAGGGCCGACCAGTGCCACGGCTTCGCCGGGCAGCACCTGCAGGTCAAACTGCGCCAGCGCAGCATGCTCGGGCCGTGAAGGATAACTGAAGCGCACGGCCTGAAAATCGAGACGACCCCGCACCGGGGTGGGCAGGGGCAGTGGCTGTGCCGGTGCGCGAATCAGCGGTTCAGTGGCGAGAATTTCCATGAGCCGCTCGGTGGCGCCAGCGGCGCGTTGCACTTCGCCCCACAATTCACTCAGTGCACCCACGGAGCTGGCCAGCAGGATGGCGTAGAACAGAAACTGGATGAGCTCGCCTGATGTCAGTCGCTTGGCCAGCACGTCAGTGGCGCCGATCCACAACACGCCGACGATGCAGGCGCCCACCAGCATGATGACCAGAGCCGTCATCATGGCGCGAATGCGGGTACGGCGAATACCAGTGGCAAAAGCCTGTTCCGTCGCGGCGTCGAAGCGGGCGCGATCGACCGGCTCGTGGGTGTAAGCCTGCACGGTGGGCATGGCGTTGAGCACCTCGCTGGCCAGCGCCGAGGTCTCGGCGACGCAATCCTGTGCGGCACGCGATAGACCGCGCACGCGCCGACCCAGCAGAATAATGGAAGCCAGCACCAGCGGTACACTCAGGAAGGCCAGCCCGGTAAGTTTTGGACTGGTGATGGCCATCATCACCAGCGCGCCTATGGCCGTGACCACGCTGCGCATGGCGAACGAAGCTGAAGAACCGATTACGCTCTGTACCAGGGTGGTATCGCCGGTCAGGCGCGAGAGCAGTTCGCCCGTGCGGGTGCGCTCAAAAAACTCCGTCGACAGCGATAACACATGACTGAAGACGCGATTGCGCACATCTGCTACGACGCGTTCGCCGATCCAGGTGACCAGGTAGTAGCGCGACGCTGAGGCCAGACCCATGACTACCGTCACGGCCAGGAACCCCAGAAAATAGCGACCGATGTGGGCCGACGAGCTGGCGTCGAAACCGTGATCGATCACCTGCCGCGCGGCGACCGGCAATACCAGGGTCGCGGCGGCAGCAACCGCGAGCGCGAACAGCGCTAACAGGATCAGGCGCAGATGTGGCGCCAGAAACGGCCGCAGCGCGGCGAGCGGTGCCAGTCGGCGCGCGACCGGCGGCACGGCTGGCGGCAGTGCCGGGGGTCGTGCAGTGGGCCGTGCAGTGGGCGGCAGCTGTGCTGCGACGCGGGGTTCAGGCGCCACGGTATTCACAATCACTGGTGCAGGTCTCGTGGCTGACAACTCGCGCGAGCGCGGGCACCCTGGGCAGGCGGTGGGCCGCTTCGATGCGGAACTCCTTGTATATGTCCATCACTCTATTCTATGGTTGCGGCCCACAAAATCCCCAGGAGTTTTCAATGCCGATTTCCATGTATCAGGCCTCGGTGCCGGTGCTCGACAAACTGCTCGGCAACCTGTCGACCATTCTGTCAAAAGCGGCCGTCTGGGCCGAGACCCGTAAGATCGACCCGTCAGTCCTGATCAACGCGCGACTCGCGCCCGACATGTTTGCGCTTGCCAAGCAGGTGCAGATCGCCTGTGATTTCGCCAAGGGCGCCCCGGCCCGGCTCGCGGGCCTCGAGCCACCGAAGTTCGAAGACAACGAAACCACCTTTGCCGAGTTGCTGGCGCGGGTCGACAAGACGCGCAAGTCCATGGCGGGCTACAGCGCGGCATTGATCGATGGCAGCGAGGAGCGGCAGATCAAACTGAAATTTGGACCGCAGGAAATGGAATTCACCGGGCTGGTCTATCTGCTGAATGTTGTGATGCCAAATTTCTATTTTCACTACACGATGGCCTACGCCATCCTGCGGCACAACGGGCTGGAGCTGGTCAAGCGCGACTACCTGGGTGCTTAACGCCGGCTGGAGAGTCCTGATGCGTGCGCTTCGAATTGCCCTGTTTGCCGTGCTCGGCCTGGCATCATTGCTGGTGGTCGCGGCGTTGCTGCTGGTGGTGTTCTTCGACCCCAATGCACACAAGGCCCGATTACAGCAGGCGGTGCTGGAAATGACCGGGCGCGAATTGCAACTACCGGGTACTCTCAAACTCAAGTTGTTTCCGTGGCTGGCAATCGAGGTCGGCCGCGCTGCGCTCGCCAATGCGCCCGGCTTCGGCGCCGCACCGATGGTGGAATTTGAGCGGGCACAACTAGGCCTGAAGGTCATGCCGCTATTGCACCGCCGGCTGGAAATCGGTGAAATTCGCCTCGATTCTCCCACCATCCGGCTGGCGGTGGACGCGGCCGGTCACAATAACTGGAGCGAATTGGGCGTGAGCAAAACCCCGGAGACGCCGGCCAGCAGCGCCACTTCGGTGTTGTCGACGGCCGTCGAAGAATTCCGGATCACCAACGGCACCGTGCAGTACGCCGATAAAAGCGCTGGCACCGAGCTGACGCTGCGCGCCCTGAATCTCGACACCGGTCGGCTGGAAACCGGCAAACCCTTCAATCTGCAGCTCGCCTTTACCCTGTTGCAGGGCAAGTCCCTGCAGGCGGCGGTGCAGCTCAAGGGCAGCACGACGCTCGATCCGGACGCCAAACGTTATCAGCTCGCCGCGCCAGAAATTGAACTGCAGCTCAAGGGCGCGGGTCTGCCCGCGGCGGGCCTGCCGGTGCAGTTGAGTTTCGAGAGCATCGATGCCGATCTCAAGGCGCAGACCCTGAAGTTACCTGGCATGCAGGTGCGTGCTGCAGGCGCGCAGCTGCGCGGCGCCCTGACTGGCAGCCGCATAATTGACGCGCCGCATTTCACCGGCCCGGTCGAACTTGCCGAAACCTCGGCGCGCGATCTGCTGCATAAGCTGGGGATCGAGTTGCCCGCGACCCGCGACGCGGCGATGTTCACTCGCTTGAGCTTCAGCGGCAATCTCTCGGCCGGCACCGAGGCGCTGATGCTCAGCGGCTTGCGGCTGAAATTTGACGATTCGAGCATGACCGGGCGCGCCGGCATTTCGAACCTGGCGAACGAGGCACTGAGCTTCGATCTGAAACTCGATCGCCTCAACGCTGACCGCTATCTGCCGCCCGCTCCGGCCAGGGCGGGCGTTGGTGGTGGCCGTAACCCGGCCACCGGCGCTGCGGCGCCGATTGCGGCGCCGATTGCTTTGCCGGTGGAAGTGCTGCGCAGCCTCAATGCACACGGCACGCTCAATGTCGGCGCGGCGGTGTTTGCCGGGGTTCAATACAGCAATCTGCGCATTGGCGTGAATGCGGCCGGTGGCCGCTTGCGCGTGTTCCCCTCGGAAGCGCAGATGTACGGTGGTCAGTATTCTGGTGATATCAGCATCGATGCTTCCGGACGCACACCGCGACTGAGCTTCGATGAGCATCTGACCGGCATCGATTTCGCACTGCTCCTGAAGGATATGTTCGAGACCCAGCGCATGTCCGGGCACGGCAACGCCACCATCAAGGCGCTCGCCAGCGGCGCCGATAGCGCCGCGCTCCTGCGCACGCTCACCGGCACCCTGGAATTTCACGTCGATGATGGCGCACTGGAAGGTGCCGATCTGTGGTACGAGATCCGGCGCGCGCGCGCGCTCTTGAAAAACCAGTCACCGCCCGAGCGCAGCGGCCCGGCACGCACGCCGTTTACCGCCATGTCGGCCACCGGCAGGCTCAGCAACGGAGTACTCGCCAACGACGATCTGCACGTGGCGATGCGCTATCTGCAGGTGAATGGTCACGGCACGGCCGATTTACCGGCCAGCACGCTCGATTATCACCTCGATGCCATCGTGCTCAGGATTCCGGAAGAAGGCGCCGCCGCCGATGCGCAGGATATCGTCGGTCTCAAGGTTCCGGTGCTGGTCACCGGAACCTTTGCCGCGCCGAAAGTACGCCCCGATGTCAGCGCTCTGCTCAAGGCGCGCGCGCAGCAGGAAATCGACAGGCACAAAGACGAGGTCATAAAGAAACTGCAGGACAAGCTGCAGGACAAACTCAAGGATCTGTTTAAGCGCTGATTAGGGGCTGACTATTTTTTTGCTGGCGCCTGGGCTGAGCAGGTGTTCATGCCAATCAGCTTATAGGCCGGGCAGACCCGCCATAGCCCGGTGGCCAGCGGCACGACGCCCAGCCAGCCCCACAGGCCAATATGCCCAGTGGCAGCGGCTGTAATCAAGCCCAGGCCCAACAGCACGCGCACCACGCGGTCGGCGTTCCCCACGTTGATCTTCATTGTCCGCTCCTTAAAGTGTTGCCGGCCTGAAGCGCGCCGACCGGGCGATGATAGCGCCAACCTGCCCGGCGCCGGCATAGGTATTTCGCGCAGGGACTGTGCGCTGCAGCACGCAATTTTAACCGTCGCTGGCCGATAGCAAAGGGCAGACCCGCGCTCGCGGGATGGAGCCTTTACATGAGTCGGCCCGGCAACACCCTGTCGCTATTAAATCGCTATACGGCCTTTGCCAGCTGTCTGCTGCTCTCGGGCTTCAGCCTGTGGCTGCTGCCGCGAACGAGCACGCTCTGGCCATGGGTCGTGTTGCTCATCGGCTTGAGCGTGATCGGCACCTATGACCTGCTGCAAACCCGTCGCGCGGTGCTGCGCAACTACCCCATCATCGGCCATGTTCGTTACCTGGTCGAAAGCATACGACCCGAGATCCGCCAGTACCTGCTCGAGGCGGACGATGACAAGTTGCCCTTCTCGCGCGCGCAGCGCTCGCTGGTGTACCAGCGTGCCAAGAACGAAGGCAGCGAAAAACCCTTTGGCACCCTGACCGACGTCTACCAGGAAGGCTACGAATTCATCTGCCATTCACTGCGACCCTGCCTGGAAGCTGATCCGGACAGCTTTCGCGTGGCCGTCGGCGGTGCGCAGTGTGCCCAACCCTATGCCGCCTCGGTGCTGAATATCTCAGCCTTGAGTTTTGGCGCCATGAGCGCCAACGCCATTCGCGCTCTCAATCGCGGCGCCAGGCTTGGCGGCTTCGCACACGACACCGGCGAGGGCAGTATCAGCCGCTATCACCGCGAAGCGGGTGGCGATCTGATCTGGGAAATAGGCAGCGGCTATTTCGGCTGTCGTGACGCGCAGGGTCGCTTCGACGCCGCGCGCTTCGCCGATCAGGTCGCGAATCCGCAGGTCAAAATGGTGGAGCTGAAGCTCAGTCAGGGCGCCAAGCCCGGGCACGGCGGCATTTTGCCTGGCGCCAAAGTGACGCCGGAAATTGCAGCCACGCGCGGCGTGCCCGTAGGGGTAGATTGTGTCTCGCCAGCGCGACACAGCGCCTTCGACTCACCCATAGCGCTGCTCGAATTCCTGGCGCTGCTGCGCGAGAAGTCGGGTGGCAAGCCGGTGGGTTTCAAATTGTGTGTTGGCCACGCCTGGGAATTCATGGGCGTAGTCAAGGCAATGGCGCTTACCGGCATCACTCCCGATTTCATTGTCATCGATGGCAAAGAGGGCGGCACCGGCGCCGCACCTGTGGAATTCACCAATCACATCGGCATGCCGATGCGCGAAGGTCTGCTGTTCGTACACAACGTGCTGGTCGGCACCAATCTGCGCTCGCGCGTACGGCTCGCCGCCAGCGGCAAGATTGTCAGCGGCTTCGACATCGCCTGCGTGCTGGCCCTGGGCGCCGACTGGGCCAATTCGGCGCGCGCCTTCATGTTTGCGATTGGCTGCATTCAATCGCAAAGCTGCAACACCAATCGCTGCCCAACCGGCGTCGCCACCCAGGATCCGCTGCGCCAGCGCGCCCTGGTGGTGGACGACAAAGCGCTGCGGGTGCGGAATTTCCACCACAACACGCTGGCAGCATTGGCGCAGATTCTGGCGGCGGCGGGGCTCGATCATCCCTCGCAGCTGCGCCCGCAGCATCTGGTGCGGCGTATCAGCCAGACGCGGGTGCAGCAGTTTTCCGAGGTGCACACGTTTCTGCAAGCCGATGAATTGTTGCGCGGTACCGCCCACCGTTTTTACGCCAACGCCTGGCAGCTGGCGCGTGCGCAGAGCTTTGCGCCAGCTGCCTGAGACTGCGGCCGCTGTTAAGATGCTGCGATGTCGCAAAGGCTTATGCTGGTCGTGGTCGTCGGCGCACTGCTGTTGTGGTTCGCGCCGCTGGGCAGCTATCACCTGTTCAATCCCGATGAAGGCCGCTACGCGGAGATTCCGCGTGAAATGCTAGCCAGTGGCGATTGGGTTACGCCGCGGCTGAATGCCATAAAATATTTCGAAAAACCGCCGCTGCACTATTGGGCGACGGCGGTCGCATTTTCGGTCTTTGGCGAGCACGAGTGGACGGCGCGTTTGTGGGTGGCGCTCAGCGGCTTTCTGGGCCTGCTGCTCACGGCCTGGATCGGCACGCGTATTTATGGGGCCATGGTGGGCGCCACGGCGGCGCTGGTGCAGGGCGGGGCGCTGCTGTATCTCGGGCTGGCAAGGCTCTCGACGCTTGATATGGGGCTCTGCATAGCGCTTGAGCTGGCCCTGACCGGGTTGCTGCTATTGGTTGCTACGCCTGCAGCCAGCACCCGACTCGAGCGCGGCGGTGCTGTGCTGCTGGCGCTGGGCACGGTACTGGCATTCCTCTCCAAGGGGCTGGTCGGCATGCTGATTCCCGGCGCCGTGGCCGCGCTCTTTCTGTTGCTGCGGCGTGATTGGCGACTGCTGCTGCGTGCGCGCCCCTGGTGGACCCTGGTTGCGCTGCTACTGATCGGCGCGCCCTGGGTGCTGCTGGTAGCGCAGCGCAATCCTGAATTTGCGCGTTTCTTTTTCATCCACGAGCACTTCGAGCGTTTTCTGACGCGTGTGCACGCGCGCTACGAACCTGACTGGTTCTTTGTACCGGTACTGCTGGTGGGCTTCATGCCCTGGACGGCGTTGCTGCCCGCCACGATCGCGCGCAGCTGGCGCGCTTGCCGTGCCGGTGAACGCGCGACCTGGATGCTGGTGCTGTGGGTATTGTTCTCCTTTCTGTTCTTCAGCGTCTCGCAATCGAAACTCATTCCCTACATTTTGCCGATCTTTCCAGCGCTCGCGCTGCTGACCGGGCGCTGCATTCATGAGCTTCCGGCGGCGCGCCTGCGGCGCGCACTGGCGGTCGCGGCGGCGTTTTGGCTGGCGCTGGGGTTGCTGGTTTTGGTGCTGTGGCACTCCCCGACCTGGGCCACGCGACTGGAGATCAACGACGGCCCGGCCGCACCGCTGATAGCCACCGGCTTGCTCGCCGCCGCGCTGTTGTGTGCGCTCGCCGCCTGGCTGGCGTTGCGGCGAGGTTCACTCATGGGTGTAGCGGTTGCCGCCTTCAGTACCGTAGTGCTATTGGGCGTGTTGCCACCCGCGGTTGATCAGTTGCCGCGCCAGCGCGAATTGACACGTCTGATCGCCGCCGTCCGGCCTGAACTGCATGCCGGTACGGCTTTCTATTGCGTCGATAGCTACGAGCAGTCGATTCCCTTTTACCTGCAGCGCCCCTGCACGCTGGTTGGCTATCGCGGCGAACTCGATTTTGGCCTGCAGCAGGAACCCGGGCGCTGGCTCGCTGATCTTGGCCAGTTTGCCGCTCGCTGGCGGCTCGAGGGCAGTGCCTTGGCCGTCGTGCGCACTACTTCGTACGCCAGACTGCTACAGATGGGCCTGCCCATGCGCGTGATATACACTGCGCCTTCCCTGGTCGCGGTGGTCAAACCATGAAGGGTTCACAGTTGGCGCTGGTGCTCACGGGCGTGTTGCTTAACGCCGTTGCGCAACTGCTGCTCAAGGCTGGTGCCGGTGCGTTGGCGGACGTCGAGCTGCGCGTCGGCAATGCGGCGGCCATCGCCGGACGGCTGGTGCTCAATCCACCCATCATTGCCGGTCTGTTCTGCTACGCCATCAGTGTCGTGGTGTGGATACTGGCGCTGGCGCGCGTCGAGGTCAGCGTGGCTTATCCGATGCTATCGGTGGGCTACGTGCTCAATGCGCTCGCCGCCTGGTGGCTGTTTGGCGAAAATCTGAGTGCGACCCGTATCGCCGGCATTGGCATTATTCTCATTGGCGTCTGGCTGGTGGCGCGCAGCGCCGGCCCGGCCTAGTCCGGCAGCGTTAAAGGTTTTCGCTGTGAGCAACACTTTCCTGCCCTTCACGCGTCCCTCGATCGATGAGGCCACCATTGCTGCGGTCGGCGAGGTACTGCGTTCCGGCTGGATCACCAGCGGCCCCAAGGTCCGGGAGTTTGAGGCGCAACTCTCGGCACTGTGCGGCGGGCGGCCGGTGCGCGCCATGAGTTCCGCGACCGGCGCGATGGAAATTGCCCTCGCGCTCGCTGGCGTGCAAGCCGGCGATGAGGTGATCACCACGCCACTGTCGTGGGTGGCCACGGCGAACGTGGTGCTGCGCGCTGGCGCGCGACCGGTGTTTGTCGATTGTGATCCGCGCACGCGTAACATCGATCTGGAGCACATTGCGGCGGCCATCACGCCGCGCACGCGGGCACTGCTGCCCGTCGATCTGGCCGGGCTGCCGGTTGATCGCGACCGACTCTACGAGCTCGCCAGCAGCCATCGGCTGCGTGTGATCGAAGATGCCGCCCAGTCGATGGGCGCCCACTGGCGCGGGCGCATGATCGGCAGCTTTGGTGATCTGGTGTCGATCAGTTTTCACGCCAACAAGAACATCACCAGCAGCGAGGGTGGTTGCCTGGTGCTCAACGACCCTGATGAAGCGCGCCGCTGTGAACTGTGGCGCCTGCAGGGCGTTGAACGCCGCGGTGACAGCTGGGAAGGCATGGACGTCACACTCGCAGGTGGTAAACACAATCTCACCGATGTGGCTGCCTGCATCGGTCTTGGTCAGCTGCCGCTGCTGCAGTCATTCAATGCGCGCCGTCGCATTCTGGCGCGCCGCTACTTCGAACTTATCGATCGTACCCTGGGCCTGGATCTGCCACCGGCTGATTTCGAAAACAGCAACTGGCACATGTTCCAGGTGCTGCTGCCGGAGTGGGCCGAGCGCGAGGTTTTCATAAAGCGCATGCGCGCAGCAGGCATCGGCGTCGGCGTGCATTACCCGGCCATGCACCTGTTTACACTTTTCAGGCAGCTGGGCTACCGGCCCGGCGATTTCCCGCACGCCGAACGCATCGGTCGCGGCACGGTGAGTTTGCCGCTGTTTCCTGCCATGCAGGATAGCGATGTCGATCGCGTCTGCGCCGCGCTCGGCCCGGCGCTGGCTGGCGCCAGCACGCAGCGGGTGAGCGCATGAATGCCGTGATCAGCGCAGCGGCAATGCCGGCCCGGGTGTCTATGCCGGAAATCTCGGTGGTGATTCCGGTCTATAACGAAGCAGCCAGTCTGCCGGCGCTGTTCGCGCGCCTCTACCCGGCCCTCGATTCACTACGGCGCAGTTACGAGATCATTTTCGTCAACGACGGCAGTCGTGATAGCTCGGCGGCGGTGCTGCGCGCGCAATTTGAACGACGCAGCGAGGTCACGCGCGTGGTGCTGTTCGCCGCCAACTTCGGGCAGCATCGCGCGATCCTGGCGGGCTTTGCGCACGCGCGCGGCAGATATCTGCTCACCCTCGATGCTGACCTGCAGAACCCGCCTGAGGAAATTGGCCGCCTGGTGGCCGAGCTCGATGCCGGCTACGACTATGTCGGCACCATTCGTCAGCAACGCCAGGACTTTGCCTGGCGTCGCTGGGCCTCGCGCTTCATCAATGCGCTGCGCGAGCGCACCACTCACATCCGCATTACCGATCATGGCTGCATGTTTCGCGGTTACGCTCGCACGATCGTCGATGCCATCAACCAGTGTTCCGAGAACAACACCTTCGTGCCGGCGCTGGCCTACACCTTTGCCGGACGGCCGATCGAGATTCCGGTGCGTCACGAAGAGCGCAGCGCCGGTGAATCAAAATATTCCGTGTGGCAGCTGATGAAGCTGAATTTCGATCTGATGACCGGATTCTCCATCGTGCCGATGCAGATTTTTTCTGCGCTGGGCACTGTGGTTTCGCTGCTGTCAGTGATGTTTGGCATTGGCCTGATCATTCGCCGCCTGGTGTATGGCGCCAATGCGGCCGAGCAGGGCCTGTTCACACTGTTTGCCATCGCTTTTCTGCTCATCGGTATTGCGCTCTTCGGGCTTGGCTTGCTGGGTGAATACATCGGTCGCATCTACGAAGAGGTGCGTCGGCGACCGCGTTATATCGTCGCTGCGGTGCTCGAGAGACTGCCGGATCCTGCCGAGCCATCGTGACGCGCGCGGTTGTCTTCGCTTATCACGACATAGGAGTGCGTTGCCTGCGGGTGCTGCTGGGGCAGGGTATCGACGTGCCGCTCGTGGTTACCCACCAGGACAATCCGGCCGAACAGATCTGGTTTGCAAGCGTGGCGCAGCATGCACGCTGGCATAAGCTCAACGTGGTCACGCCGGATGATCCGAACTCGCCGGAGTTTCTCCAGCAACTGCACGCCGCGCGCCCCGATTTTCTGTTCTCATTTTACTACCGCCATATGCTGGGACCCAAGGTGCTGGCGGTCGCGCCCCGCGGCGCTTTCAACATGCATGGCTCGCTGCTGCCAAAATATCGCGGGCGGGTGCCGGTCAACTGGGCGGTCCTGAATGGCGAGAGCGAAACCGGAGCGACGCTACACGCCATGACAGTGAAACCCGACGCCGGCGCTATTGTCGATGCCCAGGCGGTGCCGATCCTGCCCGACGACACGGCTGGCGAAGTGTTCCGCAAGGTGTGTGTGGCCGCTGAATTGACCTTGCAGCGCGCCCTGCCGGCCCTGATCGCGGGCAGCGCCGCGCGGCGCGCGCAGAATCTGGCAGCTGGCAGTTATTTTGGTGGCCGTAGTGCCGCGGACGGAGCGATAGACTGGCGCCTGGGGGTGCGCGCCGTGCACAATCTGGTGCGCGCGGTGGCGCCACCCTTTCCTGGTGCCTATGCGCTGGCTGGGGGGATGCGGCTGCGAATACTGCGCACCCTGTGCACGCCAGACCCCGAGTTAGCGCGCCCGGCTGCAGTGGCGCCGGTTGCGCTGGCTCAGGGTAGCGCGCTGCCGCTATTGCGCTGGCGCGACGATGAAGTTCAGGCACAGTGCGCGGACGGCGTATTGCGGTTGCTGGAATTCGAACTGGACGGTACGGTGCACGATGCCAGGATGTTTCGGGCGCGCTTTGGCGATCAGACCCTGCCGCTGGCGAGCGGCCAGCGATAGCGGGCGCAGCAAAAATTCCCACAGCATTGGCGGACTTCAATCATGACTACAAAAGTTCTGATCCTCGGTGTCAATGGTTTTATCGGCCATCATCTCTCGGCGCGCATCCTCAAGGATACCGACTGGAGCGTGTTCGGCATGGATATGAATGCCGAACGCATCGAGCCGCTGCTCGCCAATCCGCGCATGAAATTCTTCGAAGGCGATATTACGATCAATAAGGAATGGATCGAATATCACATTCGCAAGTGCGACGTGGTGCTGCCGCTGGTGGCGATTGCCACTCCGGCCACCTATGTGCAGGAGCCGCTGCGCGTGTTCGAGCTGGATTTCGAAGCCAACCTGCCGATCGTTCGCCAATGCGTGCGCTACCGCAAGCGCGTGCTGTTTCCCTCGACCTCGGAGGTCTATGGCATGTGCCGTGATGGCGCATTCGATCCGGGCAGTTCGGAGCTGATCTACGGCCCGATCGAGAAACAACGCTGGATCTACGCCTGCTCGAAGCAGCTGCTCGATCGGGTAATTTATGCCTATGGCTCGGAAGGCAAACTCGATTACACGCTGTTTCGCCCGTTCAACTGGATCGGCGCCGGGCTCGACAACATCCACTCCGCCAAAGAGGGCAGCTCGCGCGTCATCACCCAGTTCCTTGGCCACATCGTCCGTGGCGAGCCGATCAAACTGGTTGACGGTGGCGCACAGAAGCGCTGTTTTACCGCGATCAGCGATGGCGTCGACGCGCTGATGCGCATCATCGCCAACAAGGACGGGTGCGCCACCCGCAAGATTTTCAATATTGGCAACCCGGCCAACAATCTCTCGGTGCGCGAACTGGCCGAGCAGATGCTGGCCCTGGCGGTCGACTACCCCGAATACCGCGATAACGCCAGGAAGGTGAAGCTGCTTGAGACCACTGCCGGCGAGTATTACGGCAAGGGCTATCAGGACGTTTCCAATCGGGTTCCGAAAATCGACAATACCTGCAGCGAACTGGGCTGGGCGCCGAAGGTGGCGATGCGCGCTGCGCTCAAGGAGATCTTCGAAGCCTATCGCGGCCAGATCGCCCAGGCCGCGCACCTGATCGATTAGCTCAGGCGGCCGGTGCTGCTCGCCCTCAAAGTTGATGTGGATACGCTGCGCGGCACCCGCGAGGGTGTACCGGCGCTGATGCGCCTGCTGCAGCAGTCAGGCGCCGGCGCTACTTTTCTGTTCAGCGTCGGTCCCGATCACACCGGTCGCGCCGTGCGCCGGGCGTTGCGCCCGGGCTTCCTCAGCAAGGTGTCGCGCACCTCGGTGCTCGAACACTATGGCCTGCGCACGCTGCTCTACGGCACGCTGCTCCCGGGTCCCGATATTGGCCGGCGCGCGGCGCTGCAGATGCGCCAAGTGCGTGATGCCGGCTTCGAAGTCGGCGTGCACTGCTACGATCACGTCGCCTGGCAGGATTTCGTCGCCATGCGCGATGCCGCATGGACCGAGCGCCAGATGCGCCTGGCGTTTGAACGCTTCGCCGAGATATTCGGTGTCGCGGCACGCGTGCACGGCGCTGCGGGCTGGCAGATGAACGCGGCCGCACTCATTCTCGAGGAGCAGCTGGCTTGCGATTACGCCTCTGATACGCGCGGCACCCACCCCTTTGTGCCACTCATCGATGGACGGCGCAGCCGGGTGCTGCAGTTGCCGACCACGCTACCCACGCTCGATGAACTCATCGGTCTCAATGGCCTGAGCGCCGACAATGTGCACGAGGCTTTGCTCGAGCGTACCCCCAGCGCTGCTGCCGGCTCGCAGCTGTTTACGCTGCACGCTGAGCTCGAGGGTATGAAATTGCTGCCGGTCATGCGCCGGCTGCTCGAAGGTTGGCTCGCACAGGGGCACGAGCTGGTGTCGATGGCGACCCTGTGCGCCTCGCTCGATCGCGACACGCTGCCGGCTTGCCAGGTCGTGGCCGGCACCGTACCGGGCCGCAGTGGTGAACTCGCCTGCCAGCAGTGCTGAGCAGCCGACGGCGCTAGTGCCAACTGCGCTAGTGTGTAGTCAAAACCAGTGCAATAATCAATAGTCATGAGCCTGCCCACCGGTCCAAAAGTATTTGCTGACGCGCGCGCCGCGCTGACAGGCGTGCTGTCTGACGGCATCACAGTGATGTGCGGCGGTTTCGGTCTGTGCGGCATAGCGGAACACCTGATCGTGGCACTGCGCGACTCGGGTGTTAAGGATCTGACGGTGGTCTCCAACAACGCCGGCGTCGATCAGTTCGGACTCGGTGCGCTGCTCAAGACGCGCCAGATCCGCAAAATGATTTCTTCCTATGTGGGCGAGAACAAGGAGTTCGAGCGGCAGTATCTGGCCGGCGAGCTCGAGCTGGAATTCAACCCGCAAGGCACTCTGGCCGAGCGCATTCGCGCTGGCGGCGCTGGCATCTGGGGTTTCTATACGCGCACCGGCGCGGGCACCCTGGTCGCCGAGGGCAAGGAGCAGCGGGTCGTCAACGGTGACACCTATGTGCTCGAGACCGGCCTGCTCGCCGATCTCTCACTCATCAAGGCCTGGCGCGGCGATAGCGAAGGCAATCTGGTCTACCGGCGCACGGCGCGTAATTTCAATCCGATGATGGCCACGGCCGGGCGCGTCACCGTCGCCGAAGTTGAAGAGCTGGTGGAGCCTGGCAGGCTCGATCCCGATCTGATCCATACCCCCGGTATTTTCGTCCAGCGCATCATTCAGGGGCCGGGCTATAGCAAGCCCATCGAGAATCGTACCGTGCGCAAACGAGCGGGAGCGCTCTGATGGCCTGGTCACGCGATGACATCGCCATGCTGGCCGCGCGCGAACTGCGCGATGGCGCCTATGTGAATCTTGGCATCGGCATTCCGACTCTGGTTGCGAATTTCATTCCTGACGGTGTGCGCGTGGTGCTGCAATCGGAAAACGGCATGCTTGGTATGGGTCCGTTCCCTTTTGAGGGCGAGGAAGATCCCGACCTGATCAACGCCGGCAAACAAACCATCACCGCACTGCCGATCTCCTCTTATTTCTCCTCGGCCGACAGTTTCGGCATGATCCGCGGCGGGCACATCGATCTGGCGATCCTCGGCGCCATGGAAGTGGGCGAGAATGGCGATCTGGCCAACTGGATGATCCCCGGAAAAATGGTCAAGGGTATGGGCGGTGCGATGGATCTGGTCGCCGGTGTGAAACGCGTGGTGGTGGTCATGGAGCACACCTCGAAAGATGGCGCCCCAAAATTCAAACCACGCTGCGAGCTGCCGCTTACCGGCCTGAATGTGGTCGACAAGATCATCACTGATCTGGCGGTATTCAGCCGTCCGAATCGCCACGCGCCGTTTGAGTTGCTGGCCATGGCGCCGGGCGTAACGCTCGAGGAAATTCGCGCCAAGACCTCGGCGAAGTTCACGCCAGCGCGCTGATCCCCGCATTTCGCGCATTCTGTGAAATGCATGCTCGCCTTGGCGCGGCGATTCCTGTAGAGTGTGCGCCTAGTTTGTCGAATACGTGGGCGTCGGTTCCACGTGCCCGGGGCCAATCGCCCCTCCTGCAAACCTGACCGCACCGGTCGGCCCCTGGATACCCATGGGTCGTTCGACGGTAAGCGGTGTGTTGCCTTAACGGTTTTACTGCCCGTACCGACAGCGCTAACGCGCTCCGGGCACATTCAATTTGGAGTATTTCTGTGTCGTTCGATATTTTTAACCTTAATCCGCTGTTGCTGCGCGCCGTCAAAGACGCCGGCTATGAAACGCCTACACCTATCCAGCAGCGCGCCATTCCGCTGGTCATGCAGGGTCGCGATCTGCTCGGCGCCGCGCAAACCGGCACTGGCAAAACGGCCGCCTTCGCCTTGCCGCTGCTGCATAAGTTGCAGGAGCAACAGAGTGCGCCGCGCGGCCCGCGCCCGCCGCGCGCCCTGGTACTGGTGCCGACACGCGAGCTGGCAGCCCAGGTGGCTGAGCAGTTTCGCGAACTCGGTGCTCACCTGGCGCAACGCGGCGTGCTGATTTTCGGCGGCGTGAGCCCCAAGCCGCAGCTCGATGCCTTGCGACAGGGGGTCGATATCATCATCGCCACGCCCGGGCGTCTGCTCGATCACCTGCAGGCCAGGGCGGTGGATCTGAGCGGCATCAATTTTCTGGTGCTCGACGAAGCTGATCGTATGCTCGACATGGGCTTCATCCGCCCGATTCGCCGACTGATCGCCGCGCTCCCCAGGGAACGGCAGAGCCTGCTGTTTTCGGCAACTTTCTCCAGTGAGATTCGCGAGCTGGCGCGCACGCTGCTGCATAAGCCCGAGAGCATCGACATCGCGCCGCGCAATGAGCCCATCGCGCTGGTCGATCACCGTGTCTATCACGTGGAATCGGGCGACAAGCACCCGCTGCTCACCCGCATACTGAATACTGGCGGTGGCCGTCAGAGTCTGGTGTTCACGCGCACCAAGCACGGTGCCAACCGTCTGCAGCAGCGCCTTGAGAAAGATGGTCTCAGCTGCGCGGCCATCCACGGTAACAAGTCGCAGGGCGCACGTACCCGGGCACTCGATGATTTCAAGCAGGGTCGCATCCAGGTGCTGGTGGCCACCGACATCGCCGCGCGCGGTCTCGATATCGAAGACATGCCGCATGTGGTTAATTTCGAGCTGCCGCACGTCCCGGAAGACTACGTGCACCGCATCGGCCGCACCGGCCGCGCCGGCTGCTCAGGTGAAGCCGTTTCGCTGGTCAGTCGCGATGAACGCGATCGGCTGCGGGCGATCGAGAAGATGCTGGGCCGGCAGATTCCGGTCGCCGCCTGAGGCTAGTGGCGGGCCACTAGCGGGCCACTGGCCGGCGCCCTCAGGCGCTGGCCAACGCCCGCGAGCGCAGCAGCGCTGCGGCGCCGACTACCACGCTGATCGCCAGGGCATGCAAGGCCAGATCGATTACCGTGACATCAAAGGGATGAAAAAACTGCAGCACGAAGGCGGCCAGCGCCGCGACGCCGAGCGCGCCGCACAGCGCTACCGGCAGCGGCGTCAGCGGATGTGCGCGCCGTAGCGTGGCAAACAGCAGTACCGCCAGCGGCACGCTCACCATCAGAATAAACCTGAAGCAGCTGCCGCTCTCACCGAGCCGCGCACCGGCGGGCCCCAGCCCCAGTCCGTTGACCAGGCAGCCGAGGCCGCTGCCTGCAAGCCATAGCGCGAGCGGCGGCAGCGGCGCGAAGCGCCAGCGATCGGAGCGATCCGGCAGGCTCAGGTGATAGGCGGCAATGATGGCAATGATGGCGGTCAGCAGCGCACCCACCGCTTCCAGCGCGACCCGTGGCTGCGCCAGGCGCTGCCCATACGAGCCGAGATCTGCAAAGCGCAGCACCGCAAGCGCGGCGAGCGCTGCAATGGGCGTCAACCACAGCAGTGCACGCCGCAGTGGCGGCGCCAGCGGTTTGGTGGCGGTGAGCCCGCGCGCCAGCGTTGTGACCAGGCTATCGGTATCCACTTTCCTAACCATCCGTACCCAGCAGTCGACGCAGCGATTTCACTGCGCGATGCACGTTAACCTTCAGGGCTGCCACGCTTTGTCCTGATTCCTCGGCCGCCTGGGCCAGTGACAGTCCGCGCAGTTTGACCGCCTCGAGCGCCAGGCGTTGACGCGCCGGCAGGGACCCAAGCAGCGGCCCGATCTCTTCGGCCGCGCGCAGCGCTCCTGACTCGTTATTCGCAGCGGGCATGGCAAAGGTTTCATAGGCCTCTGCATCGCTGATTTCGTGGCGGGCGATGCGCGAATCGCGGCGGATTCTGTCTATACCGCGCCGTGCCGTGATCGCCGCGAGCCACGGGCAGAAGGGGCGGGTTGGGTCCCAGGTGTGGCGCACGCGGTGGACACACAGCAGCACGTCCTGCACCACATCTTCGGCCAGTGAGGCGCCGCGGCAGTAGCGGCGCGCGAGGCTGCGTATGAAGGGTGCAATCTCGCGCAGCAATTGTTCATAGCGACGCGCGTCGCCGGCCTGGGCGGCACGCATCAGCCCGGCCCATGCGGCCTCCTGCTGCTGTGACTGTGCGCTTAGGGCCATGGCGCCGATGATCGTGTAACCTTGCCCTGACCGCAACGATATATGGGTAACCGTGGCATTGCCCGGCTGTAGATCACCAACTTTTGCCTACCAACTGGAGTATCTCATGTCAGCGAATTCTCTCAAGACCATGACCCTGTCCGCATTGCTCGGTGCCGCTGCCCTAAGCATGGCCGCTTCGGCCGCATTTGCCGGCGATGACAAGATGATGGACAAGAAGATGGACAAGCCCGCCATGGAAAAGTGCTTTGGCGTCAACAAAGCCGGCAAGAACGATTGCGCCGCAGGCGATCATTCCTGTGCCGGTCAATCCACCAAGAACATGGACAAGACCTCGTTTGTGGAAGTTCCGGCAGGCCTGTGCGCCAAGCTGGCCAGTGGCAGCCTGACGAAGGGCTGATGCCGCAGCAGTCCGCCAGCAGCCCGATTCCGGCCCGCGCCGGGATCGGGCTGCGTCTGCCACACCAGGCCGCAGTGCTGGCTCTACGCCCGGCTGCGGCCTGGTTTGAGGTGCATCCGGAAAATTACCTGAACGATGCGGCTGCGCTCGACGAGCTCGTGCGCGTCCGCGCCCACTACCCGCTCTCCCTGCATGCGGTCGGCCTGTCGTTGGGTTCTGCGGCCGGCGTTGACCTGGAACACCTTGAACGGCTGCGCCAGCTAGAACAGCTGCTGGTGCCCGGATTGATTTCCGATCATCTTTCCTGGAGCGTTGCCAACGGCACTTATCTGCCCGATCTCCTGCCGCTCCCTTACACCGAAGAAGCGCTCGATGTCGTGTGCCGCAACGTCACCCAGGTCCAGGAAGCGCTGGGCCGTCAACTGCTGGTCGAGAACCCTTCGACCTATCTCCGTTACGCCGCCAGCGCGCTGAGCGAAGCCGATTTTCTTGCCGCGGTGGCCGCGCGCACCGGTTGTGGCGTGCTGCTCGATATCAACAATATTTATGTGAGCGCCTGCAATCAGCGCCGCTCTGCTGAACTCGTGCTCGAGAGCTGGTGCCGGGCGCTCGATCGCAGCTCGGTACGTGAAATGCATCTGGCCGGCCACGCCGTGCTGTCAACAACGACGGGCGCTGAGCTACTCATTGACGATCATGGCGATCAGGTGTGCGCTGCAGTCTGGGCGCTCTATGCGCGCGCACTCGAGCATTTTGGTGCGCTACCGACGCTGCTCGAATGGGATACACGGCTGCCGGCATTCGCAAGTCTGCAGGCTGAAGCAGCGCGTGCCCAGGACCTGCTCGATGCGCACCAGTTCCACTTGAGCGGGCGGCGCGCTGCCAATGGCCGTTAGTCTGCCGCTGTCCATGCTGCAGGCGCAGATGAGCGCCGCGCTGTTGGCCGTCGACGCTGCCGCACAGCAGCTTCCCGAGGCGTTGTTTGCCGGCGCGCTGCCTGGAGCCGA
>JANMWZ010000013.1:0-37020 GCA_031441585.1 Gammaproteobacteria bacterium
GCTTTCCCGGGAAAGCCACTCGAGAAGCACCGCACCTCGCTACGCCGCGCCATGTTTCACGGCAACCCGCTCATTTCCAGCTAGAATGCGCGCCCTTTAAGCATGCGCGGCGCCAGTTTCATGACTACTCTCGATCAGGAAATCCTCCGCCGGCGCACCTTCGCAATCATCTCGCACCCGGATGCCGGCAAAACCACGCTCACTGAAAAGCTGCTGCTGTTCGGTGGCGCCATCCAGATGGCGGGCACGGTCAAGGGGCGCAAGGCCGCACGGCACGCGACTTCCGACTGGATGCGCCTCGAGCAGCAGCGCGGTATCTCGATCACCAGCTCGGTGATGCAATTTCCGTATCGCGATTGCATCGTCAATCTGCTCGATACCCCCGGGCACGAGGACTTCTCCGAAGATACCTATCGCACCCTGACTGCGGTTGACTCGGCGCTCATGGTCATCGACTGTGCCAAGGGCGTTGAGCAGCGGACCATCAAATTGATGGAAGTGTGCCGCCTGCGCGACACGCCGATCATGACCTTCGTCAACAAGCTGGATCGCGATGGTCGTGCGCCAATTGAATTGCTCGATGAGATTGAGGCGGTGCTGAAGATACATCCGGCGCCGATCACCTGGCCGATAGGCATGGGGCGCGAGCTGATAGGCATCTATCACTTTCTCGAAGACCGGATCTACGTCTACGAGGCCGGTGAGAAAGGCCGGGTAGGCGGCAATCGCGTCATCGAGGGTTTGGCGAGTGATGAAGCGCATGAACTGCTGGGCGACAGGGCTGCGAAATACACTGAAGAAATCGCGCTGGTGCGCGGTGCGACGGCCGCTTTCGATGCTCAGCAGTACCGCGCCGGTCGCCTGACCCCGGTATTCTTCGGCTCGGCAATCAGCAACTTTGGTGTCGAAGAGCTGCTCAACGCCTTCGTCACGCACGCACCGCCGCCGCTGGCGCGCACCGCTCGTGAGCGTGTCGTGGAGCCACTGGAAGCGGAGCTGAGCGGTTTCGTGTTCAAGATCCAGGCCAATATGGATCCTGGGCATCGCGACCGGATTGCCTTCATGCGCCTGTGCTCCGGTCGCTACCAGCGCGGCATGCGGCTGTTTCACACCCGCTTACGCAAGGAAGTGCGCGTCGCTGATGCGCTGACTTTCATGGCGGCCGAGCGCAGCCAGGCGGAGGAGGCCTACGCCGGCGACATCATCGGCCTGCATAATCACGGCACCATCAATATTGGCGACACCTTTTCCACTGGCGAAGTTCTGGCCTTCACCGGCATTCCGGATTTCGCGCCGGAGATGTTCCGCCGCGCGGTACTCAAGGATCCGCTGCGCATGAAGGCGCTGGCCAAGGGTCTGGCGCAGCTGTGCGAAGAGGGTGCGACGCAGCTGTTCAAGCCGCTGCGCAATGCCGAGCTGATACTGGGCGCCGTCGGTCAGCTGCAATTCGAAGTAGTGGCCTTCAGGCTCGCCGACGAATACGCTGTGCAGTGCGTCTTTGAAGCCATCAGCGTGCATACGGCACGCTGGGTGAGCGCCAGGGATTCGCGCAAGCTGGAGGAATTTCAGATGAAGGCCCACGATAATCTGGCGCGCGATCACAGCGGGGCGCTGGTGTACCTGGCGCCCTCGCGGGTCAACCTGCAGCTCACGCTCGAGCGCTGGCCTGATATCCGCTTCAATGAAACACGCGAGCACCTCGCCCATGCAGGCGACTGAGCCGGCATTGGATGCTGCCGCCCGGCGGCGCGCGCAGCGCGCCTGGGCGCTAACGGCCTGGGCCAATCACGGCTTCGTCACCACGGTCCTGGTCGGGTTCTTCCCGATATTTCTGAATAAATATTGGGCGGCGGAGCTGCCGGGCACGCGCTCGACGTTGTACCTCGGGCTGACCAACTCCGCTGCCAGCCTGATGGTGATGCTACTGGCGCCCTGGCTGGGCGCGCTCGCCGATCGTCGCGGGCAGAAGAAGCTCTGGCTTGGCCTGTTCACAGCCCTGGGTGTCGTGGCGACCGCGCTGCTGGCGCTGATCGGCCGGGGCGCGTGGCAATGGGCCTTGCCGGTGTTCGCGCTGGCCTCGGTGGGCTTCTACGCGGGCTCCTCATTTCAGGATGCCTTGCTGGTGAACGTGGCCGCGCCGGCCGAGGCGAACCGGGTTTCCGCCTACGGCTTTGCCGCCGGCTACCTCGGTGGCGGACTGCTGTTTCTGCTCAATGTGCTGCTGGTGCTGCATCCGGCGTGGTTTGGCATAGCGGATGCCGTGGCCGCCACCCGCGTCGCTTTTATCGATGTCGCACTCTGGTGGGCGCTGTTCACGCTGCCGCTGTTTCGCCACGTGCCGGAGGCGGTACCAACCGTGGAACCACCGGGCTGGAAGGAGTTGTGGGCCACCATCCGCAAGGTGCTGGCCGATAAGACCGTGCGCGGTTTTCTGTTTGCCTACTGGCTGTACATCGATGGCGTCGGCACCCTGCAGCAGATGGCGGTTGATTTTGGCGCCAAGCTCGGCCTGCCCACCGCGGCGCTGATTCAGGCGCTACTGCTGGTGCAGTTCGTCGCCTTTCCATCGGCGCTGTATTTCGGCCGGCTCGGCGATCGCATTGGCGCGCGGCGCGCGATCCTGATTGGCCTGGGTGTATTTGTGTTCGTCACCGGCTGGGCGCTGTTCCTGCAATCGGCCTGGCAGTTCTATGCGCTGGCGGTGCTGGTGGGTACCGTGCAGGGCGGCGTGCAATCCCTGTCGCGCTCGCTGTTTTCGCGCCTGATACCGCGCGAGCGTTCCGGCGAGTACTTTGGTTTCTACAACATGCTCGGCAAGTTTGCTGCGGTGCTAGGTCCCTTGCTGGTCGGCGCCACGGCCGCGCTCAGCGGCAGTTCACGCATCGGTGTTTCCTCGCTGATGGTGCTATTCCTTGCCGGTGGCGCATTGCTGTGGCGGGTGCGCGAGCCCGCCGTGTGAGCATCTAATCGGCGCCGCATACACAGGAACTTTGGCGCGCACATTGCGGCGCTTGAGCTGAGTGTCCAGCATTGCGTTACAACCCGTAAAGAATGGGAATGTGCCCAACGCCACTCACTGCGCCGCAGCAGGCCAGGGCTAGAAGGTCAGATAGTCGAGTCGCGTTACACGCAAGAACGCGCGCTCCCGACCAACCAACGTCGCCCCGTACGCAATCGCCGTCCCAGCAATCCAGGCGTCGTTCTCGCCGAGCCGGCGCGGCAGGGACGTCTGTAACAACGCCGTACGCCAGGCAATCATCCGTGATAGCTGCACCACACGAAACGGACTGACGAAATCGTTGAGCGCTACCGGATCAAGGAATCCTTCGGCGAATTCCCCAAGCGTCACTATGCTAATCGCGACCGGCAGCGCCCGTCGGGCCGCTAGCAGCGCGCTCGCCGGTCCGTGTCGCCGGCTCGCCAGCTCCCGCTCGAATTCAACCAGAAAACTGGTATCGAGCAACAGCATGGTTAAGATCGTTTACGCCGTGGTCCAGCGCCCTTGCCTTTGAATTCTTGCATGACGTCCAGCAATTCACCGGCCGTGAGCGCTGGCCGCTCGGCAAACAGACGGCGGATCACGCGGGAAAACGATTCAGTATGGTCGCGCTTCTCCCGCGCGAGCAGTGTGTAGGCGTCGGTTTCAACAGAAATGGTTTTGGTAGCCATACACAGACCATACACGGGCTGTGTATGGCAGTCAAAAGTCCGTTGAGTGGGCAGCATTCGCCGGCAGCGCTCGCCGGCGCCTGGACCGATGATCTCCTGATATACAACGCCGGTAACCTTGGTGAAATCATATCTCTCGCCCGTGCGATGATCGGTCAAGACGGTGGCGGCGTAGCGCGCCGCCGTCTGAATGACATTAACTCCAGCAGCTCGGGACAACGGCGTAATACGTAAATGGAAAATTGCCACGCGGCCAATGTGCCTGATAAGTTGTTTACCATGGGAGCGGACTTTCTTGTGCGTATGTCGGAACACAGGACTGTGCTGTTGCGTACGTAGAGCCACGCTGCCACCCCGGTTGCCGCCAACCACTCCGCAAAGGCCCAGCGTTCGGTGCGTCGCAGATATCAGGAGATTTACTCGTAGCCCGAGTCAATGCCAGTTGACTCAACAATTGGAAGCGTGGTGCATTGCACAGCCACACGGTAGCGGCGTGCGCTACGCAGGAATTCGTTCAACTCTTCGGCACGGGCAGGCGGACCATAGCGCAATTGTGCGTAGCGTCGCGCGAGCGGCAGCAGCGTTGCCCGGTGCGCGGGCTGTTCATGGGCGACTCTTTCAGCGTGAGCCAGTACCGCCTCGTGCGCCGCGCGCGCCAGACCGGCACGCCGCAGCCGCGCATCGATGCGCCCCCAGGCGCGCGCGAGCGCGTCCGGGCGTGCGCGGCGCAGGGCGTGACGCAAGGTCCAGCTCATCCACAGCATCCAGCCGATCAGGCCAGCACCCATTGCCACGGCCAGGGCCTGCCAGTCGCGATCGGCAAAACCCAGCCAGCGGGCGAGATCGAGTTGGCGCCTGAAGTTGAAACCGACCACCTCATCCTGCCACCAGGCGTTGAGGGCCTCCCAGCCCTGCAGTGCGTTCCTGAGCCACGGGGCACGCAGTAGTCGCGCGCTGCTGCCGGCGCTGCTGCCAACGAAATCGTAGCGGCCGCGTGTCAGTCGCTCGGGCGCGACCACCGCGGTGGGATCAGTGCGCACCCAGCCACGATCGGCGAGCCACACCTCGGCCCAGGCATGTGCATCGGACTGCCGCACCAGCAGATAGCCGCCGAAGTGGTTCCATTCACCGCCGAGATACCCGGTGACGACGCGTGCCGGCACGCCGCCGGCGCGCATCAGGGTGACAAAGGCCGAAGCGTAGTGTGCGCAGAATCCCTGATGGGTGGCGAATAGCAGATCATCGACTGAATCGCGCCCCAGGCGTTGTGGCGTGAGGGTGTATTCGAAACCGCCATCGCGCAGGTAAGCCATGGCCAGATCTACCAACGCGGCGTCGCCGCGGGCCGAGGCCCGCAGCGCAGTGGCCAGCGATTGAGTGCGCGGATTGCGATCGTGAGGCAGCGCCAGATCAATGCGCCGCGCCAGAGTTGACAGCTCGGCGCGGCTCGTTGCCTGGGGGTAAGAGCTGAGTTCATAGCTTTGTACCTGGTTGATCGGGCGCGCAGCGAGCAGCTGATAGTCGCCGGTGAAAATGACCGACGGCAGGTCGCCCGGTGAGGCCAATTCCAGTGCCAGCACGGTGCCATGCGTATTGGGTTCGATCGTTACGGTGTAGTGATACGCTGGGCCGCGATAATTCAGTTCTGGCATACGGGCCGGCTGGCCGCGTTGGCGGCGCCAGGTGCGGCCATCGAAATCATGCAGCACCGGTCCACGCCAGTAACGCAGCGCGGGCGGCGGCAGCGGCCCGGAAAATCGCGCCCGCAATGCCGGCTCGTCCGATTCCACCAGTCGCGAAATATCGCCCGGACTCATTTCATCGCTCAAGCCGGTGATGGCGGCCTCGCCAGTGGGCAGTGCCCAGAATGCTCCAGACAGACGCGGGAAAAAAATAAATAGCACCAGCGCCAGCGGCAGCGCCAGCAGCAATTGCCGGCCCGCGCCGCGCAGCAGCAGCGCCGGTGCCTGATTGCTGCCGCCGTCAAGACCACGGAGCGCGCCGCTGCACAGCCAGAGTGTGAGGGCGTAGCAGGGCAGGCGCCACAGCTGCTGGCGATCGAGGCAGGCAGCCAGCAGCAGGAACAGGGCGGCACCGAGAATGACGTACCAGTCACGGGTCGCACGGGTTTCGAACAGCTTGGCGGCAATCATGGCGGTCAGCAGCGTGGCCCCGGCCTCCAGACCATTGAGGGTACGAAAACTCAGCAGCACTCCCGCGGTCAGCAGCAGCGCGATGGCGACGCGTAGCGGTCTGGGCGGCAGCCTGGTGAGTCTGAGGTTCACGCGCAGATGCCAGATGCTGGCTGCCGCCAGCACCGGCAGGCACCACCAGGCCGTGTGATGCGCGTTCAAAGCGGCCGCCAGCAGCAGGCCGCCCAACGCCAGGCGCATCCCGGAGCGGGTTGGCGGGGCGCTGGCATCCAGCGGTGCGCTGGCCTCCAGCGGGGCGCTGGTGGCAGGAATCACAACGGCGCCTCACCGTAGAGCGCGAGCGCACGTTGCAGATTTGCCTGGTGCGCGGCGCCGCGACCCAATGGCAGTTGACACCCTGGTAATTGCAATCCGCAGGCGGCCCCACGCTCGGCGCACGCCAGGGCCCAGGCGGCCAGTTGACTCAGTCGCGCTTCGAGGTCCAGATCTTCCAGCCCTGAAAAACTCAGCAGATGCTCATCACCACCGCTGCCCGCGTATTGCCCGACCATGAGCGCGCCGCCGCGGGCATACACTTTCCAGGCGATACGGTGCGGATTGTCACCCGGGTTGAACGCCCTGAGGCTTGACCACTCTGCTTCGTCGCTGCCGGTAATGGGCGTTTGCTGCACGCTGGCAAGCGCAGCGCTGCGCGGCAGCGCTCGCTGCCCTTTGGGGCGCGGATAGACAATGGCGGTGAGCGGCAAGTGCAACCAGGTCCAGGCGCGGAACAGGCCAAAGGGTGCGGTGGTGGCTAACTCCAGCCGATCAATGCTTACCCGGCCGCGACGTGTCGCGCGATAAAAGAGCTGCACGCTTCCGGCAGCGCCGGCGGCGATATCAAAGCGGGTGCCCGCTGTATCGCGGCAACGCACACAGAGCGCGCGCCGCGTGGCGCTCCGGCTATTGACCAGCCGCAGCTCTATGAGGCCGGTGCTGCCCGCGTGGCTATCGAGTGCCCATGCCTGGGTGAGCTCAAGCCCCTGCAGCGTGCGCTGGCATTCATACATGCCGACCAGCATGAAGCCGACCAGGGTAAAGGTGAGTAGCAGCGCCAGGCTGTTGGTGTAATTCAGGCCTGCCACCAGCATCACGAACAACAGCACACTGAAGGCAACACCTGCGCGGGTGGGCAGTATGTAGAGTCGCCGCGCCTGCAGAACGAGCGGCGGCAGATCCTCGCCCTGGCGCCTGCGAGCCCAGGCGGCGGCGCGTTCAAGCAGACGCGCGCGCAACATGGTTCAGATCGGCACCGGCACCGAGCGCAGCAGTTCAGCCGCCAGCCGTTCGCCATCCGCCGCCTCGCTGCTGCCGCGTCGCTCCAGGCGATGACCGGCTACGGCGGGCAATACGGCCTGTACATGTTCGGGCAACACGGCGCGCTCGCCCGCCAGCAGCGCGTAGCCCTGGGCGGCGCGCACCAGGCCCTGGGCGGCACGCGGCGAGAGTCCCAGTCGCCACAGCGTGCGCGACTGCGCCACCAGCGCCTGCACGTAATCGAGCAGTGTGGCGCCCACATAAATGGCGCATGCGGCGCGTTGCGCGGCCAACAGGGCCGCAGCGTCGAGCACTGCGGGCGTGGCCGCCAGCGCTTCGCGACGATCACCGGCCAGCAGCAGGCGGCGCTCGGATTCCTGATCGGGATACCCCAGGCTCACGCGCATCAGAAACCGGTCGAGCTGCGATTCCGGCAGACCGAAAGCGCCCAGCTGCTCATGCGGGTTCTGCGTGGCCACCACGAAAAAGGGTTCGGGCAGCACGTGGGTCGTACCATCGACGCTGACCTGTCGCTCTTCCATGGCTTCCAGCAGCGCGCTCTGCGCCTTGGGGCTGGCACGATTGATTTCATCGGCCAGCAGCAACTGCGTAAACACCGGGCCGGGGCGAAACTGAAACTGCTGCGTGCTGCGATCGAAAACCGAGACCCCGACCACATCGGCGGGCAGCAGATCGCTGGTGAACTGCAGCCGGCGCCACTCGAGCCCGAGCACCCGCGCCAAAGTGTGTGCCAGCGTGGTCTTGCCAACGCCGGGCACATCTTCGATCAGCAGATGGCCACGCGCCAGCAGGCAGGCGAGGCATAAGCGGATCTGCGCCGGCTTGCCCAGCAGTATCTGTTCGATGGCGGCGAGCGCGGCAGCGAGCGGATTCATGGAATAAGCGCGCGCACTTGTTCCAGTTGCTGCGCCAGAGCTGCCAGCGTGCGCTCGAAATCCGCCAGGCGTGCGCGTTCCTGCACGACCACGGCTGCGGGCGCGCTGCGCACGAAACTGTCATTGCCGAGTTTGCCGCTGGCGCGGGCGATTTCCTCCTGCAGCTTGCGCATGCGCTTTTCGAGCCGGGCCCGCTCGACGGCCGGATCAATCAGACCGGCCATCGGCACCAGCAGCGCCAGCGCCCCGACCATGGTCGCTGCGGCCGGAGGCGGCGTAGTTCCGGGGCCTAAGGCCTGCGGTGCCTCAACACCAGCAAGTCGC
The DNA here is from genome assembly GCA_031441585.1 of Gammaproteobacteria bacterium. Classification (GTDB taxonomy): domain Bacteria; phylum Pseudomonadota; class Gammaproteobacteria; order Steroidobacterales; family Steroidobacteraceae; genus FEN-1191. The sequence continues at coordinate 8,339 of JANMWZ010000013.1, forward strand.
ATCAGCAGCGGCTGGTGACGCTGCGCCAGCTCCAGATCATTCGCCGTCGCATGTTGCAACAACAGCGGCAGTTTCTTTGCCGGGCTGATATCCATCTCGCCGCGGATCTGGCGCACACCCAGTACCACACGCATCAGCCATTGCATCTCGGTTTCAGCGCGCTCATCGCTGGCGAAGTCCTCGGCTTTTGGCCAGGGCGCCAGCATGATGGTGACGGGCGCTGGAGCACCCGCTGACTGCGCGGCGGCGAGCGGTGCCACACGCTGCCAGATTTCTTCGGTAATAAACGGCATCAGCGGGTGCAGCGCACGCAGCAGCGCTTCCAGCACCCACAGCAGGGTCTGGCGCGCGGCGCGCTGTTGTGCCGGATTCGCCTCAACGCCTTGCAGCACGGGCTTGACGAGTTCCAGGTACCAGTCACAGTACTCATGCCAGGTGAACTCATACAGTGCGGTGGCGGCGTAGTCGAAGCGATATTCTTTGAAGGCGGCATCAACCGCGCCGATGGTGCGGCCCAGGCGCGATCGTATCCAGCGATCGGCCAGGCTCAGCTCCACCGGCTCGTGATTGCGGTTCCCCTCAGTGTCGGGCGCCGGGCCCTGTTCCAGCATCAGGAGCACAAAGCGCGCCGCGTTCCACAGTTTGTTGCAGAAGTTCCGATAGCCCGCGACCCGTTGCATGTCGAAGCGCAGGTCGCGGCTCTGGGTGGCCAGCGATGCCAGGGTGAATCGCAACGCGTCGGTGCCGTGCGCGGCGATGCCCTCCGGAAACTGCTTGCGGGTGGCGCGCTCAATGCCGGCGGCCAGGTGCGGCTGCATCAGGCCGGTGGTGCGTTTGGCAAGCAGCGCCGTCAGATCGATGCCATCGACGATGTCGAGCGGGTCGATGACATTGCCCTTCGATTTGGACATCTTCTGGCCTTCGCCATCGCGAATCAGGCCGTGTACGTAGACGTCGCGAAACGGCACATCGCCGTTGAACTTCAGGCCGAACATGATCATGCGCGCGACCCAGAAAAATATGATGTCGAAACCGGTGACCAGTGTGCTGGTCGGATAAAAGCGCGCGAGCTCAGGTGTCTGCTCGGGCCAGCCCAGGGTCGAGAATGGCCAGAGCGCGGAAGAAAACCAGGTGTCGAGCACGTCCTCGTCCTGGCGCAGAGTGACCTCGCGGCCCAGCTGCGCGCGTGCCTGAGCGGCCGCGGCCGCGGCGTCGCGCGCCACGTAGATGTTGCCCGCCTCGTCATACCAGGCCGGGATGCGATGGCCCCACCACAATTGGCGGCTGATGCACCAGTCCTGGATATTGCGCATCCACTGGTAATAGGTCTTGTCCCAGTTCTCCGGTACGAAGCGGATGCGGCCAGTCTCGACTGCAGCGATCGCCGGTCTGGCCAGTGGCTCGACGCGCACGTACCACTGATCGGTGAGGTAAGGTTCGATCACTGTGCCGCTGCGATCGCCGCGCGGCACCATCAGTTGGTGCGGCTCTATCCGGTCCATAAGTCCCGCTGCCTCCAGATCGGCCACCACGCGCTTACGCGCTTCGAAGCGATCGAGGCCGCGGTAGGGCGCTGGCACGCTGGCGTTGAGCTGCGCATCGGGCGTAAAGATATTGATCAGTGGCAACGCGTGTCGCTGGCCGACCGCGTAATCATTGAAATCATGCGCTGGTGTGATCTTTACGCAGCCGGTGCCGAAGGCGGGGTCGACAAAGTCATCGGCAATGATGGGTAGCTCGCGATCGGTCAGCGGCAGGCGGATATGCTTGCCGAGCAGGTGCTGGTAACGCTCATCGCCCGGATGCACGGCGACCGCCGCGTCGCCCAGCATGGTCTCGGGGCGCGTGGTGGCCACCACCAGGTGCCCGCTGCCATCGGCGAGCGGATAACGCAGATGCCAGAGCCAGCCGGCCTCTTCTTCGTTCAACACTTCCAGATCGGAGAGCGCGGTGTGCAGCACCGGATCCCAGTTCACCAGGCGCTTGCCGCGGTAGATCAGGCCCTCTGCATGCAGGCGCACGAAGGCCTCGATGACGGCGCGCGACATGCCCGGATCCATCGTAAAGCGATCACGCGACCAGTCGACCGAGGCGCCCAGGCGACGCAGCTGACGCGCGATGGTGCCGCCGGACTGTTCCTTCCATTGCCACACGCGAGCCAGGAAGTCCTCGCGCGACAGATCGGTGCGCTTCTTCCCCTCGGCATTGAGCTGGCGTTCGACCACCATCTGCGTGGCAATACCGGCGTGATCAGTGCCCGGTTGCCACAGCGTGGCCGCGCCGCGCATGCGGTGAAAGCGCGTCAGGGCATCCATGATGGTGTCCTGAAACGCGTGGCCCATGTGTAGTGTGCCAGTGACATTGGGCGGCGGAATCATGATGCAGTAGGCGCCGGCATTGGCGCCGGCATTGGCGCTGTCGGCGGTGCTGGCGTTGGCGCGCGGCGCGAACCATCCCTGGGATTCCCAGTGGGCATACCAGCGTTGTTCGATTGCTGCCGGGGAGTAGGTCTTGTCCATCACTCAATATTGATCGAGATATTGGGATACGGTCTGAATAGTTACGCCAAAAGTCTGCTGCGCTCGATTCATATGTGCACCAAAGTCGCGCAGGTCGCCAGTCAATAAGTGCGTGACCCTGGCGGCGAGCGCTGCCGACCAGATGGGAATATCTTTGACTGGAAGCTCCAACGGCTGCTCCGGGGATGCGGGTTGGGCGACGATTGTAAGCCCCGTCACCAGTCCCTCAAAAGCATGCAGCGCAGCCGGGAACTTCAATTCGAGATTACGGCGTGCTTCGTGAATGGCGTATGCGCTGGTGGCCAGCTGCCAGGGCGCCGGTGCTATGCTCTGCAGCTCAAACAGCAACGCAGCCTTGCCGCCCGGATTATGAGCGGCCGTGAATAATACGTTGGCGTCGAGAAACAACTTATCTGGCAGTGCCACGAGTTGCTTTTTTCAACTTGCGGGTCAGATCTTCACGGACCCGCTTGGTCAGCGTATCGCTCTGGCGCCAGGCTTCGACGTCGGCGTCCGGATAGATTTCCGTCTCTACCACCATGGCCGGCGTGAGCACGATGCGGCCGCCCAGCTGCTCGGCAGTAACGATAGCGTTATCGCGCAAACCCAGGGCGCGGCGCATGGCGGCGGGCAGGGTGATCTGGCCTTTTGTGGAGACCATCAGATTTTCTTTCATTACGATAATCAGATAGTTGGAATATCGTAAAATATACTAGATCGGGCGTTTGCCGTCAAACGCTGTCAGCAGCATGCGTACTCGGGGTGATTCCCAGCTCACGGTATTGCTTGAAGCGCGCGCGGCCTGCCTGGCGCCGGGTCGGGTCGGCGTCGATGATTTCGATAACCTGTCTGGCGCTGCTGGCGAGCGCCGGTACGCTTAAGGCAAGATTTACCAGCACTTCGGCGCCCGCGGGTGGCAGCGCCGCGCAGCTGAGCAACACCGGCGAGTCCTGCCAGTTTGACTCGGGTCCCACCGGGTCGTGGGGGATGAAACTGTCCTGCGCAAAGGTCCACAGCAGATCGTCGAAGCTCTGTAGTGCAGTGGCATCGTCGAGCCACACCAGCACACGCTGTTCAGCGCCAAACGCTTTATCAATAACGCGGCAGGCAAATTTCAGGCGTTCGCGCGCATCGCTACTCTCGAGCACGTAAAAATCGGCGCGTTCCATCAGCGCTCAGCCCGCCAGCGTCGGCATGTGCGCTTCAGCCGCGCGCGCGCCGGATCAGGAAGTCGCCCAGCAGACCCAGCGGCCGGCCGGTAGCGCTCTTGGCGGCACCGCTCACCCAGGCCGTGCCGGCGATGTCGATATGCGCCCACTTCAGGCCCTTGGTGAATTTGCCGATGAACGCGGCCGCCGTGATGGCGCCGCCGTCGCGCCCGCAAACATTGGCGAAATCGGCAAAATTGCTCTTGAGCTGCTCGCCATACTCGTCCGTCAACGGCAGTTGCCAGGCGCGATCTTCCGCGCGTACACCCGCTTCGAGCAACTCGCGCACCAGCGCATCGTCATTGCCCATGACGCCTGAGTGATGCGCGCCGAGCGCCACCACGCAGGCGCCGGTCAGCGTCGCCAGATCGATCACCGCGCTGGGCTTGAAGCGGCGCGCATAATGGAGTGCATCGCTGAGGATCAGCCGCCCTTCGGCGTCGGTGTTGAGAATCTCGACGGTCTGACCACTCATGCTGGTGACGATATCGCCGGGCTTGATGGCGCGGCCGCCAGGCATGTTCTCGCAGGCCGCCACCAGGCCGATCAGGTTGATGCGCAGTTTCAGGCGCGCCGCAAGATCGAGGGCGGCGATCACGCTGGCGGCGCCGCACATGTCGTACTTCATCTCATCCATCGCCGCCGGGTCTTTGAGCGAGATGCCGCCGCTGTCGAAGGTGACACCCTTGCCCACCAGCACCAGTGGCGCCACGCCACGCCGGCCACCACGGTGCTCCATGACGATAAAGCGCGGCGGCTCGGCGCTGCCGCGCGCAACTGCCAGAAAACAGCCCATCTTCAGGCGCCGGATCTGGGTCTCATTGAGCGCCCGCACCCGCATGCCGCGATGCTTGCGGCCGACCTGAACTGCGGTGCTCGCCAGGTGACGGGGGGTGCAGACATTGCCGGGGAGATTGGCCAGATCGCGCAGCAGCTGCGCACTGGCCGCGATGGCCTCGCCGTCGGCCAGGCCACGGCGGGCCGCGACCAGGTGCGCGGCAGAAAACGGACCCACCTTGACGCGCGTCAGGGCATGCGGGCGCGGACGCCGCCCGGACTTCTGGGCGTTGATGCGATACAGGCCGGCGCCCACGCACTCGGCGGCGGCGCGCGCCAGCGTGTAATCATCAAAATCGCTCGTGCCCGGGTGATCGAGGGCGATGATTGCCGTGCTGATACGGGTACGCAGGAGTGCGCTCACCGCTGCAGCCAGCGCGCGCTTCCAGGTGCCGCGCTGGTATTGCTTTGTGGCGCCCAGACCTACCAGCAGCAGTCGCTTGCCTGCCAGGCCAGTACTCTCGCTCACCAGCAGCGTTTCGTAGGCGCGGCCCGAGAAGTCGCCACGCTTGAGCAGTGCCAACAGGCGCCCGCCCAGGGCGCGATCAATGAGGCGCGCCTGCGCGCCGAGCTTCTGCTCCTCGTGCACGCCCACCACCAGACACTCGCCACGCGTGCTGGTTGCCTTGCCGCGGTACGCTTCGTACTTCATTGTGAATTGGCCACTTCGAGTTAAAGTGGTGGAAGTTTAGCCGATGCCACGCGCATCGTGAGGGCGCAATTGCGAATTCTGCAGCGGTATATCTGGCGCGAAATGGCTCAAAACGTCGCCGGCGTGACCATCGCACTGGGCGCCATCCTGCTCATCTATCAGCTCGGTGCAGTGCTGGCGCGAGCCGCTGAATCGCAGTATCCGCGCGGCCTGGTGCTGCAGCTTTTCGCCCTGGGCGCGGTTGAAAACTTTGCCATATTGCTGCCGCTGGGGTTGGTGCTGGGGGTGGTCCTGGCTTTGGGTCGCCTGTACAACGAAAGCGAAATGGTCGCTGCCCAGGCCTGTGGATTCGGTCGTTGGCAGGCCTACGTGCCGCTGCTGGGGCTGGCGCTGCCGGTGGCGGCACTGGGCGCCTGGATGAATCTGCAGTTGGCGCCGCAGGCGGCCAGCCAGCGAGCGGCGTTGAGCGCCCGGGCATTGCGCGCCGGGCTGGCAGTGCCCTTCGAGGTAGGTCGCTTCCGCAGCTTTGATGCCGGTCGTACCGTGGTGTTTGCGCGCAGTGCGGACGCCAACGGCGAGCTGCACAACGTTTTCATCAAACAGTCTGCAGGGCAGGAGGTCGTGGCTACCGTCGCGCAACGCGCGCGCCGCGAAGTGGGCGCTGACGGCCTGAGCCAGACCATCGTGCTGTTCGATGGCGAGCGCCTCAATGGAGTGCCGGGTGAGCAGAAATTCCGGCGGCTGCAATTTCAGAGCCTGCGCATTCCGCTGGCAGCCCCAGAGCTGGCGCTGCGGCAGGCACGGCTGGACGAGCGCTCAACCGCACAGCTCCTTAGCCGGAATGATCGGCCCGCGCGCGCCGAGGTGCAATGGCGCTTTGGCCTGCCGCTCATGGTGCTGGTGGGCGCGGTTTGTGCATTGCCGCTGGGGCGGCTGCGTCCGCGGCAGGGACGCTACGCCAGGGTATGGCAAGCGGTAGTCCTGTTTGCCGTGTATGGCAATCTCACCACGGCGGCGCGCACCTGGTATGAACACGGCTCCACCCCTGCAGCACTGGGCTTGTGGTGGGTGCACGCGCTATTCGTGCTCTTCGCCCTGTGGCTGACCTGGGGTGGTTTTGCGCGCCTGCGCAGGCGGCGCAGTTGAACCAGCTTGATCGCTATGTGGCAGCTACCCTGCTGGGCGCCATTGGCCTGGTAATGGCGGTGCTGCTGATGCTGGGTGGTTTGTTCACCTTCATTGATGAGCAAGGCGCCATCGGTGTGGGTCATTACACGATGGGCGAGGCGCTGATCTTCAGTCTGCTGAACGTGCCGCGCTTCGCGCTCAACGCCTTTCCGGCTGGCGTGCTGATTGGTGCCATGCTCGGCATCGGCGCGCTGGCGCGCACGCACGAGTTGACCGCCATGCGCGCCGGTGGCATGTCAAAGTGGCGGTTGTCGATCACCACGCTCGGCTGCGGCGTAGTGCTGCTGATGTTGGGTCTGGCGGTCGGTGAATTTCTGGCGCCGCGACTCGAACAGCTGGCGGACGAGCGCCGGGCACTGGCCCGCTACAACAATCTGAGTCTGCTCGGCGCTGGCGGCGCCTGGGTGCGTGATGGCAATCTCATCATCAATATTGCGCGGCGCGACGGCGTGAGCGAGTTCGGCGGCATGTGGGTGTATGAATTGAACAGTGACGGGCGCATTGGCGCGCTGGCACATGCCGAACGGGCCAGCAACGAGGCGCGCAAGTCATGGCAGCTGGGTGACTATGCCCAGTCGCGTTTTGCCAATGATCGCGTCAGTGCGCAACGTGAGCAGATCCACCAGCTGAAATCGGCCGCCAGTGCCGATTTTCTCCAGCTCGCGAATGTGGAGCCGGCCGAGTTGTCTTTAGGTGCGCTATATCGCGCGATCCGCTACCTGCGCAGCAACGAGCTGGATGATCGGCGCTACCGTCTGGCTTTCTGGTCGGGAGTGGCGCGTTCTGCCGCCATACCCGTGGCGGTGCTGTTTGCACTGCCATTTGGCTTCGGCTCGCTACGCACCGCTGGCAGTGGCGCGCGCAGCACGCTGGGGCTGGTTGTGGGTCTGGTCTATTTCTTCCTGCAACGCACGGTGGAAAGCGGCGCAGTGGTTTTTAATCTCGATCCTCTGGTGTTGGCCTGGGTGCCCACGGCGCTGCTCACTGCCGTCGCTGTCACGCTGTTGCTGCGCACCCGCTAGCGGCGCCTTATCAGCGCGGTGTCGAGGTGCCGGCCGTGGCTTCGATGCGAGCCCGGTGTGTACGCAGAGTGCGGCGTACCTCACCCACTGACGGTCGGCCAGCCAGTCGGCTGATGAGCTCGCCCAGTTCGTGCCATTGGCGGCCCCATTTCAACAGGCGCACAGCGTCATCCAGGATCTGCCTGGTCTCCGGACTGAGGGCAGGTGCCCGCGCTGGACGGGCAGCACGGTTCAGGCGCGGGCGCGCCGGCTCAGGCGTTGCCGGCCTTGCCGGCAACATATCGGCCTGTTCTGTCTGGGGGTCGGCCAGCGGGATATACCGGCCCGCAGGTTGCAACCCCACCAGGTTCGCCAGAAACAGCATCTGCTCGAGACCGGCAGCAAAATCGGCATCCTTGCGAATCAGCCGCTGCTCGAATGAGCGCGTCAACTCGGCAACCTTTTCCCGTGCCAGCTTGACGATCCACGCGACCGGGCGTTCGTGCGTGGGCCACGGTTGCACATGCCAGTAATGCGCATCATCCAGAGTCAGGTAACGCTCGTGCAGCTCCAGGCTCTGCTGCCAGCGCATGAGCAGCGCGCGCATGCGCGCGCAAGCCTCAGCGGATTCATTGCGGGACGGCACCATACCCTTAAGCCTAAGGCCAGCTTCCTGCCAACGCCTGCGAACTGCAGCACATTCACGCCACCCGGTGCCGCGTGGTAGCGTGAAGGCGCTGCGGTGCTGGCCTGCAAACGGCCAATACGCTCTTCAGTCGGGATTTGTGCGCATGGATAATGACAACTCTGGCAGGCCAGCCGTATGGGCCCGCGGCTTTGAACGGTTGCTGGCGATCTGCGTGCGCATCGAAGCGGGCGAGCGCCGCGCCGTGCTGCTCGCCTGCGCGTGTCACTTCGTATTGCTGGCGTTCTACTATGTGCTGCGTCCGGTGCGCGACACGCTGGCCACTTTGTTTGATGTCGCGCAGCTGAACAGCCTTTTTATGGGTACTTTTGTGCTGGTGCTGGTGTGTGCGCCAGTGTTCGCAGCGCTTACCGCGCGCTACCGTCTGGCGCAGCTGCTGCCGGCACTGTTCTGGTTCTGGTTGGTAAATATCCTGATATTTGCCCTGTTACTGCACGCTGCGCCGGCGAGTCGCTGGCTCGCCGGCAGCTATTTTGTCTGGTTCAGCGTTACCAATCTTTACCTGGTTTCGCTGTTCTGGACCCTGATGGTCGAATTGTTCAACCCAGCGCAGGCCACGCGGCTGTTTGCCTTCATTGCCGCTGGGGGCAGTATTGGTGCCATTGCCGGTCCGCTGATCACGCGTACGCTAGTGCAGCGCGTGGGTCTGGCTGGCCTGTTGCTGATTGCCGCCGCCGGCTTCCTGTGGGTGATTGTGCTGCTGCAACGCCTGATCGGCGAGAAGCAGCGTATGCAGGCGCACGGCGCACTGTCCCAGAGCACCACCATGGATCATGCCTTGCCGGGGAATGCGCTGGCCGGGTTTCGCCTGCTGCGCGGCTCGCCTTTCCTGCAGCAGCAGTCGCTGTTCATTATGCTCATGACCTGGGTCGCCACCGTTGCCTACTTCATGCAGACCGAGATAATCGCCAGGAGTATCAGCGCCGTTGCCGCACGCGCCGTGGCGATTGCCGACATCGACCTTACGGTGAATATCGCCACCGCCCTGGTATTGATCCTCGGACTCAGTCGCGTGGTACGCCGTTTTGGCCTGACGGTGACCCTGGTGCTCAACCCGCTCATCATGATTGCGGCGTTTGGCGCTCTGCTGCTCGCGCCCACCGTGGCCATGGTGCAACTGCTGCAGGTCGTGCGCCGCGTGACGCAATACGCCATCGCCCGCCCGAGTCGCGAGATCAGTTTCACGGTGCTCGATCAGGACAGCCGCTACAAGGCCAAGAACGTCATCGATACCACGGTGTATCGTTTTGGTGACGTCACGGCTTCGTTGCTGCAGGCGGGCTTACGCGCCGCGGGCTTCGGCCTCATGGGTATCGTGACACTGGGTATCGCGGCCTCGGCGCTCTGGGGCTATGCGGCCCTGGCCCTCGGCCGACGCTATGAAATCAGTCGCAACAACGTAACATAGCGCTCCATGGTCATTGCCAACAATTCCTGGTTCGCGCGCCTGCTACGCCGCAGCGCCCGGATTGAAGCCGAAGAACTGCCGATCGTCATTGGCGCTTTTGTGCTGTTCTTCGCCGTGTTTGCCGGTTACTTCGCGGTGCGTCCGGTGCGCGAAACGGTCGGCACGCTACTGGGTCGCGAGCGCGTTCAGGATCTGTTCGTCGTCACCTGGGTAGTATCGATTGGCGTCGTCATGCTCTATGCGACGCTGCTGGCGCGCGTGCGCCGCGCTATCCTGCTGCCCGCCATTTACGCGGCCATCGCAGCTCTGCTGGCGATCATCGGTCTGTCACTGCGCGCCAACCCGGAAAACACTGCGGTCGCGGCCGCCTTTTACGTGCTCATCAGTGTCGTCAACCTGTTCTTTGTCTCGGTATTCTGGAGTTTTATGCTCGAGATTCTGAGCCCGGATCAGACCAGGCGATTGTTCGGTGTCATTGCCGTCGGTGGCACGGCCGGCGCGCTTATCGGGCCACTGCTGACAGACCTGCTGGTGAGGCGTATCGGTAATCCGGGCGTGTTGTTCATCGGCGCCGCCCTGTTTGTCGCTGCCATCGTCTGCCAACGCGCATTGTTGCGGCCGGGGTTGGGCGCGGGCAGCACGCAGCGCAGCGCTACCGGCAGCGTCGCCGACGATCGCCCGGTTGGCAGCGCCAATCCGTTCGCTGGCATGCTGTTGGTGCTCAACTCACCCTACCTGCTGGGCATCGCAGCGTTCATGGTGTTGCTGTCGGCGGCGACCACGTTCCTTTATATGGAGCAGCTCGACATCGTCAAGAAGACCTTCAGCGACCCTGAGCAGCGCACCCAGGTATTCAGCCGCATCGATTATGCCGTGCAGGCCTTGACCATCGGGTTCCAGTTTTTTCTGACCGGTCGTATCGCCCAGCGCTTTGGCGTTGTTGCCCTGTTGACGGCGGTACCGCTGCTGATGGTTGCGGGCTTCCTCGGGCTGGCGCTGAGCGGCAGCTTTGCGATGCTCGTGGCCGTCATGGTGGTACGTCGCGTGGGTGAGTACGCCTGCATCCGTCCCGGCCGCGAGATGCTCTACAGCGTGGTCGACACCGAGACCAAATACCAGGCCAAGAGTTTTAACGACGTGCCGGTGTATCGTGGCGGCGATGCGCTCGCGGCCCAGGTTCAGGGCATACTGAAGGATGCTGGCGTCGCCGCGGCCTCGATCGCGCTGCTCGGTGCCGGCATAGCGGCGCTCTGGGCTTTTACCGGCTGGCGCCTGGGACGCAGGGTGAAATAGGACAAATATGAATATCCATGACATTCAGGTGCGCGGCATCGATGGCACCGAGCAGACGCTGGCGAGCTATACCGGTCAGGTGCTGCTGATCGTCAATGTTGCCAGCCGCTGCGGCTTTACGCCGCAGTACACCGGACTCGAAGCGCTCTATCAGAAATTCCGTTCACAGGGCTTTGCGGTGCTGGGGTTCCCCTGCGATCAGTTTGGCCACCAGGAACCGGGCGATGAAGCGACAATACGCCAATTCTGCACGCTCAACTACAGCGTTACTTTCCCGCTGTTCGCCAAGCTCGAAGTCAATGGCGCCGCGGCGCATCCTCTGTACCAGTTTCTCAAGGAGGCGCGGCCGGGACTGCTGGGCACTGAGGCCATCAAGTGGAATTTCACCAAGTTTCTCGTCGGCCGCGATGGTGTGGTGCTGCAGCGTTACGCGCCGACTGACAAGCCCGAGAGTCTGGCGGCCGCGATCGGCGCAGCGCTGGTACAGCGCTGATCAGTTTTCCTCCGGCGTGCGGGCTGGATCTGCGGCGGGCAGCACGTCACTAGCCCAAGCCATGCGCTTCCAGCCGGGCACCGGCGTCGGCACAGCCGCGCGCGGCACAAACCTGGAGCGTTCGACGAGTTGCAGCTTATGAATGTAGCGCGGACAGTTGGGGAATACCTGGCGCACCGTGACTTTCACTATGAACTGCGCTTCCGGGTACCAGGGCTCGAGTGAGGCCGGTGGTTCAATTCTGGCAAGGCCATTGACGCGCAGGCGTTGCTGATTCTCGAAATCAATGAACAACAGTCCAACGTGCGCGTTCACGGCGGCGTTACCCATCGAAATGTACATGCCGTTGCCGTCATAGTTCGGAAACGCCAGCGTGTGTTCATCGACAACCCGCACGAAACCAGGATCGCCGCCCTTGTAGGAGCAGTTCGGGAGACCTTCGGCATTCGCCGTTGCCAGGAAGAACATGTCCATGCGCTCAATGAAGGCTCGATCATCGTCGCGAAGGTGCTCGCGCACCAGTCGGGCCTCGATCCGGTCGGCAAGGCGTTCGGTATCGAATTCACGCTGCAGGCGTCGGTGGCTGGCGCCGAATAGCTTTGACATCGTGCCCCCGGATCGAGGTCGGCCTTTTAAGGTTGCCTGGCGTAGTTGCTGGCACCAAACCAGTCGATCACGACTACTGTTTCATCGCCGACCACCCAGGCATCGTGGCCCTTGGGTAGCGAGGTGATGTCTCCGGGGCCGGCGACAAACTCGGTACCATCGTCCATGCGGATGGCCAGCTTGCCGGACACGTGGTATTGAAAATGCGGCGCCTCGCAGCTCGAGGTCCGGGCGAGGGGCTTGACGTCGTTCGACCAGCGCCAGCCGGGTTTAAAGACCATGCGACCGACCTCGGCGCCGCCGATTGTGAGAATTTCGGCCTGGCCATTGGGGAAGGTGCGGGTGGCTTCGGGCTTGCTGAAGGACTTGTGCTCGGTGATTTGCTCGTGGGCGTGCATTTGAAGGATTCCTTTGCAGACAACGTGTCAAAATCCCTGGCAGGGACCGTGGCAGCGGGATGCCGCCCTGGTAGCAGTTTACTTACTAGTAAGTTAAAATCAAGTCGTCATGGCGAAATCACCAGCGCAGCGATCGAGGCCCGCCCCCAAGGCGCCGAGTGCGGCTGCCAGGGCGATTCTCGATGTGGCCGAGCAACTGGCGCAGACCCGTGGCTACAACGGTTTCAGTTACGCTGACATCGCTGTGAAGCTGGGCGTCACAACGCCAAGTCTGCACTACCACTTTTCCTCCAAAGCGGACCTGGGGTGTGCCCTGATAGAGCGTTATCGGCAAGTCTTTGCGACCGCGCTCGCGGCGATTGATCGGCAAGCCGTGACGCCGCGGGACAAGCTTAAGCAATATGTCGGCCTCTACGACTCGGTCATGATGAACGATCGAATGTGTCTGTGTGGCATGCTGGCGGCTGAGTACGCGACGTTACCGGCGAGCATGCAGGCTGGTCTGCAGGCGTTCTTCGATGCCAACGAGCGCTGGCTCACGGGCGTACTTGAGAGCGGCATTCGAGCGGGGGAGTTTCTGATCAAGGAGGCGCCGAACGCCCGGGCCAGAGTGTTACTCGGGGCGCTCGAGGGCGCGATGCTGATGGCGCGATCCTATGGCGATCCGCGGCGCTTTCAGGTGGCCGCAAAACACGTGCTGGCGGACTTGGGCGCTGGCTTGGCGCCAGCTCCCGGGCGCGCGCCTAAAGGCGCTTCGGCACGGCGGGTAAGCACTCACTAGCGGTTGTGCGAGCTGGTCCTTTACGGGGCAACGCGTGCGCCGGCCAGAAACAACCAGGTGGCCACGACTGAATCCGGGTTCAGCGAGATGCTGTCGATACCCTGATCGACCAGCCAACGGGCGAAGTCCGGGTGATCGGAGGGCCCCTGACCGCAAATGCCGATGTACTTGCCCTGCTTGCGACAGGCAGCGATGGCCATGGCAATCAGGGCTTTGACCGCCGCGTCGCGCTCATCGAAGTGCTTTGCCACCAGCCCTGAATCGCGATCCAGGCCCAGCGTCAGCTGGGTAAGATCATTCGAGCCGATCGACATGCCATCGAAAAACTGCAGGTAGTCCTCTGCCAGCAGGGCGTTGGTGGGCAGTTCGCACATCATGATCAATTTCAAATCATCCTGGCCGCGGCGCAGGCCATTTGCGGCCAGCAACTCGGTGACTGCGCGCGCTTCGTCGACGGTGCGCACAAACGGTACCATCACCTGCACATTGCGCAGGCCCATATCTTCACGCACCCGCAGCAGCGCGCGGCATTCGAGTTCAAAGCAGGGCCGGAACGTGGCATCGACATAGCGGCCGGCGCCGCGGAAACCGAGCATGGGGTTTTCTTCATGCGGTTCATAGAGTTTGCCGCCAATCAGATTGGCATACTCGTTCGATTTGAAATCGGAGAGGCGCACGATGACGGGTTCGGGCGCAAAGGCCGCGGCAATCTGCGCAATGCCTTCGCTCAGGCGCTCGACATAAAATTCCACCGGGTCGCTGTGGCCGGCCATCTGCTGGCGAATGGTGGCCTTGAGCGGTGCCTCGAGCCGCTCGAATTCCAGCAGCGCGCGCGGATGCACGCCGATCATGCGATTGATGATGAATTCCAGCCGCGCCAGCCCGACGCCGCGATGCGGCAGGTTGGCGAAGGCGAAGGCGCGATCAGGGTTGCCGACGTTCATCATGATGCGCACCGGTGCGGGCGGCATGGCATCGAGCTCTACCTGCTGATGCTCGAACTTCAGCAGGCCTTCATAGACAAAACCCGTGTCGCCCTCGGCGCAGGAGACGGTGACCTCCTGCCCGTCACGCAGCGCTTCGGTCGCATTGCCACAGCCGACCACGGCCGGGACACCCAGCTCGCGGGCGATGATGGCCGCATGACAGGTGCGGCCGCCGCGATTGGTGATGATTGCCGCTGAGCGCTTCATCACGGGTTCCCAGTCGGGGTCGGTCATATCGGCGACCAGCACGTCGCCAGGCTGCACCAGCGCCATGCTGCGGGCGTCGCGGACTACACGGACCCGCCCGCTGCCAATGCGCCCGCCGATGCTGCGGCCCTCGACGAGGATCTTCGAGCGTTGTTGCAGGGTGTAGCGCTGCAGCGTGCGGCCGGCCCGGCTTTGTACGGTTTCGGGGCGCGCCTGCAAAATATAGAGTTGCTGGTCGTTGCCGTCGCGCGCCCATTCGATATCCATCGGGCAGCCGTAATGCGCTTCAATCACCAGGGCCTGGCGCGCCAGGGCTTCCACCTCCGTGTCACTGATCGAGAAGCGGGCGCGCTCTTCGGCCGCCACCTCGACGGTGCACACGCGCGTAGCGGCGCCGGGCTCGGCGTAGATCATCTTGATTGCCTTGGCGCCCAGATTGCGCCTCAGGATGGCGCGCTTGCCGGCGCGCAGCGCGGGCTTGTACACATAGAACTCGTCCGGATTGACGGCGCCCTGCACGATTGTTTCACCCAGTCCGTAGGCGCTGGTGACAAACACGGCGTCACGAAAACCGGAATCGGTATCGAGCGTGAACACCACGCCGCTGGCGCCCAGGTCGCTCCGTACCATGTACTGCACGCCCACGGACAGCGCCACCAGCGAATGCTCGAAGCCCTGATGAACGCGATAGGCGATGGCGCGATCGTTGAACAGTGAGGCATAAACCTCGTGCATCGCCCTGAGCACCGCGGCGGCGCCGCGCACATTGAGGAAGGTTTCCTGCTGGCCTGCGAACGAGGCTTCTGGCAGATCTTCTGCCGTCGCCGAAGAGCGCACGGCGACGGCGATGCCGGCGCCGGCGTCCATGGCATGCCAGCGCTCGAGCACGGCGCGCTCCAGTTCCGCGACGAACGGCGTGTCCATGATCCACTGGCGGATGCGCGCACCACTGGCGGCCAGGGCCGTGACATCTTCAATATCGAGGCTGGCCAATTCGGCAGCGATGCGCTCATCAAGGCCGCCCTGCTGCAGGAATTCACGGTAGGCAGCCGCGGTGGTCGCGAAGCCCTGCGGTACCCGTACACCCAGGCGGGTTAAAGCACGCAGCATTTCGCCGATCGAGGCATTCTTGCCGCCGACGCGTTCAATATCCTGCCTGCCCACTTCATCAAAAGCGAGTACGTACACCGTCACCGTTGGCATCCTCACGATCGCACTGAAGTTGTATTGTCCATCATTTGGCGGCGTGGGACACTGCCGGCAACGGCGAGACGGGTAGGGGAGTCACTTGCAGAAGCGCACGGTCTTTTTTGTCTCCGACCAGACCGGGGTGACGGCCGAGACCATGGGGCACAGCCTGCTGACGCAGTTCCAAGGCACGCCCTATCAATCGGTATCGCTGCCGTTCATCGCCACGGTGGCGCAGGCGGAAGAAGTGGTGACTCGTATCGACGCCGCGGCGCGCGACAGCGCGCTGCGGCCGATCGTCTTTGCAACCCTGGTGGACGATCAGGTGCGTGCGCATCTGCAGCGCGCCAACGCCCTGTTTCTCGACTTCTTCGCCGCGTTTCTCGGGCCCATGGAGACGGAGCTCGGCATGCCTTCGGCGCATGCCAGCGGGCGGGCGCACGGCATGGCGGATCTGGGCGCGTACACGGCGCGCATCAACGCCACCAATTTCGCCCTCGCCAACGACGATGGCTCGGGCAATCGCGACTACGCCGCCGCCGATGTCGTGCTGGTTGGGGTCTCGCGCTCAGGCAAGACGCCCACCTGCCTGTATCTGGCCCTGCAATATGGTGTGCTGGCAGCCAACTATCCGCTTACTGATGATGAGCTGGACCGTGCCGAGCTGCCGCAGGTACTGCGGCCGTTTCGCGCCAAGCTGTTTGGCCTGACGATCAACCCCGAGCGCCTGCAGCAGATCCGTCACGAGCGCCGACCCAACAGCCGCTACGCCTCGCCCCAGCAGGTGCAATTTGAGCTGCGCGCCGCAATGGCCATGTTTGCGCGTGCCGGCCTGCCTTATCTCGATACCACGGAATGCAGCATCGAGGAAATTGCCAGCCGTATCCTCAATCGTCAACCTATCGAAAGGCGAGTGCGGCTTTAATTCATTCCGCTGGGCGCGGCGGGGTGCAGAAAGGTCCACGGTGAGGTTTCGCCGCCCGGTGGACAGCGCACTTCGATTACCGCTGGCGCGCCGGCGGCCAGCGCTTGCTCCAGGGCCGGGCGCAGCTCCTCTGGCGTATCGACCCTGAACCCCAGTGCTCCAAAACTTTCGGCCAGTTTCACGAAATCGGGATTGCGCAGTTCGGCGCCCAGCAGGCGGCCAGCATAGCGCTCGATCTGATCGCGACGCACGTTGCCGTAGCCGCCGTTGTTGAACACGATGGTCACCAGATTGATGCCGTACTGCACCGCTGTGGCCAGTTCCTGCACGCCGAAGAGAAACCCACCATCGCCGCTGACCGCGACCACAGCCTTGTCGGGGTTGGCCACCTTGACGCCCAGCGCCGTGTTGAAGCCGTAGCCGAGATTGTCCTGATAGCCGCAAGTGACATACTGACGCGGCTGATAGACCGGAAATCCAAATCGCGAAGTGAAACCCACCTGCGATATTTCCTCGCAATAAAAGCCGTCGCGCGGCAGCACTGCGCGCATGACGTTTATATAGGCCATCTGTGGCGCCACCGACTGGATGGCGGCGTGAGCTTTGTGCTTGATGGCAATAAAGCGCTCAGTCTGCGCAGCGCGAGTGCCCGCGGATTTCTCGAGTGCGGCGAGCAGCGCGCGACTGCCCAGCGTGGCATCCGTAACGATGCCGACCGCCGGTCTGAGCCGCACCATCTCGGTGGGATCGATGTCGATACGGACTACTTTCAGGTCTTGGGGGAACCAGCGCCAGCGCAGATATGGCAGCTCAAGGCGGCTGCCGATGCCGAGCAGCAGATCGCATTCGCGCCAGTAGTCCCAGGCGGCAACCGAGGACATGCCGTAGGGGGAATCTTCGCTCACAATGCCCTTGCCACTACGGTGCGAGGTGACCGGGGCCTGCAGCAGTTTTGCCAGCTCCAGCACGGCATCCCCGGCGGCCAGCGCGCCCGCCCCGACGCAAATGAGCGGACGTTTGGCGCCCGCAATCAGCTTCGCCGCGGCCGCAATGGCATCCGGATCGGGCCTCGGCGGTGCGAGTGGCGCCAGCGGCGCGACCGGCGACACTTCAGCCTTCATGCCGAACACATCCCAGGGTGCCTCGATGGCGACTGGCCGTACGCGGCCGCTGCGCAGGTGCCTGAAGGCCTCGGCCATGACCTGGCCGGCCTCGGTGGGGTGATTGATGCGCTCGCTCCACTTCGTGAGCCCGCGCAGCAGCGCCAGCTGATCGGGCAACTCATGCAGCTGGCCGCGGCCCTGGCCGATGAGATACGACATGATGTTGCCGGTGACGCACAGCACCGGAGTGTTCGCGCCATAGGCCGTACACAACGCGGCACCGGAGTTGAGCACACCGGGACCTGGCACGACGGTGTAAGTGCCGACCTTGCCGGTCGACTTGGCGTAGCCATAGGCCATGTAGCCGGCGCCCTGTTCATGACGCGTGGTAATGAATCGCAGGCGATCCTGGCGCTGTGCCAGGGCATCGTTGAAGTCGTACATGTGCGCACCGGGAATGCCAAACACGGTATCGACGCCGTGCGCCAGCAGCGACTCGGTGATTACCTGGCCAGTGGTCATCAGACTCATGATGTTAACTCCGCACTGCCAAAACATTAGCATGGCGCGCTCTCGAGGTGTGACCGCGCGCTGGTGTGTTGTGCTTTACAGAGCGTGGCTGGCTCGGCATGATCGGGCGCGAATTCTTACCACAGGATCCGGAGTGCAGCCATGAGCGGCAAATCAGGGGAATCAGCCAAGTCGGCGGGTGCGCGCCTGCGCGCCGCCGTGGCTGCCGAGCAACCGCTCCAGGTGCTCGGCACCATCAATGCCTACGTGGCGCGCATGGCTGAGGCTGTAGGTTACCGCGCCATCTATCTTTCCGGAGGTGGCCTGGCCGCCAACACCCTGGGTATGCCCGACCTTGGCATCAGCAGCATGCAAGACGTCGTGACCGAGATCACGCGCATTACCGACGTCGTGCCGCTACCGCTGCTGGTCGACGCCGATACCGGTTGGGGCGGTGCCTTCAATATTGCGCGCACCGTGAAGTCTTTTATCAAGGCCGGTGCTGGCGGACTTCATATCGAAGATCAGGTGCAGGCGAAGCGCTGCGGTCATCGGCCCGGCAAAGAGGTCGTGTCGCAGGCTGAAATGGTCGATCGCATCAAGGCGGCGGTCGATGCGCGCAGCGATGCGCAGTTTGTCATCATGGCACGCACCGACGCGTTGGCGAGCGAGGGCATCGAGCGCGCCATCGAGCGTGCGCAGGCCTGCGTGGCCGCCGGCGCCGACATGATTTTTCCGGAAGCCGTGGGCTCACTGGCCGATTACCGTCGGTTTCGCGCTGCGGTCGGCGTACCGATCCTGGCCAACATCACCGAATTTGGCCAGACGCCGCTCTATACGCGCGACGAGCTGGGCGGGGCCGGGGTCGACATCGTGCTGTATTGCTGCGCGGTTTATCGGGCGATGAACGCCGCGGCACTGGAGTGCATGCAGACCATCAGAACCGCGGGCACGCAGCGTTCGTTCATTGAACGCATGCAGACGCGCGCCGATCTGTATCGTTACCTCGACTACCATTCATACGAGCAGAAGCTCGATGAGTTGTTTGCGGCCGGTAAGGAAAAATGAAAGCTGAAAGTGTGGCCCAGTCCAATCCAGCCGCTGCCGTTGCCGCTGCCGCTGAGTCGCTCGACCCTGCCGATTGGCAGGCCATGCGCGCCCTGGCGCATCGCGCCGTCGACGACGGCTTCGACTGGCTGAGCACGGTGCGCGAGCGTCCGGTATGGCAACCTACGCCGGAGGCGATCAGCGCACAGTTTCAGCGACCCTTGCCGCGCTCGCCGCAGGGCGCTGAAGCGGCCTACCAGGATTTTCTGTCCTGGGTGCTGCCGTACCCGATGGGCAATGTGCACCCGCGCTTCTTCTCGTGGTTCATGGGCAATGGCAGCGCCATGGGCGCGATCGGCGATTTTCTCGCGGCGATCGTCAATCCGAACATGGGCGGTGGCAATCATGTCGCCATGCAGGTCGAATCCCAGGTGCTCGACTGGTGCAAGGAAATTGTTGGCTTCCCGGCCGATGCCGGCGGTCTGCTGCTGAGCGGCGCCTCGATGGCAAACCTGGTCGCACTGGCCGTGGCGCGCAATGCGGCCGCTGATTGCGAGATACGCGCGCAGGGCGTGCGCGCCATGCCCGCCGCACTGTGCGTATACGCATCGTCGGAAGTGCACAGCTGCGCGCAGAAGGCACTGGAGCTGCTGGGCCTCGGCAGCGAAGCGCTGCGCAAGGTGCCGGTGGATGAGCACTACCGTATCGACCTGGCGGCTCTACAGCGCATGATCGAAGCAGATCGCACCCGCGGACTCAAGCCCGCCTGCGTGATCGGCACCGCCGGCACCATCAACACCGGCGCCGTGGACGATCTCACGGCACTCGCCGGAATCTGCCAACGCGAAAAGTGTTGGTTCCACGTCGATGGCGCCATCGGTGCCGTGGTGGCGCTCGCACCGCAGCATCGGCAGCTGGTCGCGGGCATGGAGCTGGCCGATTCCGTCGCGCTTGATCTGCACAAATGGCTGCACGTGCCCTTCGAAGCCGGCTGCGCGCTGGTGCGCAATCGCAGCGCGCAACGCGCCGCCTTCGCGCTCACGCCCGATTACCTCAAACACGCCGAGCGCGGTCTGGCCAGCGGCGCGCTCTGGTTCAGCGACTACGGCCCGCAACTGTCGCGGGGCTTTCGCGCCCTGAAAGTCTGGTTGTCATTCAAGGAGCATGGGCTCGACAAGTTCGGGCGCCTGATCGATCAGAACATCGCCCAGGCGCATGAACTCGCCGCGCTGATCGGTGCTGAGCCGCTGCTGGAATTGATGGCGCCGGTGGTGCTGAATATCGTGTGCTTTCGTTATCGCCCGCCAGGGTTGCCGACCGAAAAGCTCAATGCCCTCAACGAGGAGCTGCTCATACGCCTGCATGAGAGCGGCATTGCCGCGCCGTCCTACACCACACTCAGTGGCCAGTACTGTCTGCGCGCCGCGATCAGTAATCACCGCACGGAATCGCGCGATCTCAGGATCATGGTCGACGCGGTGGTGAGACTAGGCGCCGCGCTTTAGGTGGCACTTGGCTGCACCTGAATTGTCAAGCGACGATTGAGCGCACCCAATGCGGCCTCAACCTGGTCTATGCGCGACGCGTGCTTTAGATTCAGCAATCGATCGACCTGCATAAGGTGCCAGCCTAAGCGGCGCGACAACTCGGTTTTGCGAACCCGGCCTTCGCTCATTGCTGCATAGACGGCAAGTTTCAAGCAGGAAAGTGCGGGTGGGCGTACCAGCACCTGGTTACGTTTCGGCTTACTCGGACGCGGCAATTTCTGATTGCCTTCAGTATAGAATTCGAGTGCGGTTTCCAGGGCATCAATGGCTCGTGCAAGAGCTTCCGCCCGATCAGCGCCTTGGGTCATGGCCTCCGGTACGTCTGGAAAGCTGACTACATATCCGCCTTCCGTAGATTTTTTAAGCTTCGCCGGGTAAGCAAAGTTTTCCACGGTCAGTACCTCATTTTACTTAAGACCCAGCTGCTTCTTGATGCCCGCAACCAGCCCGGTCTTTAGTTCGCCCGAGTGCATCGGTAACACCGATCGTCGCCCATTCAGGTAGACCTTCAGGTGGCCACCCTTGCCGGGCTCAAAGCGCGCGCCGCAACTGTGCAGCCACTTCTTGAACTCGCGACTCTGCAATGATTCAGATTCTAACAAAAGTGTTATTAAAACACAACAGTAATGTTGAGCATGCCCGCGCGAACGTTCACGCTCTCTGGCTGAGCTTGCGCGACTAACCTGACTCGATAAAGCCGAATAGGTAGTGCGTTTGACCTGATTAAGCCTGCGCTCCGAGCTCACGGCGCAGGTAACGTCGGTCAGCGCGATGCCGGTAGCGTTGCCGCCCTGCCGCACGCGACAATGCCAGATGATTACACCGGCCGCCGCACCGCTCCTCGTCTGGCTGACTCCTTCGCTGTTCGCCGTGCTGCTGTACGGCGTCGGCCAGGGGCTCGTGAAGAAGTGGATCGCGGAGGTGCCACCGGCGCGCTTCTGCCTGTACTTTGTACTCGCGCGAGCGATCGTCACACTGAGCTTCTTCTTCAGCCAGAGCCACCCGGCACTGAACGCCGCGGACGGTCACGCGTTCCTGGCGCTCAGCGTGCTGGCCTACATGCTCGACGGCACGGGCTGGATCCTCTATTTCCAGTCGATCGTCGCCGGTCCCATCACCATCGTAGGCACGCTGTCGGCCGCGTATCCGGCGCTCACCGTCGTGTTCGCGCATTGGTTCCTCGGCGAGACGCTCAATGCGCTGCAGTATGGCGCCGTCGCGCTGGTGATCGGTGGCTGCCTGGGACTGTCGTATTCGCCCCCGGACGCCAGCCAGAAAATCATCAGCCGCCGCTGGATCCCGCTCTCGTTCGTGGCGCTGGTCATGTGGGCGTCCTCCAATACGCTGCTGAAGTACGCCTACGGTCTGCCGCAGGCGAGCGAGGTCAATGCGGCGCTGTGCAGCAGCATTGGCGGCGCGCTGACGCTCGGTACCTTCGGCCTGCTGAAGGGCCGCAGCGGCCGCCATTCCCTGCGTGAATGGGCGCACTCGTTCGTGCCGATGGGAATGATGGCCGGCGGCGACCTCGGCGTAATCATCGCCAGCCGCTACGGCCCGATCTCGTTCGTCACACCGCTGACGGGCGCCTATCCGGTCGTGACGCTCGCCTTCGCTGCGCTGGTACTGAAGGAGCGCATCAGCACCCTGCAGGGAGTCTGCATCGTCGCGATCATCCTCGGAATGCTCGGTTGTTCGCAATGAGGAACCCGATCAGCGCCGAGGCTCAGCTCAGAACTTGAACCCCACCCGCAGCCCCAGCGTCCGCGGCCGGGCGACGACGCGTGTCGCGGTGAAGTTCGGCAGTGGCTGCAGCGTGGCCGGATCCTGCGCGGTGCCGCGCCCGCCGCTGTAGCCGGCCTGATTCGAGAGGTTGTTGACGAACAGGGCGGCTGACCAGGCCGAACCGGCGGCCAGCGACACTGCTGCATTGATCATCGTGCTCGAGGGGATCACCCAATAACTGCGCGAGGCCGGATCGATTACCGAAGGTGCCGCGTCGCGGTAGACGAGATCGGCGTGGAAGTTGAGCGACCAGGGATTGCTCCCGCCGCGCGCCAGCGGCAGTTGGTAATCGAGCGCAGCACTGATCGTCTGCTTGGGCACGCCGGGCAGCAGCGCACCGGACTTCAGCGATACCAGCGGGCATATTCCGTAGACAAAATTGCCCATGCCATCGTTGCAGTAGCCCAGGTCGGACAGATTCACCGACTTGGTGACGGTCGCATCCGTGTAGGCGTGACCGAGCGTTGCGCTCAACCGGTTGGTGATGCGGGCCTGCAGCTCGAGTTCCGTGCCCTTCGAGCGCGCCGACCTGCCATTGAAGGTGCCGGGAATGCCGGAGAGGTTGGCGAGCGCGAACTGGAAGGTACTGAGGTCGATCAGGAACACGTCGAGGCTGTAGCGCAGCCGCTGCTCCAAGGCCGTGCCCTTGATGCCGAGCTCGTAGTTCCTGGCCAGGTCCGGCTCGAAAGTCTGGTACACGGGGAGCGAGGCGTAGCCACCGCTGCTTGGCAGTGCGTTGGCGCCGCCACGACGGAAACCCTCAGCGTAGGTCGCGTAGATCTTGGTGTCCGGGCTGAAGTCGTAGGAAGTGTTGAGCTTGATGACGTGATCCTTGACGGACTGACTGACAGTCGGGCCATAGTCCGTGAACGGGTCGGCGAGCGGGATCAGCTCCACCGCCGTGCCGTCAAACGACTGGTGAAAGAAGCGTGCGCCCGCGGTGAACTGCCAGGCGCTGGTGGCGTGCCACGTGAGCTCGCCAAACAGTGCCTCGTCGACGAAGCGCGTGTTACGGTCGTAGCGGAATTCGAGGTCCGGATAGGCGGCGGCGTTGCCGACCGGATCCACCCCGGTCACCGTCCTGATGAAGTCCGTAGCGCCAGTCAGGTACTGGCGGGTGTCCGAGGACACGCGCTGGTTGCGGTAGAAGGCGCCGACCACGTAGTCGAATCTGGTCCCGTGGTTCGAGACCAGGCGTATCTCCTGCGTGAACGAGTTCTCGTCCACTGGAGTCGTCTCCAGCGCCAGCGGCCGCGGGTAGTTGTGGTAATAGGCAGAGTAGGCATCAAGGTAGTTCAGGCCGCCCGGGATCACGAAGTTGCCGATGATCTCCGTGGTCGCCTCCGACCGGTCGCGATAAAAAGAGGTAGCGCTTGTGAAGGTCGCCAGGCCGAAATCGACCGTGCCCACCAGGCTCCCCAGATCCATCGTGTCCTCATAGGGCTGCAGCGCGCCATTGGTCGCGTCGTACTTGCCGCCGGCCGGCACACTGAACGCGGCGCTCGGAAAGCGGGTATCGGTCGTGGCGGTGCCGCAGTCGCGGCCGATGGCCAGGTTCACAACGCAGCCCGGGTACGTCGGGTTGGAGGTCTGCACGTCGTCGACCGTGGTGTGCTGATGCAGGTAGTCGAGCTGCACGTCCCACTTGTCAGCCGGCTGCCAACGCAGCGCCGCCCTGGCGTACCTCTGCTCGGAGTTGTTGGTGCCCTTGCGCACTGGCCCGAGCACCGGCCCGCTATACAGGTCGCCGGCGACGCTGGGGGTCGCGGGCGCGTAGCGGCCCGTTCCATCGCGCTGCCACAGGGCAACCTGGTTGATAAACCCGGCCAGGCGCTCATCGCCCGCGACCAGGCGCAGGGCCAGCTGGCTCGACAGCGGCAGGTTCAGGACGCCATCGATGCTGCCGTTGCCCTTGCCGTTTGCGCCTGCCGTGGAGCCGCCGCTCACGCTCACTTCACCACCGAGGGCGTCAAATGTCGGTCGTTTCGGGATGAAGCGGATCGTGCCGGCCTGGGCGCCGGACCCGTACAGCGTGCCCTGCGGCCCGCGCAGCACTTCCACGCGCTCGATGTCGTGCAGTGCAATCGGGAAGAATACTGGCGTCTCGCCGAAGTAGGTCGAGACCGAATTGACCGTCTGGGCTGGCACGTCGGTGCCGTTGTTGCCGGATCCTCCTGGCCCGTCCGTGCGCAGGCCACGCAGCGTCAGATCGTTGGTGTTGCCGCGCGCCGCGGGGCCGGCATCGACCGAGGTCAGGCCCGGCACGATGTGGGCGAGCTGACTGAGGCTGGTCGTGCCGCTGCGCCGCAGGTCTTCCGCGCCGACGACACTGATGTTGTAGGGAATGGCCTGGATGTTCTGCTCGCGCCGCTGGGCCGTGACCACGATTTCCTCGAGCATCTCGCTCTTGGGGGCGGCGCTCTGGGGCTGCTGTGCGGGCGTGGTCTGCGTCTGTGCGTGTGCGAGCTGCGTCGATGCGAGGATCAGGCCAACGGATGCGGCGATAGACCGGTTCGGCGGCCGATGCTGGCGTAGATTCTTCATGACTTGCTACCTATGTTCTTGTCGTGCAGGTGTTTGCACTATAACTCTTGAACAGGACTGGCAGTACTGCCCGGCCGGATCGTCAGCCCGATGCCGACAGATACCGGGCCAGCGGCTGCAGCTGCTGCTCGTAGTGACGCCACTTGCCGATCGAAGTGTTGTAAAGCGGCCGACGCACCTGCACGGCGCTCGCCGTGGCGACACTGCCGGCTCGTCCGTGAAACTCGAGACAGGCGGCCTGCCAGGGCAATTCGCAATGCTCCAGAATCCGACGGGTCACGGCCTCTTGCTCGCCCACCAGCTCCTCGTAGCGAACCACCAGCAGGGCCTCGCCCAGAGTTTCCTGCCAGTGCCGCATCAGGCGTTGCCAGGCGACGAAATAACGACCGAGGTCGTCCAGGTCGTAGGAAAAGGGATAGGCGCCAGTGAACAGCGCCTTGTACATCGCGTAGCAGCTGTCCATCGGTTCGCGCACGAGCGCCACGATGCGTGCGCGCGGTAGTGCGCGCCGGATCAGTCCGGCGTACAGATAGTTGAGGGGCAGCTTGTCGGTAAAGCGACGCTTGCCCGCGGCCAGTGCCTGCGTGGCGGCGACATAGCGCTCGCCCAGCTCGCGCGGGTCGAGGCTAAGCGCACGTTCGACGAACGCTAGCTTGGGCACCGCTGTACCGCCCAGCGCCTGGACCGCCTGGATGCATGCCTGGGGGAAGGCCTGCAGCTCGCCACCTGAGCGCACCTCGCTGTGCGAGGCGAGGATACTTTCGACCAGCGT
Source organism: Gammaproteobacteria bacterium (assembly GCA_031441585.1). Taxonomy (GTDB): domain Bacteria; phylum Pseudomonadota; class Gammaproteobacteria; order Steroidobacterales; family Steroidobacteraceae; genus FEN-1191. The sequence continues at coordinate 34,040 of JANMWZ010000013.1, forward strand.
CGTGCCGCTGCGCGGCAGGCCGATGATGAAGATCGTGGAGTCGTCGAAGTGGCCGCGGCCCGATTTCAGCGCCGCGGCATCGTGCGTGGCGATGATCCGCTCCATGGTTGCGACGTCCTCGGCGACGTCGTAAGTCATCGCCGCGCGCTGCAGCCGGCAGCCGTGCGCGAGCTGCTCGAAGGAAGCCGCGTACTCGCCCAGGTCCTCGAGTTCCTTGGCGAGCGCAAAGCGCAGCATGACCTGCGCCGTGCGATCGGCAACGCCCTGGTGCAGCAGCGCGCGCAGCGCGCCCACATGGTTGCGCTCGGGAGTCTGCGTCCGCAGATCGGCGCGCGTGTAGTAGGCAGCGTAATCATCCGGCCTGACGGCGATGACCTCATCGAGGCTGGCCTCGGCGGCGCTAAGTGCGCCGACCATACGCTGCGCGGTCGCGAGGTTGTAAAGGTATGCCGCATTGCCCGGCGCGGCGGCGACCGCGCGCGCATACAGCGGTAGTGCGCGCATGGGCGCGTCGCAATGGCTGTAGAGCGTGCCCAGCCCGTCGGCGAGGGCGGCGGTGGCCAGGGGCAGGGCGGCGGCGGCCTCCGCCACGACCAGGGCCTCACGATGACGGCCGAGCCGGGCCAAACACTGGCCATGACGAATCAATGCTGCCGGATCCGCGGGCGCGCGCTCGAGCGCACGCTCCAGACACACCGCCGCCAGATCGGGGCGTTCGGCGCGCAGGTGGACGGAACCCATGAGCGTCCACGCTCGCGGATCGTCGGGGAAGTTTCGGATCAGCTCGAGCGCAAGCATCGAGGCGCCGGGCAGATCGCCGGCGGCGAGTCGGGCCTGCGCGCGCGCCAGCTGGGTTGAAAGCGGCGTTCTGTCGTCAGAGTGCGGCATGAAACAGCGCACCTGGCCCGGCTCAGCCCGCGGCCGGCGGTTCGTGCTCCCGGTGGTAGCGGTGAATGGTCCACAGGTAGCTTTCCATGAGCGAATCCCGGCCCAGTTCTGCCAGTACGGTGTTGCGCCGGCTCTGCTCCGTAATGCGCGAGAGCTGCGCCCTGGCGTGGCTGAAATGGTTCAGCTGGTTGCGGTACTGCCACAGCAGCTCGCGCGTCGCCATCTTGTCCTGGTGCAGTTCCCACACGCCGAGCAGCACCGCCAGGAAGCCCATGCAGAAGGTCAGCAGGTTGCTCAACATCACGCCCATGCCGATTTCGTAGTGGTGCATGGGCTCGCCAAACAGGAACAGCGTCACGATCACCAACAGGATGACCACGAACACGGTATCGCGCAGTATCCGCACGCGCCGGCTGGCGCGCTCGAGCCGCGCCACCTTGGCCGTGAAATAACGGTGCTGGTTCTCGATCCACGACTGTTCGACGCAACGCGAACGCGCCATCGCCTCGCCGTCGCGCTCGGCGGCGTGGACGTCGAGCGCCTCGACGCCGTTGAGCACATAGCTGATCCAGTTGAACCCGTGGAACCGGTCGATGCCGGACAGCGCCAGCACGCCCTGGGTGTCGACCCGATGATCGACGCCAGCCAGTCGCAGGTAGAATTTTGCACGCATGGTCTCGGCCAGCGCCCGGTAGGTCAGGTGCTTGACGAACCAGCGCCGGCGCCGCAGCAGGTAATACACCGCGAGGCTCGAGAGCAGCACGAAGGCATAGGCGACCAGCAGCAGCCTGGAGTCGATGAGTTTCTCGTAGGCCAGATAGGCCAGGCCCATGGCGAAGGTCATCAGGCCGAACAGGTCGAAGAGCCGGTCGGAGCGCAACTGGTAGTAGATCGCCAGCGCGTCGGCCTTGCCGTACTGGGCATCGATATCCTCGAGCATCATTGGTTTCTGCAGCGGCGCATCCGCAGGTAGTGCCGTCAGCAGTGAATCGGGCTGACCGAGGCGCTGATCACGCATCAGCTCCTGATACTCCTGGTTGTAGTGATTGAGCAGCGCCAGCTGCGAGGACAGCTGCGTGGGCATGGCGCGCTGCATTTCGAGTGCGTTGTCGCCGATGCCGCGCAGGAAACACGGCTCGGTCGTGGCGGCGGCAACGCCGCCGCTGCTACGCGCCGTGGGTGTCCAGAAAACCAGCCGCTCGGCCGCATCCATATCCTCGTCCGCGTCGACAAACACGATCGGTTCATCGCTCGCGGTCGCATCGGTCCGCACGCCCAGATAGCGCAGCACCGTATCGGCGGTGCCGCCGGGCAGGTGCGAGAGATTGCCGTCCCACAGCGCCAGCAGCAGGCCGCTGCGGCGGATCAGGGCCGCGGTGAGGTTCGCGTACATCGCGTCGCGATCGGCCGCAATCACAGTGCCGCGCTCATCGAGGATGTGCGCGGGCGGCGTGAGCTCGACGCAGCGCACGTCGGACCTTGCCAGCAGGCGCTTGAGCAGTGCCAGCGAATCGGGGCTGAAGTCGGCGGCGTACTGCTCCAGCGACATGGGCAGCACCGCCTCGACCATCACGCCGAGGTCAAGCGCGGTCTGGGCGACCAGCAGATCGGCGCCGGCCGCCATGCCCACGACGATCCGCAGCTCGGTGTCAGGCAGATGACTACTGAGCTGCTTGACGAATTCCGCGACGGCTTCGCGCAGCCGCGGGAAATCGTTCGGATCCAGGTCGCGATGACCTGAAACACCGACGATAAACGGGGAGTTTCCACGGGGTTTTCTTTCGGACAAGTCTGCAGTTCCGCTGGCGAGCTATCCCCATAATAGCGCCTGTCAGCGGCCGTGCGAGGCGCCCCCGGTCTGGGCTCGGGTAGGGCCTCCTGAGCCTACCCGGCAGGCAGCCACCGGCCATTTGTCCTTCGCGTTTCTCTCATAAACGATTGATTTAATGGCGCTCCCTACGAGATTCGAACTCGTGTTCCAGCCTTGAGAGGGCCGTGTCCTGGGCCTCTAGACGAAGGGAGCGAATCTTCGAAGGGTGAGGCGAAAAGGCGCGGTATTATAGGCGGCCGCTCCGATTGCTCAAGCTATTCAG
>JANMWZ010000014.1:0-1869 GCA_031441585.1 Gammaproteobacteria bacterium
CGACCCTTCAAGCGATGTGGCGAAGAAGCGCTCCACTTCGCCGGGGGAAAAGCGCAGGTCGTCGGCGCGTAGTACCAGCGCCTGATTGTTGACCACCAGCCGTGACAGTCCGATCTCCGGCGCCGAGCGAGAGCCGATGAACATGCGCACGTTGGGCGGCAGGTGTTCGCAGAGTTCGCGGAAGAATCCCAGCAGATTGGGATTCTCCAACGTTTGAAAGTCGTCGAAGAACAGGGCCAGCGGCTGCCCGGCCTTCAGCAGTCGGTTGACTACCCAGTCGGAGCGCAGACTGGGGCGCGGATCGTCGCCTGCTTCTTCACGCATCTCGACATGCAGCTCTGGTGTCGCCGCACCGCCCACCACTGCGGACAGCAACGCTCGCATGTGAAGAAAAAAACGCCGCGCATCGTTGTCAGCGGTGTCCATGCTGAGCCAGCCGATGCGGGCGCCGCGGCGCTCGCAGGCGGCGGCAATTTGTTGCAACACAGTGGATTTACCGTGGCCGGCCGGGCCTTGCAGGAGCACGACGCGGGCTGAGGAATCGCCAAGAATGCGCGCCAGGAGCGTATCGCGCTGCAACGCGTCGGGATGCAGCGGCGGCGCGAAAAACTTGTGCGCATAGACTTCCGGCGGTGCATTCCTGCCACTTTTCCTTGCGACCACCATCGTCCGCTTCTCCTCGCGCGCTGACGTTTTGCCGTCAGTCTACCGCGCTTCGGGGCTGTGAGACGTGCAGGGAGCAGCCACCTTCATCAGTCTGTTGCAGGCTCCAGCAGAATGTCCTGTAGATGTCGGCGGCGATCCGCCGAGAGGCCGAGCGCGTCGCGCAGATAGCCTTCTTCGGAACCCCAGGTTGCGTCGATGGCGGCAAAGGAAGCTTCCAGATACCCGGCACGAACACCGGAGAGAGTATCGACCACCTTGGGATCGGCCTTGTCACCAACCAGATAGCTGATATCGCGCCGATGGTGGTTGGTCAGCAGGAAATCCTCGATGATGGTTGCACGCGGCACGCCCAACGCCATCAGCACCACGGCGGAAGCATAGCCGGTGCGGTCCTTGCCGCTGGTGCAGTGGATCATCAGGGGAAATGCTTGCGACGTGAGCATCAGGTCGATGAGTTTGGGGAACGTGGGTTCGGGCAAAAAGCGACGATAGGCCTCGCAACAGGCCTCATCAAGTTCGGCGAGGGTGATGCTGCCATCGGAAACACGACGAAAGATTTCCTTGTTGCCATAGGGCAGAAAGCCGAAGGCGTGCGTCTGGGGTGGCGTGCCCGGCAACGTGCGATTGGGCTTGCGCTCACGCTCCGATTCGTGGCGCAGATCGAGCAGCGTGCGCAGGCCGAGCGCGGTCACGACAGGAATATCGGCATCGCTCAAGTCAGCGAGTGAGTCAGAGCGATAGATGTGTTTCCATTTCACCCGGCGTCCGTCGGCGCTGACATAGCCACCCAGGTCGCGGCAATTGGGCGCGCCCTGCAAGGGCACATTGCGCTGGCGTTGCGGATGTTCGGATGTCATGTGTTGTGGCCAGTTGGAAAAAAGCAAATCGGCGATCGGCGGAACGGCGTCCGCCGATTCCCAACCTTGCGGGATGACCCAGGAGCGGTCGCGCAGCAGTTGTTCTCCGGACATCGACAGCACCGTCTTCATCACCGCTGCGCGGGTGGCCGGTGTACCCTCGCGATAGGCTGCGGCGGCCAGCGCGCCGCCGCTGGCGCGCAGTCGGCGCACGGCGTCGAGCACCTCGCTCGGGTCGGCCTGGGCGCGGCGCAGCACGTCGGTGCCGGCTTCGGCCGCTGCCACCAGATCGGGCAGCGCCTTGCTGCCCGCCGCGCTGCGCTTGAGTTCATCGGCAAAGCCGAGC
>JANMWZ010000015.1:0-2485 GCA_031441585.1 Gammaproteobacteria bacterium
TTTCGCGGCGGCGAGGACCCTCGCGCAGCCCGCTCTCGAGAGCGGGCTGGAGCACCCGCTGCTCTTCAACGTCCTTGCCCTGAGCTTCGAGCGCGACGGAGACCTTTTGGGGGCAGTGAGTCTTCTCAGTCGGGCAGTCAAGATTGATCCTCGTGATATCGGCGTGCGTAACGCGCTAGGCCTGTGCCTCCTGCGGCTTGATCGGCCGGCTGAAGCCCTGACCCACTTTGCCGCACTCCTGGCTATAGACTCTTCCCAGGCGTTCGGACACACGAACTGGGGTGCGGCTCTGCTGGCCTTGGGCTCCGTTGCCGAAGCCGAAGCGAGTTACCGGCGCGCCCTGGCATTCGACCCCACTCAGAGCGTCGCCATGGCCGGCCTCGCCCACATTGCCAGTCGTCGCGGCCGCTACGCTGATGCCCGTAGCTGGGCAGAACAGGCGCTGGCCGGGGCGCCAAACTTCCCTGATGCGGTCATGAGTCTCGCGATGGCAGATCTTGGCGAGAGCGCCACAGACCAGGCCGAATTGCGGCTGCGCGCGTTAATGTCTGGCGCCGGACTCGATCCTGTCGACCACGCGTACGCCACTGGGCTCCTTGGTGATGTACTCGACGCGCAGGGCCGCGTGCCTGAGGCCTTCGCGGCTTACACGACCTGCAACGAGGCGCTACGAATCATCCACGCGGCGCGTTTCGCCTCAGGGCAGAGTGCGCTCGACTACGTGCGTGTTATGACCCGCCATTTCGAGCGGGAAAAAGCGGACGACTGGAGCACACGCGCGCTCGACGCAGCGCAGTCACCTGGAGTCCGCAGCCACGTATTTCTCCTGGGTTTTCCGCGATCAGGAACCACACTGCTGGAGGTCGCGCTCGAGGGGCATCCGGGGGTAGTCAGCCTTGAGGAAAATGAATCGCTGATCGACGCGGTCCGCGAATTCATGGGCAATACCGAGGGTTTCGATCGCCTGTCGCGGGCGGGCGCCCGTGAGCTGCTGCCATTCCGACAGGCCTACTGGCAGCTCGTCGCCGACGCTGGCATCGAGGTTACCGGCAAGACCTTCGTCGATAAGCACCCGCTCAATACGCTCAAGTTGCCGTTGATTGCCCGGCTGTTCCCAGATGCCAAAATCGTGTTCGCCTGCCGAGACCCGCGCGATGTGGTGCTGAGTTGTTATCGACGCCGGTTCCGGATGAGCGCACCGATGTATGAGCTTCTGTCCCTCAAACGTGGGGCGCAGTACTACGCCGCCGTCATGCGCCTCGTTGAGTGCCTCGCCGTAGTGTTGCCCCAGGACGTCTGTATGGTGGCACATGAGCGACTGGTCTCGGATTTCGAGCCAGCGATGCAGCAGGTCTGCGCATTCCTGGGCCTTGAGTGGCTGCCAGCAATGGGTGATTTCGCTGGACGCACACAGCAGCGCTCTACTCTGACGCCGAGTACCGCGCAGCTCGCACGCGGGCTCAATACAGAAGGAATAGGCCAGTGGCGCCGCTACGCCACACACCTGGCTCCGGTGTTGCCGATACTCGAACCCTGGGTGAAACACTTCGGTTACGCGCCTTAACGGGAGTGTGCCGCACCGTCGTGGCTTAGGTGTCTTGCCGCTACTCCTCCCAATCAAACCATCGAATCGCAATACCCCCGAACAGCATCGCCGCCCCCAGCATCAGTCCCACCGGCGCATAGGCCGCCGCCAACCCCTGCCCCCGCCAGGTCATGGCATCGAGCCCATCCACCGCCCAGCGCGTGGGCGCGAACTGAGCGACGCGCTGCATCCATTCCGGGAACACGAAGGAGGGCAACCTCGCCCGCACTATGCATTGCATGAAGCGCGCGATTTTGTTGCTTATAAATTCGAGTATCGCCATAGCGCAGCGCTGATCTTCAAGACTGGCGCGGCCTGAGCTGAGCGCGCGCACCCGGCACCCGGCGGCCGTGAGTGTCTGCAGGACGACCGGCGAAACGCTGGCCAGGCCGTTGGTGGCCACGGTGACCTGATCGCCGGCGCGCCTGGTGCTACCTACGCCGGGCAGTGGCAACAGCGTTGAGGCATCGAATGCGCCTTCACACTCGATCACTAGGGCCGCTGTGGTCGGCAACAGCCGGCAAAGCTCGGCCAGCGTGGCGCTCGCGAATACAGTGCCGTGATCGATGATGACAATGCGTTTCTGCATCAACGCGGCAGATTGGCCGGCAGCGAGTGCAGGGCGAATTCGTAGATGCTGCGCCAATGCAAACGCCCCCATCCACCAGTGCATCAAAATGTGCTCGGCTCCCGTATTGCTTCGTAGAGAGCATTAATAATCAGTGGCTTGTAATCTTGAAGTCGCGATTCGCGCCCTTAGGCCTGCCAAGATTTTCGCTCATCTGATACTACCTGTGATATCATGAACAGTGCTGACAAGCGCCTTGCGCAAATGCGAGCCAATCCCAAAGGGGATTGGAAAATCGCTGATCTGGAAGCGGTGGCGACTTCGTGCGGCAT
>JANMWZ010000016.1:0-2355 GCA_031441585.1 Gammaproteobacteria bacterium
CATCCAGTCCGGCGGCTCGATCAGCGGCTTTCCGAACGTAGCCATTTATCTGGACGACCAGTCGGGTCAATTGCCCGGTCGCAACCTGGACGTGTACGCCGCCGACCTGGAGCGGGTGGAAGTTCTCGAAGGGCCACAGGGCAATGGTACTTACTTAAGCGCCGCTGTGATGAGCGCGTAGCGCCAAGAGGTTGAAAGTAAAAAGGAAGGCTGGACCGGGATTGATAGGATGTTGTTGTCACACATCCACCCCACCCACCCCGAGGCCAGCCTTGATGGATCGTAATGCCAAGTTTCAAGCCCAGCAACAAAATCAGAAGATCCGCCAGAGCGCGCACGCGCTCGAAGCGGTGGATTTCTTCAATATGCTGACTGGCCCCGAGTTGCTGGAGAGCACCGAGGCGTTCATGCCCGAGCACCGCGAGCGGTTGTATCCGCCGACGCTGACGCTCTCGATGTTCATGCGTCAGGCACTGAACGCGGACGGTTCGTGTCAGCGAGCGGTCAATGCCTGGGCGGCACAGCGTGCCGCCGAGGGTTTGAGCGTGCAGAGCATTCGCACCGGGGCGTACTGCCGGGCGCGGCAACGGCTGCCCGTCGAGATGATCAGCGCGCTCACGCGCGAGACCGGCCGAGCACTGAGCAGTGGGGCGCGCCCGTGCTGGCGGTGGCGTGGCCGCACGGTGAAGTTGGTGGACGGCACCGGCATATCGATGCCCGATACCCCCGAGAACCAGGCCCGCTACCCGCAACCGCACAGCCAGGCGGCCGGCGTGGGCTTTCCGCTCGCGCGCCTGCTCGGCGTCATCTGTCTGTCCACGGGCGTGGTGTTGGATGCAGCACTCGGGCCACATGCGGGCAAAGGCAGTAGCGAGTTGGGGTTGCTGCGCACGCTGAATGCCGTGTTTTCGCCAGGCGATGTGATGCTCGCCGATGCCTTCTACTGCACCTACTTCCTGATCGCGGCACTGCAGGCGGCCGGCGTGGATGGGCTGTTCGAACAAAATGGTGCGCGCGTCAGCGACTTTCGTCGCGGCCTGCGGCTGGCAGCGCGTGATCACCTGGTGTGCTGGCCCAAGCCGAAGGCGCGGCCCGAGTGGATGAGCGCGCCGCAGTATGAGGCGCTGCCCGAGGAGCTGTGCGTACGGGAGGTGAAAGTGCACGGCCGAGTGCTGGTGACCACGATGCTCAATCAGCGCCAGATCAGTAAAGGCGCGCTGGACAAGCTGTACGCGCGGCGCTGGCATGTTGAGCTCGATCTGCGCAACCTCAAGACCACTCTGGGCATGGAGGTGTTGCGCTGCCACTCGCCCTCCATGATCGAGAAGGAGTTGTGGGCTCACCTGTTGGCCTACAACCTGATTCGTCTGCTGATGGCGCAGGCCGCGCGTGGTGCAGATCGGCACCCACGCGAGCTGAGCTTCAAACACACCGTGCAGCTGTGGACGGAATGGACCGCACAGCGCCATCTCGCTGGCAACTTGGCGCGCGGCCGTATCAGCCTGTTGAGGCTGATCGGGCAACTGATCGTCGGCGACCGGCCAGATCGGATCGAGCCGCGAGCACGCAAGCGACGACCCAAATCCTATCCATGGCTGAAAGTGCCGCGCGCTCAGGCCCGACAACAAATTCGCGTCTATGGTCATCTGTTAGCGGCTTAAGTAAGTGCCATTGATCCTAGGCCAAGCCTTCTAAAATGTCAACTTGTCATATTGGCGCTGGAGGGTGTTGCGAGCGCCTGTTCGCAGCTGTCCGTTTTTCGGCATCAATATCTGTAAAATTGCAGCATTCACTTAGCGTGGCGGAAGAGCATGAAAACACTTATTAAATTCCTCCCCTGTTTAATGAGATACCTGCTGATTTCTGGTTTCACCATCGCCGGTTGCGGTGCTCCGATGGTTGCGTCGGCACAGACTGTAGCAGTTCGATTCGGACAACTGGTCCTAGGAACGGGCCAGACCATTCGGGACGCCGTGGTACTCATAGAGGGAGAGCGAGTTAGCGGCGTTGGCTCGGGCGATTCTGCGGTGCCTGCAAACACCCGTGTGATCGACCTGCGGCCCCTGACCGGAATTCCTGGAATGATCGACGTGCATACGCATATGACCTTCTATTGGGACAAGACGCCGGGAACAAGGCCATGGACACAGCTTGGGACGCTCAATTCAGCAGTTACAGTTTTTCTCGCCCAGGAAAATGCCCGAAAGACGCTTGAAAGCGGCGTTACTTCTGTGCGCGACCTTGGCTCATGGGACGGGAATGACATTGCAATGCGTAACCTGATCGAGCGCGGGGCCATGGTGGGTCCGCGAATGTTCGTCGCAGGGTGTGGCCTGCACGTTACCTCCGAACCCT
>JANMWZ010000017.1:0-2027 GCA_031441585.1 Gammaproteobacteria bacterium
ACCCGAAATTCAATGCGTGGCTCATGGCCAGCATCGAGCGCCCTGCGGCCAAAGAAGCGCGCAAGCTGCGCGAGTAGCCGTGGCCGGGAAGCCACAAGCGCGAGGCGCAGCCCTGGCCGACACAATCGCTCTGCTCCGCGCGCGCGATTGGCAGGCCGCTCACGAGATCGTCCAGGCGAGCAAGGAACCCGGCGCTGCCTGGGCGCATGGCATCGTGCACCTGATCGAAGGCGACGAATCGAACGCGCGGTATTGGTACGAGCTTGCGCAGCGGCCGTTTCCCGGGATGGAAGCGATCGATGCGGAAATCAAGGCGCTCAGTTCTGCATTGGGGAAGGCCTGACTTTTTGATCAACCGAAAGGAACTCTCATGACTACGATGGAAATCGGCAAAAAACTGGTGGCGCTCTGCAAGCAGGGCAAGAATATCGACGTACTCAATACCCTGTTCGCCGAAGACGCGGTGAGTGTCGAGGCGATGGCACCGCCCGGCGGACAGCAGGAAACGAAGGGGCTCGCGGGCATCAGGGGCAAGGGCGAGTGGTGGGTCAACAATCACGAAGTTCATTCGGCCTCAGTGACCGGCCCCTGGCCCCATGGCGACCGGTTTATCGTCGGATTCCAGTACGACGTGACGAACAAGCCTTCGGGAAAAAGAATGAAAATGGACGAAGTTGCCCTCTACACGGTGCGCACCGGCAAGATCGTGCGCGAGGAGTTCTTCTACGACATGGGGATGTAAAACTCCCCGCCTTTCACACGGACAAATCATGCGACTCCCGCTGACGATTCGCTTCGCCGCCGTCCTCCTGCTCGCGCTGCTCGTGCCGCAGGCGGCGCTGCACGCCCAGACCAGCCCCAAACGCCAGGACGCCGGTCCGGCCCCTGAATCGATTCTCTGGATGGGCAACAGTTTTTTCTACTACAACAACAGCATGCACAACCACTTCGGCCGGCTGGTTGCTTCAGCCGGGCCGGGTTCGCGCGTACGCGGCACCTCGGTGACCATCAGCGGTTCGGGCCTTGACTGGCACGACATGGATTCGCTGCTGCGTCCCAACGGCCTCGGACGCTACTCGTTCGTCGGCGACAACGAGATCCGCTTCAACAAGCCCGGCCGCCAGTACGACACCGCGATCATGATGGACTGCAGCCAGTGCCCGATCCACGCGCAGCTGCAGAGCGCGTTCCAAGACACGGTGCGCAAGTACTCCGACACGCTCAAACGCGCGGGGGTGCGACCGGTGCTGTTCATGTCCTGGGCCTACAAGGACAAGCCCGAGATGACCGCGATGCTCGCCGAGCAGTACACTCGCGCGGGCAACGCCAACGATGCACTGGTCGTTCCCGCCGGACTGGCGTTTGCCAAGGCAATTTCCACGCGTCCCGACATCGATCTGTACCAGGCGGACAAGCGGCATCCGAGCGTGGCCGGAACTTATCTAGCCGCGTGCACTGTCTACGCCGCGCTTTACCGCAAGTCACCGGTTGGCCTTGGCTATACGGCCGGGCTCGATCGCGACCTGGCGACCCTGCTCCAGACAGCCGCGTGGGAGACTGTGCAGGTCTATTTCGGCGGCTGATTAGGCGAGCGAGATGGCAGCAATTCTACAGGATATTGGCTACAGGCAACGAGCTCAGGCCTAATATGGCAGTAATTGCCGGTGCGCCGACTAGGGCTTGCGCGCCATGAACTTCGGCGCCATCTGGCGCAGGCGCTCGTCGCCGATGCGACCGCTGCGCGTCATGTAGTCGTAGGCGAGATCCCAGGGCGCGAGTTTCATCTTGTCCGGAAATTTCTCGTACCAGTAGGAAGACAGGTTGGCCGCCGCGTGCAGCTTCTCGACCACCGGGCGACGTTCGCGCTCGAAGGCAGCGAGGGCTGCCGGTACGTCATCACCCGTTTCGGCGAATGCGCGGTCGAGTGCGATGGCGTCTTCAAATGCGGCGCGCGTTCCCGAACCGATCGAAAAATGCATCGTGCGCAACGCATCGCCGATCAGCACCGCGCTGCAGGCCGGAGAAAC
>JANMWZ010000018.1:0-2562 GCA_031441585.1 Gammaproteobacteria bacterium
GACTTCGAGACAGCCGCTCAAGCTCGGCCATGACTTCTGCCGTACACGACAGCGCGACCGCCACTCTCGCCATGAGGCCACCTCCGTACGCCACGCGAAGTAGGCATCATAATACTAACTATCTTTATTGCAATTAAACAGTAGCCCAACTCCGAGCTTGCCCGACGGGAAACCGCCTGCCACCCCGTAGCCCACGCCAGGCAGCGTGAATTGCCGGGGCCGATGGGGCCCCAGCGCGTTCTCGATGGTGCGGATGACGTCATAGCGGGAGTATTCGCGGTTCAGGCTGACGTGGTAGCCCAGCACGGCACGGCTCCAGACGTCGACGATGACCAGCAGCCAGATGCGCTCGATCTCGAATTCCTGCTCGAAGCCAAGGGGGTCCCGCACCACCACCTTCAGCCGCACGTCCAGGCGATGACCATCGAACTCGACCACATCCAGAGCCTGCTGCGCGGTGGGCACCGAGCGAGCCTCACTCGGCAGGCCCTTGAGGTGGCTCGCGCCGGCAAGCCGGGCACCGCGCTCGAAGGTTCGCAGGCACTCGGTACGCACCGCGGCGGCCAGCGAACGGATGCCCATGTAGTCGGTGTTGAAGGGGTAGTCGGCCGAGCTCAGCCCCAGGGCCCGGCACTGATCGAGGAACGCCAGGTGAAGCTTGGTCAGGGACCGAACGCGAAGGCGAAGACCGTCGTCGGTGCTGATCTGGTCGACTGACACCCGCTTGGCGCGGACCTGCTCGGTGATCCACTGAGCAAGAAGAGGGTGGGCCTCCAGCAGGAGTCCGAAGGCGCCGGCCGTGCCGAGGCCGACGGGGTGGCGGCGAACCTTAGCCAGGCGGCGATAGTCACCGACGCGCGTGTGCGGCACCAAGGCGCGCCAGCCGTACGGCCGGCCGTCGGAATGCAGCGCGGCGGCGCTCTCCAGAGATCGATAGACCTGTCGGCGGTTGACGCCGGTCTGGGCTTCGATCTCGGCCAGGCTGGTCTCGGCCGTGAACAGCTCGACTGCCCGGCGACGGGATCCGAAGCTCTTGCGCTGCGCCGTCGTCAGCGCGCCCGGATCGAACTCTGGCCAGGCTGAGGTGTCCGGGCGAGACACATTGCGGCGGACCTTCATGGGGTGGGGCTCCACCAGGGTGTGCAACGACAGGGCCTGCGTGTGCAGGCTCGGGGCTATCAGCTGACCCGTGCGCAGCAGCTCGAAGATCGTGCCGCGGATGACGGCGGGATCGCCGACGGAGAGTTCATGCTCGACCAGGGAAAGCGCCAGCGGCCGGCGCACCAGATTCAACGCTGACTTGGCGAGAGTCTTGGGCTGCACATCGCGAGTCGCGTTGATGACCGGAATCATGCGCAGCCAGTTCGCGACCCAGACCGCAGCGGCTGCTTGCTCAGCGGCCGGCACCAGCCGAAGCGGTATGTTCTGTGCGGACTTGGACAGCTTCCCAGACCCTTGCCTGCGCTCTACAACGAGCATCTCTTCCTGGCCAGGGCGGGACGCCCAGAAGTCGATTAAAGGGCCGTCGTCGTTGGCACCGGCACGGCAGGGATGCTCACAGAACGAGATGACGCCGGGGTCTACCTCGAGCCGGACCCACTGTTCGAACGCGGCGTGATCGAAGGCGCGGACAGTCCGGCCGAGCTTGGGGCTGAAGGCCTTCAGCAGCCGCGCGCCGCGCGGCCGAGGTGTGCTCATCGGTGTGACAAATCGCGATGCAGATTCCTTCATGAATCAACACCTTACGCATGCACACCAGGCAAGAAGCTACGAAGCGACAGGTTTGCTTCGGTCTATTCGAAGTTGACAACTTTGCTTCGCTTCGTGCGAGGGGAAAGTTGTCACCCGGGCGCGGCTTCTACCTGTTGAGAAGGGCACCGAAGGCTGTGACGAATTTGCTTCGTTCTACGCGTGGAGAGCTGATGGTCAAGATGCAGCCGGTGCACGTGCCGCGCACGCTGCCGGTGGTGCTCATTAAATCAGCCGTCAGGAGGTCGCGCGCAGCCGTCGCCCCAGGCACCCGTGGCGCTGGTCAGGGCACGGCGGTAGTGCGACCACTGCATTCAGGAACCTGCCACCTGGAGGCTCCAGAAAATCGCCAGCAGGATCAGTGCGCTCTGTGTGAATTGCATTCATTTCTCCTAGCGTTCAGACGATGATTCGGGGGATGGAAGATCGAGGCCGCAACGCGTGTTTGATCGACATGAAAATGATAGATTTGTACATTAAAAATTCAATATGTTCATTCTTAGGGTGTTCACTTACCCGTTGATCCCTGACTGAATTGCACACAGGAGACGCTGATGCCAGCGACCGAGGCAACGAGCCCCTGGGGCCGCCAGAACCTGTCCCTCAATGCCGCTCGGAAATGGACTTGGTTCCGAGAAAATTTCGGCACCGCTCTCGCGTCTCTTTCTCCTGCAGCATCAGGCAGCGGCCTTGACCGCGGCGCATTGGCGGCGGCCTTTTGGCTGTGGGCAGGGTTGCTGGAAGCGGATGCTCGATTTGAAAAACTTGACCCGTTCGACTTCGCGCACTACGCGGCTGGCCAGTTGCTTCGAT
>JANMWZ010000019.1:0-74361 GCA_031441585.1 Gammaproteobacteria bacterium
GTCGGACTTCCAGAAAAGCCAGGCGCGCGCCACTATGGGAGGCGAGGTCCAGCAGGTGATCGAGCAGCCGCCGGCCGAGGCCACGGCAGCGGAATTCCTCGCGCACGCACAGATTCAGCAGGTGCGCTTCGCCGGCGCCGCTGGAGATCACCCCGTAACCCGCCAGCAGGTAGTCCATTTCGAGCACGCAACAGTAATAGCCGACCCGCAGGCAATCGCGAAAAATGCCCTCGGTCCATGGAAAAGCGTAGGAGCGGGTTTCGAGGGCCAGCACGGCGGCGAGATCCGCCTCCTGCATGGCTCTGGGCAGAATCTGCGGGATAGGAATTGCGTCACTCGCCACGGCCACCATGCCTGGCTACTCCGGCTCGCTGGCACGTGCCATTTCGCTGCGCACGAAGCGCAGATCGCTCCAGGCCTTGCGCTTTTCGCCCGGACTGCGCAGCAGATAGGCCGGGTGATAGGTGACGATCAGCGGCGTGGCGCGCTCACCGAAGCGATGCACGCTGCCGCGCAACTTGCCGATGGGCGTATCGGTGGCCAGCAGGTTCTGGGCTGCGATGCGACCCACGGCCAACATCATCTGCGGCTGCAACAGCGCAATCTGCCGCTGCAGAAAAGGCCGGCAGCAGCTCACTTCATATGGATTCGGATCGCGATTGCCCGGCGGCCGGCACTTGAGCACGTTGGCAATGAATACATGCTCGCGCGGCGACCCAAGCGCGCGCAACATCGAGTTGAGCAGCTGTCCGGCGCGGCCTACAAAAGGTTCGCCGAGACGATCTTCGTCGGCGCCGGGGGCTTCGCCTACGACCAGCAATTTTGCGCTGCGACTACTGACACCGAACACGGTTTGCGTACGAGTGGCGTGCAGGCCGCATTGCCGGCAACCACGCACTTCAGCCTCGAGCGCCGCCCACTCATCGCCGCTGGCGCTCGCCGCTTCGGGCAGCACTGCGGGCACCACTGCGCTCGCCGCCGTGGGAGCGGCGCGGCGCAGCTTCCACTGCTCAATACCCAGCGCCTCCAGATATTGAGAGCGCAGCGCCGCGCTGCCCGTCGTCACGAGCCGCTGCTCAATTCGCCGCTGCGACGCGCGCGGCGTATGCGCCGCCACACCCAGGCGAGCGGCCCCCACAGCGCGTAACTGCCGAAACACCCCAGCAGCGCACGCGCCGGATCGATACCGATCACCACGAAGACCAGTGCCACGATCACCAGCCAGACGAAACGGACTGGCCTGGCATCAAGCTTCTTGAAGCTCGGATAACTGAAGGAACTCACCATCAGCGCACCAGCTATTGCGGTGACACTGAAAGCGACTATCAATCCGGTCAATCCGGGTTCACGCCATTCACTTGATACCCACACGAAACCAGAGACAACTGCCGCCGCCGAAGGACTGGGCAGACCCTCGAAATAACGCTTGTCCTGCGTCGAGACGCGGGTGTTGAAACGCGCCAGACGCAGGGCTGCAGCGGCGCAATAAAAAAACGCTGCCAGCCAGCCGAGCCGGCCCCAGGCACGCCCGTATTCGGCGATGCGCGCCACGCCCCACTGGTAAGAGACGATTGCCGGCACCAGTCCAAAGGCCACCATGTCAGCCAGACTGTCGTATTCCTTGCCAAAGGCGCTTTCAGTATGAGTCAGGCGCGCCATGCGCCCGTCAAGCGTGTCAAAAATCATCGCCACGAATACCGCGATACCGGCGCGCTCGAAGTTGCCATCGATCGCCGCCACCACTGCGTAAAAACCGGAGAACAGGCAACCGGTCGTCAGCAGATTCGGCAACAGAAAGATGGCACGGCGTCGGGGCGCGACCTTGGGCAGTTCTGATTCATCCATGTCCCGGGCATGATAGGTGTCTGTCGCGATGCCGTCCAACTGCGGCGTATCTGCTAGGATTGTGGGCCCTTTGCAGCCCGTAATTGCCGCCATGCGCCTGTCTCAATACCCGGTTAACGCCACCAAAGAAACGCCTGCGGAAGCCGAACTGATCAGCCACCAGCTGATGCTGCGCGCCGGCCTGATCAGGCGTACGGCCACCGGCATCTACAGCTGGCTGCCGCTTGGCCTGCGCACCCTGCGCAAGGTCGAAAACATTGTTCGCGAAGAAATGGATCGCGCCGGTGCGCTGGAAATACTCATGCCCGCGGTGCAGCCGGCGGAGTTGTGGCAGGAATCAGGACGCTGGGATCAATACGGGCCGGAACTACTGCGCCTCAAAGACCGGCACGAGCGCGCCTTCGTGGTCGGCCCGACCCATGAAGAAGTGGTCACGGACATTGCGCGCCGCGAACTGCGCAGCTATCGCCAGCTGCCGGTGAATTTCTATCAGATCCAGACCAAATTCCGTGACGAGGTGCGGCCCCGTTTCGGAGTGCTGCGGGCCCGCGAATTCATCATGAAAGACGCCTACTCCTTTCACGTCGATGAAAAATCACTGGCTGCAGGCTACGCGCTCATGCGGGCGGCTTACACGCGCATTTTCACGCGTCTGGGGCTTGATTTTCGTATTGTGCAGGCCGACAGCGGTGCCATCGGCGGCCATACCTCCGAGGAATTTCAGGTGCTGGCGCAGTCCGGTGAGGACGCCATCGCGGTGGCGGAGGATGCCGCGGCCAGCGACGGCTACGCCGCCAACATCGAGCTGGCGCCGGCCCTGCCGCCGGTGCCAGGGCGCGCTGCCGCTGGTGAAGCGCTGCGCCAGGTGGCGACGCCAGGGGCGAAAACCATCGCTGAGCTCAGTGCTTTTCTGCAGGTCGCGCCTGATCGCTGCCTGAAAACCCTGCTGGTTGCCGGTGTCAATGACAGTGTCGTGGCCCTGGTGCTGCGCGGCGATCACGAACTCAACGCTCTCAAGGCACAAAAACTCCCCGGGGTGCTAAGCCCGCTGCGCATGGCCAGTAGCGAGCAGGTGCGCGCGGCCACTGGCAGTGAGCCCGGTTTTATCGGGCCTATAGGGCTTTCCTGCCAGGTGTACGCCGATCATGCCGCATTGGCCATGGCCGATTTCATCTGTGGCGCCAACGCACCCGACGCCCATCTGCTCGGCGTGAACTGGGGTCGCGACCTGGCCGAAGCGGGCGCTGCCGATCTGCGCAATGTGGTGGCCGGCGACTTAAGCCCGGTGGGCGGCGGGCGGCTTAAAATCGTGCGTGGCATCGAAGTCGGTCACATCTTCCAGCTGGGCCGCAAATACAGCAGCGCCATGAATGCCACGGTGCTCGACGAATCAGGCCAGGCCGTGACCATGCTCATGGGCTGCTATGGCATAGGTGTGACGCGCATCGTGGCCGCCGCGATCGAACAGCATCACGATGAACGTGGCATCATCTGGCCGGACTCGCTGGCACCTTTTCATGTGGTACTCATTCCGCTCAATCTGCAAAAATCGGCACGGGTACGTGATCGTGCCGAGGCGCTCTATGCCGGGTTCGGTGCGGCCGGTATCGCCGTGCTCTATGACGATCGCGACGCGCGGCCGGGCGTCAAGTTTGCCGAAGCTGAATTGCTGGGAATTCCGCATCGCATCGTCATCGGCGAGCGCGGCCTGGATGCCGGCAGCTGCGAATATCGCCACCGGCCCGCCACCGAGAACCAGGACATTCCACTTGCTGACATTATTGGCTTCATCCGCACGCGCCTGGCGGGCTGAACGACTGGCGCTATGGGCGGCAGTGCTGCTGCCGGTTGCCTGCGCGCTGGCCGCAGGCCCGGCGAGCGCGGCGAGCGCGGCGAGCGCGGCCACGCGCGGCTCGCAACAGGACCCGGAACTGCGCGCGGTAGTGCTGCAGGCGATCTACCAGAAGCAGTGCTTCAGCGATCAGTTTGATTCGGCGGTGTGGTACACGCTCATGGAGCCGCGCCTGCGCCGGTATCTGGCCAAGCGCGACGAGCGCATTGCCATCCTGCGCTCGGTTTATTGCGAAACGCACCGCGCCAACGCGGCGCCGCTGCCACCTGGCCTGGTGCTGGCGGTGCTCGATGTAGAGAGCCGCTTCAACCGCTGGGCGGTTTCCAGCGCCGGCGCCGTGGGTCTGATGCAGGTCATGCCCTTCTGGCCCGAGCAGCTGGGCATGCATGAGCGCGAGCTGGTGACAATCGAGGCCAATATCCGCATGGGCTGTGCCATCCTGCGACATTACCTGCAGGCCGAACACAACGACGTACGGCGCGCGCTGGGCCGCTACAACGGCACTTTGCAGACGCGCGATTATCCGGACAACGTCGTCACCCGCTGGACCCACTACTGGAATGGCGCCGACGATCTGGGACGCGTCGCGCTCAAGCGGTCGTAAAATCGGGCGGCCAGGGTAGCGTCGCGGGCGCTGCAATTTCAGTCACGGCACTCACCCTGGCATCCGCCGGGCCCACCCACAGCCAACCGACAAACTCGCGCAGCGCTGCCGCAGAGCCACAGGCCAGCACTTCGACACTGCCATCCTGGCAATTGCGCGCATACCCGCTCACTTCCAGCGCCTCGGCCTGCCGTGCCGCCGAAGAGCGGTACCAGACGCCCTGCACGTTTCCAGTCACGGCGTAGCGCCGCGCGAGGCCGGGCGCGCGCCGCTCAAGCAGTTCGCGCACGAAGGGCACGGTGAGTCGACGCTGTCCTACCAGCGCGGCCTCGTCGAGCTCATCGAGCGCGGTGCACAGATGACTCATAGCGCGCGGCAGGCGCCGCTGCAGATAGCGCGTAGCGTCCTCTGGTAGTTCCAGGCCGCGCTGTTGCGCGCGCAGGTGCAGCGCCGCGCCCTGCTGGGTCTCATCCAGAGCCTGCAGCGTCAGGCGCTGTGCGGCCGCACAGCGTGAGGCCAGATCGGCGAGTGCGAAGGGCAGTTCGGCAGGCGCAGCGCGGGCGGCGAACAGCAGGGTCGCGCCACGTTCTTCGCAATCACGATACAGAGCAAAGAGCGCGCGCTCCCACTCGAGGTGGCCCACCACGGTGGCCAGCTCATCGAGGCACAGGCCAGCAGTGCCCTGCCATTCCTGCAGCGCGGCCGGACCAAAGGGTGTGAGCTGCGAGAGCGGCAGATAGGCGATGGCGGCGGACTCGGCGCACAGCGCCTGCAGCAGATGCGATTTGCCGCTACCGGCCGGCCCGCACAGCCAGCCACAGCCCGCGTGTGCTGCCAGTGCGCGCAACTGCGCCAGCACCGGCTCGTTGGGTCCGGCCAGATAATTGGCAAACAGCGCAGAATCCCGCACCCGCACGCTCAAGGGAAGCTGGCGCATCGCCACTCAGCCGGGTGTCGCTGCCTGCAGGGCACGGCTGGTAAACTCGCGCAGATACGCGAAACCGCTGATCAACACGGTAAGCAGCGTCAGCACCGCGAGCGCGTCGATCACGGTCTGCGGTGGCTGCCCAAGCGCGCCATGCAGGATCACCACCG
Organism: Gammaproteobacteria bacterium; assembly: GCA_031441585.1. Taxonomy (GTDB): domain Bacteria; phylum Pseudomonadota; class Gammaproteobacteria; order Steroidobacterales; family Steroidobacteraceae; genus FEN-1191. Next base: position 5,397 of record JANMWZ010000019.1, read on the forward strand.
ACACGTAAAGCAGCTGCAATAGCGTATTGAGCTTGCTCGAGAATATGGGTCGGCCATGCAAAGGCCCCCAGGCGACACGAAACAATACGGCACCGGCGCCGATCATCACATCACGGGCTACGGCAACCACGGTGAGCCAGCGGGGCGTGAGTCCGATCCAGGTAAGCACCAGAAACACCGAGACCAGCAGCAATTTGTCGGCCAGGGGGTCGAGAAGTTTGCCCAGGCGACTCTGCCAGCCGTAGGTCTTGGCCAGGTAACCATCCACGCCATCACTAACGGCTGCCACGATGAACAGCAGCAGAGTACGCTCGAAATGGCGCCCCAGCAGCCCCTCAACGATGGGCCAGATCAGGGCAATGCGCAGCAGGCAGATGATGTTCGGCAGATGACGCATGGGTTAGCTACTATAACGCCTGGAGCCTATGCATGAATGACAAGCGCATGAACGATAAGCGCAGTTACAGCTATCGCGATGCCGGCGTCAATATCGAGGCGGGCGATGCTTTTGTTGAGCGCATCAAGCCATTGGTCAAGCGCACCCAACGCCCGGAAGTGCTGGCCGGCATCGGCGGCTTCGGGGCCCTGGTTGAATTACCCACAGGCTACCGCCGACCGGTACTGGTGTCGGGTACCGATGGCGTGGGCACCAAGCTGCGTCTGGCCATCGACACCGGCCGGCATGACACCATCGGCATAGACCTGGTGGCGATGTGCGCCAACGACGTGGTCGTGCAGGGCGCTGAACCGCTGTTTTTCCTCGACTACTACGCCACCGGCGCGCTGAAAATCGAGGTGGCCGCGCAGGTGGTGGCCGGTATTGCCGAGGGCTGCGTCCAGGCGGGCGCGGCGCTGGTGGGCGGCGAAACGGCGGAAATGCCCGGTATGTATCACGGCGAAGACTACGATCTGGCCGGTTTCTGCGTCGGCGTCGTGGAGCGTGAATTGATCATCGACGGCTCCAGGGTGCGCGCCGGCGATGCCGTCATCGGCCTGTCTTCGAGCGGACCCCATTCAAACGGCTATTCGCTGATTCGCCGGCTGCTGGCGGTGGCCGGCGCCACGGCCGCTACGCAGCTCGACGGCCGCACCCTGTTTGACCGGCTGTTGACGCCCACGCGTATTTACGTGCGCTCACTGCTGCAGCTGATTCGCGCCCTGCCAGTGCATGGGCTCGCGCATATCACCGGCGGCGGCCTGAGCGACAATATTCCGCGCGTACTGTCCGCGGGCCTGCAGGTGCGCCTGCAACGCAGCAGCTGGCCGCGCGACCCGGTGTTCGATTGGCTCGAGCGCACCGGCAATATCAATGCACAGGAAATGTATCGGACCTTCAACTGCGGCATTGGCATGGTGGTAATCGTCGCTGCCACGCAGGTCGATGCAGCGCTTAAGGTGCTGCAGGGGGCGGGTGAACAGGCCCAGCTCATCGGCGTAGTGCAAAGCGGCACCGACGGCGTACTGATCGAGCCATGAGCAGCGACACCGCCCTGCGGCTGGCGGTCGTGATCTCCGGGCGCGGTAGCAACATGCTGGCCATCGCGCGCGCCTGCGCCAGCGGCACGATCAACGCGCGCATTGTCAGCGTGATTGCCGATCGGGCTGAGGCCGGAGGCATCCAGGCGGCCCAGCAAATGGGTCTGCCGGTCACGGTACTGGTGGCACGCGAGTACCATGATCGCGCGGGCTTCGAGCGCGCACTGCGCGCCGCCATTGACGCCAGCGATGCCCAACTCGTGGTGCTGGCGGGCTTCATGCGCATCCTCGCGCCTGAATTCGCTGCGCACTACGCGGGCCGCATGCTCAACATCCACCCCTCGCTGCTGCCCCGGTACCCGGGCCTGCACACCCACGAGCGCGTACTGGCAGCCGGCGACAGCTCTCACGGCTGCAGCGTGCATGTGGTCACCGGGGTGCTGGACGGCGGCCCGCTGATTCTGCAGGCGCGCGTGCCGGTATTGCCGGGCGACACGCCGGCGACGCTTTCAGCGCGCGTTCAGCTGCAGGAACACATCATTTATCCTGAGGTCATCGGCTGGATCGCTGCCGGGCGCCTGGCGATCACTGGCGCTACGCTGCAGTTCGATGGCCGGCCACTGAGCGCGTCCAGGATCAGGGAATGAACGGACCATGAGTGTATTTAACGCCATCCGGGTTGGCTTATTGCTGGGCTGCGCCGCGCTGGCGCGCGCCGCGCCGTCGGCCGAAGAATTGCGGCCCTTCGAGACCCGCTATGACTTTGTCTGGCACGACATGAACGCCGGCAGCGCCTCCTTCGCCCTGCAACGCCTGAGCGACAATGAATGGAGCTACACCTCGCGCACCGAACCGCGCGGCCTGTTTAACCTTATTTCTGCGGCCAATGCGACGCTGCAAAGCCGCATGAACATCGGCCCGGGCGGTGTGCGCCCCCTGCACTTCAGCGCCCGGCAGGGCAGCAGCGGAGCAGCAACGGCAGAGGTGAGCTTCGATTGGGAGCAGCTGCGCGCCACCGGGCGTATTGACGATGCCGAGGTTGACGTCACACTGCGCCCAGGTGTGCAGGACGACCTGTCAGTGCAGGTGGCGCTCATATATGCGCTGGCCACCGGCACTACACCGACCGGTATTTCCCTGTTCGACAAGGCCGGGGTACGCGACTACGAGTACACCCAGGTGGGCACCCAGACCCTGCACACACCACTGGGCGAGATCGCCACCATCATTTATCGCAGCCACCGCGGTGGCTCACCGCGCAGCACACGCTTCTGGTGCGCCCCGGCATACGGCTATATCCCGGTGCGTGCGCAGCAGCAGCGCAACGATGAGGTGGAGTGGACCATGGAGCTGCGCCAGCTGCGCCGCGACTGAGCATTCAGGCCTTGGGCAGCGTGACGCCCTGCTGGCCCATATACTTCCCGCCGCGATCCCGATACGAGGTCTCGCACACTTCATCGGATTCGAAAAACAGCATCTGCGCCACCCCTTCGTTGGCGTAGATTTTTGCCGGCAGTGGCGTGGTATTGGAAAACTCCAGTGTCACGTGCCCTTCCCACTCCGGCTCGAGGGGCGTGACATTGACGATGATGCCGCAGCGTGCATAGGTCGACTTACCCAGGCACACGGTCAGCACATTGCGTGGAATGCGGAAATACTCGACGGTGCGGGCCAGCGCAAAGGAATTGGGTGGAATGATGCACAGGTCTGCCACCACATCGACAAAACTCTTGGCGTCAAAGCGCTTCGGATCGACAATGGTAGAATTGATATTGGTGAAGATCTTGAATTCACGCGCACAGCGCACGTCGTAGCCGTAGCTCGAGGTGCCATAGGAGATTATCTTCTCATCGTTCGCGGTGCGCACCTGGCCAGGCTCAAAGGGTTCGATCATGCCCGCCTGGGCCGCCATGCGGCGAATCCATCGATCTGATTTGATGCTCATGGCAGCTCAGCTTGCCTCGACAACAATCTGTGGAAACAGGGCGCTGCGATCGCGGCCGCGACGCGCCAGCGCGCCGGCAGCGTGACGCGCCATTTCAATATAGGCCAGCGCACGCGGCGAGCCAGGCGCGGCGATAACGCTCGGTCGGCCGCCATCGGCCTCTGCGCGTATTTTGGCATCGAGCGGCAGCTCGCCGAGCAGCTGCACCCCATATTCCGCAGCCATACGTGCGCCGCCGCCGGCGCCAAAAATATGCTCCACGTGCCCGCAACTCCCACACACATGCAGGCTCATGTTCTCGACCACGCCCAGCACCGGCACCGACACTTTCTCGAACATTGCCAGGCCTTTGCGGGCATCGGCCAGCGCGATATCCTGGGGGGTGGTCACAATAATGGCGCCGGCGACCGGCACTTTCTGCGAGAGCGTGAGCTGGATGTCACCCGTGCCCGGGGGCATATCGACCACCAGGTAGTCAAGTTCTCCCCAGGACGTATCGGACATGAGCTGCGAGAGGGCCTGCGTCACCATCGGGCCACGCCAGACCAGCGCCTGGGTGGCATCGACCAGGAAGCCAATCGACATGGCTTTCAGGCCATGGCTGCTGAGCGGGACCAGATGCTTGCCATCCGGAGCCGTGGGGCGCTGTCCTTCGAGGCCGAGCATCAGCGGTTGGCTGGGCCCGTAAATGTCGGCGTCGAGTATGCCTACCCGCGCACCTCCCGCGGCCCAGGCCAGCGCCAGATTGACGGCGACCGTAGACTTGCCCACGCCGCCTTTGCCGCTGGCCACGGCGACAATGTTGCTGACGCCGGGAAGCGGCTTGAGCGAGCGCTGCACACTGTGCGCCACGATCGAGCTGTGCAGCGTCAACTGCAGGGCCAGGTCGGCGTAGCCATGGGCCGCCAGCTGCGCCAGCAGCGCCAAACGGAACTGCTCCTCATAGCCGACGACGGGGATGCCCAGCACGACCGTGGCAACGATGCTCTGCTTATCGATACGTAATTCGCGCAGCGCGCCGGCCTCAGCGAGGCTCTGGCGCAGGTAGGGATCGATATATTGTTCCAGGACGGTGCGAATCTGGGCAGGATCGGTCATGGGTATCGGCTTTGTGTGCGCTGCTTGGCTATTCTCATGGGGGCGCGATTCTAGCCTGTTTGCGCAACTCCCCGCAGACCAGACGCAGATCACAGGGCGGGCGGGTAATCGTGGCATAATTCGCCGCTTATCCGACTGGCTGGCCGGGCAATCATCTGACCCATGAGCTTTTTATCGAACTTCAGGGCTGATCGGCTGATCACCCAGATCAAATCGTCGAACGACATCCTGGGCATCGACACCCAGAAGTCGGTCGCCAAGCTCAAGGAACTGGGGCCCAGCGGTATTGAAGCCGTGCTGGCGGCACTCCCGGAAGCCGACAAGCATGCCACCGTGGCGCTGGTCGACGTGCTCTCAACGCTGGCGACGGTCAAGAGCTTTCCAAGCTATGTTGAAGCGCTGATCACGGGCAGTCCACGGGTGATCGCCGGGGTTGCCTGGGCGCTCACCAGCAGCCGCAGCTTTCCACCGCACCTGCTGCTCGAGGCGCTCGCCAAGCCCGGCATCTCGAAATCTGCAGTGCTCGAAATCATCAACGCCCAGCGTACGCGCTTTAGCATGCGTGAGCTGTTGAGCGCCGCCTATGCCCAGGAGGCCAACGAAAAAGCCGCGCTGTTTCGCATTATCGGTGAGGTGGTCGATGCGGCCGGCGTGCCTGAGCTGCTGGGACGTTTGCAGGGCAAAGACACCATGGCGCGGCTGCAGATCCTGGCGATACTTGGCCGCTTCAATCGCCCCGATGTGCGCGTCGCGCTGCATACGCAGATCAACGACCCCAATAAATTCATTCGCACCGCGGCCCTGGCCGCGCTCGCCCGCCAGGATGGGCCGATGGAGATCGAGCGCCTGTGCGCGCTGCTGCGTGATCCGGAAATCGAGGTGCAGAATCGCGCCGTCGAAGTCCTGATCAAGGCGCGCGATCCGCAGACCATCCGCCACCTGGTGCCGGTGTTCAAGGATGAAAATGAATACGCGCGCCGCGCCGCGGTTGAAGTGCTCAACGAAGTGGGCGATGCCAACTCGGTGAAATTCCTGCTGGCCGCCATCAAGGACGCTGACTGGTGGGTGCGCTCGCGCGCCGGCGATGCGCTCGGCAAGATCGGCGGACCCAAGGTCATCGACGCGGTGCTGGAACTGGCCCGTGACAAGGATGAAGACATCCGCCGTGCCGCGATCGAGATCCTCAATCAGACCAAAGATGAGCGTGCCGTCAAACAGCTGATCGAGGCCACCAAGGATGCCGACTGGTGGGTGAGTGAGCGGGCGGTGGACGCGCTCGCGGAAATCGGCGATAGCCGGGCGATGCCGCGGCTCACCGAGATGCTCACGACGGTCGCGCCGCGCGCCCTGCCCGTGGTGGTACGCGCCATTGGCAAGCTGGGCAGCTCGGAATGCGTGGGGTTAATCTCGCCACTACTGGCCCGTAGCGAAAAGGAAATTCGTGTCGAGGCCATTCAGGCCCTGGGCAAGCTGGCCGGTGAGGCGCAGGCCGAGCAGATCCGCGTCCAGCTGGAGCCCTTCAGCACCAACAGCGACCAGACCCTGGCGCTGGCGGCGCAGCGCGCACTCACCGAGATCGAGGTGCGTTTCTCCTCCGGCGTGCAGGCGCCGGCCACCAGCGGTTCGCGCACTGCGTCGGGCAGTCAGGTGCCGAGGCAAGCGGGCAATAAAGTCGTCCCGGCGGCACATACCCTGCTCATTCCGGAAAAGGAAGTCGCCCAGGCACTGCAACAGGCCGCCGCCTCCACCGCGCAGCGCCTCGATATCGCCACCCTCAACCCGGGCGATATGATCGAAGGCCGCTACAAATATATCGAGCGCATCGGCAAGGGCGCCTTCGGCACCGTGCTGCTGATGGAAGACACCGTGGTCGATGAGCGTCTGATCCTGAAATTCCTTAACCCCAACGTGGCCGAAGACGAGGAAGTGATGAAGCGCTTCGTCCACGAATTGCGCTATTCGCGCAAGATCACCCACCCGAACGTGATCCGTATTTACGATTTTCTGTCGATTCAGGGCAACTACGCCATCTCGATGGAATATTTCGCTTCGCACACGCTGGGCTCCGAGATCGTCAACGAAAAGCCAATGCCGCTCAAGCGGGCACTGCAGTTCGGCATCGATATGTGCACCGGCATGATCGTGGCGCACCAGGTGGGCATCGTGCATCGTGACCTCAAACCCGCCAACGTGCTGATCAACGATGCCGGCTTGCTGAAAATCGTCGATTTCGGCGTGGCCGCCGCGCACCGTGAGGGCGATACCCAGCTGACCAAGACCGGCTATGTCATCGGCAGCCCCAAGTACATGGCGCCCGAGCAGATTCTCGGTAAAAAAGTTGATGAACGCGCCGACGTCTATGCGATCGGTGTCATGCTCTACGAAATGCTCACCGGCGTACCACCCTACTCACGCGGCGATCACATGTCGGTGATGTACCAGCATGTCCAGGGGCGCGCCAAGCCACCGCGCGAAATGAACCCGGCACTGGCCCCGGAGCTCAGTGAGCTGATTGTCCGTGCCATGGCCGTAGACAAGACCAAACGCTTCCAGAATATGGAAGAATTGAGCGCTGCCCTGCAGAAGTTTCTTTAAAGGCGAGGTTGTCCGTGGCGCGTATCGATGCATTCCTGAAACTAGGCACCCAGCAGGGCTGCTCGGACATCCACCTGGCGGTGGGCGTGCCGCCGATGCTGCGCATGCACGGCGATCTGGTGCCGATCAAGTTCCGCGACCTGCGCGATAGCGAGCTCGAAAGTTACGTCAACGAGATTCTGACGCAGCACCAGATTGACCATTTCTCGCGCGGCCACGATCTCGATTTTTCCTACATATCAGCCGAAGGCGGGCGCTTTCGCGTCAATGTGTTTCGCAAGGATACCGGCGTCGGCGCCACCTTCCGGGCGATTCCGGCCGAGGTGCCGACGCTCGAATCGCTGAATCTGCCGCCGATTGTCAAAAAGCTTTGCGACTATCACCAGGGCATGATCCTGGTCACGGGCTCAACCGGCACCGGCAAATCAACTACCCTGGCGGCGATGATCGATCTGCTCAACCGCACCCGCATGGTCAATATCATCAGCCTCGAAGACCCGATCGAGTTTGTCCATCGCAGCAAGCAGAGCCAGGTGATTCAGCGCGAGCTCGGCACTCATATCCCCAGTTTCGCCGAAGGCGTGCGCGCGGCGATGCGTGAAGACCCGGATGTCATTCTGGTCGGCGAGCTGCGCGATGCCGACACCATCCGCATGGCCATGACGGCGGCCGAGACCGGGCACCTGGTGCTCGGCACGCTGCACACCACCAGCGCCGTCAAGACCATTGATCGCATGATCGATGCCCTGCCCGCTGAAGAGCGCGAACAGACCAAGAGTTTCCTGTCGCAGAGCCTGCTGGCGGTGATTACCCAGATCCTGGTGAAAACCCACGACGGTCGCGGCCGGCGCGCCATCTGCGAAGTGATGGTCATGACCAAGGCCATCGCCAAATTGATCCTGACCGATCAGACCCATCAGCTGCCCAGCCAGCTGCAGACCGGCAAGGAATTCGGCATGCAGATGTTTGATCAGGCCCTGCTGGCGGCGGTCACGGCGCGCCAGATCGATCCGGACGACGCTTTCGGCTACGCCACAGAAAAGCGCCTGCTGCAGAAATTCGTCACTGACACCTCGATGCTGCCCAAGGCCGATGCCGCGCCCGCCGCGCCGGCCGCGCCGGCCGCGCCGGCCGCGCCGGCGGCCTGAAGCAACGGCAAGCCAGCATGGCGCAGATCGACGCATTTCTGGAAGAGATTGTCCGCCGCAAAGGCTCGGATCTGCATTTTATTGCCGGCGATCCGCCGCGCGTACGGCGTTACGGCGACCTGGCGCCCCTGCAGCAGGAAGTCCTGAGCGCCGATGCCGTCAAGCAGGCGCTCTACGAAATCATGCCGCGCAAGGCGGTCGAGCGCTTCGAGCAGCACGACGGTGCTGATTTCGCCTACAGCCTGCCGGGTAAAGGGCGCTTTCGCGTCAACGTGCTGCGCCAGCTGGCGGGCATGGGCGCGGTGTTTCGCGCCATTCCGTCCAGCGCCTTGACACTGGACCAGCTGAAAATGCCGGCTGCGGTGCGCCAGCTCTGCTTCGCCAGCAATGGCCTGATTCTGGTGACCGGCAAGACCGGCTCTGGCAAATCAACCTCGCTGGCCGCGATGATTGATGACATCAACAAACGCATCAAGGGCCATATCCTGACCATTGAAGATCCGATCGAGTTTGTGCACCCCCGGCACAACTGCCTGATCAGCCAGCGTGAACTCGGCGCCCATACGCCCAGTTTTTCCTCGGCACTGCTCTCGGCGCTGCGCGAAGACCCGGACGTCATCCTGGTGGGCGAGTTGCGCGACCTGGAAACCATGAGCACGGCCATCACAGCGGCCGAGATGGGCATTCTGGTGATGGCGACACTGCACACCAACGGCGCCGCGCCCACGGTCGATCGCATGGTGAATGCGTTTCCCGCCGACAAACAGTCGCACGTGCGCACCATGCTCTCGACCTCGCTGCGCGGCGTCGTCTCACAGCAGCTGTTGCAGCGCGCCGATGGTCAGGGACGGGTGGCGGCGCTCGAGATTCTCATCAATACGCCGGCCTCCGCCAATCTGATTCGCCAGGGCAAGCTCGATCAGATCGAGACCGTCATGCAGTCGGGCGGCGCGCTTGGCATGCGCACCATGGATATGGCGATCCAGCAGTTGCTCGATCAGGGTCTGATCACCGGTGCCGAGGCCTACAAGAAGGGCATCAACAAAGCCAGGTTCGAAGACTTCAAGGGTGCCAGTTGATGCCACGTCAGATTCTGGTTACCCACGCCCTGCCCTACGCGAACGGTCCGCTGCACCTGGGCCACGTTATCGAGGCGGTGCAGACCGATATCTGGGTGCGCTTTCAGCGGCTGCGCGGCCACGACTGCCTGTTCGTGTGCGCCGAAGATACTCACGGCACACCAATCATGATCCGCGCCCAGCAGGACGGTGTAACGCCTGAGCAGTTGATCGCCGCCAGTGCCGCTGAGCATCAGCGCGACTATCAGCAGCTCTTGATCGCTCACGATCAGTTTCACTCGACCCACAGCGAAGAAAACCGGCAATTGTGCGGCGAGCTCTATGCGCGGCTCAAGGCTGGCGGCTACATTACGCGCCGCGCGGTGCGCCAGGCCTACGATGAGCAGGCGCAGATGTTTCTGCCCGATCGCTATGTGCGCGGCACCTGCCCGCGCTGCAAGAGTGCCGACCAGTATGGCGACAGCTGCGAAGTGTGTGGCGCCACCTACTCACCGGCCGAGCTGATCGAGCCGGTCTCAACGCTCAGCAATACCACGCCAGTGTGGCGGGAATCTGAGCACCTGTTTTTCAGACTCGGCGCTTTTGATCAGATGCTGCGCGACTGGCTGGCGAGCGGCCGGCTGCAGGTCGCGGTGCGCGCCAAACTCGATGAATGGTTTGCGGCCGGTCTGCAGGACTGGGATATCTCGCGCGACGCGCCCTACTTTGGCTTTGAAATTCCCGACGCGCCCGGCAAATTCTTTTACGTCTGGTACGACGCGCCGATCGGTTATATCGCCAGCTTTCAGGCCTTGAGCGCCAGGCGTGGACTCGATTTCGACCACTACTGGAAATCTGAAACGGCCACCGAGCTGTATCACTTCATCGGCAAGGACATCAGCTATTTCCATACCCTGTTCTGGCCGGCGGTGCTGCACGGCGCGGGTCTGCGCCGCCCCACCGGAGTGTGTGTGCACGGCTTTCTGACCATTAACGGCCAGAAAATGTCGAAATCGCGCGGTACCTTCATTACGGCGCGTCACTATCTCGACTGCCTGCCGGCCGAGCCGCTGCGTTATTACTTCGCCGCCAAACTCACCAGTGGCATCGAAGACATCGACCTCAGTCTCGACGATTTTCTGGCGCGCACCAATTCCGATCTGGTCGGCAAACTGGTCAACATCGCCAGTCGCTGCGCCGGCTTCATCGAGCGCGGCGGCGGCAGGCTGGCCGCATCGCTGCCAGACCCGGATCTTTACCAGCAGTTTGCCGCCGCTGGCGAGGGCCTTGCCGGACTGTACGAACAGCGCGAATACTCGGCCGCGATCCGCGAGATCATGAACCTGGCTGATCGCGCCAATCAGTATATTGATCGGCATAAACCCTGGGCGCTGGCCCGGGATCCGGCGCAGGCTGCGCAGGTTGGCGCCATCGCCACGCAGGGCATCAATCTGTTTCGCGTGCTGATGATTTACCTGGCCCCGGTGCTACCGCAGATGGCGGCAGCGGCAGGCAAATTTCTGGGCGCGCCGCTGACTGCCTGGGGCGAAGTCGCCGCGCCGCTGCTCAATACACAATTGGCGCCCTATCAGGCCCTGGCCACACGGCTTGATCCGGCGGTCGTGGCCAAGCTGGTGGCGTCGGCGACTACCGTCGCTGGAGTGCCGGCGGTGGCAACGGTGGCGGCCGCAGCCGCGGCTCCCAAGGCGAACGCCGGGCCCATAAAAATCGACGAGTTCGCGCGCCTCGACCTGCGCGTTGCCAGGGTACTCACCGCCAGCACAGTAGAGGGTTCAGACAAACTGCTGCAGCTCACGCTTGACCTGGGTGAGGGGCAGCGCAACGTTTTTGCCGGTATCCGCGCGCACTACGCGCCCGAGCAACTGGTCGGTCGGCTGGTAGTCGTCGTGGCCAACCTCGAACCGCGCAAGATGCGCTTTGGAGTCTCGGCCGGCATGGTGCTGTGCGCCAGCGGCGCCGACGGTGGCGTGTTTCTGCTGGCGCCCGATTCGGGCGCCGCACCCGGCATGAAAGTCAGCTGAACGGGCGGCGGCGCGAGCGGGCCTGGGCTCGCCAGTACATGATCAGCAGGAACCCCGCAGCCATACCTCCCAGGTGCGCGAAGTGCGCCACGCCCTGATTGAGGCTGAATACGCCCAGGAACAGTTCAAGTACGCCGTAGAGCGTGACAAACAGCCAGGCCGGCATGGGAATTGGCGGAAACACCAGCATCAGCTGGCGCTGCGGAAAAGCCATGCCGAAACACAGCAGCAGGCCGAAAATACCCCCCGAAGCGCCGACCGTCGGCCCGGTCGTCACCTGCATCGTCGCCGTCACCAGTTCCTGCGCCAGCGCAGCGCCCACTACGCAAACCACATAAAATAACTGGAAACGCCGACTGCCCAGCAGACGCTCGACATCTGAACCGAACATGTACAACGCGAACATGTTGGCAAACAGATGCCAGAACTCGAAATGCACGAAGCCATAGCTCAACAGTTGCCAGGGTCTGAAGGGCAGACTCTCAGCGGGATTGGCGCTGTGCAGCGGCCAGAGTGCCAGTGTCAGGAGCGCTTCCGGCGCGACGACAAACTGGGCGGCGAATATCAGCAGATTGGCGATCAGAATTGCGCGGACGGTCGGCGTAAGATTGCGCAGCATGGTAAGCGGTGACTTCCCTTAAAATCAGCGCGCATTGTGCCACCGGAGTAGCGATGCCGCCCGTCGATTCCATGTTTATAGATCCCGCACTCATCGATGCGCTGCTGCCGCAGACCCAGTGCACGCGCTGCGGCTACCCCGGTTGCCGCCCCTACGCACAGGCGCTGGCCGAAGGGAGCGCGGCGCTCAACCAATGCCCGCCGGGCGGCGCCGGGCTGATCGACCGGCTCGCCCGGTTACTGCAACGTCCTGCCCTGCCCCTGAACCCTGAGCACGGCATTGAAGCGCCACCACGTCTCGCATGGATCGACCCTGAGGCCTGCATAGGCTGTGCGCGTTGCCTGCCTCCCTGTCCGGTCGATGCCATCCTCGGCGCCTCACGCCAGCTGCACAGCGTCATCGCCAGCTGGTGCACGGGTTGCGAATTGTGCCTGCCCGCCTGTCCGGTCGACTGCATCCATATGCTGCCCTGGCCCGATCCGGCGCCGACGCCAACGCCTACGGACAATCGCCTGCGCTTTGCCGCCCATGAGCAACGCCGCGTAACCCAGGCGCAGGAGCGCGTCCGCGAATTGGCGGCGCTCAAGGGAAGCATCCATCCTGGTGAACCACGCCCATGACGCCCGCCGCGATTCGCCGTTTTTATGGAGCGCTGCGCGCGGCCACTGCCGAGCCTCGCACTGAGCTGGTGTACGCCACACCATGGCAGTTGCTGGTAGCGGTGATATTGTCGGCCCAGGCCACGGATCGCAGCGTCAATGCCGCCACGGCTGAACTGTTCAGGGTGGCGCCCGACCCTGCAGCATTGATAAAGCTCGGCCCGGCGCGACTCAAAAATCATATCCGCACCATCGGTTTGTACAACAGCAAGGCCAGACACCTACTCGTCGCCGCACGCATGCTGCTCGATTTGTACGGCGGCAACGTGCCCGCCGAGCGCGCAGCGCTCGAATCGCTCCCGGGCGTCGGTCGTAAAACGGCCAACGTGGTGCTCAATAGCGTGTTCGGCCAGGCCACGATTGCCGTCGATACGCATATTTTCCGCGTCGCCAATCGTACCGGACTGGCGCCGGGAGACACACCGCGCGCGGTTGAAGACCGGCTACTGGCAGTCACGCCGCCTGAATTTCGCCAGCACGCGCATCACTGGCTCATATTGCTCGGGCGTTACACCTGCAAGGCGCGCCGCCCGCTGTGTACGCAGTGCCTGGTGCGCAGCTCCTGCGCGTATGCGCACAAGGAACCTGCGCCAGCCATCCTTAAGGCTACAACGGGGCCATGAGCGTCTACGCCGGACACAGCCGCGACGCAATGCGCGCCGCCTGGCGCGAGGCCTGGCAACGCCACGAGCAGCGTCTGCCGCTCGAACCCCTGCAAGTGCAGATGGTGGACGTCATCGCGGCGCATCCCGAGTATCACGCGGTACTGCGCGATTCGGAACTGGAACATGAGGGCACAGATGCCGACGCCAATCCATTCCTGCACCTCGGGCTGCATCTCGCACTGCGTGAGCAGCTGGGCACCAACCGGCCGGCCGGGATTGCCGCGTTACTTCAGCGGCTGGTGCAGCGCGGCGCCTCCATGCATGAGGCCGAGCATCGCATGATCGCGGTGCTGTCCGAGGCACTCTGGCAGGCGCAGCGCGCCGGGCGCGCACCCGATGAGCGGCAATATCTCGAGGCCTTGCAGCGGCTGTGAACACGCCACGGCCGGAAAGCGCACGCATTGCTGCGCTGTATCGCTACCCGCTTAAATCGGCGCGCGCACAGTCCCTGCACGAGGCGCGCCTGTGCAGCACAGGGCTCGAGCACGATCGCCAATGGATGCTGGTCACACCGCAAGGTCGCTTCATCACCCAGCGGGAACAGCCGCGCCTGGCTTTGCTGCACGCTGAACCCGGCGCAACCGGACTCGGCATCTGTGCACCGGAGCTGCCGCCGCTGTTGATCGCGCACGGCGCCGCGCAGCGTCCCTGCAGGGTGCGCATCTGGCGCGATGAGTGTGCCGCCTTCGATGCCGGCGACGAAGTCGCCGCCGTGCTCAGCCATTGGCTGGGCAGTTCCTGTCGCCTGGTGCGATTCGATCCGGCGCAGCGGCGCTTGAGCGAGCGGCGCTACAGCGGCGAGGTCGAGGCCAGCAATGCTTTCAGCGATGGCTATCCACTGCTGCTGATCAGCGAGGCCTCGCGCAGCGATCTGAACCGGCGTGTCGGTCGCGAGCTGCCCATGAATCGCTTCCGGCCCAACATCGTGCTCGCAGGGCTGGCGGCCTACGACGAGGACCGGCTAGAGGAGCTGCGCTTCGGCAAGGTAGTGCTGCGCGCCGTCAAGGCCTGCACCCGCTGCAGCATCACGACCACCGAGCAGGAAACCGGCACGCTGGACGGCGCCGAACCGCTGCGCACGCTGAAAAGCTATCGCTACGATGCGGCGCTGGGCGGCGTGTGCTTCGGCCAGAACCTGGTCATGCTCAGCGGCACCGGCTCCACACTGGCGGTCGGTGCCAGAATGCAGCTGCGCTGGCGAACTTAAGCCGCTGCCAGCGGCGCAAAGTGCGCCGTGAAGTGGCGCATGGCGCGAGGCTGCTGAACGATGCGATAGCCACGCAGTAGCTCGCGCTCGGCGGCGATCTCGGCAAAGGTCTCTACCACATAATCAGCATGCGATTGCGTGTAGACGCGCCGCGGCATCGCCAGGCGCACCAGATCCATGGGCGCGGGCCGCTCCGTCCCCTCGGCGGACAAGCCGAACATCACCGTGCCGATCTCGCAACTGCGCACGCCACCGTACTCGTACAGGGCGCAGGCCAGTGCCTGCCCCGGATAGGCCAACGGTTCGATATGGGGCAGCCAGCCGCGCGCATCCACGAACACCGCATGGCCACCGACCGGGCGCACGATCGGGATGCCCAATGCCAGCAGGCGCTCGCCGATATAGGCATTGGTTCGAATTCGGTAAGCGAGATACTCCTCGTCCACGATCTCCGCCAGCCCCTGGGCAATGGCCTCCAGGTCGCGCCCCGCCAACCCGCCGTAGGTCGGGAATCCCTCAGTCTGAATCAGGCGTGTGCGCGCCTGTTCAGCCAGCGAGTCATCGTTCAGCGCCAGCCAGCCGCCGATGTTGGCGAAGGCATCCTTCTTGGCACTCATGGTCATGCCATCGGCATCGGCAAACATATCGCGCACAATATCGACGACACTGCGCCCACCCTGTCCAGGTTCCCGAATCTTGATGAACCAGGCGTTTTCGGCAAAACGGCAGCCATCGATGATCAGCGGTTTGCCGAATCGATGCGCCAGTGCCGCGACCGCGCGAATGTTCTCCAGGCTGACCGGCTGACCGCCACCGGCATTGTTCGTCACGGTCAGCATGACGCAAGGCACCCTGTCTCCCTCGGACTCAAGCAGTGCCTCCAGCCGCTGCAGATCCATGTTCCCCTTGAAGGGATACTCATTGGCCGGATCACTCCCGGCCGCGATCAACAGATCGACGGCTTGTGCCCCGGTAGCCTCGATGTTTCCGCGCGTGGTATCAAAATGTGTGTTGGAGGGAATCACGCGTCCGGCGCCGCCCAGCAGGTGGAACAGGATGGCCTCCGCGGCACGACCCTGGTGCGTGGGGATGATGTGGCGAAATGGCATGAGGTGACGCACCGCCGCCTCAAAGCGCTTGAAGGAGGGCGAGCCGGCGTAACTCTCATCTCCCAGCATCACTGCAGCCCACTGGCGGGCGCTCATGGCGGAGGTACCTGAATCGGTCAACAGATCGATAATCACATCATCCGACTGCAGCGCAAACAGGTTGTAGTGAGCCTGCAGCAGCAATTTGTGCCGTTGCGGGCGCGTGGTCATGCGGATGGGTTCAACGGATTTGATGCGAAAGGGTTCGATGATGGTCTTCAAGAGCACTCCTTTGGCCCCGAAGAGTACCTCGCAATCCGGGGCCGATGCGCCGCGGTTGCCTACCCCCCGGGGGTCAGCCGCGCTCAGCGCCCTGATTGTGCGCTAACGCTACTGCGGAAAGTCGTGGTTCGCAAGTGGCACCAGCTTTCAGTGGCACCAGCTTTCAGCAAATCAGCTCAAGCCACTTTCAGCGGGGATAGGGCCAACGCTGGAGTGCGCGCGTTCTTTAACAACGCCACCCGGGGTAATTTCGCACTATTCTTGTCGGCAATCACCATCGGTGAGCTTCGGCAGGGTGTCGAATTGATCCGCCACCGTGGTGACCGTACTCAGGCACAGCGTCTCGAGCGTTGGCTGGAACGCCTTACGGTTGAGTACGCCGATGCCATTCTTCCTTTTGACCAAGAGACGGCTGAGATTTGGGGCCGTCTGCGGGCTCCACATCCGGAAAATCCGCTGGACAAACAGATTGCCGCCACGGCGATGATTTACCAACTGGCCGTGGTAACCCGCAATACAGCTCACTACCAACCGACTGGGGTCGACCTGCTCAATCCATTCACGTAGCTGAGCGAGCTGGCGCTATTGACCCCCGAGGAACCAGAGTTGGCGATCCCAGTTGCAGGTCGCCTCAAGGCCCGAGAAAGTCCTTTTTTCCGAGCTCAACACCGTTGTGACGAAGAATGTCATACGCCGTCGTGACATGAAAATGCATGTTGGGCAGCAGGTGATTCATCAGGTACGGCAATCCCTGCATGCTCTTGGTGCTGGAACGCGTCTGCCAGGAGATGGTCTTGTCTTCGCTGCCCTCGACTTGCGCGGGCCGTAGCGATTCCAGGTAGCCAATCGAATTGCGGATTCTCTGCAGCAATTGCCCAATCGTCGTTTCCTGGTCTTCGTAGGCGGGAAAATCGGCACCGGCAAGTCGCCCTGCCCCGCTTCTGGCGGTGTCGGTCGCCAACTGCACCTGCCTTACCAACGGAAACATGTCCGGAAAGAGACGGCTGCCGAGCAGCACGCTCTCGTCAAGCTTGCGTGCCTGCGCATGCGTAGCGCCCTTCTCCAGGATCGCCGCAAGATTGTTGAGCGAACGAATGAAGGCGGGTACTGACGCCTGATACATGGAAATTATCATGAAATTCTCCGGGAACGGCTCGATGCTGGAAACGAGGGTGTCATGCTGATCGTTACCATCACCCCTGGTGGGCGGGGCGCTGCTTCGGCAGGTAAAGGTCGGTGAGCGTACCCTCAAAAGCCTCCGCCGACAGCGCCACGGTTTCCGACAGGGTTGGATGCGGGTGCACCGTCAGCGCGAGGTCGGCGGCATCGGCACCCATCTCGATGGCGAGCGCCACCTCCGCAATCAGCTCGCCAGCATTGGGGCCGACGATGCCAGCGCCCAGCACCCGCCGCGTGGCGGGGTCAAACAGCAACTTCGTGAAACCTTCATCGCGCCCCAGCGCGAGCGAGCGACCACTCGCGGCCCACGGAAACACGCCTTTTTCAACGGCGATGCCCTGCGCTTTTGCCGCCAGTTCGTTCAAGCCCACCCAGGCGACTTCAGGATCGGTATAGGCCACTGAAGGAATAACCCGCGCATCGAAATAGCGCTTGTGACCGGCGGTCACTTCGGCGGCAACTTTTGCTTCGTGCGTGGCCTTGTGCGCCAGCATCGGCTGGCCGACCACATCACCGATCGCAAATATGTGCGCAACATTGGTGCGCTGCTGCCGATCGACCGGAATGAAGCCGCGCTCGTCGACGCTGACACCCGCCGCCAGCGCGTTGAGCAGGCGCCCGTTGGGCACCCGGCCGACGGCCACCAGTACACGATCGAAGCTTTGTGTCGAAGCGCCGCCGGCGTCCTCGAAACTGACATGCAATGCTTCACTCGAGGCCTTGATAGCCGTCACCCTGGTGCCCAGTAGAATCTGCTCGTAGCGCCCTTTCAGACGCTTTTCAAGGGGGCGGACCAGATCAGGATCGCAGCCGGGCATCAACTGGGTCGTGAGTTCCACGACGCTGACTTTGGCGCCGAGCGCCTCATATACGCTCGCCATTTCCAGGCCAATGATGCCACCACCAATGACCAGCAGGCGACCGACCGGTTCAGGAAGCTCCAGCGCACCGGTGGAATCCATGATGCGCGGATCTATCGGTATGAAGGGCAGTGCAATCGGCTCTGAACCCGCAGCGATGATGCACTGGCTGAAGCGAATGCGCGTGGCCTTGCCCTCGTGCGTTACTTCGATGACGTGCGGGCTCAGGAATTTGCCGACGCCGCGCACGACCTCGACTTTGCGCTGCCGGGCGAGGCCCACAAGGCCGCCCGTGAGCTTGCCGACCACTTTGGATTTCCAGCCACGCAACTTCGCCATATCAATGCGTGGCGCGCCAAATTCGACACCGTGCGCCGCCATCTCACGCGCTTCATCGATGACCTTGGCGGCGTGCAGCAATGCTTTGGAAGGGATACAACCGACATTCAGGCAGACGCCGCCCAGTGTCGGCCAGCGCTCAACCAATGTCACCCGCAAACCCAGGTCGGCCGCACGGAATGCCGCCGTGTAACCGCCAGGCCCGGCGCCCAGTACCAGCAGCGCAACCTCGCGATCGGCCCTGGGATCAGCGAGGCCTGGCGGTGCGGGCATCGCGGCTACCTTGGTGTCCGGCGCGGCAATTGCGCTCGCAACGGGCGCCGGTGCGGCAGCGGCGACGGCCACTTCCACACGCACCAGTGGCGTACCCTGCGACACCTTGCCGCCGCGCGTCACCAATACTTCCAGCACCTTGCCGGCCGTCGTGGCCGGCACGTCCATGGTGGCCTTGTCGGTTTCCAGAGTGATCAGCGGCGTCTCGAGCGCGATGACATCGCCCGCCTTGACCAGAATGTCGATGATAAGCACATCCTGAAAATTGCCGATATCCGGGCAGGCGATTTCCTTCACGCTCACGGAACCGCCTCGAGGAGTCCGGCAATATCGGTGAGCTGCAGGGCCAGGGACGCGCTGAAACGCGCACCGGCGGCGCCGTCGATCACGCGATGATCGTAGGACAACGAGAGCGGCAGCATCAGGCGTGGCACAAAAGCGCCATCCTTGTAGACCGGCTTCATCGACGCACGCGAGACGCCCAGGATCGCCAGCTCAGGCGCATTGATGATAGGCGTGAAGGCCGTGCCGCCAATGCCGCCCAGGCTCGAGACCGTGAAACAACCGCCCTGCATCTCGGCCGCCGCGAGCTTGCCGGCGCGCGCCTTATCCGCGAGCGCGCCCAGAGCCCGCGCCAGCTCGTAGACATCCTTTTTGTCCGCGTCGCGAATCACCGGCACCAGCAGACCATTGGGCGTGTCAGCGGCGAACCCGAGGTGCAGGTATTTCTTGTAAATCAGGTTCTCGCCGCGCTCATCGAGGGAGGCGTTGAAGTGCGGGAACTTCTGCAGCGTGCGCACCACGGCGCGCAGCACAAAGGCCAGCGGCGTGAGCTTCACACCCTGGGCGACGGCCTTGTCCTTGAGCCTGGCGCGCGCCGCTTCCATGTCGGTGATGTCAGCTTCGTCGAACTGCGTGACGTGCGGCAGGTTGACCCAGCTCGCATGCAGGTGGGCGGCCGAGATGCGCTTGATGCGACCCAACGGCTTGAGCTCGATGGCGCCGAACAGCGAAAAATCGGGTATTTTGATGCGCGGCAGTCCGCTGCCGGCGGGCGCTGCGCCGGCACCAGCGCCCGGCATGGCAGCGCCAGTGAGTAGATTCTTGACGAAAGCCTTGACGTCTGCCGCGACGATGCGCCCTTTCTGACCGCTGCCGCGCACGCGCGTCAGATCAACTCCGAGCTCACGTGCAAACAGCCGCACCGAGGGGCTGGCGTGCGCGACGGCGAAGCCGGCCTCATTGATCGCTACCGTAACCGCTGTCGGCGGCGCCGCCGGCACCGCCGCAGCCTGCACTGCCGGCGCTGGCATTCGCGCTGGCGTTGACGCGGGTGTTGGCGCCATTGCGGGTGTTGGCGCCATTGCGGTTGCCAGTGCGGCGCCACTCACCTGCACCATTGCCACCACACTGCCGGTCGACACTTTGTCGCCCTTCTTCACCAGCAGCTTTTCAATCACGCCGGCCACCGGTGAGGGCACATCCATCGTCGCCTTCTCGGTCTCCAGCGTCAGCAGGGGCGCATCAACAGCAACCTGGTCGCCAACCTTGACGAGAACGTCGATGACTTCAACGTTTTTAAAGTCGCCGATATCGGGAACCGGGATTTCCTGCACAGCCAAACGTTGCTCCTTAACTCGGTATCAGCAATTGAGCGGGTTGGGCTTGGCGGAATTGATGCCGAGTTTAGCCAGCGCCTCGGTGACGGTGCGCTGATCAATCTGATTGGCGTCGGCGAGTGACTTGAGTGCCGCCAGCGTGATGAAATTTCGATCGACCTCGAAATGCCGGCGCAGCGGCGCGCGCGCGTCCGAGCGCCCAAAACCATCGGTGCCGAGTGTGACGTAGGGTGCTGCGACCCACTGGCGAATCTGATCCGCCACGGTACGCATGTAATCGCTCGCCGCGACTACCGGCGAATCGGGCGCGCCAAACAGTGTGCGCACGTAAGGCACGCGCGCCGTTGAGGCTGGATTGAGCAGATTCCAGCGCTCGATTTCGAGTGCCTCACGCCGCAGCTCGCTGAAACTGGTGATCGAGTAGACATCGGCGGGGATGCCAAACTGCTGCTCGAGAATGTCGGCGGCCGCCAGCACCTCGCGCAGGATGGTGCCGCTACCCAGCAGGGTGCTGCGCACCTTGCCCCGGCCGCCGGTGCGCAATCGGTAACCGCCGCTGATGATGCCCGCCTCGCTGTCGGCCGGCAGGGCCGGCTGCGCGTAGTTCTCGTTCATCACCGAGAGGTAATAGAACACGCCCTCGCCATCGACATACATGCGCTTCATGCCATCGTGAATGATGACCGCGAGCTCGTAGGCGTAGGCCGGATCGTAGGCGCGACAATTGGGGACGGTGCTGGCCAGCAGATGGCTGTGACCGTCCTGATGCTGCAGGCCCTCGCCCGCCAGCGTGGTGCGACCGGCGGTGGCGCCGAGCAGGAAGCCACGCGCGCGCATGTCGCCCGCCGCCCAGATGAAATCGCCGACCCGCTGGAAGCCGAACATGGAGTAATAGATGTAAAAAGGAATCATCGGCACGCCGTGGTTGGCGTATGAAGTTGCCGCAGCGATCCACGAGCACACCGAACCGGCCTCATTGATACCCTCTTCGAGCATCTGGCCCTGCTTGTCCTCGCGATAGGACATCAGCTGGTCGGCGTCCTGCGGCGTGTAGAGCTGGCCGACCGACGAATAGATGCCAATCTGGCGAAACAGCCCTTCCATTCCGAAAGTACGCGCCTCATCAGGCACAATCGGCACGATGTTGCGGCCGATCTGCTTGTCCTTGAGCAGCACGCCAAGAATGCGCACGAAGGCCATGGTCGTGGAGATTTCACGTTCCCCGGTGCCATCGAGTATCGACTGAAAGGCACTGAGTTCTGGAATCTGCAGCCTGGTGGTCGAGGGCGTGCGCTGCGGCAGATAACCGCCGAGCGTCTTGCGCCGCTCTTGCAGGTAGCGCATTTCCTCGCTCTCGGCAGCGGGCTTGCAAAACGGTATCGTGGCGATGTCCGCGTCGCTTACCGGAATGTTGAAGCGATCCCGCAACTCGCGCAGCGTCGCGTCGTCGAGCTTCTTCTGTTGATGCGCCACCATCTGCCCTTCGGTGCTCTTGCCGAGACCAAAACCCTTGACGGTCTTGGCAAGGATGACGGTCGGACGACCATCCGACTTCATGGCCGCGGCGTAAGCGGCGTACACCTTGCGGGCATCGTGACCACCGCGATTGAGATGCCAGATGTCCTCATCGGACATATTGGCGACCATTTCCTTGAGCAGCGGATTCTTGCCGAAGAAATGCTCGCGCGTGTACGCGCCGCCCTTGGCCTTGAAATTCTGATACTCACCGTCGACGCACTGCTCCATGACCTGGCGCAGCAGACCTTCGGTATCACGCGCCAGCAGCGGATCCCAGCGCGAGCCCCAGATGACCTTGATGACATTCCAGCCGGCGCCGAGAAAGGCGGCTTCCAGTTCCTGGATAATCTTGCCGTTACCGCGCACCGGGCCATCGAGGCGCTGCAGATTGCAGTTGATGACGAACACCAGATTGTCGAGCTTTTCACGCACTGGCATGGTGAGCGCGCCCATCGACTCGGGCTCGTCCATTTCGCCATCACCACAAAAGGCCCAGACCTTGCGATCGGAGGCGCTCACCAGGCCACGATGCTCCAGATAACGGACAAAGCGCGCCTGATAGATCGCCATCATGGGTCCGAGGCCCATCGATACCGTCGGAAACTGCCAGAAATCGGGCATCAGCCAGGGATGCGGATAGGAACTCAGGCCCCCGCCATCGACTTCCTGGCGAAAACGCGACAATTGCGCTTCGCTCAGGCGCCCTTCCAGATAGGCGCGCGCATAGATGCCGGGGGAGGAATGCCCCTGCATGAACACCAGATCGCCCGGGCCCTTATCGGTGGGCGCACGCCAGAAGTGATTAAAGCCCACCTCATAGAGCGTGGCCGACGAGGCGTAGCTGGCGATGTGACCGCCGTATTCGGTCGACTTGCGATTGGCCTGCACCACCATGGCCATGGCATTCCAGCGGATCCAGGCCTCGATGCGCCGCTCGAGCGCGCGATCGCCCGGGTATTGCGGCTCTTTGCCCACCGGGATCGTGTTCACGTAAGCGGTATTCGCGCTATAGGGCATATAGGCGCCCGAGCGCCGCGCATGCTCAACCATGCGGTCAATCAAAAAATGTGCGCGCTCAGGACCCGCCACCCGCAGCACGGAATCTATTGATTCGAGCCATTCTCGGGTTTCGAGCGGATCGCCGTCGCCGGTTTCTGTAACTGGATTCATGGCTGGAGGAATTACCCTGTAGGACGCTGTGTTAGGATGCCCGGCGTGCCCGGATGATCCGTATTTTACGTAAGATGGTCAAGCGAACGGCGCCGCGCGAGCTCATCTAGGTAATCATGCAAGAGCTGACGATTCGCCGTCCCGACGACTGGCACCTGCATCTGCGCGACGGCGCGGCGCTCGCCGCTGTGCTGCCATTCACCGCCCAGCGCTTTGCGCGCGCCATCATTATGCCCAATCTCACACCTCCGGTGACCACCACGGCCGCCGCCCTCGCCTATCGCGAACGCATCACTGCTGCGCTTCCGGCCGGCGCGGACTTCACGCCGCTAATGACGCTCTATCTGACCGATCAGACCACGCCTGAAGAAATCGATCACGCTGCCGATAGCGGCGCCGTCTTCGGCGCCAAGTTCTACCCGGCTGGCGTCACGACGCATTCACAGTCGGGCGTGACGGACATACGCCGGCTCGACGCCGTGCTCGAACGGATGGCAGTGCGCGAACTGCCACTGCAGGTGCATGGCGAGGTGCTGACGCCCAGCGTCGACATTTTCGATCGCGAGGCGCGCTTCATCGATGAAGTGCTGGCGCCACTGGTCACGCGGGTAGCGCATTTGCGGGTGATATTTGAACACGTGAGCACACACGCTGCGGTCGCCTACGTATGCGGCGCACGCGCCGGCGTCGCCGCAACCGTCACGCCGCAACACCTGCTGCTCAACCGCAATGCACTGTTTCAGGGCGGCTTGCGCCCACACCTTTTTTGCCTGCCGGTGCTCAAGACCGAGGCCGATCGCCAGGCCATTGTCGAGGTCGTGGCCAGCGGCAATCCGCGCTTTTTTCTCGGCACCGACAGCGCGCCGCACGCACGCCGCGCCAAGGAAGCCGCCTGCGGCTGCGCGGGCGTGTTTTCGGCACATGCCGGCATCGAGTTGTACGCCGAAGCCTTCGAGCAGGCCGGTATGCTGCCACGGCTCGAAGATTTCGCCGCCAGTTTTGGCGCCGATTTTTACCGCCTACCGCGCAATCAAACCACGATTACCCTGCAAAAGCGCGACTGGTCGCCGCCGGCGAGTTACCCGCTGGGCGCCGATGAGCTGGTGCCGATGGCTGCCGGCGAGACCCTCCACTGGCGACTGAAGTCATGAGCAGCGGCCCGGGTGATGCACGCATGGCGCGCCGCTTCCGGGGCTTTTTGCCTGTGGTGGTGGACGTGGAAACGGGTGGCTTTAACGCTTCAAAGGACGCCTTGTTGCAGATCGCCGCCGTCCTGATCGAGTTCGATGCCGCCGGCCACCTGGTGCGGGGCGCCACTCACTCTTATCACGTGCAGCCGTTTCCGGGTTCAAATATCGAGCCCGCCTCGCTGCAGGTGAACCGCATTGACCCCTGGCACCCGCTGCGCCCGGCAATCGATGAGCGCGATGCGCTACAAAGAGTGTTCAAAGAGGTGCGCACCGCGATGCAGGTGACGGGCTGCAAGCGCGCGATATTGGTGGGCCACAATTCCTGGTTTGATCTCTCGTTCCTGAACGCGGCGGCCGCACGCAGCGGTGTAAAACGCAGTCCTTTCCACCCGTTCTCGAGTTTTGATACCGCGACGCTGGCTGGCGCCGCGCTCGGTCAGACCGTGCTCGCGAAAGCCTCGACCATCGCCGGATTCAATTGGGATAGCGCTCAAGCGCATTCAGCCACCTACGATGCCGAGCGCACCGCCGATCTGTTCTGCGCGATCTGCAATGAATTAGCCGAGAGCTTCGCACGTGCCGAACATCGCGCCCGTGAACTGGGCTGGCAGGAAAATCCAGGGCCCACGCCCGATGCGGACCAGGACGCCGGCGCCACGGCGGGCGCCGACCCGCTGTAACCCCAAGACCCGGTTCAAGTCCGGGCTTAAGCCCCGGTGCCCAACGCGCCCGCGGCTTCAAGTGTTTCCTTGAGCTCGCCGTTGCGGAACATTTCCATGGCGATATCGCAGCCGCCGAGCAACTCGCCCTTGAGGTAAAGCTGCGGATAAGTAGGCCAGTTCGAATATTGCTTCAGCGCCTCACGCATTTCCGCGTCATCGAAAATATTGACGCTGTGAAACTTCACGCCAAGCTTGCGCAGCGCGCCAGCCGTCTGCGCGGAAAACCCGCACTGCGGGAAATCCGGTGTGCCCTTCATGAACAGCACCACCGGGGCGGTATCGAGTTCCTTGCGAATTCGCTCTTTGACTTCCATCTTTAAGGTACCTTGAGTTGATTGACTACCGAGCTCACGCCGCTGGTGGCTTTGGCCACCCGCTCTGCCGCGCTGCGCTGAGCGGCCGAGAGGGCCGTACCGCGCAACGTCACAATACCGCCACTGGCGCTCACCTCGACATGCGCACCGCGCAGCGTCGCGTCGGCAGCCAGCCGCGCAGTGACCGCGCCCTGCAGCGAGCTCGCAGCGCTGCTCGCGCCCCGCAAGCGCGTGTCGGCTGCTGTGCCGCTTTGCGGCGCGCTGCCCAGCACTGCCGCCACGCAACCGGTCTGCAACAGCACGATAAATCCAATGAGACCCAGACGCTGTATCATGACTGACCTGCCGTAGCCCTGGCGTTGAATTATGGGGTGCGGTGGCCTATTCTTCAAATGGCGCCGCTGGAGCGGCCAGCTACTTAAAACAACGACTTAGAGAGGCTTTAACTATGAACCCATTGAACTCGGTGCGCGGCTCGATTGTGACGGGCTTTATCATCGCGCTGGTTATCGCGTTCGCCATTGCACCCACCACCTTCCATGAACTGGGCCTGGCGCGCTGGTTGCACCTGCTCTCGGGCGTGACCTGGATCGGCCTGCTCTATTATTTCAATGTCGTACAGACACCGGGCATGGCCGCCGCAGCGGCCGACAAGGGTGGCCCGGGCGGTGCCGGCGTGAGCAAATACATCGCGCCGCGCGCACTGTTCTGGTTTCGCTGGGCGGCGCTGGCTACCTGGTTCACTGGCGCCTGGTACCTGGGGCGCGGCGCCAACTTCATCAATGCCTTTACGTTCGGGCATTTTGGTGAGGACTACTACGGTCTGGTCATCGGCATTGGCGCCTGGCTGGGCACCATCATGCTGTTCAACGTCTGGGTGCTGATCTGGCCGAACCAGAAGAAAATTCTCGGCATCGTCGCTGCGACCGACGACGAGAAGGCGAAGGCACGGAAAGTGGCGGCGCACGCCTCACGCACCAACTTCGTGCTCTCGATTCCAATGTTGCTGTGCATGGCGTCGGCCTCGCACGGCCTGCCCTTCTAAACTGCTGGAAGCGGCCGCTGCCCGGCGTTCTCCCAGCCGATCTGTCCGAACAGGTGTCCCGCGCCCTGCGCGAGGACATCGGTTCGGGCGACGTCACGGCGCAGCTTATCGCGCAGCAGCGCCAGGCCCGCGCCACCGTGATATGCCGCGAGAATGCAGTGATCTGCGGCACAGCCTGGTTCGATGAAAGCTTTCGCCAGCTCGATGAGCGCGTACGGGTGCGCTGGCTGGCAAAAGATGGCGCCACGGTGGCCGCTGACTCCGTGTTGTGCGAGCTTGAAGGCCCGGCCCGGGCGCTGCTCACCGGCGAACGCACAGCGCTCAATTTCCTGCAATTGCTGTCGGCTACCGCCACCACTACGGCGCAACATGTGCGCGCCGTGGCCGGCACGGCGTGCCGGATTCTCGACACGCGCAAGACCATTCCGGGCCTGCGCACTGCACAAAAATATGCCGTGCACTGCGGCGGTGGCCAAAACCATCGCATGGGTCTCTACGACCTGGTGCTGGTCAAGGAAAACCACATCGCCGCGGCCGGTTCGATCGCCGCAGCAGTGCAGGCGGCGCGAACCCAGGCGCCTGGAGTACCGGTGGAAGTCGAGACGGAAAACCTGCAGGAATTTGCGCAGGCGCTGGCCGCAGCGAGCGACATCATCATGCTCGATGAGTTTTCACTCGCCGATATGCGCAGCGCCGTGGCCCTGAACAGGGCCGCAGCGCGCCCCGCCCGCCTGGAGGCGTCGGGCGGCGTGAACCTGCTGGCGCTGGCCGCCATAGCCGCTACCGGTGTTGACTACGTGTCGGTGGGCGCGCTCACCAAACACGTACAGGCGGTGGACCTGTCGATGCGTCTGAAGCTGAGCGCGCCCGTCGCAGCAAGCGCGCCCTAGCCCCGCGAAGCGACGCTATTTCTTGCGTGCCGGCTTGCGCGCCGACTTGCGTGCCACCTTACGCGACACCTTGCGGGCTGCTTTGCGAACGGGTTTACGCGCTACCTTGCGAGCTGGCTGCTTCGCGACGACTTTGCGTTTGGCCTTGCGAGCCACCTTTTTTGCGGCGCGCTTCTTGGCTGCCGGTTTCCTGGCCGCGGTTTTTTTGGCTGCTGGTTTTTTAACGGCCTTCGGTGCGGCCTGCTTTTTCGCCGGTGCTTTCTTTGCTGTGGACTTTGCTGCCGGCTTTGCTGCTGGCTTCGCCGCGGGCTTCGCTGCGGGCTTCGCCGCCACGGCTGGCAGCGCCAGTTTCACCGAGTGCACGGCAAACATCACACCCTGTGGGTCGATAAGGTGCGCAATACGTCCACCACCTGGCACATCCATGGGACCCTTGGCGATCTGACCGCCGGCCGCCACGGTCCGGCGCGCGGCCTCGTCGACACTGTGGTGCGACACATAGGGCAGCCAGCCGACGTGTTGCCCCTTGCCGGCAGTAATGCCGTACATGCCGCCCTCCTGCTTGCCATTGCGGCCATAGAGCAGGTACTCACCCATCGGGCCCATCGGCACGCGATCGAGCACCTGCCAGCCGAACAGTGACTGATAGAAGTCGAAAGCCGACACGAGCTCGCTGGCGGCAAACTCATGCCAGGAATAGCCGCCGCGCGGCGTATCTACGGTATCCCGTTCATGGCTGGGTTTATAGACGCCAAACAAACCACCTTGCGGGTCTGCCAACACGGCCATGCGGCCGACATCAGGCATGTCCGCGGCGGGCTGCACCACGCGCGCACCCAAGGCCACGGCCTGCGCGACCGTGGCATCGACATCACTGCTGCCGATTGAACCCAGCCACTGCGGCGTGCTGCCTGAAGTGCTGGGGTCATCGCCCAGCCGCGTCGCACCCGCGACCATGCGGCCGCCAGTGTCGTCGGCGACGAACACGGTATAGGGCGCGCCAGGCGCAAAAGGTTGTGACTTCCAGGGCATGACGCGCGTATAAAAGCCCGCCGCCGCGTCAGGATCGCGGCTGCGCAGTTCCTGCCAGAGAAAACGACCATGAAAAGCCGGGTTCGTCATAATTCTGCTCCTCGAATATTTTTTGTTGCCGCGTGCAGCCGCGCCGTGCTGTAGCGGACAATAGCTCAAACCCGTCGCGCGTGACAGAGCCCATGAAGCATCCTCAACCCTTTGGCTTTATCCGTGAGCACATCACGCGCTGGGATGCACTGGCGCTGCTGGTGGTGCTGGGCCTGTTCGTGTTCCTGGCCGAAGCCAATCGCGGCCTGTTCGCCCCGCTTTCGCAGCTGGACACCGTGCCGCTGTCGCTCGACCCCTGGCATCTGCCGCAATACGCCGCTCGCACCACGCTGCGCATGTTTGCGGCACTGGGGCTTTCGCTCCTGTTCACCTTTACTTACGCCACCTGGGCGGCCAAGAGCGAGCGCGCCGGCCGGGTATTGATACCGATTCTGGACATTCTGCAATCGGTGCCGATCCTTGGTTTTATATCAATCACTTATGTATTCTTTATGTCACTGGTTCCAGGGCGGATACTGGGTGCGGAATTCGCCGCCATCTTCGCCATTTTCACCAGCCAGGCCTGGAATATGGCCTTCAGTTTTTACCAGTCACTGCGTACGATTCCGATTGAACTCTCGGAAGCCGCCGAGTCCTTCCGCCTGACGGCATGGATGCGTTTTTGGCAGCTCGAGGTGCCCTTTGGCATGCCGGCGCTGATCTGGAACATGATGATGTCGATGTCGGGCGGCTGGTTTTTTGTGGTGGCCTCTGAGGCTATCAGCGTCGGGGACACCCACGTGGCCCTGCCGGGCGTGGGCTCATACATCGCGCTGGCGATTGCCGAGCGCAATCTGCATGCGATTGGCTGGGCGATCGCCACCATGGCACTGGTGATTCTGGTCTATGACCAACTACTGTTTCGCCCGCTGATCGCCTGGGTCGATCGCTTTCGTGTTGAGCAGGAACCGGGCGATGACCCACCCTCCTCGTGGGCGTTGACCATGATGCGTCGCTCGCGCTTGATCAGCGCATTGACCGTGGTGTTTTACGCGGCCGTGCGCTGGACCAGTTGGGCCATGCCGCAGGCCCGGGTGCGTGTCAGCGCGCGCGCTACGTCGCATGCTCGCTGGCGCGATCGAGTGCTGATCAGCGTGTTGCTGCTGGCAGTCGCCCTGGTCTTGTTCAAAGTCGCACACACTGCTGTGGTACGCACGACACTGCCTGAACTGCGTGAAGTGGTGGTATTGGCGCTCCTAACCATGACGCGCGTCGCCGTGCTGATCGCGCTGGCAAGCCTGCTGTGGGTGCCGATCGGCGTGTGGATCGGCCTGCGACCGCGTGCCGCACAAATCGTCCAGCCCATCGCGCAGTTTCTCGCGGCATTCCCCGCCAATCTGTTATTTCCGATGGCGGTCTACGGCATTGTCAGCTGGCGGCTGAACCCGGATATCTGGCTCAGCCCGCTGATGATCCTGGGCACGCAGTGGTATATCCTTTTTAATGTGATCGCAGGAGCTGCCGCCATGCCGACCGAGCTGCGCCACGCGGCGCGCAACCTGCGCATCGGCGGCTGGCTGTGGTGGCGGCGTGTGGCGCTCCCTGCGGTAATGCCCTACTACGTCACCGGCGCCATTACCGCCTCGGGCGGTTCCTGGAATGCGGCGATTGTCGCCGAGCTCGCGAGTTGGGGCGACACGCAGGTGCGCGCGCACGGACTGGGCTCTTATATCGCGCGGGCTACGCTGATCGGTGACTATCATCAAATTGTGCTGGGCATCGCCACGATGAGCCTGTTCGTGGTGGCCATCAACCGATTGTTCTGGCGCCCGCTCTACTACTACACCGAGCGCCGCTTTCGCCTCAGCTGATACGGAGATTCCCTATGAACGCCGCCGCTCTGCTGCAGGTCAGCGAAGTCAGCAAATCATTTCCCAAGCCCGATGGCCACGAACTGCTGGTGCTGCAGGGCGTGAACCTGCAGCTGGTGGCAGGACAGATCGTCGGTCTGCTGGGTCGTTCGGGATCTGGAAAATCCACGCTGCTGCGCCTGATCGCCGGGCTTGCTGAACCGAGTGGCGGTGAATTGCACTACCTGGGCAGTCCGGTGAACGGCCCGGCACTGGGCATTTCCATGGTGTTCCAGAGTTTCGCGTTGTTCCCCTGGCTCACGGTGTTTGAAAATGTGGCGCTGGGGCTGGAAGCTCAGCGCCTGCCGCGCGCCGAGATCCGCCAACGCACCCTGGCCGCGATCGATTTGATTGGCCTCGATGGTTTTGAATCAGCGTATCCGCGCGAGCTCTCCGGCGGCATGCGCCAACGCGTCGGCTTCGCCCGCGCACTGGTCGTGCACCCGAATATATTGTTGATGGACGAACCCTTCTCGGCGCTGGATATTCTCACCGCCGAAACGCTGCGCACCGATTTTCTCGATCTGTGGTCGGAAGGCAGGATGCCGATCAAGGGCGTGATTCTGGTCACCCACAACATCGAAGAGGCGGTGCTGATGTGTGATCGTATCCTGGTTTTTGGCAGCAATCCCGGCCGCGTGCTCTCGGAGATCGAAGTCAGCCTGCCGCAGCCGCGCGACCGGCTCGATCCGGCATTTCGCGAACTGGTGGAGCGCATCTATGTGGAAATGACCGCGCGCAGCAGCGCACAGACCAGTGCAGCGAGCGCCAGAACCGAGTTCTTTCCGGGCCTGGGCATCGGCACACTGCTGCCGCGCGTCTCTTCCAACGAACTGGCCGGATTGCTGGAGGCAGTCGCCGCAGCGCCCTTCAACGGCAAGGCCGATCTGCCGAAAATCGCCTCCGACCTGCAGATGGAGATTGATGAACTGTTCCCGGTAGCCGAGACTCTGCAGATGCTGCGCCTCGCCGAGCTCGAGGGTGGCGATCTGAAACTGACCGAAGCGGGCCTTGATTTTGCCACTGCAGCCCCGGATGAGCGTAAGCGGGTCTTTGCCCGTCAGCTACTCACCTACGTGCCGCTCGCCGCGCACCTGCGCCGTGTGCTCGATGAGCGCACCTCGCACGTGGCGCGCCGCAGCCGCTTCATCGACGAACTGGAAGATTTTATGAGCGAAGAATCGGCCGAGGAGACCCTGAGCGTGCTCATCAGCTGGGGACGGTACGCCGAGATTTTTGCCTATGAAGATGAACGTGAGCGATTTACGCTGGAGAATCCGGCCTGAGCCGGGGGGGCCTGGACAGTGACCTGAACTAATATACACTTCTAGTGTACACTTCTAGTGTACACTTGAGGCGGCATACATGAAGCACATCGGCATCAAACAGGCGCGTCAGGAACTGCCAGATCTGGTCGATCGGGTAGAAGCTGGCGAAGAGATAGTCATTACGCGTCTCGGCAAAGCAGTGGCGAAACTCACTGCCGCATCCGCTGCCCTGAAACCGCTACCCTCGCTGGCGGCGTTCCGACAGGCTATAGGTGCTCGTGGCACGCCAGCCGTGAAACTGTTACGCGAGGAACGTAATGCCGGTTGAGCGTACCTATATTGATACCAGCGTACTGGGTGCGTACTACTGCCCGGAACCCTTGAGCGCGGTAGCAGAATCAGCACTGCGCCGCAGCAAAGTTCCGGTAATAAGCGTATTGAGTGAAGTCGAGTTACATTCGCTGATTGCCTGCAAACGACGCCTGAAGGAACTGGATGCGCGCCAGGCGATTGATATCATTGAGCTATTTGACGCTCATGTCGCCGAGGGCTACTACCAGCGTATGGCGTTGAGCACCGAGCACTTCATCAAAGCGCGGCAACTTATCGCCTCGATGGTCAGCTCGTTACGAACGCTCGACGCGCTGCACCTTGCGGTAGCGCTGTGCGAGTCACTTACGCTGATGACGGCAGATCAGGATCTTGCCAAAGCCGCCAGGCGTCATAAGAGCGATGTCCTGCTGGTCAGGTGAGATTGCTGACAGCGTCGCTCCGGCCTGGAATCAATGATCAGTTACAGAACTCACAGATCGATCAACTCGATGGCCGCCGGATCGATTACCTGCCCGAGGAAGCGCCCGCCAATTTCGGCGAATCGCTCCACGCCGTCGGTGGCGAGAAACTTCAGCCCATGGCCTGCTGGATCGCCCGCTGGCGCATCGGTCGCTGTGGCGCGCAGCAACCCGCCGCGCTCCAGCTCCGCGCGCACCGCCGTCGCCGTGGTCTGCGCCGAATCGACAATGCGCACACCACCGCCAACCACTCCAGCAATGACCGCCGCGAGCACCGGGAAGTGCGTGCAGCCGAGCACCAGGGTATCCGGCGCGGAGGCTGCGTTAATCAAGAGCGGCTGCAGATAGCGCGCTGCGGCAGCTTCTGCCACTGCGCCTTCCGTCCAGCCCTCCTCGGCCAGGGCCACAAACAACGAACAGGCAATGGCCGAAACCTGCGCCCGGGGATTGAGTGCCATGATGGCCCGCGTATAGGCTCCACCGCGCACCGTGCTGTCGGTGCCAAGCACGGCAATGCGTCCGTTAACAGTGGCTGCGCAGGCGGCGCGTGCACCCGGCTCGATCACGCCGATCACCGGCAGGCTGGCATAACGCTCGCGCATGGCGGGCAGCGCCGCAGCGGCGGCGGTATTGCAGGCCACCACCAGACATTTGATGTCGCGCTCCACCAGCTCATCGGCGGCCTGAATCGCGTAGCGCACCACCGTGTGCGCGCTCTTGGTGCCATAGGGCAGGCGCGCGGTGTCACCGAGGTAAAGAAAGGACTCCGCCGGCATGGCCGCGCGCAGGGCGCGCAGCACCGTCAGTCCGCCAACACCAGAATCGAAGACGCCAATCGGACGGGCGCGCACTGCAGCGGCGTCAGTGGCCGCAGCGCTCACACTTCGGGTCGCATATGCGGAAACAGCAGCACGTCGCGGATCGAAGCCGAGTCGGTCAACAGCATCACCAGGCGATCGACCCCAAGGCCGAGCCCCGCAGTGGGCGGCATGCCGTATTCGAGGGCACGGATGTAGTCGGCGTCGTAGTGCATCGCCTCATCATCGCCGGCCTCGTGACGCGCGACTTGCGCCCTGAAGCGCGCCGCCTGATCTTCAGGATCGTTGAGCTCCGAGAATCCGTTGGCCAGTTCGCGCCCGGCAATGAAGAACTCGAAGCGATCGGTCAGAAACGGATCGGCGTCATTGGCACGCGACAGTGGCGACACTTCGGCAGGATAGGCATAGACGAAGGTCGGCTCATCCAGGGTGTGCTCAGCGGTCTTCTCGAATATCTCGATCTGCAGTTTACCGGCGCCATCACCACTCTTGCAGGGTATGCCCAGCTGCTCGCAGGCAGCGCGCAGATAGGGCACATCGCGCAGCCGGGCGCGTTCCAGTTGCGGATTCAATTCACAGATCAGCTCGGCAATCGTCACACGGCGAAAAGGTTTATCCAGATCGTAGTCGCGACCCTGGTAACGCAGCGTGCGCGAGCCGAGCAGTGCGTCGCTCAGGCCGCGCAGCAGGCGTTCAATAAGTTCCATGAGTTCGCGATAGTCGCTGTATGCCCAGTACAGTTCGAGCATCGTGAATTCCGGGTTGTGCCTGGTCGAGAGCCCCTCGTTCCTGAAGTTGCGATTGATCTCGTAGACCCGTTCCAGACCACCGACGATCAGGCGCTTCAGGTAGAGCTCCGGTGCGATGCGCAGATACATCTTCTGATCGAGTGCGTTGTGATGCGTGACGAACGGTCTGGCCGCCGCGCCGCCGGGAATCGGCTGCATCATCGGCGTCTCGACCTCGAGAAAATCGAGCGCATCGAGGGCATCGCGCAGGTAACGCACGATGCGGGTGCGGGTACGAAACAGCTCACGGCTAGTCTCGCTCATCAGCAGATCGACGTAACGCTGGCGGTAGCGGGTCTCGGTATCGGCCAGGCCGTGCCATTTGTCGGGCAGCGGACGCAAGGACTTGGTCAACAGCTTGAGACGCTCGACCCGCACTGACAGCTCGCCCGTTTTGGTGCGAAACAGCGGCCCTTCGGCACCGAGGAAGTCACCGACGTCGTAGCCCTTGAAGGCTTCATAAGGGGCGCCCAGGGCTTCGAGCTGCAGGAACAGTTGCAACTGACCGCTGCGATCAGCAATCTTGGCGAAGCTCGCCTTGCCCATGACGCGCTTGAACATCATGCGACCGCCAACTTTCACGCGCACCGGGTTGGCCTCAAACCAGGCGCCATCGCGCTCGACATAGGTGGCCAGCAGGTCGGCGGCCAGTGCATCGCGCCGGAAATCATTGGGAAACACCGGCCCGGTGGTGCGCAACTGCGCCAGCTTGGCGCGCCGCTCGGCGATCAGGTGATTCTCGTCGATAGCCCGCTGCTGTTGATCGTTGCTCACAAACCCGCCTTGAGACTTGCTTCCATGAATTGATCCAGTGCCCCATCAAGTACCGAACCGGTGTTGCCCACTTCGACGCCGGTGCGCAGATCCTTGATACGTGACTGGTCGAGTACGTAGGAGCGGATCTGATTGCCCCAGCTGACATCTGACTTGGTGTCTTCCAGCACCCGCGCCGCCGCATTGCGCTTGTTGACCTCAAGCTCGTAGAGCTTGGCCTTGAGCATCTTCATGGCGGTGGCGCGATTCTTGTGCTGGCTGCGCTCGTTCTGGCAGGCCACCACAATGCCGCTGGGGCCGTGCGTGATACGCACCGCCGACTCGGTCTTGTTGACGTGCTGACCGCCGGCGCCACTGGAGCGGAAGACATCCGTGCGCAGGTCGGCCGGATTGATGTCGATGGCGATGTCATCATCGACCTCCGGGGATACGAATACCGAGGCGAATGAGGTGTGACGCCGATTGCCGGAATCGAAGGGCGATTTGCGCACCAGGCGGTGCACGCCGGTCTCGGTGCGCAGCCAGCCATACGCGTAGTCGCCGCGCACTTCGACCGTGGCCGACTTGAAACCGGCCACTTCACCGGCGTTCGAATCGATGACCTCGGCCGTGAAGCCGCGCGCCACGGCCCATTTCAGATACATGCGCAGCAGCATCTGCGCCCAGTCCTGCGCCTCGGTGCCGCCGGCGCCAGCCTGGATGTCGAGGAAGGCGTTGTGGGAATCCATCGCGCCGCGAAACATGCGCTTGAACTCAAGACGGCGCACGCCCTGCTCGATCTGGGCACGCTCGCGCTCCAGATCGTTGGCGGCCGCCTCGTCATTATCGCTGGCTGCCAGTTCCAGCAGCTCGATCGCATTGCGCGCACCGGTCGTGGCGCGATCCAGCTCCTCGATTTCGGTGCTTAGGCGCGCGCGCTCGCGCCCCAGTTCCTGGGCACGCAGAGGATCTGCCCACACTGCTGGCTCCTCCAGCTCGAGGCGCACTTCTTCAAGCCGTTCGCGCTTAGCATCGTAATCAAAGAAACCCCCTCAAGGAGACGGCGCGCTCCTCGAGATCTTGCAATGAACGACGCAGTTGCGAGACTTCCATGATCTGACCTTTTTTTCGAGGCGCGCATGGTATCACGGCAGCCCGCCGGCCCTTAAAGGTTGCGGCATGGCGCCACTTACGGGCATTCTTGGCGGAAGTCACCTGGGGTAGCACATGAACGCAAAGACCAGTCTGGCGGCCAATACACTCGGCCTCGGCGAGTCGACGATCATGGGCATAGCGGGCACCGCGCCGGCCTTCAGTGCTGCGGCGACCACCGCAACCCTGATTGCCGCCGTGGGCATCCTTGCGCCGGCCAGCCTGTTCTACTGCGGCATCATCATGTTTGGCGTGACGCTGGCGTACCAGCAACTCAACCGGGTCGATCCCAACGCCGGGGCTTCCTACGCCTGGGTCGAGCAGGCCTTCGGACCGGTGCTCGGTTTTCTCGCCGGCTGGTCGCTGCTGGTGGCTTCGGCCCTGTTCATGGTGGGCGGCACCATTCCCGCGGCTACGGCATCACTGGCGCTCATCGCCCCGCGGCTGGCGGCCGACCCAGTCAGTGTCGCGCTCATGGCTGCCGTCTGGCTGCTGGTGGTGAGCGCGGTGGTGGTCAAGGGCATCAAGCCGGCGAGCTATCTGCAGGTGGTACTGACCGGCGTCGAGGTGATCATCCTGGTCGTGGTGATCATTACGGCGCTGGTGAAATACGCCGGCCATCCGGCACACGCGTTTTCTCTCAGCTGGTTTTCGCCCGGCGCATTCACGCCACAGCTGTTCGCGACCGGTGCACTCACGGCCGTGTTTTTCTTCTGGGGCTGGGATGTCACGGTCAACCTCAACGAAGAGACCAAGGACGCCGGCCAGACCCCGGGCCACGGCGCGGTGTTGGCGATGATCACCGTGCTGCTGCTGTTCGTCGGCTTCGCGGCCGCCGTGCTGCTGGTGTTGAGCGACGCCGAGAT
Source organism: Gammaproteobacteria bacterium (assembly GCA_031441585.1). GTDB lineage: Bacteria > Pseudomonadota > Gammaproteobacteria > Steroidobacterales > Steroidobacteraceae > FEN-1191. The sequence goes on from JANMWZ010000019.1 coordinate 41,806, forward strand.
CGAGCGGGCCGGCACCAATGTCGTGCTCGCGGTTGCCGACAAGCTCTTTCCCAGGCCGTGGGGCTACATGGCAGTGGTTGCGGTGCTGCTCAGCACCGTCGGCACGCTGGAAACTTCCTTTCTGCAATTCACGCGCACCATGTACGCCAAGGGTCGGGGCGGCGCACTGCATCCTCGCTACGCACGATTGCATTCCAGCTGGCAGACGCCCTGGGTCGCAAGCGCCGTACTCACTGGATTCGGCCTGACGCTGCTGTTGCTGTCATCGTTTCTGCCGAGCGTCAATCAGATGATGCGTGATGCCGTCAATGCTATCGGCTTCCAGGCGGCGTTCTACTACGGGCTGGCGAGTTTTGCCTGCGCGTGGAATACCCGGCGCGCGGCGCTCACCAGCGTGATGACGATGGTTACGCTGGTGCTATGGCCAGTGGCGAGCGCACTGTTTCTGGGCTTCGTGGCGATCTACAGCATCCCGACCTTTGATCGGGTCACCAACATCATTGGCATCGGCGGCATCGTGGTGGGACTGATACCGCTGCTGCTCAATCGCTGGCGGGTGACACGCACCACGAGGCCGGCATGAAATCACCAGGCTGGTGCGTGGCCGCAGCGACCGTCGCAGGGGCGGTCATGCTGGGCGCAGCGTTTACTTCCATCAGCCACGCCGCGAGCCCCGGGCCCAGTCAAAGCGCGCCGGTCGCGCCCAGCGTGGCGCCGCGTGATCGGGCCTATCCGGGTCTCGTGCGCCTGGCGGTTGACGCAACCGATGTCGAGCGCCGCATCATCCATGTCGAAGAGCACATCAGCGGCGTTGAGCGCAACGCCACGCTGCTGTTTCCAAAGTGGCTGCCCGGCAATCACTCGAGCACCGGACCGATCGGACGATTTACCGGGCTCAGAGTCAGCGTCGGCGGCACGGCTGTTGCCTGGACGCGTGACGCCGTCGATAGCTATGCCTTTCACCTGCAGCTGCCGGCCGCGGCCAGCGCGATCGATGTGGCATTCGACTACCTGTCAGCAGCCAACCCCGGGATAGATTCACTCGAGATCAGTACGGATCTGCTGGTGCTGAACTGGAACGCGCTGCTGCTGTACCCGGCGGGCTATTTTGCCCGGCAGATTCCGGTGGCCGTCAGCCTGCGCATACCGGAGGGCTGGCAGTTGGGCACGGCGCTCGAGACGCTTGCCAGCCAAGACCGCAGCACGACATTCAGGCAGACCTCGCTGGAAACGCTGATCGACAGCCCCGTATACGCCGGTCGTTACGCCAAGCGCTTTGATCTTGATCCGGGCGGCGTAGCGCCGGTCAACATGAATGTGTTTGCGGACCGGCCCGAACTGCTCGGCGCCAGCGCCGAGCAGCTGGCGGCGTATCGCGCCCTGGTGCAGCAGGCCTATCGCTTGTATGGCTCGCATCATTACACCCACTACGATTTCCTGTTTGCCTTGAGCGATCAGCTCGAGGGCAAGGGGCTGGAACATCACCAGTCGAGCGAGAACACGGTGAATCCCGTGGCGTTCACCGACTGGAACCACGCGGCCTATGAGCGCGACCTGCTGGCGCACGAGTTCACGCATTCCTGGAACGGCAAATTCAGGCGACCAGCCGATCTGTGGACCCCCAATTACAACGTGCCGATGCAGGACAGCCTGCTATGGGTTTACGAAGGTCAAACCGAATACTGGGGCTTTGTACTGGCAGCGCGCGCCGGGCTCTGGTCACGGCAGCAGATGCTCGATCAGCTGGCGCTGCTGGCCGCTTATTACCAGATGCAACCGGGCCGGCAGTGGCGCGCGCTCCAGGATACGACCAATGACCCGATCATCAACCACCACGGCCCGGTTTCCTGGGAAAACTGGAGCCGTAACAGGGATTACTACGACGAAGGGATGTTGATCTGGCTTGATGTCGATACGCTGATTCGCGAGCGCTCCGGCGGTAAGCGCTCGCTGGACGATTTTGCACGCGCATTCTTCGGCGTCAACGATGGCAGCATGACGGTGCTCACCTATACCTTTGCCGACATCGTCCAGGCGCTAGGCAGTGTTGAACCCTACAACTGGGCCCAGTTCCTGCGCCAGCGCCTCGACGGCGTGAACCAGGCGGCACCGCTGGATGGCCTGCTGCGCGGCGGCTATGGCCTGGTCTACACCGATACGCCCAGCGATTTTCAGAAGGACGCCGACGCTCTGCACAAGCAGGCCAGTTTCATCCACTCCATCGGCGCTGTTGTCAGTGACACGGACGGCACGGTGTCCGAGGTCGCCTGGAATAAACCCGCGTTCAAAGCCGGCCTCAAGGCGGGCACGCAGATCCTGGCAGTCAACGGCATCGCCTACCAAGCGGGTGTACTCAGCGACGCGATTCGCGCCGCGCAGGCGAGTCATGCACCCATACAGCTCATTCTCAAAGCCGGCAGCCGTTTTCGCGTGGCTAGTCTCGAATACTACGACGGACTGCGCTATCCGCATCTGGAGCGCAATAAGGACGCTACGGCGAGCCTGGATGACATCCTGACAGCGCGCCAGCCTTAAGTCGCGGCGTCAGGGCGCCAACATGTGCTCCACCACCAGCTGCAACCGGCGCTCACCGCGATAGTCATTGGTGCCGAGACGATACACCAGGCGGCGCTGACCCGACGGCAGGGGTGTCGGTTGCAGCGGATCGATACTGTTGAAGGCGATGGCCTCAAAGCCGCCACGCCCCTCCTGCGCCAGGACCTGAAATTTCAGATGCCGCTCGCCCACCACGCGCGCGCCGCGCAGTTCAAACAAACCATCGAACTGGGGCTCAGGAAATCCTGCACCCCAGGGACCAGCGCCGCGCAGCGTCTCGGCCAGCGGCAGCGCGATCTGTTCCCACGCCAGCTCACCGTCTGTCTCGATGCCATCACCGCCCTCGATTCCGGCCATGACGCGCGTCACTTCGCTGTCAAAGGCGCGCGCGAAACGATCCAGATTTTCCAGCGGCAGGCTCAAACCCGCCGCCATGGCGTGGCCACCAAATTTCTCCAGCAGCTGCGGCTCGCGCGTGGCAATGGCCTCAAGCACGTCGCGCACGTGCACGCCAGGCACCGAGCGCGCCGAGCCGCGCAGGGTGCGCGCGTCAGCCTTCGCGAAGGCGATCACCGGGCGGCGCAGCCGCTCCTTGACGCGACCGGCGACCAGTCCCACCACGCCCTGATGCCAGGCAGCGTCGTACAGGCACACGCCGGCGCGCTGCGTGGTGCTGCGCGGATCGCCGAGCGAGCGCACCGCGGCAAGCGCCTGCACCTGCATCTCGGCCTCGATTTCACGCCGCTGTGCGTTGAGTACGTCAAGCTCCTGTGCCAGTGTCTGGGCCCTGCCGGCATCGTCCTCCAGCAGACAGCGGATGCCGATGGACATATCAGTGAGCCGACCGGCCGCGTTCAGCCGCGGCGCTACGGCGAAGCCGAGGTCTGACGCGGTCAATTCCGTCTGGGCGCGACGCGCCACTGACAGGATGGCGCTGATGCCTGGCACACAACGGCCCGCACGAATCCGTGCCAGCCCCTGCGACACCAGAATGCGATTATTGGCATCGAGCGCCACCACATCTGCCACCGTGCCCAGCGCCACGAGATCGAGCAGGTTCGCAACCGGCAGGGCACCGACAGGCAACTCTCCCTGCGACTCCAGGAGTCGACGCAGCGCGGCACAGACATAGAACGCCACCCCCACGCCCGCGAGTGCCCGGCTGACAAAGGTACTGCCGGGAAGATTGGGATTGACGATCACATTGGCAGCGGGCAGCAGAGGCCCAACCAGATGATGATCGGTGATCAAGACATCGATGCCGCGGGCACGCGCCGCGGCCACCCCGGCGTTGCTCGAGATGCCGTTGTCCACGGTGACGATCAATGCCGGCGCACGCTCGGCCGCCACGGCGACGATCTCCGGCGTAAGCCCATAGCCATATTCAAAACGATTGGGCACCAGGAAATCGACCGCGGCAAAACCCCAGGAGCGCAGCGCGCGCACCATGAGCGCAGTGCTGGTGGCGCCGTCGGCATCGAAATCACCGATGATGAGTACGCGCGCCTCGCGATGCTGGCGCAACAGCTGCGCTGCCGCCTCGCTGCCCGCCAGCGTACTCACTGGCGCCAGCCGCTCGAGGCCGAGCGCTAAGTCGCTGGCGGTGCGTATGCCGCGCGCGGCGTAGACCCGTTGCAATACCGGGTGCAGCGTCGTGCCCAGCTCGGGCGCCGTGGCAGGCAGCGTGCGGCGGCATATTTTCAGCAATGAATGCATGCGCTCAGGACAGCTGTTTGACGCGGCGATCGGTGGGCAACAGGACATTCGGCTCGATGTCCTCAAGCCCTTCGAGCTCGGCATAGAGCGGCGCGAAATCGGTGTCGAGCGTCTGTCGCAACAGGTCATCGAAGCTGTCGATCACGAAGTAATTCTTCTGGAAGGCGTCAATCTTATAGCGCGTGCGCAGCACCCGGCGCAGATCGAAGCACAGGCGCAATGGCGTGGGATCAGCGAGCGCATATTGCGTCTCGCCATGCGAGGAGACGATGCCGGCGCCATATATCTTCAGATCGGCGCCATCGCGTATCAACCCAAACTCGACCGTGTACCAGTACAGGCGCGCGAGCTTGTGGATCGCCTGGTATTCAAGCGCCCGCAGGCCGCCCTGTCCGTAGGCCTGCATGTAGTCGGCGAACACCGGATGCGCCAGCAGCGGCACATGACCGAAGACATCGTGAAAGATATCAGGTTCCTGCAGATAATCCAGTTGTGCCGGGGTGCGAATGAAGCGCCCGGCGACAAAGCGCCGCTGCGCCAGATGCTCGAAGAACACCGCGTCAGGCACCAGGCCCGGTACGGTGACCACGGACCAGCCCGTGGCCCGGTGCAGGCGGGCCGACAGGTCGTCGAAATCGGGTATGCCCGCGCGGCTCATGCCGAGCAGATCCAGCCCTTCGAGAAATACCGGCGCCACGCGTCCTGGCAGCTGCGCCACCTGGCGCTGGTAAAGACGATCCCACATCGCGTGCTGTTCCGGCGTGTACTCGGCCCAGCGTTGCGGGATAGTCCAGTTGCTGGCAGCACCCGCAGGGGGCAAGGGCTGTGCCTCGCTACTATTCATGTTCTTTCCTATTCGCCCAACTCGTTGAGCAGACTCTCCCACCAGGGACGAGGCCGGGCCAGCGCCTTCCACATGCGCCAACCCGGCCGGCGTAGCGTCACGGCTCGCTCGCCCACCAGCAGCGTAAGGCTGTCGGCGCCGCCGCGGTAGAGCTGACGCGTGAGCGGCGCGATAATATCGCGCTCCAGGCTTTGCAAAGACTCGTTGTCGAGCGCGGCCCCGAGCGCGCAATGCACCAGCGTGTCGCCGTGGGTGCCAGGGTGGTCGGGTGGCCAGGTGAGTGGCAGAGCCTGGCTGGTTACGCCTGTTATCCGACACAGACCGTCCAGAAAGAGGTCGGGGCCAAAGACCTGCACCGTGGAGCCGCTCATGCCAGTGAAAGCCGGCGTCGCTCCTGGCGCCAGGTGCGCGACGTGCGCCGCGGGCGCCGCGGCGGGTGCGCCCAGCGCACCACCACCCCAGAGCCACAGGCCGCTGATCGTCAAGCGTCCGCGCTCCCTGCGCGCACGATTGACCGGGTGCTCGTGCAACCACATTTCCAGCTCTGAAGCCAGCCGCCGCAAGGCACTGGCATCAGGTCCGACGGGCACTCCAGAGGACGGATCAGCACCCAGCCAGCGGGCGGGATCGGCGCTGTACGCACGCAGCCCCTTATCACCGGCAATGAGCATATCGCGGCGACCGGTCGCGTGCAGAGACCAGCCCGAACCCTGGAATACCCTGGCGAAATCCGCGGCCAGGGTTTGCTGCTCGCTGGCGTCAAGCGTCAGCAGCCCGGCCGGATGCACTCGCAGCGTGTCGATGCCCACGACCATATGCACGGGCGTTGCAAGCCAGGGTTGGCCCGTCACGACTGGCGTCAGCGCGGCGGCTGCGAGTGTCGCCCAGGGTGTCGTGGCGTAGCGGCCATTAAAAAACTCGCCCAACACCCACTGCTGCCAACCCGCTCTGAGCCGCACCGTGTGTCCCCGCGCCAGCCACTGTTCGAGACACGCCAGTCGCGGCAGGTGCACCGCACTGTGACGCGCGGGGTACAAATCGCTGATGACAAGGACGAGGCGTGACACAGTGGTATCGTACTCAAGAAATGAGACTGGTACTCGACACAGATCCGGAGATTCTCACGGTTCGGCGCTACGCGCCGGGCGAGATCGAGATTGCCGGCCAACTGCTGCGCAGCCCCTGCATCGTGAGTGCCCGGCGCCTGATCGCCGATTGGCAGGCGAGCGCTGTCAGCGCACTCGACCTCGGCATCCTTGAGCCACTGCTCGCGCTGCAACCCAGGATCATACTATTGGGGAGCGACGCGCCTGGGGCCCGGGCGCCGACAGCTCTGCGCCGAGCGCTCGAGGGGCGCGGCATTGCTCTGGAAGTGATGAATCTCGGCGCGGCCTGTCGCACCTATAACGTGCTGGCGCAGGAACTGCGCGCGGTGGTGGCCGGATTATTTCCCTGCAGCGTTTAGGCGCAGGCGGTGCGCCGCAAGGCGCACCGGAAGAAGACACAGGGAGGAAAGATTGCTCAACCAACCAACTATCCAAAGCTGACAGAATCGGATAATTGTCACTGCCTTGTTTTTGTTTTTGAACTGTTTTTGTTTTTGTAGAACTCTAAAAGCCCTTCCCCTGATTCCCTGTGTCCTCATCCCGTGCGCCTTGCGATCCGGCTGAGGCTGTCGTGATTGGCCGACAGGCAGGTGGATACTAGCCGCGAGGCTCTGGCATTGACAAGTGCCGAGATTTTACTCTAGTTTTATTAATGAGTTACATTGATTACATCATTCTATTTCTAATAGCCTAACCCACCCCGCCGACCAGGGGAACGAATGAAACCGGGCCCAATACCCTTCTTTCAAAACCCTGCTGCCGACGCACGATACTCAACAATTGCTGCTGGCCTTCAGTGCCTGCCGGCACAATCAATCGACCATTCATTTCCAGCTGTGCGAGCAGTTCATCGGGCACCGTGAGCGGCGCCGCGGCGACAATGATGCCATCGAAAGGCGCCTGACTCTTCCAGCCTTCGGATCCATCGCCCACCTTGAAACGCACATTGCTGATGTCCAGCTCTTTGAGCCGCGCACGCGCGCGCTCCTGCAGACCGCCGATGCGTTCGATGGAATAGATGCGCGTGACGAGCGGCGCCAGCACGGCGGTCTGATAACCACAACCGGTGCCAACCTCCAGCACCTTTTGCAGTGGTGGCCCGTCCAGCAGCGCCTCGCTCATGCGCGCCACGATGTAAGGCTGGGAGATGGTCTGGCCGAAGCCGATGGGCAGCGCCGTGTCTTCGTAGGCGCGACTGGCGAGTGCTTCGTCGACAAAGATGTGCCGCGGGAGATTGCGGATGCGATCGAGCACCGTAAGATTGGTGATGCCCTGATCGCGCAGCCGCTGCACCAGTCGGTCGCGGGTGCGCGCCGAGGTCATACCAATGCCAGCAAAGCGTGGGTCGGTCATGGCAAGGCGTCCAACCACTGCGTGAGCGCGGGCAGCGCGGCATGGCGCGTCAGATCAATCGACAGCGGTGTCACCGACGCCCAGCCATTGGCCACCGCGTGAAAATCAGTGCCCTCCCCGGCATCATCGCCGGCCCCTACCGGGCCAATCCAGTACAGCGTACTGCCCTTCGGATCGCGCGCCGGCAACGCGCGCCCGGAGCGATGGCGCGAACCCAGACGTGTGCTGCAGATGCCCCTGAGCTCAGATAAGGGCACATCCGGCACGTTGATGCTGAGGATCAGGCGCGGATCGAGCGGTTGGGTGAGCAGCCCCGCGACCACGCGGCGCGCCACGACCGCGGCCGTGTCGAAGTGGCGCGCTCCCTCGGGGCGCGTGCACAGTGAGAGCGCCACCGCCGGCAAACCCAAAAAACGCCCTTCTATGGCGGCGGCCACGGTACCCGAATAGAGCACATCATCGCCCAGATTCGGCCCGTCATTGATGCCGCTCACAACCATGTCAAACTCGAAACTGAACAGTCCGGAGACCGCCAGGTGCACACAGTCGGTGGGCGTGCCGGCGACGAAATGAACCCCGGGCTCCACCTGAGTGACCCGCAGCGGTACATCGAGCGTCAGTGAGTTACTGGCCCCACTGCGGTTGCGATCGGGCGCAACCACCGTGACTACCCCAAGATCGCAGAGCGCGGTCCGCAGGCAGGCGACGCCCTCGGCCCGATAACCGTCATCGTTACTGACCAGAATCTGCATCACGCCAATATACTTGAATGACCAGGCCCGGAGGGACGCGTGTCGAAGCACAAGGACGAAGAAGACGAACTGTTCCGGCAGGCCATGCAGGGCGTGCGCCCGCTGGCCACTCCGGAACGCGTCACACCGGCGCGCCGGCGGGTGGTGGCGCGGGCGCGTTTCGCGCGCGCCGAGCGCGCCGCGGTGCTTGCGGAAAGCCTGTTGCCACCCGATACCGGGCTTGATATTCAGCCCGGTGACACACTGCAGTTCCGGCGTCCTGGGGTGCCTGAGACCGTGCTGCGCCGGCTGCGCCGCGGCGCCATCCGCGTCGAGGCGGAGATTGATCTGCACGGTTTGACCCTGGAACAGGGCCGGGCCCAACTGCGTGAATTCCTGAGCGCCGCCGTTGCCGGTCAGCGCCGCTGCCTGCGCATCGTGCACGGCAAGGGCCTGCGCTCAGGGCAGCGCGGGCCGGTGCTGAAAATCGCAGTCAACAGCATGTTGCGCCGTAGCGGTGCGGTGCTGGCCTTCAGCTCTGCGGGCGTACGTGACGGGGGCAGCGGCGCCACGCTGGTGCTGCTCAAGTTTCAGGCTTAAGCGCCGCTGGGCGCCTCGCGGCGCAGCAGCACGGTCGCCATCGCCATCAAACCCTCGTTGCGACCCAGGAACCCGAGGTGCTCAGTGGTGCTCGCCTTGATATTGACGGCCTGCTCGGCCACACCGAGCATCTCTGCCACGGAGTAACGGATGGCATCGCGCCACGGCGCCAGCCGCGGTTGCTGTGCCAATAGTGTCAGGTCGGCATTGATCACCCGGTACGATCGGCTCGCGAGCATGCCCAGCGCAGCGCTCACGAAGCGCCGGCTATCGGCGCCGCGCCATTGCGGGTCGCTGTCGGGGAAGTGCTCGCCCAGATCGCCCAGGCCTGCCGCTCCCAGCAGCGCATCGACCAGCGCATGCAGCAACACGTCACCGTCGGAATGCGCGACGATACCGCGACTGTGCGGGATGCGCACGCCACCCAGCACCAGACTGTCGCCCGGACCAAAGGCATGCACATCGATGCCTGAACCCACGCGTATCTCGGCGCTCACGCTGACGCCCTGGCGGCCAGCGGATCGCGTGCCGCCAGCAGTGCCGCGGCGACCAGCAGATCTTCGGCCGTCGTAATTTTGAGGTTGCTGAACTGGGCCGGCACCAGCAGCGGTTGCTCGCCCAGCCATTCAAAGGCCTGCGCTTCATCGCTCGGCGCACGACCTGAATCGATTGCACTGCGCAGCGCCGCACACAATGGCGCATAGCGAAACATCTGCGGCGTCAGCGCCCGCCACAACACTTCGCGATCGATGGTGCGCTCGCACTGCGGATCGTGCGCGCTTAAGCCCGCCTGCTTGATGGTGTCGTCGACGCGCGCCGCCAGCAGCGCACCGATCGGGTGGCGCTGGCCCGCTGCCAGCAGCTGATCGAGGTCGCTGCGGCTTAGACACGGCCGGGCCGCGTCATGCACCAATACCCAATCGTCGGCCCGGGCCTGCGGCGCCAGTGATTCCAGGCCAAGGAGCACGGAATCGCAACGCCGTGCGCCGCCGGCCACGCGCAGCAGGCGCGTGCCGGTGGGAATCTTATCCTCCGGTGCGTTTAGGTCTTCCGCTGCCAGCGCCACCGCGCCGCCGATACAGCGCCCGTCCGCCAGGAAAGTCTGCAGTGAGCGGGCGAGCACGCTGCGGCCGGCCAGGATCGCGTATTGCTTGCGCTGCGCGCCGCCGAAGCGCTGGCTGGTTCCGGCCGCCGGCATCACCAACCAGTAGCGCATGGAAATCTTCAGCGCGCAGCCGTGTGCGCCAGGGTCTGGGCCGCGGCGGCCGGCGCAGTCTGGACGGGCGGCAACGCCGGCCCCTGAACTTCCGCCGGCACTACCTGAAAAAAAGTTTCATTGCTGGCGATCATGCCAAGATCGGTGCGCGCCCGCTCCTCGAGCGCGACGTAACCCTGCTTAAGATCGCGCACTTCGGCGCTCAGCTGCCGATTGCGCTCGGAGAGGCGCAGATTGTCGGCCTGCTGGCTGGACACCGCCGATCGCAGGCGCAGTACTTCACGGACGCCGTCGTTGGACATCCACAGGCGATACTGCAGCAGCAGTAAAACGGCGCCGAGTACGGTGGCAAACCACTTCATGGGCGCAGCCTAGCAGATCAATGACAGGCAGATCAAAGCTTGATCGGAAACGCGTTGCGCCCCGCGTAGCGCGCCTTGGCGCCGAGCTGTTCTTCGATGCGCAGCAGCTGGTTGTACTTGGCGACGCGATCAGAGCGCGACATCGAGCCGGTCTTGATCTGCGTGGCCGCCGTAGCCACGGCCAGGTCGGCAATCGTGGTGTCCTCGGTTTCACCCGAGCGATGCGAGACCACCGAGGCGTAGTGCGCCTGATCGGCCATATCGATGGCAGCCAGCGTCTCGGTAAGGGTACCGATCTGATTGGGCTTGATCAGAATCGCATTGGCGATACCACGCGCGATGCCTTCCGCCAGAATCTTGGTGTTGGTGACAAACAGGTCATCGCCCACCAGCTGCAGCTTGCGGCCAAGCTCAGCGGTCAGATGCGACCAGCCGGCCCAGTCCGCTTCACCCATGCCATCCTCGATGGTGATAATCGGGTAGCGCGCCGCGAGATCGGCCAGATAGCGGGTAAATTCCGCCGAGGAAAAATTCCGGTGTTCAGCGGCAAACTCATACTTGCCGTCGTGAAAAAACTCGGTGCTGGCAACATCAAGGCCGAGACAGACATCGCGCCCGGGCTTATAGCCGGCCTGTTCGATAGCCTGGAGGATGGTCTGCAGGGCCGCTTCATTGGAGGGCAGATCGGGCGCAAAGCCGCCTTCATCGCCGACCGCGGTGCTCATGCCAGCCTCATTGAGGATCTTTTTAAGGGTATGAAAAATCTCGGCACCGTAGCGCAGCGCCTCGCGAAAACTGGGCGCGCCCACCGGCAGGATCATGAATTCCTGGATATCCAGACTGTTGTTGGCATGCGCGCCACCGTTGATGATGTTCATCATCGGCACCGGCAACAACGGCGCACGCTCACCGCCCAGATAGCGATACAGGGGCTGTCTGGCGTCGAGCGCTGCGGCGTGCGCATTGGCGAGTGATATGGCCAGCAAGGCGTTGGCGCCCAGGCGGCTTTTGCTCTCGGTGCCGTCAAGTTCGATCATGCAGGCATCGAGGCCAGCCTGATCGTCGGCATCGCGCCCCAGCAGTGCCGCGCGCAGCTCCGTGTTAAGGTTGGCGACCGCCTTGAGTACACCCTTGCCGTGATAGCGCTTCGGGTCGCCATCGCGCAGTTCGATGGCTTCGCGCGAACCGGTAGAGGCGCCCGAGGGCACGGCGGCGCGACCGCGCGCCCCGCTGGCCAGGGTCACCTCGGCTTCGACCGTGGGGTTGCCGCGTGAATCAATGATTTCACGTCCATGGATATCGGCAATACGACTCATAAGCTGCTCTCCTCAAAGGGGCGGGACTTGGCAACCTGATCGAGATCCTTGAGCGTGGCGAGCAGGCTCGCCATGCGCGCCAGGGGCCAGGCGTTGGGACCATCAGAGAGCGCAGTTTCGGGTCGCGGATGCGTTTCCATGAACAGGCCAGCCACGCCGGCGGCGACCGCGGCGCGCGCCAGCACCGGGATAAATTCACGCTGCCCGCCCGAGACGCCGGCGCCAGCACCGGGCAACTGCACCGAATGCGTAGCATCGAATATCACCGGACAGCCGGTGGCGCGCATGATGGCGAGCGAGCGCATGTCGGTAATCAGGTTGTTATAGCCAAAACTGAAGCCACGCTCGCACACCATGATCGAAGGATTGCCGCCCGAGCGTGCTTTATCGACCACCTGCTGCATTTCCCAGGGCGAGAGAAACTGGCCTTTTTTGATATTGACCGGTTTGCCAGCGGCGCACACGCGCACGATAAAATTAGTCTGGCGACACAGAAATGCCGGCGTTTGCAGCACGTCAACCACACTGGCCACCTCGTCGATGGGCGTATCTTCGTGCACATCGGTAAGCACCGGCACCTTAAATTGCCGGCGCACGTCGGCGAGAATTTTCAGACCGGCTGCGAGTCCTGGTCCACGAAAGCTTTTGGCGGAGGAACGATTCGCCTTGTCGAACGAAGCCTTGAAGACGAAAGGGATGCCAAGTCGCGTGGTCAATTCACACAGGTGCCCAGCCACCTCGTTCACCAGCGCCGCCGATTCGATGACGCAGGGGCCGGCAATCAGCAACAGCGGATGTTCGAGGCCGACTGCGAAGTTCGCCAGTCTCATGCGCTCGCCGCGGCGGGCAACTGCGCGGCACGGCAGGCCCGCGCGGCGCGCACGAAAGCGCTGAACAGCGGATGGCCATCGCGCGGCGTCGAGGTGAATTCCGGGTGAAACTGCGTCGCCAGAAACCAGGGATGCGTGGGCAGCTCAATGATCTCGACCAGCTGATCGGGCGACAGGCCGGAAAACCTCAGCCCGGCACGCTTGAAATGCTCCATATAGGTGTTGTTGAACTCGAAGCGGTGGCGATGGCGTTCGTGTATGAGATCGCTCCCGTAAAGCTCATGCGCCAGAGTGCCGGCGCCCAGGCGCACTTCCTGAGCACCCAGGCGCATGGTCCCGCCCAGCGCCGCCGCCGCGTCGCGCTGCTGCGCACCGCGCACCTGATCCTGCCACTCGGTGATCAGGGCGATGACCGGATGAGTGCTGGCGCGATTGAATTCGGTGCTGTGCGCATCTTCAAAACCAAGCACATGGCGCGCGTATTCAATAATCGCCAGCTGCATCCCCAGGCAAATGCCCAGGTAGGGAATGCGCTGCTCGCGCGCGTAGCGCACCGCCTGAATCTTGCCCTCAATGCCACGTTCACCAAACCCGCCGGGCACCAGAATGGCATCCATGCCCGCGAGCGCGCCGACGCCGTCGCGCTCGATATCGGTCGATTCAATGTAATGCACCCGCACCCGGGTGCGGCTCTTGAGCCCGGCGTGCATCAGCGCTTCGTTCAGCGAGATGTAGGAATCGCGAATCTGCACATATTTTCCGACCATGGCGATATCCGACTGGCCGTCGGTATTGTTGCGCGCGCCGACCACTTGCCGCCATTCACTTAAGTTTGCGGGCGGAGCTTCAATACGCAGTTTGTCGAGGACGATGTCATCGAGCGCCTGCTCGTGCAGCAGCAGTGGAATCCGGTAGATATCATCAGCATCGACGGCCGAGATGACCGCACGCTCCTCGACGTTGGTGAACAGTGCAATCTTGCGACGCTGCTCCTCCGGCAAGGGCGGACCGCGGCACAGCAGGACGTCAGGTTGAATACCGATGGAGCGCAGCTCCTTGACTGAATGCTGCGTGGGTTTGGTCTTGATCTCACCCGACCCGCCCACCACCGGCACCAGTGTCAGGTGCATGTACACCACGTGATTGCGGCCCAGCTCAACGCCCAGCTGACGTATGGCCTCCAGAAACGGCAGCGATTCGATGTCACCAACCGTGCCGCCGATTTCCACCATGCAGACATCGGCGTCGCCGGCGCCCATACGTATGCTGCGCTTGATCTCATCGGTGATATGTGGAATCACTTGCACCGTCGCCCCCAGATAATCGCCGCGTCGCTCCTTGGCGATCACACGCTCGTAGATGCGGCCGGTGGTGAAATTGCTGTGCCGCCCGGTCACGGTGCGCACAAAGCGCTCGTAGTGACCCAGATCCAGATCGGTTTCGGTGCCATCGGCGGTGACGAAAACTTCGCCGTGCTGAAACGGGCTCATGGTGCCCGGATCGACGTTGATATAGGGGTCAAGTTTGACCATGGATATCTTGAGGCCACGCGCCTCGAGTATCGCGCCCAGGGAGGCGGCGGCGATGCCCTTCCCCAACGAGGAAACCACGCCGCCGGTGACGAATACGAATCGGGTCATTGGGGGATCCGCCGTTTGCTGCTGTCAGCGGCCCCAAAGTGGAACCGGGTACTGACGACGGGCGAACAGACTAGCAAATTGACGCCGCCTGCTCAAATCGGCTGTGATCCTGTCCAATCTGTGCTCACCCGTGCGGTGGTTGCCATACCAACCGACCCCGGACAGCGCCGCCCTGCAGCGCGGGCTCACACCACCAGTCGGCGACCGCGACCAGGCGCTCAGCGGCGTACAGCAGGGGCACGGTGGAGCGCAGCCAGGGCGGCAGGTGGCGTTCCTGCAGCAGCCGTTTGAGTGTTTGCTGGCCGTGGCGCGCCGCCAGCCGTTCGCCGCCGCGGCGAAATCTGATCTCGAACTGATCTGGAAGCGCGCTCAAGGACAGTGGGCCGGCGACGTCGACACGCAGCTCAAGCTGGCCACCGTCCGGCAGCAGCAGTCGCGGCTGCACGCGCCAATCCCAACGCCAGGGTGCGCCGGCGCCCGGCAACGCCACCGGCCTTAGGCCCGCTCCTGCCACCGCAGCCAGTGCGTACAGCAGGTCGCCGTGCCGGCGCACTACAGCACCCGGCCACGCCACCTGCGGCTGGGCATCGTGGCGTGCACGCAGCATGGGGCCGGCAATTTCCTGGAGACGGCGCTGATCGGGGAGCGGCAAGGCACGCAGTGCCAACCAGCGGCGCAGCGCATTGTGACAGGCCGCAGGGGCAAGTCGGCGCAGCACCGCGACCTGCAAGGCGCTGCCGTCCACGGCGTTGCCCAGTGATTGATCGGCAAGCCTCTCCAGCAGCTGCTGCGCCTCGGCGGCAAGCCCGGCGCTGCGCGCGATGGTCACGGCTGCGCCTGGCCAGCGCGCTTCGAGCAACGGTGCCACCCGGCGCCGTAAATAGTTGCGATCGAAGCGCTCATCCTGGTTGCTCGGATCCTCGTGCCAGGGCACCCCCCGGCGCCGCAGGTACTCGTGCAGCGACGAGCGCTTGACCCCGAGTAGTGGCCGCAGGATGTAGCCAGCGGCTGCTGGCATCGCCGCCAGCCCGGCAACCCCGGCACCGCGCAGCAACTGCAACAACACGGTCTCGAGCTGATCATCAAGATGCTGGCCCAGCAGCAACCATTCACCGACGCGCAACTCACGGTGCAACGCCGCATGACGCACTGTGCGCGCCGCTGCTTCCAGCGATTCGCCGCGCGCCGGGCGCACCGGCTCCTGCAACAGGCGGCAGCGCACCCGCAGCTGGCGCGCGCTACGCAGTGCCGCAGCGGCCATGGCGTCGGCGCCGACCTGCAACTGATGATTGATGTGCAACGCGCGCAGCTCAAAACCATAGCGGGTGCGCAGCGCCGCCAGCGCGGCCAGCAGGGCGGTGGAATCGCCGCCGCCTGAATAAGCGACGCACAAGCGCGCGCCACGCAGCTTGCCTATCAAATGGCGCAGCCTGGCGTATAGCCAAGCGCTGGAAAAGGATGGCGGCCGAGCTCCGCCCTGGCGCGCAGCGCGCAGCGGCGCGGCGGCACGCTTCACGTCATGCTCTCGGCAAACACTCCAAAGCCAGCCAGGCGGGCGTCCCGTTGCGCCAGCAGATCTTCAATGCTGAGGCTCTCGAGCGCCACCAGGTGACGCTGCAGCGCTTCGCCCAATGCCTGAGCGATGGCCGGTGGATCCCGATGGGCACCGCCCAGGGGCTCTTTGAGCACCTCGTCGACCAGGCCCAGATCGCTGAGCCGATCAGCAGTCAGATTCAGGGCTTCGGCAGCCACTTCTTTTTTGTCGGCACTCTTCCAGAGTATCGAGGCACAACCTTCTGGCGAGATCACTGAATAAGTGGAATATTGCAGCATCAGCAGCCGGTCACACACACCGATTGCCAGCGCGCCGCCCGAGCCACCCTCGCCGATCACGATGCTGACAATCGGCACGGCCAGAGTTGCCATCTCAAACAGATTGCGCGCGATCGCCTCGCTCTGATTGCGCTCTTCTGAACCCACGCCCGGATACGCCCCGGGCGTGTCGATCATGGTGATGACCGGCAGGCCGAATTTTTCCGCCATGCGCATCAGCCGCAACGCCTTACGATACCCCTCGGGCTTGGGCATGCCGTAGTTGCGGCGCACACGCTCCTTGGTATCACGCCCCTTCTGATGACCGATGAGCATGACCGAGCGCCCTTCAAAACGCGCGGGCCCGCCGACTATCGCCAGATCGTCGGCGTACATGCGATCGCCGTGCAACTCCTGAAAATCGGTGCACAACGCGGCGATATAATCGAGCGCATACGGACGCTGTGGATGCCGCGCCAGCTGGGTAATCTGCCATGGACTCAGGTTGGCGAAGATCGAGCGCGTCAACTGACGGCTCTTGGCGCGCAGGCGCACCATTTCTTCTTCGATGTTGACCGACTTGTCGGTAGTCAGGTGGCTCAACTCTTCGAGCTTGGCCTCCAGTTCGGCGATGGGCTGTTCGAATTCGAGGAAACTGACGGCCATGGGGTTAGGAGCCCGAGAGTCGCACGGATTGCGCGGCGCGGCGGCGTGCCGGGAAGGGCGTTTTCGGGACCGCCGTAAACCCATGGATGGGTTCATGGCGGTCCTGGCCGGGCCTCTCGCCCGACCGAGCGCGGCCGCGAACCACCTCTGGCTTCCTGATCTTACCCATCGCAGCCAAGGTTACGTTCCACACGCACTTACCGCAACCCATGGTGATGTCACCCATCGTGATGTCACGCCGATGCAGCCGACGAAGCGCCCCCTGGCGGCCCGTATACGACCCGAACCCGCCCGATGCGCCGCTGCAGCTGCTCAAGCAGTTCAGCCGTAGCATGTACATTCCATTCCGCAGCAAGCGGCAGATCGGTCTGTGCCCCGGCCGCAGCGCTCGCATAGCGCACCGTCACGGCGCAATCGCCACCCCGGGCGGATTTGAGCAGCTCAGCCAGCACGTTAAGCAGGCGGGTGCTGTCGGCGTTGACCGGCCAGTCGAGCAGCAGGCGTCGCGCCAGCCGTTCACGCACGCTATCGAGCGCCTGCACACTGCGGGCGTGAATGCGCCAGGCGTCGCTGAATTCGTCAAAGCGCAGGCTGCCCTCCACCAGGATCAGGGCATCCTTGACCAGCAGCTCGCGGTGCCGTTGCCAGGTTTCCTCGCTAAAGCTGACTTCGATGCGTCCGCTGCGATCGTCGAGTATCACGTTGACGCGCGTGCCGCGACGGCGCAATTCGAGCAGCAGCCCGGCGGCGCTGACGCTGCGGGCTTCAGCCCAGCGTGGGCCCTCCCCGCCCACTGGCCGCGGCTCGGCTGCCAGATCGCCGATGCGCGCGCCCACGAGCTGTGGCAGATCGCGCTCCAGGCGCGCGATCGGGTGGCCGCTCAGAAACAGGCCCAGCGTTTCGCGCTCGCCCGCCAGGCGCTGCGCCTCGCTCCATTCGGGCACCATGCCGCAGAGTGGCACCACGGGCGCAGCGGCGCTGGGCGCCAGGCCGAAAAAATCGTCCTGGCCGGTAGCAGCGCCGCGCGCCTGCTGCTCGCCGGCCTGCATGGCCACACTCAGGCGCTCCATCAGCAGCGCGCGATTGTCACTGAAGCGATCGCATGATCCGGAGCGTATCAGCGCTTCCAGCACGCGCCGATTCACCCGCGAGAGATCAACACGCTGGCACAGATCTTCGAGGCTGAGAAAATCACCACGCGCGCTGCGCTCCGCGCCCAGTGCCTCGACCGCACTGCGCCCCACGCCTTTTACTGCACCCAGGCCATAGCGTATGGATTTTTCACCCGCCACCTCGAAGGAAAAGCCCGAGGCATTGACGTCAGGCGGCTGTACCTCAAGCGCCATGCCGCGACAATCGTCGATCAGCGTGACCACTTTATCGGTGTTATCCATGTCGGCCGAGAGTACCGCCGCCATGAACGCGGCCGGATAGTGCGCCTTGAGATAGGCGGTCTGAAACGAGAGCAGCGCGTAGGCCGCCGAATGCGACTTGTTGAAGCCGTAGCCCGCAAATTTTTCCATCAGATCGAATATGGTTTCGGCCCGCGCCTTCACCACGCCGCGAGCCACCGCGCCGTCAATGAAGATGCTGCGCTGCTTGGCCATCTCTTCTGGCTTCTTCTTGCCCATGGCGCGCCGCAGCAGATCGGCGCCACCCAGCGTATAGCCGGCCAGCACCTGCGCGATCTGCATCACCTGTTCCTGGTAGAGAATGACGCCGTAGGTCGGCGTCAATACGGTCTTCAGATCAGGATGCAGATAGTCGATGGGCCGGTCACTGCGGTTGTGCTTGCGGGCGATGAAGTCATCAACCATCCCCGATTGCAACGGGCCAGGCCGGAACAGCGCCACCAGGGCGATGATGTCTTCGAAGCAATCGGGCTGCAGGCGCCTGATCAGGTCTTTCATGCCACGCGATTCGAGCTGGAATACCGCGGTCGTGCCGCAGTTTTTCAGCAGCGTAAAGGTTGCGGCATCGTCCATTTTCAGGCGCAGCAGATCGAGCGGCGCCGCGCCCGCCGCCGCACGCGTCGCATTGATACCGCGCAGCGCCCAATCGAGAATCGTCAGCGTGCGCAGACCCAGAAAATCGAACTTCACCAGCCCGGCGGCTTCGACGTCATCTTTGTCAAACTGCGTGACGACGTTGGCGCCGCCCTCCTCGCAATAAAGCGGCGCAAAGTCGGTGAGTACCGAGGGTGCGATCACCACGCCACCGGCGTGCTTGCCGGCATTGCGCGTCAGACCCTCGAGCGCGCGCGCCATGTCGATGAGCGCATGAACTTCGTCATCTTCGCGATACAGGCGTTTGAGCTCCGGTTCCTTCTCGAGCGCCTTGGCTAGCGTCATTTCCAGTTCGAAGGGAATCAGTTTGGCGATGCGATCGACCATGCCATAGGGGTGACCCTGCACGCGGCCGACATCGCGCACCACGGCTTTGGCCGCCATGGTGCCGTAAGTGATGATCTGCGAGACACGCTCGGCGCCGTATTTGGCGGCGACGTACTCAATGACCCGGTCGCGCCCCGCCATGCAGAAGTCGATGTCGAAGTCGGGCATCGAGACGCGCTCCGGATTCAGAAAGCGCTCGAACAGCAGGTCATAGCGCAACGGATCTATATCCACAATGCCCAAGGCATAGGCCACGAGCGAACCCGCGCCTGAGCCGCGCCCGGGCCCCACGGGCACGCCGTTGTGGCGCGCCCAGTCGATGAAATCGGCGACGATCAGAAAGTAACTGGCAAAACCCATCGGACAGATCACGGCCAGTTCGGCATCCAGGCGCTGCCGATAGACGGCCGCGTCGAGCGGCAACGCAGCAGCGGCCAGCTTCGCGTTCAGTCCGCGCGCCGCGGCAGCACGCAGGTAGGCGTCGGGTGTGGTATCGGCGGCCACCGGAAACACCGGCAGGCGCGGCTCGCCCAGGCGCAGCATGAGGCTGCAACGCCGCGCGATCTCGACGCTATTGGCCAGCACGGCGCCGGCTTCAGGGAACAGCGCCGCCATCTGCGCGGGGCTGCGCAAAAACTGTTGCGGCGTGTAGCGGCGGGTGCGGGCCGGATCAGCCAGCAGCGCACCATCGTGAATGCAGACGCGCGCCTCGTGCGCTTCGAAGTCACTGGCCAGCAGGAAGCGCACCTCGTTGGTCGCTACGCAGGCCACACCCTGTTCGCTGGCCAGTGCCAGTGCGGCGGGCACGTAAGTGTCTTCGCCGGCGGCACCAATGCGCTGCACCTCGATGTAAAAACGATCGCCGAACAATGCCATCCAGGCCTCGAGCGCCTGGCGGGCCTGCGCGCCACGCGCCTGCAGGAGCGCGCGACCGATGTCACCGGCCTGCGCACCAGAGAGTGCGATCAGACCACTGGTCGTGGCCGGCGTCAGCCAGCTGCGCTCAATGAGCGGTTCACCGCGCACCTGGCCCTCGAGCCAGCCGCGCGACACCAGGCGCGTGAGATTCCGGTAACCTTCGAGGTTCTGACACAATAGCGTCAGGCGCGAGGGTCCCTGTGGGTCGGACGGCTCACGCAGGCGCAGGTCGACCGCAATGATCGGCTGCACGCCGCGCGCCAGTGCGGCGCGATAAAACTTCACCATCGCGAACAGGTTGTCCTGATCGCTTACCGCCACAGCGGGCATGGCCGCCTGCGCCACGGCCTCGATCAGTTCGGGCACGCGCACCACGCTGTCGATCAGCGAGTACTCGGTGTGCACACGCAGATGTACGAAGGCGCTATTCACAGGCACGATCTTACCGGAGCAAAGCTCTGCCGATGTATCGCTGAGGGTCCCAGTTCTGCCAGTGCCGCCAGATGCATCGGCGTCGGGTACCCCTGGTGCTGCGCCAGTCCGTAACCTGGATAGACACGTTCAAATTCCTTCATCAGGGCATCGCGATAGGTTTTGGCCAGTATCGAGGCGGCGCTGATCGAGGGCACCAGATCATCGCCGCGCACCAATGTTTCTACGAGGCAATTGTCAGGCAGATCAGTGAATTGTGGCGCCTTGTTACCATCGATGATGATGTGCATGGGCCGGGGCTTGAGCCCCGCTACTGCGCGCTTCATCGCCAACAGCGTGGCCTGCAGAATATTGAGCGCATCGATCTCCGCCGCACTCGCTTGCGCGATCGCCCAACCGAGGGCACGCTCGCGAATCTGCGCTGCCAGTTCGACGCGGCGCACGGCAGTCAGTTTTTTGGAATCGCGCAGGCCTGCGATCGGGCGCGAGGCATCGAGGATGACGGCGGCGGCCACCACCGGACCGGCGAGCGGCCCACGGCCGGCCTCGTCGACTCCAGCAAGTAGCACCCGCATCAGCGTGCCTCGCCCAGCAGGGCAAGCACCGCCGCGGCCGCCTGCGCGGCCCCATCCTGGCGCAGAGTTTCATGTATCGCCCGAAACCGCTGGGTCAGACGCTGGCGCTGCGCGCAGTCGCGCAGCTGGATGCGCAGCGACGTGGCAAGCGTAGCGCCCTGCACCGCTTGCTGAAAAAACTCAGGCACCAGCGCCTCGCCCGCCAGCAGATTGGGCAGCGAAAAGTACCGCAGCTGCACCAACCGCAGGGTGCGCAGCAGCCAGGCCGTCAGAGCCCCAAGCCGATAGGCCACGACCATCGGGCAGCGACACAACAGGGCCTCGAGTGTCGCCGTTCCCGAGGCCACCAGCGCCACATCGGCAGCCTGCAACACGGTGCGAGATTGTCCCGCCACCAGCCTGATACCCGCCGCGCGTGCACCCGCACGCTCAAATAGTGCCTGCACGGCCGGTGTTGCCATGGGCGCAACGAACTGCGCCTGCGGCTCGAGCAGCAGGAACTGCCTGGCGGCAGCGATGAAATCTGCGCCCAGGCGCGACACTTCGCCACGGCGGCTGCCGGGCAGCAACGCCACTACCGGCACGCCCGGCGCCAGCCCCAATTGCGCGCGCGCCGCGGCGCGATCGACATCGAGCGGAATCTGATCGGCCAACGGGTGACCCACGAACTGCGCCCGCACGCCAAACTTCGCATAGAACGGCGGCTCGAACGGCAGCAGACACAGCAGCAGATCACAGGCCGCAGCCATGCGATGCACGCGCCGCTCGCGCCAGGCCCAGACCTGTGGGCTGACGTATTGGACGGTGCGAATGCCGGCCGCCTTCAGACGGCGTGCGACGCTGAGATTGAATTCTTTGTAATCGACGCCAATGTACACAGCAGGCGGATCGGCGCGCACGCGGCGCAGCAACTGCCGCCGGATACGCAGCAAGCGCGGCAGATGCGGGATGATTTCAAACAGACCCATGACGGCAAGTTCTTCGGCGCCCTGCCAGGACTCGCAGCCCGCCGCTTTCATCAAGGGGCCAGCAATACCGGCGAACTGCACGCCTGGCCACTGCTGGCGCAGCGCCGCCATCAACGCCGCGCCCAGCTGATCGCCGGAGGCCTCGCCGGCCACGATCACCACGCGCGGCGCGCGCGCCCCGGGGGTGGAGGCGTTCATGGGAGTTTCAGCGTATCAGGCTGCGCGTTGAAGCGGTGATGAAATCGACAAAGGGTTGTATTTCCGGTTGGGTCGCCGCCAACAGGCCAAGTTCGCGCACCGCCTCCTGCAGTGGCAGGTCGCGCCGATAGAGTACGCGATAGGCCTCGCGGATATGGCTGATCTGCTCCGCGCTAAAGTCGCGACGCTTCAGGCCCTCGCTGTTCACCGAATGCGGCGCCGCCGGCTGGCCCACTGCCATGATGTAGGGCGGCACGTCGCGGGTCACGGCGGCGTTGTTGGCGATAAACGCATGGGCACCGATTTTGCAGAACTGGTGAATGCCAGCAAACCCACCCATGATGACCCAATCGCCCAGCTGCACGTGGCCGCCGAGCGTGGCGCAGTTGGCCATGACGATGCGGCTGCCAAGCTGGCAATCGTGCGCCACATGGCTAGAGGTCATGAACAGGTTGTCATCAGCGATGCGCGTCACACCCTCATCGTGAGTAGTGCCGCGATTGACCGTGCAGAACTCCCGGAACACGTTGCGATCGCCAATCTCCAGACGCGTGGGTTCGCCCCGGTATTTCTTGTCCTGCGGCGCATCGCCAATCGAGGCAAACTGGAACAGTTGATTGTCGGCGCCAATCGTGGTTGGGCCGTTGATCACCACGTGTGAGCCGATACGCGTGCGTGGCCCGATGCGCACCTTTGGGCCGATCACCGCAAACGGGCCGACCTCGACATCGCCGGCCAGCTCGGCCTGCGGCGACACCAGCGCGTGCGGATCGATCACGGTGTCGCACCGAAAGGCACGGTGTTCGCGAGATCGGGCGACAGCAACAGTGTCGCTGCGGCGGCCTCCACCTCGCCCACCGTAGCCACAACCGACACGCGCCAGACGCCGCGCATACTGCGCTCCACCTGCGCACTCAATGTCAGTTGATCGCCCGGCTCGACCGGGCGGCGAAAGCGCGCCTTGTCAATGCCGACAAAATAAAAGCGCGTGTTCTCGTTGGGCACTGTACCAGCGGAGACAAAGGCCAGAATGCCGGCCGTCTGCGCCAGCGCTTCGATGATCATGACACCCGGCATCACCGGCCGGTGCGGAAAATGGCCCGGGAAAAACGGCTCGTTGACGGTGACGTTCTTGAGCGCGCGAATACTCTGCCACGGCACCAGCTCCAGCACCCGATCGACCAGCAGAAAAGGATAGCGATGCGGTAGTCGCTTGAGGATGTCGTGAATATCCATCGCCAGAGGCTCACTCATGGTGTTCATCCTGTTGTTGCTCACCCGCCGCCGTCAGCGCCACACCGGCGCCGGTCAGGCGCTCCAGCCTCGACACCCGTCCGGCCAGCGTCTCGAGGCGTTTGAAGCGCGCCACCAGGCGCCGCCAGAGCGGCGCCGCCACCGCCGGAATTCCGCCCGAGTAGATGCCAGGCGTCGCAATCGAATGCGCCACCATCGACATGCCCGTCAGCACGACATCATCGCAGATGTTCAGGTGCCCGACGATGCCCACCATCCCGGCAATCATGCAGCGGGCGCCGACGTGCGTGCTGCCGGATATGCCGCTGCAGGCGGCGATCACGGTATGGGCCCCAATGTGCACGTTGTGGCCAATCTGGATCTGATTGTCGAGTTTGACGCCCTCGGCAATTACCGTATCTTCAATGGCGCCGCGATCGATGGTGGTGTTGGCGCCGATATCGGCATCGGCGCCGATCCGTACGCTGCCGATCTGCGGCACCGCCAGCCAGGCTGCGCCCGCGCGCGCGAACCCAAAGCCATCGGATCCGATGACGGCGCCCGACTGCACGCGCACCCGTGCGCCCAGGCTCACGCCACGCTCGAGCGTTACCCGCGGGTGCAGCACGCAGTCTGCGCCGATCGAGACGTCCTCACCCAGAATGCAGCCAGCGCCGATCTGCGCGCGCTCACCGATGTCGCAGCGCGCGCCAATGACAGCCTGCGGACCAACGCTGGCACTGGCCGCGACGCGCGCTGTTGGATCGAGCATCGCGCGCTCATGCACGCCGGCTCGTGCCGCGGGGGCTGGATGCAGGAGCGCGGCGATACGCGCATAGGTGGCGTAAGGGTTGGCACTGATCAGGGCGACGCCCGGACATTGCGCCGCGCTGGCGGCGTCGAGTACGACCGCGCCGGCGCGCGTCGTGCTCAGCTGGCGCCGGTAGTGCGGATTGGCAAGAAAACTTAACTCGCCACTGCCCGCGAGTGCCAGCGTCGCCACACGCTGCACGCGCACCTCAGGATCGCCGCGTAACTCGCAGCCGAAGCGCACCGCCAGCTCACCCACCGCAAAGCTCATGGGAGCCGCCGCACCAGCGACCTGCAGCTTGCGAGTATTACAGCGCTACCGAGGTCAGGAGCGGCTACTTGGGAGGGGTCGCAGGTTTAGGCGCCGCCGCCGGTGCCGCCGGTGTCGCCGGTGTCGCCGGTGTCGCCGAACGCGCCTGCAGCGATGCCAGCACGGAAGCGGTAATGTCCAGCGAGCTGGCGTTGTAGATCACGCCCTGCGCCAGCACCAGATCGAACTTTTGTGAGAGCGCAAAGCTCTGCACTTCCGCGACCAGCGAACTCTCCAGTCGTGACAGCTCTTCATTCTGACGCGCGGTCGCCTCTTCCTGGAAATCGGCGACTTTCTGGGAATAGTCGCGATTGCCGTCGCGCAGCTCTTTTTCCGCCTTGCTGCGCTGGTCGGCGGTCATGGTGGCGCCGTCCTTTTCGAGGCGCTCCTGCTTGGTCTTGAGCGCGGTCTGCTGCGCGGTAAGGTCGCGCTGCTTGCCGGCAAACTCACCTCGCAGGGACTCCTGCACCGCTTTGTACTGCGGTGATTCCTGCATCAGGCGGCTGTAGTTGACCACGCCTATATGTAATTCAGCGTGCGCCGGCACTACGGCCAACGCGCTCAAAACCATCCCTGCAAATCCGACATGCCACGAACGCTTCACTGCTCTACTCCCGATAAGTGATTAAAATTCATACCAACTCAAACACTTCAAAACGCACCGCCGA
Source organism: Gammaproteobacteria bacterium (assembly GCA_031441585.1). Taxonomy (GTDB): domain Bacteria; phylum Pseudomonadota; class Gammaproteobacteria; order Steroidobacterales; family Steroidobacteraceae; genus FEN-1191. The sequence continues at coordinate 67,059 of JANMWZ010000019.1, forward strand.
TCGTGAACTGAAAGAATTCCGTGCGATCGGGAAATCTTGGGTCCGTAGGACTGCCTACGAACTTGTTGAGGGGGACACCGTAGCTGAAGCGGAACACGCCGAGCGAAGGCGCCAGCCACTGAACCGCCACACCAGCCGATTTTCGCAGCTCATTGTACGCGAAATTATAATTCACCGGAGTGGTCCGATCGCGCCCCTTGTAGTGGGTGCCGTCGGTGGAGAACACGTTCCCCATATCGAAAAACAGGCTGCCGCGCGCGCTGGTCTGCCATTTGACCGGCAGCGGCAGGATCAGCTCAGCGCGCAGCACGGTCAGCAGGTTACCGCCGTACGGGTTGCCGTTGCTGTCCACCGGGCCGAGCGAACTGTCCGTATAGGCGCGCACCGTATCGGGGCCGCCCGCGTAGGCGCGCTTATAGGGCGGCAACCCCGTGGTGTGGCCCAGGCCCTTCCCGTACACGATGTTGGCGCCCAGGGAAAGCGTGGTGCGCAGCAGCAAAGGCTGGTAGTAGATGCCATCGTAACTGGCCTGGTAGTAACGCACGCTGCCAGTAGGTACGAAACTCAGACCCAGCGTATGGCGCTGGCCGCGATCGGCAAACAGGCCGCGATTACGCGAATCGAACATCCATCCTGCGTTCAACTCGATCGTGCTGTAGCGGCTGCCATACAGGGAAGTGGCCGAAGTAATGGCGGTGCCGTCGGCGAGCGTGCCACTGCTCAGGGTGACGCGCGTGTAAGGATTGCCATTGTTCTGCACCCAATCCACCGATTGTTGCGCGCTGCTGCCCTGATAGGTGAGCAGATCGACGCGTTGCAGCGCCGCACCGGCGCTCACGCGCTGGAACTCGCTGATCGGATAGCCGAAGCTTAGCCCGAGCGAGAGGTTCTGCGACTTGAAATTGGATGAGGTCGATACAAACTGGGTCGAATTGCGATAGCTGAGCGAGACGGTACGCGACAGACCATCGACGCCCAGATAGGGATTGGTGTGCGAGAAACTGTAGATCTTGTTGTACAGACTCGAGTCGAGCTGCAGGGCAATATTGTCGCCGCTGCCCATGAAATCGCTATCCTGAAAACTGGCATTGAGCATGAACTTCTGCGAGGCCGAGTAGCCAACGCCACCGCTGATACTGGCGCTCGGTCGTTCTTTGACGTTGAAGACCACATCGACCAGATCAGGGGATCCGGCTACCGGGGTGGTTTCGACTTCGGCCGTCTCGACGAACTGCTGCTGCTGGAGACGCTGCTTGGAACGCTCCAGCGCCACGTTGGAAAGCAGCGCACCTTCGAGCTGGCGCACCTCGCGTCGCAGGGTTTCATCGTTGCTGCGGGTGGAACCCTTGAAACTGATCTGGTGCACATAGACACGATTGCCAGGTTCGATAAACAGCGACAGCGCCACTTCTTTCCTGGTTTCATCAGCAGTCTTGACGTCATCGACCTTGGCGAAATAGAAACCCTCGGCGCCGAGGCGGTTCTTGATCAGCTCCTGCGTCGCCGTGATGTATTTCTGTGAATAGACCTGCCCGGGCTTGATCAGCACCAGGCGCTTGAGGTCGGCCTCCGGCAGCACCAGCTTGCCCGCCAGCTTGACCTCACTGATCTTGTAGACCACGCCTTCGGTGATGTTCACGGTGATGAAAATATCGCTCTTGTCAGGCGAGATGGCCACCTGGACCGAATCAGGCCGGAAGTTGGCGTAGCCGCGATCCTGGTAGTAGGTGCGGATCTTTTCCAGATCGCCTTCCAGCGATTCGCGCGAATAGCGATCGTTGCTCTTGTACCAGGAGGTCAGGTTGGGCGTCTTGAGCGTCAGCGTATCAAGTATGTCTTTGCTCTTGAAGACCGTATTGCCGATGATATTGATCTGCCGGATCTTGGCGCGGCTGCCCTCCTTGATATCGAGATTGACGCGCACCCGGTTGTTGGCCAGGTCTTCAACCTTGGAATCGATCTTCACCGCGTACTTGCCGCGGCTGTAATACTGATCGGTGAGGTATTGAGTGACCTCCTCGAGCGTCGAGCGATTGAAAGTCTTGCCGGCCGACAGCCCGACCGTGCGCAACGACTTCTGCAGATCTTCAGTCTTGATGTCCTTGTTGCCCTTGATCTCCACGCTCTCGAGTGAGGGCCGCTCGAGCACTGCGACCAGCAGCGTATTGCCGTCGCGGCGCAGTTCCACGTCGCGGAAAAAGCCGGTGGCATACAGCGCCCGCAGCGCCTCGCGCTGGCGCTGGGCGGTCAGGCGATCGCCAATGTTCACCGGCAGGTAGTTGAAAACCGTGCCTTCGGAGATGCGCTGCAGGCCTTCAATCTTGATGTCTCCGACCGTAAAGTCGGCGTCCGGTGCCAGCTGCGCAGCGGCGGCTGAACTGACCACAAGAGCGAGAACGGCGAATACCGCGCGATAATTCATGCACAACTGCCGTTTTACTATTGGGAAAAATCAACCAAACTGACGCGTAATGTCGTTATACAGCGCGACGCTCAACAGCAGCAGCACCAGCGCAATACCCAGCTGCTGTCCGGCAGCCTGGGCACGTTCCGAGAGGGGGCTGCCCTTGAGCCACTCGATCGCCTGCATCACGATCTGGCCGCCGTCGAGTATCGGAATCGGCAGCAGGTTCAGAAACCCGAGCGCCAGACTGATCAGCACCAGGAAATTGAGGAAAGCCGCGACGCCGGCGGCGGCTGAATCGCCCGCGAGTTCGGCAATGGTCAATGCGCCGCTGAGATTCTTGACCGAAACCTCGCCGAAGAGCATGCGCCACATCATGCGGGCCTGGAACGCGGTCATGCTCCAGGTTTCATGCATGGCACCCAGCAAGGCGCCACCAGGACCGAGATTGATATGGGTCAACATGGAGGGCGGCCAGGGAACGCTGCGCGGCTGACCCACCTGTATGCGCCCCAGTCGTTTACCGCCCTGCTGGTAACCGCTGGTGGCAATGCGCACGGTGTCTTCCCGGCCGGCGCGCCGGTAACGCAGCGCAATGCTTTCATCCGGATGCGCACGCACCAGCCTCACCAGGCCCATGAAATTGTGGACCGGCTCAGCATTCACGCTCAGGACCGTATCGCCCGCGCGCAGCCCTCCGCGCGCCGCCGGGCCACCGGCCTCAACCGAGCCGAGCACGGCGGGTATTTCTGGCTCCTGAAACTGCAGACCGAGGCCGGCCATTACCGCAGCCGGCTCGGACAGCGCGCGCCGTTCGCTCGCGTTGCCGGTATCAATGGCAACAACCCGTGTCTGTCCGGCGCTGTCGCGCAGGCCGAGGGTAAGGGGATGCGCTGCGGACAATTCATCGAATAGTCCAACCCAGACCTCGCGCTGACTGAGCACCGCCCGGCCGTTGATCGTCGTCACTTCATCACCGGCGTGCACACCGGCGAGCGCCGCGCGAGACAACGGCGCTACCGCACCCAGGAGTGGTCGCACTTCCGTGCTGCCCTGGACCCACAAAAGACCGGTAAGCACCACGATTGCAAAAATAAAGTTGGCGGCCGGGCCCGCCAGCAAGACGGCAATGCGCTGCCAGTGAGGGCGCCGATTGAAGGCGCGATGCTGTTCCTCAGCAGCCACCGGCCCCTCGCGCTCATCAAGCATCTTCACATAGCCGCCGAGCGGCACGGCGGCCAGCACATATTCGGTCGCGTCAACCCTGCCGATGTGTTTCCACAGTGGCCGGCCGAAACCGATAGAGAAGCGCAGAACTTTGAACCCCAGGCGGCGCGCCACCCAGAAATGACCAAACTCATGCACGCCCACCAACAGGCATACCGCGACCAGAAACGCCGCCAGGCGCAGCGCGAACAGGCTCATGCGTGGCTCACTGGCAACAGGCGCGGGTTCAAGCGGGCACGCTGCGGCTCACGCGAGCACGCTGCGGCTCAGGCGCTGACGCGCTCCGAGACAGGCACTGGCACGCTCACGCGCAGCCCTGTCCGCCGCCAACACGGTATCCAGATCTTTCATATCCCCACCAGGCATGTGCGCCATAACCTCTGCAATGACCGCCGAAATATCCCCAAAGTTCAACTGCTTGTCGAGAAAAGCCTGCACTGCCACTTCATCGGCAGCATTAAGCCAGGTGCACGCCATGCCCCCCGCGCGTGCCGCCTGCTCCGCCAGTGCAAGACAGGGGAAGCGGGCGCGGTCAGGGGCACGAAACTCCAGCGGGCCGGCCTTGACCAAATCGAGGAATTCTACACCGGACGCGATGCGCGCGGGCCACGCCAGTGCCTGGGCGATGGGAGTGCGCATATCCGGCGAGCCCATCTGTGCCAGGGTAGAACCGTCCTGGAACTCGACCAGCGAGTGCACGATGCTCTGCGGATGCACCAATACAGCAATGTCCTGGACGTTGACGCCAAACAGCACCTGGGCCTCGATCAGCTCCAGGCCCTTGTTCATCAGCGTGGCGGAATCGACGGAAATTTTGGCTCCCATCTGCCAACGCGGATGGGCGCAGGCCTGCTCCGGCGTCGCCCGAGCCATGGCGGCAGCTGTCCATTCGAGGAATGGCCCACCCGAAGCCGTCAACAGCAGGCGGCGCACTCCGGCCGGGCGCTCCCCGATGCGCGCTCCCGGCGGCAGGCACTGAAAAATAGCGTTATGCTCGCTATCGATCGGCACCAGCGTACCCCCGCCTGCAGCCAGCGCCGCCATCAGCAGGTGACCGGCCATCACGACCGCCTCCTTGTTCGCCAGCAGCAAGCGCTTGCCGGCGGCAGCGGCGGCGAGCGTGGAGTGCAACCCTGCCGCACCGCTGATCGCGGCCATCACCACCTCGGCGGCCGGATCACACGCCAGTTGTGTAATCGCCGCGGCCCCGGAAGCCACCTGCACTTTGGCGCCCGCGGCCTGCAGCAGGCGCTCGAGTTCAGCGGCCGCCTGTGGATTTTCCATTACCGCCGTCGCGGGCCTGAATCGCAGGCACTGCTCGGCCATGCGCCGGGCATTGCTCCTGGCCGCCAGCGATACCACACGAAACCGCTCCGGATGGCGCTCCAGCACCGCCAGCGTGCTCTGGCCGATGCTGCCGGTCGAGCCCAGCAGGGTCACGCTTATCATGTGCCAACCCCGAACTGGATCAAGCCCAGCGCCATGAACGGCGTCACGGCCAGCAGGCTATCGATGCGATCGAGTACGCCGCCGTGCCCGGGAAACAGCCGGCCGCTATCCTTCACGCCGCTGGCGCGTTTAAACATGCTCTCGGTGAGATCACCGACGACGGAAAATGCCGCCGCCAGCAGGCATAACGGGACGAAGGTCGCAGCCGGCTGCCCGAACCAGCGCGCGCCCGCCAGCGCCGCCAGCGCGGCGAGGAATAAACCGCCAATAACCCCTTCCCAGGTCTTTCCCGGCGACACACGGGGCGCCAGTTTCGTGCGTCCAAAAGCGCGCCCGGCAAAAAAAGCCCCCGTGTCGGCAGCAAAAGCCAGCACCACGATAAACAGTACCCACTGGGTGCCGCGGGTCCAATTCCCGGCAATGTGCGTCAGCGCGATCCAGGTCGGCGGCAGCGAGCACAGTGCTGCCACCGCAGCCCCCCAGCGGCTCACCCGCTGCGGCGCAAACACCAGCCACAGCAGAGCCACCACCCACCAGCAGGCTGCCACGCGCAGCAGGACGCCGAAGGCCGGGCCGGTGACAGTGCCGACTCCAGCGCCGCCTTCCACCAGTGCCCGCCCGCCTACCGACACCACCGCGATCAGCAACACAAACCCCAGCCGCAGCGCGCGTTCCGTGCAACCCGCGAACGCCGCCCATTCCCAGGCTCCAGCAATCACAAACAGGCCCAACAAAGCGCGCGCCGCCACGGCTGGCGCGAGCAATAAGACGCTGATCAGTACCGCGCCGAGTACCATGGCCGTGAGAACTCGCGCGCGCATGCCCTAGAGCCTCGCAGGCAGGGCACTGCTGTGCCCGAAGCGCCGTTCGCGACTGGAAAAATCGCGCAGCGCGGCCGCGAAATCCTCGGTGCTGAAATCGGGCCATAACACCGGTGTGAAATACAGCTCGCTGTAGGCCAGGTTCCAGAGCAGAAAATTGCTGATCCGCTGTTCGCCACCGGTGCGTATGTATAAATCGGGATCAGGCAGCCCCGCGAGTGCCAGGGCCCGTGCGAATGTCGATTCATCCAGTTCGGCGCTGCGCAGCTCACCGCGCTCGCAGGCTGCCGCCAGCTGGCGCACCGCGGCGAGAATATCCTGACGACCGCCATAGCTGATGGCCACCTGCAGCTGCAAGGCGGCATTGTTGCCAGTCAGTGCCTCGGCTTCCGCCATGCGCGCACGCAGTGGCGTGGCCAGGGCACTGCGCTCACCGATGAAGCGCAGGCGTACGCCGTTGCGATCGAGCGCCGGCAGCTCGGCTTCAAGTGCGTCAAAGAAAAGATTCATGATGCTGGCCACCTCCGCGGCCGGCCGCGACCAGTTCTCGCTGCTGAAAGCGAACAGTGTCAAGGCCTCAACCTGGCAGTGCAGGCACTCCTCGATCACCATCCGCACCGGGTCGAGGCCCGAGCGATGGCCCGCCGCGCGCTCGGCGCCTCGCCCCTGCGCCCAGCGGCCGTTGCCATCCATGACGATGGCGATATGCCGCGGCACCTGCATCGCTAGACCTGCATGATCTCTTTTTCCTTGGCCGCCAGTTGCTGATCGATCTCGGCCACGTACTTATCGGTCAGCTTCTGGATGTCATCCTGCGCCTTGCGCTCATCGTCCTGCGAGATCATCTTCTCCTTGAGCATTTCCTTGACGTCGGCCAGCACGTCGCGCCGCACGTTGCGGACGCTGACGCGGGCATTCTCGGCATCATGGCGCACGACTTTAGTGATGTCGCGGCGCCGCTCTTCAGTGAGCGGCGGCAGTGGTATGCGAATCACCGCGCCGGCGCTCATCGGCGAGAGTCCGAGATCCGACTTGTGGATCGCCTTTTCAATCGCCTGCACCATGGTTTTTTCCCAGGGTGAGACCACTATCGTGCGCGCGTCTTCAATACTGATATTGGCGACCTGGTTCAGCGGCATGTCGGCCCCGTAGTAGTCGACCTTGAGATGTTCAACGAGACTGGGGTGGGCGCGGCCAGTGCGCATTTTCTTCAGATCGGCCATGAAGACCTGCACGCATTTTTGCATGCGGGTCACACAGTCTTTTTTCACTTCGTCGAGCATATTCCCCCCGCTCTGAATCCAAGACAGGAACCCGGACACGCATGGTTGATGCCGGGCTGGCGGGTGATTATGCAGAGGTTTTTTCGGGAGCGCCGTAAATCCGTCCATGGAGGCTCCGG
>JANMWZ010000020.1:0-3202 GCA_031441585.1 Gammaproteobacteria bacterium
GTCAGTCGCGCAACCGGATCCGGGTGCTGGCGCGCCCGCAGGTACCAGCGCTCGATCGTCGAGAAGCCGAAGCGCACGTCGGCACCGGAGAGCGGATGACGCCAGGTGCTCTGCGCCAGCGTCTTCAGGGCGGTCTGCAATGCACCTTCTTCCGGTGGCGAGGCCAACAGATGGCCGATCACTTGCAGGCGCAACAAGGCCCACCGTTGTCGGTGTTGCCGCGAGTCCGATTGCATCACGTTCGCTCCTCAATCGCCGATCCCCGTGGGATCGATCGCAGCCCACGGTATCGACGCTTGCGGCTCCTGGCACGCATCAAGTTCTACGCGAGATTCACCTTGCTGCCGCGACCCTCTCGCAGCGTGATGGTCAGCGGTGACAAGAAGCGCAGCAACGCCAGCAGACGCGCAGCGCCAGTCTCGCCAGCGAAGCGCTCGACCAAGTCGTTCGGCAATTGCCCAACAGCCACCGGCGGCAGAAACAAACCCCGCCGCTCGGCCCAGAACCGGCTCTCGACAAATCCGCTCTGCCACCACTGGCGCCAGCGCCGAACCGTCTGTGCCGACACCCCGAGCGCGGCCTGTACCCGCGAAAGGCGGCGCGGCGTCAAGCCGGAAACCAGAATGCTGGCCAGCGCCATTACGATTCCAACGTACACCCGCCGGCCCAGATACACCACCGACTCGGGCATGTTGTGCGCCCGGCAATCCCGGCAACACAGGTTGAGCCGGCGCGGATCGTCATCGAAATGCTGGAACGGCAAGCCCCGCGGCTTGCGCGCATGATCGTTGCGATCCAGCGCGCCGCCGCAGTCGGGGCATCCGAGCGCCTGCACCCGGCGGCACTGGTCCAGGTCGATCTCCTGCTGCAGGCGAAAAAAGCGCCGGCCGGCTTCGGCAGAAAAGGTCATAATCGTGGCGGTCTCCGTTCTCGACAAACAGAGACTACCCTCGCGGATCGTCTGGTCGAGATCCGTGAGGGTTCCCACCCCGCTATCCCTCACCCAAATTGACCAGATTCCCGGTAATCAACCTCGGGAAACGTGAGCGCCCTCACTACGCCATTGACATCGCTGCGATCAAGCCGGAGCACGTCCGGCGGTTCTTCGCCCAGGAAGCCCAGCTCTACAGCAAGCCGGCAACTGCCGGTACGGTGGTCGCCGCACTGCGCGGTTACTTTCGGTACCGCGCGTCACTCGGTGATCTCGTACACGGACTCATCGGGACGCTATCCTACCCCGCCAACTGGCAGTTGGCCTCGCTGCCCAAGACTTTGACGACCGCAGAGGTCGAGCGGCTGGTTGAATCCCTCGGCCAAACCGGCCGGTCCCAGCGACGGAGTGCCGCCATCGTCCGGTGCGCCCTGGATCTTGGGCTTCGCAGCGGTGAGGTCGCGCGAATCAGCCTCGACGACATTGACTGGCGCGCCGGCACGATCACCCTGCGCCACACCAAGGGCCGCCGGGAAGATGTGCTGCCACTACCGGCCACCACGGGCGCCGCCATCGCCGCCTACCTGAAGGACGAACGTCCCAAGACCCGCAACCGCGCCGTCTTCGTGCGTCACGTCGCTCCGCGCGACCAGCCCGTAGGCCCTGATCTCGTACGCAAGACGATCCGTCAAGCCTATGCGCACGCGGGGCTGCCCTACACCCGCTCGCATCTGCTTCGCCACACCATGGCGAACCGACTGCTGGCAGGTGGCTCCTCTCTCAAGGAGGTGGCCGATGTCCTGCGCCATCGGTCGCTGAACACCACGCGGATCTACGCCAAGCTCGACAGCCGTAACTTGGTCGAAGTCGCACTGCCTTGGCCAGGGAGCGCAGCATGAGTTCGCCCCGCTCTCTGCACGCGCGCGCCGAGGACTACCTCGCCGAGCGCCGCCGCCTGGGGTTCGGTCTACGCACTCCGGCTTACGCCTTGCGCGGCTTCGCGCGCCATGTTCGGTCGGTCGGCCACCGCGGACCGTTGACAGTGGAGGTTATGGCCGACTGGGCCCGGCGCGATAGCCACGGCAGCAGTGATCCGCGTACGTGGGCACGACGGCTCAAGCAGTTGCGCTCATTCGCGCGCTGGCTGCAGCAATTCGAGCCGCGGACTGAGGTTCCCGATGACACGATCTTCGGTCGCTTGCCGGAGCGCCAGGCGCCGCACATCTACAGCGAGGGCGAGATCGTCGATCTGCTGGCCGCCGCTCGGCGGCTTGGCCCAATCATGGGCCTGCGCGGGGTCATCTTCGAGACACTGTTCGGGCTGATTGCGTCCACGGGACTGCGAATCTCTGAGGCGCTGGCATTGTGCATCGAGGATGTCGACCTCACGCGCGGCATGCTCACCATTCACCAGACCAAGTTCGCCAAATCGCGCCAGGTGCCCATGCACGTCAGCACGATCAAGGCGCTGCAGCGCTATCGGGCGGCGCGTGACCTATCCGGCGAGTCGGTGCAGGAGGACGCACCATTCTTCGTCTGCATGCGCGGGCGACGGCGCGGACTGGCACTGGGCGAGCGCCAGGTGCATCGCGTCTTCGCCGAACTCCGCGCGCAGTTGGGCTGGCGCAACCGTGGAGCTCACCATGCCCCGCGCATCCACGATCTGCGGCACACCTTCGTCGTGCACCGCATCATGCGTTGGCACGCCGAGGGCATCGATATCGATCAGGCGATGCTGTCGCTGTCCACCTATGTGGGGCACGCCATGGTGACCAACACCTACTGGTACCTCTCGGCCGTGCCGGAGCTGATGGGGTTGGCCGCAGAGCGTTTCGAGTCATTCTTGGCACCCACCGAGGTGCAAGATGCATAACACCCCCGCACCCAAGTCAACTTCGTTCGCCTCGCTCGTGCAGCAGTTCTTCACCGAGTATCTGGTTGCCCAGCGCGCAGTCAGTCCGCGTACGGTAGCCTGTTACCGCGATGCGTTGCTGCTGTTCCTCGACTTCGCCGACAGCAAGCTACATAAGGCACCGACCGCGCTGCGGCTCGTCGACATCCAGCCGGATCTAATCTTGGCGTTCCTGGACCATCTGGAGCGTGAACGGCACAACTCGGTTCGTAGCCGCAACCTGCGCCTGACCGGACTGCGCGCCTTCCTGAAGTTCGCTGGCCGCCGGGACATCGCCTCGCTACATGTCGTTGAGCGAAGTCTGGCGGTGCCGATGAAGCGTTTCGAACGCCCGCTGCTTGGCTTCCTCACCCGCGAGG
>JANMWZ010000021.1:0-23837 GCA_031441585.1 Gammaproteobacteria bacterium
CCGCGTTCGCCACCAGAAAGCGCCCAGGCTCCAGGCACAAGGAGATTTCCGGCCGCGCCTGCCGCGCGGCGTGCAACGCGATGTCGAGACTGGCAAGATCCAGCACCGCCTGTTCATGGCTGTCGGGCACGCCCAGGCCCCCGCCTACATTGATACTCTGCACCTGCGGGAACTGCGGCGCCGCCTGCAACAGCAGACTGGCGGTCTCCGACCAGTTGGTTACCTCGAGCACACCGCTACCCGGATGAGCGTGCAAACCGACGACGCTTACCTCCGCCGCGCTCGCCAGTTCCGCCAGCTGGGCAAGTTCCGTGATTGGCACACCAAACTTCGATTGCACGCCGGCGGTGCGCACATGCTGGTGATGACCGCGCCCGGTACCCGTATCGATGCGCACTACGACCTCGCGGCCGCGAAACAGCTCGGGCCAGTGACGCAGCACATAAAGATTGTCGATGGTCACGGCAATGCCCTGCTCGAAGGCCCAGGCATACTCGGCGCGCGCCGCGAAATTCGGCGTGTACAGCAGGCGCTCGCGCGAGAGCTCAGGCAGCGCGCTGAAGACGTGTTCCAGCTCACCGCGCGAGACGCACTCGATGCCCAGCCCTTCATCCGCCATCACCCGCAGCAGTCCGGCATGGGGATTGGCTTTCATCGCGTAATAGACCCGGTCAACGGACTTGAGCGCGCGCAGGGCGCGGGCGGCGGCGCGTACCGAGTCACGCTCATAGACATAGGCACAATCGTGCTGCTGCGCGAGCTGCAGCAATTCAGCGCGGCGCCGCTGCCACCAGGGCATGACGCGCCGCGTCGCTCGAGCGCTCACGCCATAAAGCTCGGACCAGGCAGGCCCCAAAACGGTGTCGCCCGCCACCGGTCGGATCAACAGCTCGTGCAGTTCCTGCACCAGTCGATCGCCCTGCCCTTCGTCGACCACAAAAGTGAAATTCAGATCGTTGGCTGCCTGACTGACCATATAGATGCGCTGTTCGGCGAACAGCTCCAGGGCTGCGCCGAGCTGATGCAGGATGCCGCGAATATTGCGACCCACCAGACTCAACGAGGCGCAGGGAGCGATAACCTGTACGCGGCACAGTAGCGCGAGCTCGGCCACCACGGCATCGAGCGCCCGCTGATCCAGTGTATTGGCGGCCGGGTCGAGCGACACGGTGACGTTGGTTTCTGAGGTGGACACCTGATCGAGGGACATACCGTGGCGTTTGAAAATCTGAAAGGCATCGGCCAGAAAACCCACTTCATGCCACATGCCAGGACTATCGAGCGAGATGAGCGTAATGCCTTTCTTGATGCATACCGCCTTGACCCGCGCCGCGCCCTCGCCCGGACTCGCGCTGATGTGCGTACCTTCCAGATCGGGCGTGTGCGTGGCATACACCCAGAGCGGAATCTGCGCCTGCTTGACCGGCAGAATGCAACGCGGGTGCAGGACCTTGGCGCCGCTGCTGGCAATCTCCTGCGCCTCATCGTAATGCAGCGCACGCAGCAGGCGGGCCGCCGGCGTAGAGTGCGGATTGGCGCTGAACATTCCCGGCACATCAGTCCAGATCTCGAGCCGCAGTGCCCGTAACCTGGCCGCCAGATAGGCCCCGGAAGTATCTGAGCCACCGCGACCAAGCAGCACGGTATCACCGGCGGCATTGCTGGCGATGAAACCCTGTGTCAGCACTACCGGCAAGAGCGCCTGCAACTGTGCGCGCAATGCCGGGTCGGCGGAGAAATCGCAGCTGGCGGATAAATAGCTGGCGCGCGCAGAAGCATTCGGGCGCGCTGCCGCGTGTAATCCGCTGCGCGCGTCCCACCAGCTGCAGGCGATACCCTGATGGTTCAGAAAACGCGCACCCAGCTCGGTGGCCATCAGCTCACCGCAAGCCATGACCCGGGCGCGCATCCGATCGCTGATTTCGCCCGTGAGCGCGATGCCAGCGGCCATTTGCCGCAGATCGGAAAAATACTGGGCGAGCGGCGCACTTACTGCGAGACCCAATTCGGCGGCGAGGGTGCGATGGCGCTCTTCCAGCGCGATCATTGCCGGTTCGTGAGCGCCCACCAGCGCCGCCGCCAGTAATTTTTCCAGGCGATCAGTGACGCCGCCAAGCGCCGAGTGCACGATGAGTACGCGGGCGCCGGTGGCGCGACGGGCCTGCACGACGGCGGCAATGTTGCGCCAGTTGGCGAGCGTCGAAACACTGCTACCGCCGAACTTCAGGACGATCCAATCCGCTGCGGCGCCTGCACCCATCGCTGAGCGGCGCTATTCGTCTTCGAAAATATCGCGCAGGTCTTTTTCCAGCTTGCGATCGGCGAGCACCTCTTCAAGCTTGCTCCACGCCGCCTTGCCGCGCTTACCCTGCGTGCGCACCCGTTTGTCGACTTTGGCCAGAATGCCGTCGTAATCGGTGCTGTCTTCGGTTTCAGCGACGAATTCCTCGTCGATATCGAAGTTTTCGCTATCGCGCTCTGACATGTCTTTTCTTCGGAAAACTCTTATAAATCATACAGTTAAGAGAGAAACGGCTCTCCTCGGGCAGCGAACTATAGCTGATTTTCCGCTCGTTTCAACCTCCAGGTGCGCCGTCCCCATCCGCACCGCTCCCGATCGCCCCGGGAACTGCGGCGGGAACCGCTGCCGAAATAGGCTTAAGGCTGCTCGGTCCCCGGCTGCTCGGTCCCCGGTTGCTCATTTCCAGGCTGATCAACCAAAAGTCCCACCGTGGCCACCACGCCATCGGCGCGCTGCAAAACCTCGCGCGCATAATCCCAATGTATCGCCACGGTGCTGTCGCCGACTGCTACACGTAACAGCTCGGAAAATATGTCCACGTTCGGCTCATGGCTCTGCCCCTCGGCGTCTACGGGCGGGTGGGCCTCGAGCAGCAGCTCGCCGTCGATCCACGCGACCTTGACCGGCTCATTGACGATCCACACCTTGGTGCCCACCGCCACCAGCGGGAACAGTGCATTGATATCCTCCGGGTACATGCGTATGCAGCCGTGCGTCACGGCCAGACCCACGGCGATGGGATTGTTGGTGCCGTGAATCAGGTAGGTGCCCTTGCCGGCGGCGAGCCGCAGGGCGCGATCGCCCAGCGGATTGTCCGGGCCTGGAGGCACGCGCGCGGGCAGGATATCGCCGTCTTTGGCGTGCTCGGCGCGCACCGACTCGGTTGGTGTCCACCAGGGGTCTTTTTGCTTCGCGATCACGCTTGTTTCACCCAGCGGCGTGTGCCAGTCCATCTTGCCGATGCTGACCGGATAGGTGATCACCTGCTGTGGCTGGTGACGCCCGGGTTTGGGATAGTAGTAAAGACGATGCTCGGCGATGTTGATCACGACGCCTTCGCGCGGCCCGCCGGGCAGGATGTGCCGGCCTGGAACCAGCACGGTTGTTCCGCTACCGGGAATCCAGGGATCGATTCCAGGATTGACGCGAATCAACTCCTCGGAACCCAGGCTGTAGTGACGCGCCAGATCGTAGAGTGTGTCTTCGTCGACCGTCTGAATGCGTTGATCCTCACCGAACGTGTTCTGCTCAGGGTCGTGAAAATCATAAACCGTAGCCCGGCAGGGTGCGCCAAGTGCGAAATACGGCAACAGGACCAGGAGCGCTGGAGTTCTAAAGTGGCTATTCATGGTTGCTGGTGCTCCAAGCCTAGCATGCCCGGGCTTTGCGGCAGTGGCGCGTTGCGCTCGGTCTTTAGTACCGAAAAGAGTATCGGCATCAGCAGCAACACCAGCGGCATCTGCACCATCAGGCCGGAGATAATCGCTATGGCCAGCGGCTGCTGCATGGCCGAGCCCTGCCCCAAGGCCAGTGCCAGGGGCAGAAGTGCCAGGATCGCAGCGATCGTCGTCATGGCAATCGGCCGCAGACGATTCAAGCCGGCCTGCAGTAGGGCCGACTCATGGGTCATACCGTTCTTGACGAGCAGCTGATATTCCGAGAAGTAAAAGATCGCGATCTCGGTGACGATGCCCACCACCATGGTCATGCCCATCATGGCTGAAATATTCAGTTCAATCCGGGTGATCCATAGACCGATGAATACGGCCGACATGGCCAGCAGCGGCATGGCGATGATCGCGAGCGCTGCCGTGAAGCGTTCATACAGGTACATCAGCAGCAAAAACACCAGGGCAAAGGCCGCCACCAGTACCGCCAGCAAGCCGCGAAAGGCAATCTTCTGCTGGGCGTAGAGTCCACCCAGTTCGAAATAAGTGCCGGGCGGGAACAGCCTGGACTTTTGCAGTAAAGCGTTGACCTCATGCGCCGTGCTACCCAGATCGCGTCCTTCAATGCGCGCAGTCACTGCCACCATGGGTTTCAGATTATCGCGCGAGATTTCCGGCTGGCCAGTAAGCAGACTTAAGTGAGCGACCCGCTCGAGCGCCACCTTGTGGCCGTCGGGAGCCTGCAGTCGCAACTGGCGAACCTCATCGATCGAGGAGCGTTGGTGCGCCGGCACCCAGACCCGCACGTCGACGGCACGATCCAGAGTCTGCACCTGCGTGACCACCGTGCCGGCGAGGTACGCCTTGAGCTGCAGAGCCACCACCGCGGGATCCAGACCCTCAATGGCGGCGCGCGCCGGATCCACGCGGATGTCCAACGCGTCGCCCGCGACCACCACGCCATTCTTGATCTCGGTCACGCCCTTGACAGCGGCAATGGCCGCCGCCACTTTCGGGGCAATCTCATTGAGCGTGCCTGAATCGTTACCGAATATCTTCACTTCAATCGGCTGCGGCACCGAGGTGAGATCGCCGATCAGGTCTTCCATGAGTTGCGCGGTTTCGACGTGCAATCCTGGCACGCTCTGCGCAACGCGCGCGCGCACTTCGCTCATGATTTCTTCAATGTCCCGGCGCGGCATGGGTTTGAGCCGCACGAAGATGTCGCCGCTATTGGCCTCGGTCAAGCCGCCACCGAGCTGCAAACCGGTGCGCCGCGAATAGGTGCGTACCTCCGGCGTCGAGCGCAGGACGCGCTCCACCCCCTGTACCATGGCATCGGTGTCCTTAAGCGAGGTGCCGGGTGGCGAAAAGTAGTCGAAGATAAAACCACCCTCGTCCATGCGCGGCATAAAACCACTGCCCACCTGACGGTAAGCGAGGTAGCCGGCCAGGATCAGCAGCACCAAGATCGGCGCCACCAGCAGCGGCCGTAGCTGCAGGCGCTGGAAGGCGCGTCGATACCAGCCCAGGACCCGCTGCGCAAACGGGCCCTCGTGCCCGGCGTGCTGAGCGTCGCGCGCGTTCAGGAAGTAATCCGCCAGCAGTGGAATGGCAAAAAAAGCGGCGCAATACGAAACGATCAGCGAACTGGCTAGTGTCAGCGACAGGGCTTTGAAAAACGCACCGGTCACGCCGCTCAAGAACGCGAGCGGCACAAAAATAACAATGGTGGCCGCCGACGAGCCGGTCAGCGGCACCAGAAAATCCCGGGCGGCAGAGCGAATCTCGGCGCGACCGGCGGCGCCGCTGCTGCGCAGGCTACGTTCGATCTGCTCAATCATGACGATCGCATCATCAATGATGAGCCCGATGGCCGCCGCCATACCGCCCAGGGTCATGATGTTGAAACTCATGCCCAGCAGGTACAACAGCAACACGGTGGCACACAATACCGCCGGCACGACGATCAGCGTAATCAGCGTGACTTTGATACTGCGCAGAAACGCGAACAGCACCAACCCCGCCAGCACGATACCGATCAACACCGCCTCAAGAACGCTGCGTGCCGCTCCGGAAACGAGTTCGCTCTGATCGTACCAGTTGCTGATCGTGAGCCCGACGGGCAGCCTGGGCGCATAGGCGCTCATGGCTGCATTGATGTCTTTTAAGATCTGGACCGAATTGCCATCGGGCTGCTGCTTGACCTGCAGGATGACGGCTGGCTTGCCATCCGCGCTCACCACGGTCCAGTTGGGTGCGGCCGATTCATAGACCGTTGCCACATCGCTTAAGCGCACGGCAGCACTGGTAGCGCCTTTCACCAACGTCTGGCGCAGATCATCCAGCGTTTTGAGCTGCGAATTGGCGAGCGCCAGCAGCAATTTGTGGCGATCTTCGGTGCGCCCCACTGCCTGCAAGACATTGGCTGCGCTCAGCGCTCGCGCGACATCGTCCATGCCGAGGGCATGGCCGGCGAGGCGCGCCGGATCGACATCCACGCGCAGCTCGCGTACCTGGCCGCCGAACACTTCGACACGTGCGACACCGTTGATTGAGGAGAGCAACGGCAGCAACTCGTACTGCGCAATCTCGCGAACGCGCGTGAGCTCGAGCTTGTCGGCACTCAAGCTATAGGCGGCCACCGGAAACACAAAGGGATTCATGCGCCGCACATCGAAGCTGGTGCCGGCCGGGAGCGTCGGCAGAATTCGCGCCAGTTCCGCCTGCACCTGCAGGGTGGCGATATTCAGATCGCTCCCCCAGCTAAAATTGAGCGACATCTCGGCACTGCCACGGCTGGTCGTGGAACGTACTTCAAGCAATCCCGGCACGCCCTTGACCGCCTGTTCTGCGGGCCGGGTCACCTGCGTGACCATTTGCGGCGCCGGTTGGTCTCCGGCTTCAATAGTTATCGCGATGCGTGGAAAGCTGACGCTCGGAAATAGCGCGACCGGCAGATTGATCGCTGTGAGCGCGCCGCCCAACGTGGCGACCGCGAGTAGAAACAGGATGGAGCGGCGGTGCTGCGCCGCCCACTCAGCCAAATTCAAGGTTTGCTCTCCTCAACCGCCGTGCCGTCGCTCAACCCGGCATTGTTGCTGATGATCACCCGGGTACCGGCGCTGAGCCCCTTGACGATCAGCGTTTGCTCGTCAGTCTGCGCGCCGACCTCGACCGCCTGGCGATGCGCCGCGTTTTTTTCGACCGTGAAGAGATACGTCCCGCCGGCATCTTCGAGCAGCGCGGCGCGCGGCACCACGAGCCCTGAGCGCGCCGGCAAATCAACGCGCGCCACCAGGATGGTGCCCAGGGTAGCGCGGCCGCTGGCGGCGGTCGGTAGGTTCGCGACCGCCTTGACCAGCCGCGTGGTGAGATCAACGGCCGCGCCTACCGAGGTCAGTGTGCCCACAATTTCCGCCGCGCCCGATTCCTGAGGTTGCAGCCGCACCCGCGCGCCGGGTTTGAGTTTTGCCGCATCGGCAGGCTCGAGTCCCATTTGAACCACGGCGTCCTTACGGCTCGAGACCACTGCGACGACCGAGCCAACCGCTGGCCGGTCACCCGGCACCGCGGTCAGTCCCGTGACCACGCCCGCGAATGGTGCCCGCAGCGTATCGCTCAGCCGATTGGCGCCGGTTTGCTCGAGCCCCGCAGCCTGCTGGCGGGCATCGGCAAGCGCCTTGCGGGCCGCCGCGAGCTGATCATTGGTCGCCAGTTTCTCAGCCAGCAGACGCTCCACCCGGGCCACATCCCGCTCCGCCAGAGTCAACGCTGAACTGGCCTGCGCGTACTGGGTGGCAGCGGCTGGCGCAATGCTGATATTCATCAGTGCCTGGCCGGACTGCACACTATCGCCATCGTGAACCGCGACACTGGCCACCACCCCCTCATGCGGCATGGCGATGGTACGCATGTGCCCCACCGCTGCGCTGATCGTGGCGTACGCCGTAACGGCACTCGCGAGCGAACCGCTGGCGGCGATGACCGTTGTCACGCTAGCCCTGGGTTCGACTGCCTTGTCCTCCGCTGCGCCGCCGCCACAACCCGCCAAGGCCTGCGCCAGCACCAGCGCCAGCGCCAGCATCGCGAAACACGTAGGCGTCCCGGCGGCGGTGCATCGGTTACTTCGCGTTCTCATCATACGATTGCTCGATCCTGCGTCATTATTCATTGCGGCGCCAATTGCGTACCCAACTCAGCGCTCAGGGCAATCGAGTCGTTCCACAACAGTTGCGTGAGATCAAGCCTGGCAGCACGTGCTGTCAGGTAAGCGTTATAGAGTGTGTAGTATGCCGTCGCCGAAAAATCGCCGGCGACATAGGCGTGCTGGGCGCCCTCAACATTGCTCTGCAACTGTGGCAGGCGCTCACCGAGTTTTATCAGTTCGTCCTGCAGCTCCCGCAGCTCGGCCCACAATCGCCACACCACGAGCGCGGTCAGATCCAGGCGGGCCTGAAATTCGGCGCGCAACTGCGCACGTGTGGCGCTTTGGATGGCGATCTCGCCGCGACCGCGATCAAAGAGCGGCAGACTGAGCGTCATGGTCAGGCCATTGCTGCGCACATTGCTGGTGTCGCGCGACTTGGTAACCCCCAAAGAAATCATCGGGAATTGCGCCAACACCGCCTTGCGCACCACGGCCTCCTGACTGCGATACCCCGCTTGCAGGGCCGCCAGGTCAGGGCGCGTCTGCGGCAGCCTGGCCAGCGCGGCATCGATGTCGGCCCGCTCCGGGAGCCTCGGCGCACCGAGTGGCTGCAAGCTCAAAGGCACCTCCGGCGCGACGCCCAACAAGGCATGCAAGGACTGCTCCGTCTGCAAGGCGGCGCGCTGCGCTGTGCCTGCCTGAATACTGATATCCGACAAGAGCGCCAGGTCGGCGCCGGCCTGATCGACCGTGGTGTCGCCGGCCTGCAGCGCCCGCCCTGAGCGCTCGGCCTGAGTGGTATAGGTTTGCTGAGCCGCGCCCAGGAACTGCACCTTGTCCGCGTCAAGAACCTGCTGCACGTAGAGCGTGCGCGCCTGCGCGATGCTCTGCCATTCCTGCCACAGCAAACCCAGCCGCGCCTGATCACGCGCGGCGTTCGCGGCACCCTTTTTGGCCGCATGCGTCAGCAGCCCTTGCAAATCCAGGCTCAATCCCAGTCCATAGGCATTGATATAGCCCTGGCCACGGTCCGTCGGGCTATCAATACTGCCGCTAATTTGCGGATCGGCCAGCAGGCCGGCCGCAAAGGCCTGGGCTTCGGACACCTGTGCCCTGGCGCGGGCCGCCTTAAGCTCGGGGCTGTTCAGTACCGCGAGTGTTGCCACCGCGTTCATATCCAGAGGCTGCGGGCCCGAGGCCGGCAGGCTGGTCGCCAGATCGGGCTTAACCGGTAACGGCAGTCGCGAATAGCTCGCACAGCCGCCGACGAGCAGGCAGAACGCTGTTGCGGCCGCCAGGTTTCGTGTCGCCAGCCTGGTTGAGCGGACTGAAGTCAAACTGAATCCCCTTGAGAACATCACAATATCCTGAATTCTGACTCTGAATAGCGCTGGATGGCTTTCAATAGATACCAGACAAATGTATGGTATCCACCATGAATGCCACCCATGCCAGAGCCAACGCCAACACCGAACCCAGCCCCCGCCAGCGTCAGATGCTGGAACTGATCGGGCAGTTCCTGCGCCAGAACGGCCGGCCGCCCACCCGCGCCGATCTGGCCGTGGCCATGGGGCTGCGCAACCGTCAGGGCATCGATCAGCACCTGCGCGCTCTGGCCGGCAAGGGGCTCATTGCACTCGACCCCGGCCTCGCCCGCGGCATCCGCCTGCTGACATACACCGGAACCATGACGCATCGTCTGCCGCTCTATGGCCGTGTTGCGGCGGGCGTGCCCACGCTCGCGCTCGGCAACGTCGAAGATGAACTGCTGCTCGATCCGGCGCTGTTTCGCCCGCGCGCCGATTTCCTGCTGCGCGTGCACGGCCTGAGCATGCGCGAAGCCGACATCCACGATCGCGACATTCTCGCCGTGCATCGCACCACGCAGGTGCGCAACGGTCAAATCGTCGTCGCGCGGCTGGGTGATGAGGCCACCGTAAAGTATTACCACCGCAATGGGCATCTGCTGCGCCTCGAACCGGCCAACGCCGCCTTCCAACCGATCAGCGTCGATCTGCGGCGTGAACCGTGCGTGATTGAGGGCTTGGTTGTGGGTCTCGTGCGCAGCGGCATGCCGCAGGTGCGCTAGTGAGGTCGCGCGAGATCACGATGAGACAGGAGTCGCGCAGAGCGGGAGAAGATGGCGATAGGTGTTTTGCGTCGCTCCAAGATCTTCGCTTTGGCAAAACACCTGGCGCCATCTTCTCCCGCTCTGCGCGGCCGGTGGCGCAGCCGACGGGGTTTGCGGAACTTGATGCAGTATTGCCGGGGGGTGGGTGGCCGGTGGGGGCGATCACTGAACTGATGCCCGAGGTGATGGGGATTGGTGAACTTTCGCTGCTGATGCCGGCGCTGGCGCAGCTGTGCCGAGCGGGGCAGCACATTGCATGGATCGCGCCGCCCTGCCTGCCTTATCCCCCGGCACTTATCCGGCATGGCATTGCGCTTGAACAATTGCTGCTGATACAGACGCGCGATGCGCGCAGCGCTTTGTGGGCAACGGAGCAGGCGCTGCGTTGCCCGGCTATTGGCGCGGTGCTGGCCTGGCCGGACAATGTTGATGATCGACAGCTGCGCCGCCTGCAGCTGGCTGCGGAGAGCGGCGGCAGTTGCGGCCTGCTCTATCGTTCACCCAGCTGCGCGCAGGAGCATTCGCCGGCTGCCTTGCGACTGCTGCTGCGCGCCAGCGCTGTGGGCGCGAGCGCTGCGGGTTTGCACATCACTATTCATAAAGCCCGTGGCGGGCACGCGCATGCTGTGGTTGTGCATCCTGTTGCCGCCGCTTGAACCTGCGGCGCTGCGCAATCTGGCGCTCTGGGCGCTGCAGTGGAGCAGTCAGGTCAGCCCCTGCGTGCCAGTGGAGGGCAGCGGCCTGGCAACGCTGTGGCTGGAGATTGGCGCCAGCCGGCAACTATTCGGCAGCGCTGAGGCGCTGCGCGCACGCATTGCCGTTGACCTTGCGGCGCTGGGCTACAACGCTACGCTGGGCATCGCGCCCACGTCGCAGGGCGCGGCACTCCTGGCGCGTGCGGGCGGCAGCGGCGCCAGCCGTCCTGGCGCGGGCCACACGCCCAACGCCGCCACACTCAGCGAGCTGCGCGCACTGCTGCGGCCACTCCCCTTATCCTTGCTGGCGCTCGCACCCGCACAGCTCGCGGCTCTGCGCAGCACGGGACTGCGTACCATCGGCGAGCTGCTGGCGCTGCCGACTGCCGCGCTGACGCAACGTTTCGGCACTGCTGCCAGCAACTATCTGCAGCGCCTTTGCGGCCAGGCACCCGACCCGCTGCACATGCTGCAGGCGCCAGCGCAGTTTTTCAGCCGCTGTGAATTCTCTTACGCCGTGACCGATACCACCGCCCTGCTGTTTCCACTGCAACGGCTGCTGGCTGGGCTACAAGGTTACCTGCGTTCACTCGATCGGGCCGTGCAGCGCTACACCCTGCTGCTCGAACATCGCCAGCATGCGAACACGCGCCTCGAGATCGGTCTTGCCAGGCCCACACGTGAAGCCGCACCACTGCTGGCACTGGCGCGCGAGCGGCTGGCAGCGCTCGCACTCGCGGCCCCCGTGCAGGCTCTGGCTCTGGAAGCCCAGGAGTTTCTGCAACCCCTGGTGCAGCAGCTGGATTGTTTCTCACAGAGTGCGCAGCACAGCGAACAACTGCAGACCGCCATCGACCGCCTGGTGGCGCGCCTCGGTGACCAGGCGGTACAGACGCTGCGCGGCGCTGCCGATCATCGACCCGAGCGCGCCTGGACTGCGTTGGCGGCGCAGCACAGCGTATCGGCGCCCGCTGCCGTTGCGTCAGCAGCCGTTGCCGCCGCCACCTCTGCCCGCACCCCGCCGCAGCGCCCCTGCTGGCTATTGCCCGAGCCCCGCAGCATCGCGGTTCCACGGGAACTGCTCGCCGGCCCCGAGCGTATCGAGAGCGGCTGGTGGGATGGCGCCGATATCGCCCGCGATTACTACCTGGCGCGCGGCGCAGCCGGTGCCCGGTGGTGGGTGTACCGTGATCTGCGCAGCGGGGCGTGGCATTTGCACGGATTGTGGGCGTAAAGCGTGAAATTGCCGTATCTAAATCGCATAACCATGTTGGAGCGAGACTGTGAAACCAATCGATCAAAGCGCCCTGAAGCGCCTCGCGGGTAAATACATCTGGTGGCAAACGCCGGATGAGGCTGTCGCCAGACCCGAGCGAGTCATCGCACAAGTGATGAACATGGGCGACTACGCTGATGTTCAGGCACTTGCCAGTGCGCTCGGCGATGAGACGCTGCGCGAGATTTTGTCCCGTGCTGAGGCCGGGCAGTTCAATGCGCGCTCCTGGACTTATTGGCATTACCGCCTTGGTCTTACAAGTATTGATCAGGTTCCGGCACTCCCGACGCGGAGCTTCGCATGATCGCACGATTCAAACCACGCCTTGAAATTCTGCCGCCCGCGCAGCTACACCTGTGGCCGCAACTCAATTTAACTGCTGCCCTGGGCTTTGTCCTGTATGGCGGCACAGCCATTGCCCTGCGTTTGGGTCACCGAGCTTCGGTGAATTTTGATTTCTTTTCAGAACAACCGCTCGATCGGCAGGCGCTTACCGCAGCACTGCCATTTATGGCCAACGCTACGGTATTGCAGGATGAACGCGATACGCTGACTGTCATCGTTCCCGGCAATGATTCGCAGCACAGCCACGTCAAGGTTGCATTCTTCGGCACGATATCTTTTGGCCGTGTAGGCGAACCCGATCTGACCGAGGACGGTGTGCTGCAGGTCGCCTCGCTCAATGACTTGATGGCAACCAAACTAAAGGTTTTGCTGCAACGCGCCGAGATCCGCGATTATCGCGATATCGCCGCAATGCTCAAAGCGGGCGTCAACCTGCCGTGCGCTCTGGCTGCCGCCCGTGAAATCTTTGGCCCGAGCTTTCAGCCCAGCGAGGGGCTGAAAGCACTGGTCTATTTCGGCGATGGCGATTTGCGTACCTTGGCAGCTGCGGACAAAGATGCACTCATCAAGGCTGCGAGCGCCGTTCGAGAACTGCCTGCAATCGCCATTCTTTCCCGCCAACTCGTTGCCTGAGACCCGCCTGGCAAGGTGCCTGAGCTGCCATGGCCAACTACGCCGAACTGCACTGCCTCAGCAACTTCAGCTTCCTGCGCGGCGCCTCGCATCCGACCGAGCTGGTCACGCGCGCGCATGAACTGGGCTATCGCGCACTGGCGCTGACTGATGAGTGTTCGCTGGCCGGCGTGGTGCGCGCCTATGAGGCCGCGCGGGCGCTGCCTGCGGAGAGTCGCTGCAAACTGATTGTCGGCGCCGAGTTCCGCTGTCGCGATGGTCTGCAACTCGTGCTGCTGGCGCCAGAACAGCGCGCCTATGCACAGCTCTGCCGGCTCATCACCCGGGCGCGGCGGCGTGCCGCCAAAGGCCGCTATGACATTGACTCAGCCGATTTTTCCTCCGGACTCGAGCACTGCCTGGCGCTGTGGCTACCGCCAGCCGCCGCGACCACCGCCGGCGCGGCAGCGAGCCAGGCGCAGATCTGCCAGGGTCGTTGGCTGCGTGAGTGTTTTCCGGATCGCTCCTGGCTGGCCGTGGAATTGCAGTGTGGCGCCGATGATCGCGCCCGGCTCGCGCACTGCCTGCAACTCGCCGCACAGTGCGGCTTGCCGGCAGTTGCCGCTGGCGATGTGCACATGCACCGCCGCAGCCGGCGCCGCCTTCAGGATCTGCTGACCGCGATCCGCCACGGCTGCACGCTCGCTGCGGCAGGTTCACGCCTGTACGCCAATGGCGAGCGGCACCTGCGCGCCCTGAGCACGCTGGCGCAGCGGTATCCAGCGGAGTTGCTGGCCGCGAGTGTAATGATCGCCGAGCGCTGCAGTTTCGATCTCGGTGAGCTGCGTTATCAATACCCCGCCGAACTGGTGCCGGCGCACACGAGTGCGAGTGCGCATCTGCGCGCGCTCACCGCAGCCGGCGCCCAGGGTCGCTGGCCAGAAGGCGTGCCCACTGCCGTGCGCGCACTGCTCGACAAAGAGCTGCTGCTGATCGCCGAGCTCAATTACGAGCATTTTTTCCTGACCGTGCACGATGTGGTGTGCTTTGCGCGTGAGCGCGGCATTCTCTGTCAGGGACGCGGCTCGGCGGCCAACTCCGCGGTCTGCTACGCGCTCGGCATCACTGAGGTTGATCCCGCGCGCATGAGTGTGCTGTTCGAGCGTTTCATCAGCCGCGAGCGGCGCGAACCACCGGACATCGATGTCGACTTCGAACATGAGCGGCGCGAGGAAGTCATTCAATACATCTATGGCAAGTACGGGCGCGAGCGCACCGCGCTCGCCGCCACGGTGATCACCTATCGCACGCGCAGCGCGCGGCGCGATGTCGAGCGCGCACTGGGCATCGAGGGCACGGCAGCGCCCAGCGCCACGGCGTCCGGCGCAGCGCGTGCCGCTTTGTGTGAGCAGCTGATCGCCGAACTGCGTGGTTTCCCACGTCACCTTTCACAACATGTCGGCGGCTTCGTGATTTCCGGCGAACCGCTGCATGAACTGGTGCCGATAGAAAACGCCGCCATGCCCGATCGCACGGTGATCCAGTGGGACAAGGATGATCTGGAAACCCTGGGGCTACTCAAAGTAGACGTGCTGGCGCTCGGCATGCTCAGCGCGATCCGCCGCGCACTGGAATTCACGCGCGCGCACCGCGGCTGGCCGCAGGCCATGCAGGAGATCCCCGCCGAGGATCGCGCCACCTACGACATGATCTGCCGTGGCGAGACGCTCGGCGTATTCCAGATCGAATCGCGTGCGCAGATGAGCATGCTGCCGCGCCTGCGGCCGCGCACCTTTTACGATCTGGTGATTGAAGTGGCCATCATCCGCCCCGGCCCCATCCAGGGCGGCATGGTGCACCCCTACCTGCGCCGCCGGCAGGATCCGGCCAGTGTCAGCTACCCCAGTCCGGCACTTGAGGAAGTGCTCAAGCGTACGCTCGGCGTGCCCATCTTCCAGGAACAGGTGATGCAGATTGCAGTGGTCGCGGCCAACTTCAGTGCCGGTGAGGCCGATCAGCTGCGCCGCTCCATGGCGGCCTGGAAGCGCCAGGGCGGTCTCGAACCCTTTCGCGAGCGCTTGCTCTCAGGGATGCTCGCCAATGGCTACCAGCCGGAGTTTGCCGAGAGCATTTACCGCCAGATCCTGGGTTTTGGTGAATACGGTTTTCCGGAATCGCACGCCGCCTCCTTCGCGCTGCTCACCTACGTTTCCTGCTGGCTCAAATGTCACGAGCCGGCGGCCTTCATGGCCGCGCTGCTCAATAGCCAACCCATGGGTTTCTATCAACCGGCGCAGCTGGTGCAGGAGGCGCGCCGCAGTGGCGTTGGCATACTGCCGCCAGACGTGCTGAGCAGCGACTGGGATTGCACACTCGAGCGTGGCGCGGATGGCGCACTCGCGATCCGCATCGGTCTGCGTCAGGTGCGCTCACTCGCCCGAGCCGAGGCGCTGCGCATCGTGGCGGCACGGGCGCTACGGCCACCAGCCAGCATCGCCGAGCTGGCACGCGACGCCGATCTGAATCGTGGCGCCTTGCAAAAGCTGGCCGCAGCGGGTGCGCTGGGCAACTTGAGCGCTCACCGTCACGAGGCCAGCTGGCTGGCCCTGGGCGCCGAGCGTCCGGCCGGGTCGCTGCAGCTTGAAGCCGCGACCGAACCGCCCGTGAGCCTGCCGGCACCGAGCGCAGCACAGGAAATTCTCGCCGATTATCGTCAGCTCACTTTAAGCACCACGCGTCATCCATTGGTGCTGCTGCGCGGGCACCTGCGCCGCCTGAAGATCCGCAGCACCCTGGAATTGCGCGCCCTGGCCGATGGCGCCACGGTGCGCGCCGCCGGCCTCATCACCCATCTGCAGCAGCCCGGCACCGCCGCGGGCGTGGTATTTCTCTCGCTCGAAGACGAAACCGGCATCCTCAGCGTGATCCTCTGGCCCCAGGTGTTCGCCACGCAGCGCAGCGCAGCGCTCACGGCCAGCCTTATCGTCGTGAGCGGCACGCTGCAGAATCGTGATGGCGTGACGCACCTGATCGCGCAGCGCCTGCATGATCGATCGCAGTGGCTGAGCGGGCTCGAACGGCGCTCGCGCGATTTCCACTAGCCGCTTTCCACTAACCGCTGGACGCAATCCAGCCGCTGTATTACAGTATTACATCAATGACATTTCCCGGAGTACTAATGGCCATGAGCGTGAGACTTGACGCCTTGCTTGAAACCCGCGTCGAGCAGGAAGCTCGACGCCTTGGATTGAGCAAGTCTGCGTTTGTAAAGAATGCCCTGGCTCGGGTTCTGGGCGACTCCAATCCGGCTACCCTGTTACGCCAGGTACGCAGCGGCAAACCCATGGGCGACCTAAAAGCGTCCAGCACTTTATCTATTAAAATGAAGAGCAGACTGCGTGCGAAGCGCCCTGCTTGACTCCGGACCCCTCATCGCACTGTTTGCTGTAGATGATCAGCATCACCGCTACTTTGACACGCTGATAACCGCGCTGTCGGTCGGCGGGCTACGGCTCCTTACTACCTGGCCGTGCATTGTCGAGGCTGCCAATATTCTCGACAATCCACAACGATTTGAAATGCTCAAGTGGATTGAACTCGGCGGCGCCGTCGTCTACCCCTTCCAGCGCACTGATCTCGCCGCAATGATCCCCTGGATGCGCCGCTACAGCGAAGTACGCAAGCGCGACATGGAGCTGGCCGATGCCACGCTCTATTGGCTGGCAATAGAAACCGGCGTTACTGAAATCATGACCGTCGACGTCAAGGATTTTTCCCGCTATCGCTTGCCACGTGGCAAAGCTTTCACCCTGCTTTAGGTAGCAGTCGTGCCCAGCACACCACTGGAACCCGATGATCCGGAGGCAATCGCCACCGCGACGCTGGCGCACTACGAGCAGCGCGCGGCTGAGTTTCGCAGCAACACCCTGGACCATGACGTCAGCCAGAACATTGCCGCGCTGCTGCGACATATCACCGGCACGCCACCCTTTACGATACTCGATTTCGGTTGCGGACCGGGGCGCGATCTGAAGGCCTTCACAACACTGGGTCACCATGCCATCGGCCTGGAGGGCGCAGCCGGCTTCGCCGCCATGGCGCGCGCGCACTCCGGCTGCCAGGTGTGGCAGCAGGATTTCATGAAGCTGGATCTGCCTGCTGCACACTTTGACGGCCTGTTCGCCAATGCTTCGCTGTTTCACATTCCTTCCGCAGTGCTGCCGCGTATCCTCGGTCAGTTGCACGCGGCAATAAAACCTGGCGGGATACTGTTCAGCTCCAACCCGCATGGCGACAATCAGGAAGGCTGGAATCGCGGGCGCTACGGCGCTTTTCACGATCTGGCAGCGTGGCAACGCTATCTGAGCGCCGCCGGTTTTGCCGAGCTTGAGCACTACTATCGCCCGAGCGGGCTGCCACGCGATCAGCAGCCGTGGCTGGCGAGTGTGTGGCGTAAATCCGGCTCCTGAGTCACTCAGCCGTTAAGTGCTTCCTGCAGGGCCGTCAGTTCGGCGGCCGAGTCTTCCAGCAGACGCGCGCAGCCGGCCTTGAGGCCCAGCCGCATGCTCGGTCGATGTTCGCCGATCAGTCCCTGCAACAGCTCAGGCTGCTCGCGATACCCCACCAGTAAATCAGCGCACGCGAGTACATCGGCGAGACTGGCGCTATCGCCAGGCTCATCGCCCGCCGCGCTCCAGCCACGCACCGCAGTCACAATCTCCGGTGCGATCAGCCAGTTTTCGAGCAGCGCCTGCGCGACCCGCGTGTGCCAGTCGCGCACTATTTCCTGGAAGCGCTCCTGATCGGCATACAGCTCGGGATAGTGGCTGGCGCGCGCCAGCAGGTAGAGCTTGCCTATGCCGGCCAGGATGCCGGCGAGCATCGCGGTGTCGGGTCGGAAGACAGCGGCATGACGCGCCAATACAAAGCTCATCGCCGCGCGCTGTGCGCTTTCGCGCCACAGCTCAGCGACCGCCGCGGCGATGGAGCGGTATTCCTCGGCCTGGCGAATCTGCGCCATCGCATAGGCCGCCGTCGTGGTGCGCAACGCGTCGTGTCCCAGGAGTACGACCGCGGTGCGCAGATCTGCCACGCTGCGCCCGGCCGGATTCAATGCTGCCGAGCCGGCCATGGCGACAACCCGCGCCGCTAGCACCGGCTCGGCGCCCAGCACGCGCACCAACTGATCAGCGTCGGTGTCCTCGTCGGCCAGCAGCTGTTGCAGGCGCAGCGCGACCTGCGGATAACTGGGCAGTTTGATATCACCATCGGCCAGCGCATGGGCCAGATCACGCACGAACTCGAAGCCGCCGGAATGGGCAACAGGGTCTGCAGCGGCGCCGAGGGTCTTCGCGGGTGTCATACCGCCGCTATCGGCGGCTGCCGATATTTACTTTAGTCGTGCTCGCCCAGGTACGGCAGTGCAGCGCGCAGATAGATGAACATCGACACCAGCGTCAGCAGCGCTGCCAGCACCGTCAACCATTCACCCAGCCAGTATATGGGCAGACCGAGCAGGTCGCGGCGATAGAGCATCAGGGACAGGCCCACCATCTGCATGATGGTCTTGTACTTGCCCAACGCCGACACGGCAACCTTGGCCCGATGGCCGAGCTCGGCCATCCACTCGCGGAGCGCTGAAATAGCGATTTCACGACCGATGATCACCACCGCCGTGAGCACCAGCAGGCTGCGTTGATCGCGACTGACCAACAGGACCAGGGCCACGGCGACGATCAGTTTATCGGCGACCGGATCGAGAAACGCACCCAGGCGCGTGGTTTGCCCCAGGCGACGGGCCAGGTAGCCATCCAGTGAATCGGTAATCGCCGCCACGGCGAAAAGTAATCCGGCCGCCATGTCCGCCGCGCCGGCTGGATGCGTGCGGCCCATCACGACCAGCAGCATGATCAGCGGTATCGCGACGATCCGCAGCCATGTCAGCAGGATTGGCAGATTCCAGACCATCACGCTCCCGGGTGCAGGTGATCATAGAGGGTTCGGGCCAGTGCTGTCCCAACTCCCGTGACACGCTCGAGATCGGCGACACCGGCGCGCAGCACACCCGTGAGACCGCCAAAATGGATGAGCAGCGCGCGGCGCCGGGCCGGCCCGAGGCCAGCGATGTTCTCCAGCACCGATTCGCGGAATCGTCGCGCGCGGCGCCGACGGTGGCCAGTGATCGCAAAGCGATGTGCCTCATCGCGGATGCGTTGTAACAGGTGCAGCGCCGGGCTGTCCGGCGGCAGGGTATGCGCCAGCTGCGCGCCTGGCAAATGTAGGCGTTCCTGGCCCGCCTTGCGATCCGGACCCTTGGAGATACCGAGCAGTAACAGATCCGTGCAACCGGCCATCGCCAGGCCTTGCTGCGCGGCCTTGAGCTGGCCAACACCGCCGTCAATCATCAATAGATCAGGTCGCGGCCGCTCGCCGCTGACGATTCGCGCGCCATGGCGGGCGAGCGCCTGGGTAAGCGCGCCGTAATCATCGCCTGCGGCCACTCCCTCAATGTTGTAGCGTCGATAGTCGCGCTTGATATTGCCTTCGCTGCCAAACACCACGCAGCCGGCGACCGTGCCTTCCCCACCGGTGTGACTGATGTCGAAACACTCGATACGCTCCGGCGCCGCTGCCAGCGACAACACTTCGGCGACGCTCCCGAGTGCGCCAAGAATCATCTCAGCGCGATTGCTGCGCATGCGCAGCGCTTCGCGCGCATTGTCTTCCGCCAACTCCAGCCAGCGGCCCGGCAGCCCACGTTCGGGCTGGCGCAACTGGACTGTGCGGCCGGCGATTGCGGCCAGCGCGGCGGCGACGGCCTCACGATCGGGCAGCGCCTGATTGACCAGTATTTCCGCCGGTACCGTCTGAATCCCATAGTGCAGCAGCATGAACTGCACCAGCGCATCGCGCGGCTCGGCCAGCGCGGCCGGGAAGACATTCTGTGTGCCCAGACTCTGGCCATCGCGCACCGTCAACAGCGTAATGGCGTATTGACCCGGTTCGCCGACAATCGCGATGACATCGACGTCGCGACTGCGCGGCGCGGTAGCAATCTGCCGGGCCTGCATTTCCTGCAACCCCGCCAGCTGATCGCGGATCAGCGCGGCCGCTTCGAAGCGACGCGCCTCGCTGGCGGCCGCCATTGCGGCGCGCAATTCACTGGCCAGCTCATCACTGCGTCCTTCGAGCACCCGCACGGCAGCCTGGAGGTTGCGCGCGTAATCATCGCTGCTGATCAGGCCCACGCAGGGCGCCGAGCAGCGGCCGATCTGGTGCTGCAGGCAGGGGCGAGTGCGATGCGCAAAAAAAACGTCACGACAGTTGCGGATGAGAAATACCCTCTGCAGGTGTTGCAGGGCCTCCTTCACGACTGCGGCGTTTGGATAAGGGCCGAACAGCCGCCCGGCCGGACGTCGCAGACCACGCCACATCAGCAGGCGCGGGAACTCATGGCCGGGTGGACAGAGAATATAAGGATATGATTTATCGTCGCGCAGAATGACGTTGTAGCGCGGACGGTGCGCCTTGATGAGATTGCACTCGAGCAGCAGCGCATCGATCTCGGAATCGACCACCGTCACTTCAATGCGCAGCACCCGCTTGAGCATGACCGCGACCTTGATCGCCTGTGAGCGGGTGCTGAAATAACTGCCGACCCGGTCCCGCAGGCTGACGGCCTTGCCCACATAGATAAGTTCGCCGCTGGCATCGTACATGCGATAGACGCCGGGGCGACGCGGCAGGCTCGCGACCAGTCGCTTGGAGTCAAAGGCCGGAAGATTCACGGGCGCCACCAGCCCAGCGGCTACGAGCTCTGCTTGCTACGCTCGGCAATCAGCATTGCCAGCTCCAGGGCCTGCTCGTAGTTGAGTCGCGGATCAACCTGCGAGCGATAGGCGCGCTGCAGATCAGCATCGGTCAGGCCGCGGGCTCCGCCAGTGCACTCGGTGACATCTTCACCGGTGAGTTCTATGTGGACGCCACCGAGGATCGAACCGGTCGCGCGATGGATGCGAAACGAGAGATCAACCTCACGCATGATATTGTCGAAGCGCCGGGTCTTGAGGCCGCTGCTGGTGGTCTCGGTATTACCGTGCATCGGATCGCAACACCACAGCACCGAGTGACCGGTGCGGCGCACCGCCGCGATGACCCGCGGCAGATGCTGCTCGATCTCTTTGACGCCGAAGCGGTGAATGAGTGTCAGGCGTCCGGGTTGGTTGTTCGGGTTAAGCACCGCTACCAGTTCCTGCAGCCACTCATCGCTCATGCCAGCGCTGATTTTGACGCCCACCGGATTGGCGATACCGCGAAAATATTCCACATGCGCGCCGTCAATCTGCGCCGTGCGCATGCCGATCCAGGGCATGTGCGTCGCGAGGTTGTACCAGCGTTCCTGGCGGGCGATGTAACGCGTCTGCGCCTGCTCATACAGCAGGTGCAGCCCTTCATGACTGGCGAAAAACTCGACATGACTGGCATCACCGACGCGTTGACCAGTCAGCGACTCGAAGAAATCGAGGGCGTCGCCAATCGAATGCACAATGCGTTCATAGGCTTCGCGCAGGGGCGCGTGACTCATGAAGCCCAGATCCCAGTACTCGGGATGGTGCAGGTCGGCGAAGCCACCATCGACCAGGGCGCGCACGAAGTTCAGGGTCAGGGCAGCGCGCTCATAGCCGCGCAGCAACAGCAGCGGATCGGCGCGGCGCGCCTCAGCCGTAAACTCCGGGCGATTGACCAGATCGCCGCGATAGGCCGGGAGCGAAACCCCGGCGCGGGTTTCAGTATCGGCGGAACGTGGCTTGGCATATTGCCCGGCAAAACGCCCTACCCTGATGACCGGCCGCTTCATGGCCTGCAGCAACACCAGACTCATCTGCAGCAACACCTTGAGCTGCTTGGCGAGGTGATCTGACTCGCAGTCGCTGAAGCTCTCGGCACAATCACCGCCCTGCAACAGGAAAGCCTCACCGCGTTGCGCTGCTGCCAGTTGCTTGCGCAGTTTTTCAATTTCCCAGGAGACCACAATGGGCGGCAGCCGCGCCAGGTCGGCAACCGCACGCTCGAGCTGCGCCGCATCGTCGTAGACAGGCTGTTGTTGCGCCTTGCGCGTCTGCCAGCTGGTCGGCTGCCAGGCGTTTGCGTCGGTCGATCTCATGGGCAGAATGTTAGCACGCGTCCGCCGCCAGCAGGCGCCCGGGCAGGGCAATGTCCAGGCAGGCACCGCCCAGCAACGCCGAATCACCAATAGCCAGATCGCCGCCGTATACCGTTACGGTATCAGCCACCATGGCGAGTCCCAGCCCATGTCCGCTCGAGCGCTCGTCGGCGCGCACGCCGCGCGCCAACACGCGGCCCCGATCAGCAGGGGCGATGCCGGGGCCATCATCCTCGATTCGAATCTGCAGACTCTGCTCGGGAGGCAGGCGTAGGTCGACACTGACCTGTATGTGCACCCGGCTAAGGCACCATTTGCAGGCGTTATCGAGCAGGTTGCCCAGCAGCTCAGTGATATCACCGCGATCACCGACAAAACCGGCATGGGCATCGACCGTGGCTTCGATTGACAGGTCTTTGTGGGCATGCACCCGGCGCAAGGTGCTGCGCAGCTCAGTGACAAGTGGCAACACCGGCACCGCTGCCTGACCCAGCGTAGTGCCACCACTGGTGGCCGCGCGCATCAACTGATGATCGACGATCTGCGCTACCCGATCGATCTCGCTATTGATACTGGCGTGCATATCCGTGCCGCTGGCCAGGACCGAGCGCATCACGGCCAGCGGCGTCTTGAGACTGTGAGCGAGATTGCCCAGGGTATCGCGATAGCGGGCGATACGCTGCTGCTCGGAGCGCAGCAGCGCATTGAGCGAGCGCGCGACCCCGCTCAACTCGCGCGGAAAGCCAGCGCCGAGCTGGCCACGTTTACCGGCTTCCACTTCGGCGATTTCATTCTCGAGACGATGAATCGGGCGCAGTACCTTACGCAGCAACCAACCCAGCACCGCCAACAGCAGGATCGTCAGCCCGGCGAACCAGGCCACCAACTGCTGCCGAAACCGCCGTAGCTGGGCTTGCTGACCAGAGAGGTCCTGCGCCACGCTGAAGACGAGATCAGCGCTGTTGCCGGGCGCATAGTCCCACTGCAATCCGCGGCTATAGACGGCGACCAGCCCACCACCGGGCAGGCGGGTCTGAAAAAATCCCGACCGGCCTGAGGCCAGGGTCGCCCCGAAATCCAGCGCGCGACCGGCCGCCGAGGGTGAACGCCACAATTCACGGCCGCGCTGATTGCGCACCAGGGCGTAGTGACCCGAACCCGGCTTATTCAGGCGCGAGTCCGGATCGAGCAGGCGCACATCCATGCGCCCTTCTTCGTTAAGCTCGGCGGCCGTGACCAGGGCGATGAGCTGCTCATCCAGGCGCTCGCGCAGCGCCAGCGCCGCGGATTCCCGAAAAATGCGATCGAGCGCCCACACCGTCAGTCCGAAGGACAGCACCAGCGGCACGCCTATCGACACCACCAGCTGACGGCTGACCGACGGAGCGCGCGCCATCAGTTCTTGCTGGCGCCGCTGTCCACGCTACGCGGCAAGGCGAGGCGATAGCCGCGGCCGCGCAATGTTTCAATGGGCTTGAGCTGATCGTCCGGATCGAGCTTGCGGCGCAGGCGCGCGATCAGCACTTCGATGACGTTACTGTCACGTTCGAAATCCTGTTCATACAGTTTTTCGGTCAATGCCGTCTTTGATATGACTTCACCGGCGTGCAGCATCAGGTGCTCGAGCAGGCGATACTCAAAGCTGGTGAGCTCGACGGCGACGCCATTCATGGACACCGACTGGGCGCGGGTGTCGAGCAGCAGCGGCCCACATTCCAGCACGGCCGTCGCCCAGCCACTGGAGCGGCGCAGCAGCGCCGCCAGGCGCGCCTGCA
>JANMWZ010000022.1:0-2021 GCA_031441585.1 Gammaproteobacteria bacterium
ATAGGGCGCCTGGAAGGGGTAGGCTTCAGCCGGAATATAGGCAATCGCGGTATCGCGCGGGGTCTGGGTGCTGGGGTCGAACAGCGCCTGGTCGGCGGCCGACATCTGCTCAAGGGATTTCCACTGATCGGCATGCTCGTCGGCGAACCCCGCCAGTGGCAGCGCGCAAGCAAGCAGTAGCACGCCCACCACCGGCCAGGTGCTAGGACGCGTTGTGTGGCTCGGAACAGCCAAAGTCTGTGCGTCAGAATTCATAGCTCAATTCCCAGCCTACGTTGTCCCAATGATTGTATTGACCGTAGGTATCGGTCGGTGAGCCGCCGTCGTAGCCGTTATAGATCAGCTGGGCTTTGACGAATTGCGAGAGTTTGTAGCTCAGGCGCAATTTGGTCTTGATGCCCTGCCAGCCGCGATCGGGTCCGCTGATGATGGGAAAGGCGGTGAATTCCATGCTCAGACGGTCGCGCGTGAAACCGAAAGGGCGCGAGAAGAAGGCCACCGGGATTAACGTCCATTCATCGCCGAAGCCGCCGCCAAAGCCCGGCCCGAGATTCCTGGTCCAGGCGAACGTGCGGTAATAGGACGCCTGCAGGATGAAAGTCGAACGGCCCGGCAGACCGAACTCGGTGGCCACCGCCGCACGCATGGTGTCGCGCTTGGTAGTGCCGTCGTTGAACAAACCACCACGCGCTAAGGCCTGTTGGCCGAAATCGACGAAACGTACGCCGGTGGTATAGAGGCCTTCTACGCGCACCACCATCGGCAAGGTGCCAACCAGCGGCAGATTGGATAACGCGAACGCGTAGTCGGCCGTGACGCCGGCGTGGTGCAGACGTTCGTGGCGCGGCTCAAGTCGCAGCAAGGTCTGAGCGCCCGACAGCTCGGTGCCGATGATGTGCGAGACCGGGTTCTTGTCCCAGCCGTAGAAGTAGATGAAGCCATAAGACAGCGAGCCCTGCATGCGATCGAAGCGGATGCCGTACTCGTGATCGCTGAACCTATCGGCCTGCGGGCGGCGCACCGGCAGCATGATGTCGCTGCTGGTCTGGGGCAGGGCCGGCGAATACCACGGCATGCCGGGCAAGGCTTGGCGGTCCTGTTCGAAATCGAAGATGTAGAGCATCTGCACTGAGTTCTGACCGAAATGATAGGTGGCGTTCGCCATCCACGCTGGCAGGCGCCGCCATTCATAGTCTTCGGACTCAAGCTGCACGGCTTCACGATGATCCATGCCATTGATGACGTCGATGAACTGGCCGTCCATCTTGCCCCACGCGATCTGCTGCTTGCCGACCAGCAGATCGAAGGCCGGCTTGCGATAACTGACATAGAACTCGCGCAGCAGGCGCTCACTGGTGTTGTAGAGCTCGACCTGCTGGTCGTAGCGGTCGGCGTAGAGACCTTTGGAACGCTGCCAGTCATAGACACCGTCGTACATCACATGGGTCACGGCATTGACGTCGAGACCGTCCTGGAGGTGATAGGAGGTTTCGAGTTCGAGCAGGTTCTGCAATTGCAGAAAGCGGTAGTCCTGATTTTGGAAACCAGTTACACCTTGCTGCTCAAGCAGGATGTCGGTCCATTGGCGCACGAAGCCCTTGAAGCGCAGATCGGGCACCGCCCGTTCCAGCGGCGCACGGACATAGGTGCCGACCGGGTCGAAGGTCGCCATGGTGCGATCAACTTCGGAAAACATATCGGATACCGGCCCCGCCATGGCATTGCTCGCCGCGCCTGCCGCTAGCGCGACCAGCAGTACCGCGCGCCGCCCAGTTGCTGCGAAAGTCATTTCCTTCCTCCCCAAATCGTCATTTCCATCCCATCTCACGGGCCCGGCAAGCCACACATCGCGGCAACCGACCGGTGAGCAAAAACGGTGGATGGTAAATTACTGTTAAGCGGGAGGTAGGGTAGCCGGCGCTGGTTTTCTGTCAATTACCCAGCGGCCGTAGTGCGTGAGGACGACAGGCCTTCAAGCTCACGCCAGCACTGCTGTAGATGCGAATGCATTCGCATCTACA
>JANMWZ010000023.1:0-1792 GCA_031441585.1 Gammaproteobacteria bacterium
GATGCAGGCGACTGGCCAAGGACTGGGAAACCTCAATCGCGTCCTCAACCACGTGGGCGCTCATCGCCTCCATCCGAATGCTCACGCGCCGAACCGCAAGGTACTGCTACGCATGACAAACTTTCGAATCGGGCTCTAAGGTCAGAACCTGGCAATCAGCAATCGTGCAAACTGTTCGTCAAGCTCAGCATGTACCGTCAGACGCAACTATCACGCCAATTTTGTGTATATCTGCTATGCGGCGATTCTGCCAAATAAGAAAGTGAGCAGCAAAATGACAGCACACCCTGCCCGCCGCAGTTGGAGGCAAACCACAGCATGACATACCCGATGGAGAACCTGCTGATTCTCGATCTCTCGCAGATATACAACGGACCTTACGCGACGTATCTGATGGCTCTGGCAGGAGCGACGGTCATCAAGATCGAGCCGCCGGGCGGCGAGCCGCTGCGGCGGCGCGGCGCGGTAGGCGGGGCTGCGCTGCCCTTTGCGATGCTGAACGGCTGCAAGCAATCGGTCATGCTCGATCTGAAGACCGCGGACGGCAAGGCAGCGCTGATGGACCTGGCAAAACAGGCCGACGTTCTCGTGGAAAACTTCGCGCCTGGCACGATGGAACGGCTGGGCCTGGGCGATACAGTCATGCAGGCGCTCAATCCGCGGCTGATCTATGCATCGAGTTCGGGGTATGGCCGGGATGGGCCCTATGCCCGGTATCCAGCCATGGACCTCACCGTGCAGGCGATGTCTGGCGCCATGTATGTAACAGGCTTTCCGGATCGGCCGCCAGTCAAGGCCGGTCCTGCCATTGCCGATTTCTTTGCCGGGATCCATTTGTATGGCGCGATCGCGACAGCGCTGTTCGAGCGCGAGCGGACGGGCACGGCCCGGCGGCTCGAAGTCGCGATGCAGGATGCGATTTACGCCTCGCTCAGTTCCAACCTTGGCATGCACTGGGCCAACAGCAGAAAGGATGGCGGCGGGAACGACAGCAATGTGCGCACCGGCAATCGCCACGGCGGCATGGCTGAATGCCCTTACAATGTGTACCCGACACTGGACGGGCATGTCGCGGTCATGTGCGTTGGCGATGCGCATTTTCGCACTTTGACAGGCGTGATGGAGCAGCCATGGCTGGCCGATGACCCGCGCTATGCCAAGCTCAAATCGCGTGTCGTGCATATGGATGCGATTGACGCTATCGTCGAATTGTGGACGCGGGCGCGGACGACGCAACAGGTGTTCGAGGTGCTGGTGGCCGCTCATCTGCCCAGTGCACCGGTACGCAACATCCAGCAGGTTCTGGACGATCCCAATATGCATACGCGCGGTGCCTTGTCGCGGATCGATCACCCCGAGTTCGGACCGATGACCGTCCAGCAGTCGCCCTTGCGCTATGACGGGGTGCCGCAGATGCCCCTGGAGCCCAGCCATGCACTCGGGGCCGACACGGCCGTTGTGCTGCAGAAATACACGCAATTGGACGGCGCGACACAGCGCCGGCTCTGCGCTGGCATGTGAACAGAAGTGACCTCACAACTGAGGCTTCGCGCGCAGTGAGATGATGGCGGGCGGCTGCTGCGGGGCGTTACGGTACACTTGTTTACTGCACACGATGTCGCTACGCTTGAAGGTACAGGGTCTTCACGTCAGTGGTCACAGGATCCAGCAAATTTGCCTCAGCCGCGCTCTTCTAGAGTGTTTCCGTAGTTTAGTGAATCATTGGGGATTCCCGATCACGCTGATCTGTGATTCAAGCTTCCCCCTGGTTTGGAGGCCAGCATGGATGAGG
>JANMWZ010000024.1:0-1852 GCA_031441585.1 Gammaproteobacteria bacterium
TGACTGATCACAGTCGCCAAGCTGCCTGTATATACTTGCATATTATGAACAAAATTGCATTGTTTCCAGTGCTTCTGCGCGAGCGCTTCGGCGCACGCACTTTGCCGCGCGAGCCAGAGCCCGACCTGGTGATGGACGACCCCGACCAAGTGGCGGCCTACGACCAGGCCGGCAGTATCGACGGCCTGATGGCTTCAGCCTATTTATTCCACTCGGCTCGTATCAGCCAAGTAATTCAAGGTTGCAAGGAAGTGGTTGATCTCGGCTGTGGCCCCGCCATTCAACTGTGCCAAATCGCCCAGCTCAATCCCGAAATTTCGTTTCATGGCGTCGACCTGTCGCCGACGATGCTTGACAATGCGCGCGACAACGTCGCCCGCCTGCGGTTGAAAAACGTCCGGTTCTCGCTTGGCGACATCACCGAGCTCGGGTTTCTGCCCGACGCATCGGCCGACGGCATCATTAGCACCATGGCGTTGCACCATTTGCCAACGCTCAACCATTTGCGCCGTTGCTTTCGCGAAGTGAGCCGTGTTCTGCGTCCGGGCGGCGCAATTTACCTAGTTGACTTCAACCGATTCAAGCGGTTGAAGACCGTGATTTTCATGGCGTATCAGAATGCGCGCCACCAGCCCCACCTTTTTACGCTTGACTACGAACGCTCGATGCGGGCTGCATTTGAGCAGGCCGAGTTCAAGGCCGTCGCACGGGAAGATCTGCCCGAGCGTTGCGAGGTAACTAGTACGTTCATGGTGCCAATGTTGACGATCATCAAGAGCGAGGACAGTCCTATCCAGGCGGCACAGCGCGACCGAGTGCGCGCTGTGCTCCAGGCAATGCCTGCGCGATACCGCGGCGATCTCAACGATCTACGCATTTTCTTTCGCCTGGGGGGCCTGAAGAACGACCCGTTTCAGGGACTGTGATCGGCGATCTGCTTCGCGGCACGCCCCAAGCGGAATAACATCAATGGCATGACGCCGGCGGAAATAATCCGCCAACCCGTCGTCAACATCGAACGAGCCTCATCAGACGCTTCACTCAACTGAAGCGGATCGCAGATACGCCGCAACAGGCTGGCGTCCTGCCTTAATTTTGGCAGGTGCCGCGCGACCCATGCGAAACACCATCAGTGGCGTGCAACCGGGCGCAATGGCCTGCCAGCCCATAGCCAAGGCTGACCGAAGTTGATCAGACGCACCACAGTCGGACGTCGACTGTAGCGGAAGCACCGTTGCCGCAGCCAAGGGCTGGAGAGCCAGATTAAGCAGGGTAGCCCGCAGCCAGAGCCGCTCGAACGCCGCTCCCACCGCCACGGCACCCTGGTCCGTTGGTAACGACGTTGCCAGCAGGCCTAATGCCGGGGCTTGCCAGCACGGCAGCCAGCCTGCGCGCAGCCCAATGAGTCGGTGCACGTCGATCCAGGTGAGTGGCCGCATCAGTGCCCAATGCCGTAGTGCCTTGAACAATGGCCGCATGGGCGCTTCGATCTCAAGCGCCCCTGGAGGCAGCGCAAATTCAGCCGTTTCGTTCCACGACAGATCGAAACGGATGGCGGAGAACAGTTCCTCGTGCAGTCGCTGGCGTAGAAATCGCTCGCTTTCGGCCCTCCAGATAAGACCCAGCGCCCGACGGCGTGCGTCGCCTTTTAACCACATTATTTGAACACCCTCCACCGGCCCGACTGAAGCATTCAACAATGCCGTTTCGCCAAAGCTCAACTCGGGACCGTGATACATGCGCCGGTTCGTATGCCGGTTGGGAATTGCCGCCGCCAGTTCGTCGGCAAGTTCTACCGGAACAGGTCGCAGGGTTAGCTGAACGATTGACCCGGCGCTGCGGGAAGGAAACC
>JANMWZ010000025.1:0-10241 GCA_031441585.1 Gammaproteobacteria bacterium
GGGGGGGTATGCTTCGATACTTGTCTACTGAAACTGCTTTACCCAAAAATACCATCAAGACTGACACTTTAGAGCACCAATCACTTCTACTGCTGTGTCGTTCCAGCGGGATTTTGTCTCGGCGCTTTCATAGGCAAAATAATAGCTGGCAAGCGAAGCCGCGATGCGGTGGCTTGCAAGAACTCGCGCCAGTATGGCCACATGTGGAATAGCGCATTTTCCGAAAATGCCAAGAGCTGTTCTTCCGAAACCTTAGATGTTGGGTCGATCAAGTTGTACCGCACTACGAATGCAGCAGAAATTTCCGCGACGATCTTTTCCAGCGGGATTTCTTCCTTTGAGGCATCAGTATCTGGCATTAGTAACCGGAGCCCTGTATCTACGGTGTACCTTATCGACACTCTAGGCTGCCCATCGGCTTCGTATTGAATCGAGTGCACCTGCTGCCTCGGAGTGACTCGCAATTGGACAACAAAGCTCGCTGGCGGAGTTAACGGCTCATACGCTTGGCCAGCACGCGCTTCCGCTTGCTGCACGTAAACATCCTCAATTGCAAGCATTTGCTGAGCTTCAAGCAATGCATTCTTCGGTTCCATTAGGCTGCTCGTACCTTTTCCCACTCCACTTGACGAAACGACTGCCATTCGTTGTCATTACCAACTTTTACCATGCCGCCAAGAAATACTGGTGGGCGAAAGTTCACGAGCAGCGCGTCGGGCACTTGATGCCATTCGCCCAGTTTGGAGTGATCACCCATCGTTACACGCACAGTTGTACCCATGCTAAACGCGATGTCAGCAAGTGTGCGCAACGTCATGTTGCGTGTGCCGCTCATGACTTGAGTGACAAAAGCCTTACTCTTGCCGAGAGCTGCGGCAATATTCGACTTGGATAGTTCGGCTCGCTCCATCGTGCGCCAGATTTCCTCCGCAACTTCCACAATTAGCCGCTCTTCGGCATAAAGTTTGCGGTTTTGGCCATGTGCGAGCCAGTCGTTAAGCGTGCTCATTGTCGTTGCTCCTCAATTTGCCGACGCGCTTCTACAGCCCGCGCCAAATCAGCCGGGTTTGCGTGGTTGGTTCTTTTCAGGACGACGTGACTGACGATGTAGGCTCGCCTCCCTTTGTAATGGCAGAACCAGCCCCACGCTCGGAGTCCGCACGTGGCTTTTATTACCGTCATGCCCTCGCCCTCGGAATTCATGTGGTCGGGCGAACGGAGTCTCCCCACGTCAGCTAGGTACCCCATTCGCGCTCGAAACTGGGCTAAACAAGAAGCTTTATTTGGTGGTACGTACTGTTCTGCATCTGTCCACGATTCCTGTGCGCCCGGACACAACCAGATAGTGAGTGTTGTTCCAACATGGTACTCATCCATCGATTTTGCAACCGTGAAGGTTAATATATACGTTAACTAATCATAACAGAACAGCCATTTTACAGTTCTGCAAGCTTTCCCCGGTGATTTAGCTCTGCCACATCTACGCCCGTCAAAACGCAACACATTGATCTTTTGAGTCTTTCTCTGGCGTATTGGGCTTCTTACACAGGCGACGTAGTATTTTGCCTTCACAGAGCCCTCTTGAGCCGTTCGCTCAGCCGCCCCTAACCTGAAACGTGGCGCGGCGGAGCCACTCCTCTAGGATGGCCTGCACCGTTTCTGTGCCGGCAATACCAACGTATCCAGCAATTCGTCGATCGGGTTGCCGTCTGCACTTCGCTACGCCCATCATCGTGGCAGGGTTTACGGTTGCCACGGAAGGCGCAAACGTCGCCAGTGTCGTTAGAAATGCGGCACCTTTTGAGTAGGTCGTACCCTAAAGGGAGTACGGTTACCCCAGCTTTTACCCGCGATATAGTGTGCGGTGTCAACGTTGGCCCTCATGGGCCGTCATTGGTAATAGTGAATAAAATCAGGGGTTTTAGGAGCTTTTGGCACCCTCATCAGAGGGTGCCGTTGGCTCTATTGGTGGAGGCGGGGGGAATTGAACCCCCGTCCGCAAGTCCTAGACTTCAGGATCTACGCGCGTAGCTGTCTCATTGGTTCTCATCCGTCGCTACCCGAGCAGCAGGGAAGACGCCAGACCAGCGACGGTGTCTCTTAACGGTGTCACCCCGTCGCACGGTGAACCGCGATCCTATGAGCGCGTCCCCAGATTTGGTGGCATAGGCACCAGCCAGTCTGAGGTCAGCCGTGTTTAGGCGGCTAGAGCGTAGTTGTCGTCGTTGGCAACTAAAGTTTGCAGCAGTTATTAACGAGGGCCACTGCGCCTCGGCACGCCCCTGAAGGTTCGCAACCCACGTCGAAACCGGTCGCCCCCTTCAAAGTACCCTGTTGAGTATAGGCGACGCGGCGGTCGGGTATCCGTATTTTGGTCTGCAAGCCAGTTTCTGACCCTTTAAAAGACACGATAATTGTGTTATTTCTACGTCTGGCATGAAGAACATCACCATTACGCTCGACGAGGAAACTGCCGCCTGGGCCAGACTCCAGGCGGCGCGCGATGGCGTCAGCGTGTCGCGGCTGCTGGGAGAGATGCTGCGCAATCGCAACATGGAACTGGCCGCCTACGACCTCGCCATGCGCCAGTTTCTGGCGGCCAGTCCCACCGTGCTACGCACGGGCACGGCAAGCTATGCCAAGCG
The DNA here is from genome assembly GCA_031441585.1 of Gammaproteobacteria bacterium. Taxonomy (GTDB): domain Bacteria; phylum Pseudomonadota; class Gammaproteobacteria; order Steroidobacterales; family Steroidobacteraceae; genus FEN-1191. Next base: position 2,646 of record JANMWZ010000025.1, read on the forward strand.
CTCAGAGCTCCATGATCGCGCCGGTCTTCGTTGACACCAGCATCCTGCTCTACGCGCGCGATGCCGGCGAGCCGATCAAACAGCCGCTCGCTGAGCAGTGGCTGCGGCGCCTGTGGCAGGAACGTAGTGGGCGCATCAGTGCGCAGGTGCTAAGCGAATACTACGTCAACGTGACCCGCAAACTGGTGCCTGGCCTTAGCTCCGAGCGAGCCTGGGAAGATGTCGAGGCGCTCTATTCATGGGTACCACAAGCGACTGATTGTGCGCTGCTGACGCGGGGTCGCGAACTCGAGCGTCGCTATCAGCTGAGCTGGTGGGATAGCCTGATTGTCGCGGCTGCACAGCTGCAGCAATGCGCCCTGTTACTGACTGAAGATCTGCAGGACGGCGCTCAATATGGCGAGCTGAGCGTGCGCAGCCCCTTTACGCTGGCCGTCAGCGATGTAGGCGCGCCCTATCGCGTGGAACGTGAGCAGGCTGCGCCGCGTCATCGCGAGCGCGGGCGACCCATTGGCAGCCGACCTAAGCGAGCCTGACTGCTGACAATGGTGCCGCGCTGGGTTGAGCTAGCGTCCGCGCAGCACGCGCGCTTTGCTGCGCTGCCAGTCCCGATCCTTCTCGGTGGCGCGTTTGTCCTGCTTTTGCTTGCCCTTGGCCAGACCAATCTGCAGTTTGGCGCGGCCGTGCTGCCAGTAGAGCTCGAGCGGCATGAGGGTATAGCCGCGGCGTTCCACCGCACTGATCAGGCGATCGAGTTCGTTGCGGTGGAGCAGGAGTTTGCGGCTGCGCACCGGGTCGGCCACCTTGTGGGTCGAGGTCGTCTTGAGCGGCGAGATATGGGCGCCAATGAGGAAGGCCTCAGAGCCGCGTACATACACATAGGCCTCGGCGAGCTGGGCACGCCCGGCACGCATGGCCTTGACCTCCCAACCCTCGAGTACCAAGCCGGCATCGTGGCGCTCTTCAATGAAATATTCATGGCGCGCACGGCGGTTTTCCGCGATCAGGCGACCGGCATTCTCTGACTTGGGCATGCGCGCATTGTACCCGCCGCCGTTGAGTCCATCGGGCGGATACTCCAGACTCTGCACCCCATGCGTACCCTGACCCGTTCCGCTCTCATCGCCCAGTCACCCGCCGTAGTCTTTGCGCTGGTGGCGGACGTCGCCAACTACCCACACTTCGTGCCGGGATGCTCCAGCGCGGAGATCCTGATGCGCAGCAAAGATGAGGTAGTGGCACGCCTGAGCGTCCACCGTGGCCCCTTGAGCACGCGGCTCACGACCCGCAATCATCTGCGGCCGCATGAGCAGATTCGCATGGAGCTGGTCGATGGCCCGCTGCGCACGTTGCACGGCCTGTGGAGCTTTACGCCGGTTGCTGCCAACGGTTGCCGAATTGAGTTGAGCCTCGAGTTTGAATTTTCCAACGCCTTCAAGGCGGCGTTGCTGGAGCCTTTGCTGGAGAGCACGGCCACCTCAATGGTGCAGGCCTTTGTCGCCCGCGCGCAGGCCGCGCGCCGCTGAACCGCCATGAACGAGAGCCACGTGAAACGCTGCCTGGTGGCGATCGATACGCTGGCAGGAGCGCTATTGTGTGAGGTGCAGCTGGCCGTTAACGACGATATCCAAGCGGCGCTGCAGTGTGCACGAGCAAAATTGGGGGAGGGCGCCACTGACTGGCAGGGCGCATTAGTCGGTCTATGGGGTCAATGCCAGGCGCGCGCCGCAATCCCCGCTGAGGGCGATCGCATAGAACTCTACCGGCCGCTAAGCGCTGATCCTCGTCAGCGGCGGCGCCAGCGTGCGCGCTCTGCGCTCAAGCCCCGGGCGAGGTGACCGGGCGTGTGCTGACCGGCTCAGCCGGGTCACCCATCGCGTCGCTGTCGACGCGCTCCACCAGCTCATTCCTGAAAAACACGGTAACGTGCGCCCGTTGCGGTTTACGCAGGTGGCGCATCTTGAGGTAGTAGTCGTAGTCCCAACGGTCTTTGGCGAAAGCGCCCGGCACCATGGGTGTGCCCAGCAGATAGCGCACTTGCGCATGCGTCATGCCCGGCTTGACCTGAGAGACGACGGACTGGTCGATATGGTTGCCCTGCTGAATCGGCATGCGGTAAATGCAGCCCTGCGTCAGGACCAGCAACAGCACGCCCAGGCTCAAGCCTGCGCGGCGCGCAATTCGCAGTGGTGAGCATCGGCCCATGGTGGTAACTTGCATGTGCGTCATGATAACGCAGCCGCCCGATCCTGGTCCGTCTCAAGTTGCAGAATACTCATGGAAGGCAAAGATCTCCGCAAGCTCGGCTTAAAGGTAACGCTGCCGCGCCTGAAAATACTTGAGATGCTCGAGCGCAGCGCCACGCGCCACCTGTCAGCCGAAGAGATCTATAAGCGCCTGCTTGAATCCCATGAAGACGTTGGCCTGGCCACGGTTTACCGGGTATTGACCCAATTTGAAGCTGCCGGCCTGATCGCACGCCATCATTTCGAAAACGGTATGGCGGTTTTCGAGCTTAACCAGGGTGCGCATCACGATCATATCGTCTGTATGGACTGCGGTCACGTCGAAGAGTTCACCGATGCCGCCATCGAAGCGCGCCAGGACGCGATTGCCGAGCGCCTGAAGTTCGCGATCCAGGAACACTCGCTGGTGCTTTACGGACGTTGTTTGCGCGCCGACTGCCCGGTGCGCAAGCTCCGGCCCCTGGAACGCGGCTGATCGACGCCGACACGCTCGAGCATCTCCAGGGCGTGATCGCGCGCCCGCGCCGTGATCTCCAGCCCGCCCAGCATGCGGGCGATCTCTTCCACGCGCGCCTCAGCCGTGAGCGGGGTAACGCTGATGCGGGTGCTGCGGCCATCACTGAGTTTGCTTACTCTCAGGTGCTGATGACCTTGCGCGGCGACCTGCGCCAGATGCGTCACGCACAGTGCCTGCGCTGCGGCGCCCAGGCCCCGCAACTCGCGACCGACAATCTCGGCCACGGCGCCACCAATACCGGCATCCACTTCGTCGAACACCATGCAGGGGGCGGCATTGCGCGCACAGCTCACCTGCACCGCCAGCGACAAACGCGCCAGTTCACCGCCCGAGGCTATTTTGGCCACCGCCCGTGGCGGTTGGCCGGGATTGGTGCTGACCCGAAACTCGATGCGATCAGCCCCATGTACGGAGGGCTCGGCACTTTCAAGCGGAGCCAGATCGACCACGAAGCGCCCGCCGATCATGCCGAGTTCCTGCATGCGTGCGCTGATCTCCCGGGCCATGGTGGTGGCAGCCTTGCTGCGCCCCAGCGTGAGCAGTCGGGCCTGTTCATGATAGGCCGCCAGTGCCGTGGCAACGTGGCCGCGCAAGGCGCTTAGATCGCCAGCAGCGTTTTCCATGGCCGCGAGTTCGCGTTGCAACGCGCCCTGCCAGGCCGGCAGTTCGGCTGCCTCGACCCGGTGTTTGCGGGCCAGATCTTCGATAGCCGCCAACCGCCGCTCCACAAACTCCTGCCGCGCCGGGTCGAATTCCAGGCTGTCGAGATAGTGCGTCAGGGCATGCGCCACTTCCTGAACTCGCGCCGCGGCCTCATCCAGGAGGGGATGGAGACTGGCGAGTTCGCTATCGAGTGCGCCGGCCGTACGCAGCGTGGCGGCCGCACGCGACACGAGTTGATGGGCATTGCCCGCATCGTCTTCATAGAGACCGGCCAGACTGAGGCGCGCGGCCTCGACCAGGCGTCCGCGATTGGCGATACGACTGCGCTCTTCCAGCAGTGCGGCATGCTCATCGGGGCGCAGTTGCAACGCCTCCAGTTCCTGCACCTGATAACGCAGCAGGTCAAGTCGGGCGTGGCGATCGCTCGCCGCTGCCTCAATCGTCACACTGCGGTTCATCAGCGCCAGCCAGGTCGCGTGGCTGGAGCGCACCTGGCTGGCCAGTGCGTCGAGCTGGCCAAAACTATCGAGCAGCGTGCGCTGTGCGGGGCTGCGCATGAGCGATTGAAACTCGTGCTGCCCATGGATATCGAACAACAGCTCACCCACCGTGCGCAGCACGGTTACCGGCACGCCCTGCCCATTCAGCCAGGCGCGGCTGCGGCCATCGGCACCGATGGAACGGCGCAGCAGCAATTCGCCTTCCTCGCTGATGGATTGCTCTTCGAGCAGGCGGCGCAACTCGCCGCCGACCTTGCTGATATCGACGCTGGCGCTCAGTTCGGCGCGCTCGGCACCAGCACGTACCACTTCCGCACCCGCCCGGCCGCCTGCCAGCAGCTCAATGGCATCGACCAGCATGGATTTGCCGGCGCCGGTTTCGCCGGTCAGCACCGTCAAGCCGGTGCCAAAATCGATCTCCACCGATTCGATGATCGCCAGATCGCGGATCTGCAGATTGCGCAGCATGCTCTCAGCGCTCCCGTAACTCTTCGCCGCGCCCCCAGCGCAGCTTGGAGCGCAGCAGCCGGAAGTAGTCGAAACCCGGCGGGTGCAGCAGTGTAATCGAGCTGCCGATGGCGCTGATTTCAAGGTGATCGCCCGGCAGCATATCGCCCAGATGCTCGCCGTCGCAGGCCACCTGGGCGAGGCCAGGACCGCGATCAAGCGAGCGAATTTCAATGCGCGCATCGCCAGAAACCACGATCGGGCGATCGGCCAGCGTGTGCGGACAAATTGGCGCCATCACCAGCACGTTGAGTTTAGGGTCGACGATGGGTCCGCCGCAGGAGAGGGCATAGGCCGTCGAGCCGGTGGCCGTGGCCACCACCATGCCATCGCCACGGTGCGAATTCACGTAGCGACCATCGACGCGGGTATCGAAATCGAGCATGCGCCCGGTATCGCGTCGCAGCAGTACGACGTCATTGAGCGCCAGCAGCCACGCCTGCTCGCCGGAAGCGTTGAATAAATGGGCCTCAAGCAGCGGGCGACGATCAGACTCGCAACGCCCGTCGAGCAGGGCGCCGATGCTGCTTGCGACATCCTGCGGCATGACGTCGGTCAAAAAACCCAGACGTCCGCGATTGATACCCAGCAGCGGCACGTCGCGCCCCACGACCAGGCGCGCCGCCTGCAGCAGCGTGCCATCGCCACCCACGGCGATCATGAAGCTGGCGCGCGCGGCCAGTTCCAGGCGCGGCGTGGGCGTGGTGTGAGCCGGCAGGGCGGCGCTGGGTTCATCGTCGGCCACCAGCACCTTGACCCCGCGTTCACGCAGGGCAGCGACCGCCACCACTGCGCTTTCCGCAATGCGGGGTTCGGTAAAATGCCCGATCAGGGCGCAAATCTGCGGCGCGGCTGTCATGCCGCCCTTTGTAGCACGTCCAACAAGCGACGCCCAAGGCGCAAATCTGTAAAAAGGCGCAGGCTGCGACCTGCGCCTCGCTTGACGGGGCGGAAACAGGCTCGGTAGCCTCAACATACCCGCCATGAATGCACTATGAGCAACGAATCGAACCCGCAGGAAAATCTCAACGAGCGTGCCCAACATCTGCTGCGCGTGCTGGTGCAGAGTTATATCCGCGAGGGCCAGCCCGTGGGTTCACGCACCCTGTCGCGTGACTCGGGTCTGGCGCTGAGTTCCGCGACGATTCGCAACGTCATGGCAGATCTGGAGGAGCTCGGTTTCGTCACCTCGCCCCATACCTCAGCCGGCCGGGTGCCTACCGATCGGGGTTATCGGTTCTTTGTCGACGCATTGATGCGCGCCGACCTGCCGGCGGCAGAAGCGAGCGAGCTCGCCGGCCTGCGCGAGCACTTTGACAGCGCCGGTGAAGGCCCCAAATCGCTGGTGGCAGCCGCCTCCAGACTGCTCTCGCAGGTCACCCACCTGGCGGGCGTCGTCACCGTGCCATTGGCCCCCGCGGCGACGCTCAGCCAGATTGAGTTTTTGGGGTTGACGGAAAACCGCGTGCTGGTGGTGATGGTTTTCAACAATCGTGAAGTGCAGAACCGCATCATTCAGCTGGCACGCCGTTACGCTCCGGAGGAGCTGCGGCACGCCGCCAATTTCCTGAATGATCATTGCCGCCATCGAACCTTGTCGCAGGTGCAGGCCGAGTTGGTGCAGTTGCTGCGCCAGACCCAGGAGAGCATGAACCAGCTCATGCTCGACGCCATTACCATGGCCCAGCGTATTTGTGAGCAGCAGCCGGCCACGGAAGGCATCGAATACGTGATTGCCGGCGAGACCAACCTTATGGGCCTGGCCGAGCTGTCCAGTGTCGATAAGCTCAAAAAACTTTTCGAGGCCTTTAACGAGCAGCGCGATATCCTGCACCTGCTCGATCAGAGTCTGCGCGCCGATGGCGTGCAGATCTTCATTGGCCATGAGTCGGGCTATCAGATCCTGGACGATTGCAGCATAGTCACGGCGCCCTACAGCACCGGGGGCGGGGTCGCCGGAGTGCTGGGCGTCATCGGGCCGACACGCATGGCGTATGAGCGCGTCATACCCATCGTCGATATCACGGCAAAATTATTGGGCTCGGCCTTGAATTCCCGCCGTTAGTCCCCACCACTGCGCAGAATCCGCAGCGCCTTAGTGACAATAAGCATGCAGTTTGTGCTTTAACTAATTGTAAATAAAGGTTTTTGTGTCCGCATCACACTCGAATATAGAACCTTCTCAAGACGCGGCTTCGGCAGCCGATGTGGAGAGTCAGGCCAGCGCTGAAGCTGCCGGAGTGCACTCTGCCCTGGCGCTCGCCGAACAATCGGCCGCCAGCGCACGCGAGGCCCAGCTGCGCGCGCTCGCCGAGCTCGACAACGTGCGCAAGCGCGCCCAGCGCGATATTGAAAGTGCCCAGCGCTTCGCGCTCGAGCGCTTTGCCGCCGAGTTGCTGCCGGCGCGCGATAGCCTCGAGCTGGCCACGCAAAGTTCGGCCCAGGCGGACAGCGCCAGGCTGATTGCCGGTCAGCAGGCCACCCTGCAATTGCTGGACAAAGCCTTCGATAAATTTTCCATCCTGCGTTTCGATCCGCACGGCGCCGTATTTGACCCATCGCTCCATGAGGCCGTGCTGGCGCAGGATTCCACCAGCGTGGCGCCGGGCACTGTATTGCAGGTGCTGCAGTCGGGCTATCAGCTTAACGGCCGTCTGCTGAGGCCGGCGCGCGTGATCGTGTCGCGGGCACCTCAGGCTGCGACGCCAGGCGCCTAATTCGCTTGATTTTCTACGCTGCGGCCTAAATATAACCAGCAGCGAATCTGATATTTCTGGAGTGGAGTCATGAGTAAAGTCATCGGTATCGACCTCGGTAGAACCATTTCCTGTGTTGCCGTCATGGAAGGCGGTAAGCCGCGGGTCATCGAAAATAGCGAAGGCGATCGCACCACGCCCTCGATCGTAGCCTTCACCAAGGACGATGAGGTGTTGGTAGGTCAATCGGCCAAGCGCCAGGCAGTCACCAATCCGCACAACACGCTGTTTGCGGTCAAGCGCCTGATCGGTCGAAAATTCCAGGACGATGTGGTGCAGAAGGACATCGGGATGGTGGCCTACAAAGTGGTCAAGGCCGACAACGGCGATGCCTGGGTCGAAGCCCAGGGCAAGAAAATGGCACCGCCAGAGATTTCAGCGCGCGTGCTCATGAAGATGAAGAAAAC
>JANMWZ010000026.1:0-4241 GCA_031441585.1 Gammaproteobacteria bacterium
CAGGCGGGGCAGCGCTTCTTTCAAATCAGCCCAGGCCCCGCCAAACTCGCCCAGCGCTATCTGCACATGGGCGCGTCCGATCAGTGTCGGACCCAGATGCCACTGCAGGTCGGCGGCTCGCGCGATGGCGAGCGCAGCGTCTAAGCGCGACAAGGCGCGCCGGTAGTCAGCCAGCCCCATATGACCGGTGCAGGCCCAGCCGATCATCATCAGGTTTTCCGATTCATAGCTCTTGTCGCCGATGCCCCGCGCAAGGTCAAGAGAACGTGAGAAAGAGAGGATGGCCGCAGCCGGCTCGGCGTTGGCGAAATACGCTTCCCCCCGGCCATGAAATGCCTGCACGGCGACCAGGTCAGTCAGGCACAGACGCTCGCAGATATCCACCGCTTGCTGGTGATAGAAGATCGCCAACTCGTTACGGCCATTGCTCCATGCCACTGTCCCCAGGTGATACAAGGCATCGGCCGCGTGCCGTTCATCGCCCATGGCGCGCGAAGCCTTGAGTGCTTCGTCCAGGCAGGCAATGGCCTGCTCATGAGCGTCGGCGCGCCGATACGCCATGCCAAGTTGAATCAATACATCACGTGCATGCCGGTGCTCGCCAAGCGCGCGCGCCGCCTCGATCACCCTTTGATAATCGGCCACCGCGCCCTCAATCTGGCCGGCCTGTGCTAGCGCCGCCCCGCGCCGCTCGTACAGGGCCAGGTGCTGCGCTGGCGTTGCCGCCTCCGGATGTGTTTGCAGCAACGCCACCGCGCGATCAAACCATTGCAGCGATTCACGCATCGCAAATAGCTTTTGCGAGTGCTCAGCGGCCAAGCCCAGGTAAAGCAGCGCCTTGGGCCATACCTTGCCGCGCTCATAATGCTCGGCAAGGCGGGCATCGCGCTCATGCGTTTCGCTTGTCGCATGCTGCTCCAGCATCTCTGCCAGCGCTCGATGCAGCAGCACGCGCCGGGCCGTGCCGATATCCCGGTACACCACTTCTCGCACCTTGTCGTGACTGAAATCATAGAACCCGTCTTCCTGATCCTCACGCAAAAGCCGGCGTTTTACCAGCGACTCCAGGGTGTGCAAAAAGCGCTCCTCAGGTGCCCGGGTCAGCGCCAGCAACGTCTCGAAGTCGAAACGACGGCCAAGTACCGCCGCCACATCGAGCAGCGGCCGGTCTTCATTCGGCACGCGGGCCAGGCGCAGGCGCACCGATTCACGCAGAGCGTCCGGCAGTGGCAGGCTGCCGGCGTCGCTGACCGCGTATGCGTCTTCGCTCAGCGAGTGCAGGATCGACCAGAGGAAGAACGGATTTCCGTCAGTGTCACGGTGTAGCCGGGCGGCGAGATCGGGCGCATTCAGTTTCGGGTCGTTCAGCCGTTCAAGCAGCATGTCGGTATCGCCTGGCCCGAGGCGCGCCAGCACCATGCGCCGCGTATACGGTTCACGGCGCAGACTCTCCACCAGGCCGGCGAGACGTTCGTTATTGTCGAGTTCCTCGTCCCGATACGCACAGGCGAGGAGCACCGGCCGGCCTGCGATCTGTCGCGCGAGAAAATGCAGAAATTGCAGGCTGGCGTCGTCGGCCCAATGAATGTCGTCGATCATGACAATCAACTGCCGGTCTTGTGCCAGCGCGTCGAAGAGTTGCACCAGCGCATGAAACAGGCGCGCCTGGCGCGCCTCGGGAAAGTCCGCCGCCAGCGGCAGCAGGTCCAGCAGGCGGGCGGCCACGGCTGGCACCAGCGTGGCGATCTCGGCCAGCAGGATCGGTGGGATCATGCGTAGCCGAACTTCGGGCGCGGCCTCGCAAGCCTGCGTAGCGAGATCGATGACCAGTTGATACGCTATCGCCCGCTCGATCTCGTAGCAGTTCGTGGTCAGCGTCGACAAAGCCCGCTGCCGCGCATAACACGCAACTTCGTGCATGAGCCGGCTCTTGCCGATGCCGGCCTCGCCTTCTATGAGCACTACCTGACCGCTGCGCGCCGTGAGCTTGGCGATCAGACCGAGGAACTGCCCGTACTCGTTGCTGCGGCCAACGAAGGGCGATTTCGGATCGCCTGCACGGGCGAGCCGATCACCCGTACGCGCGAGCGCATCACTCGCGGCAGCGGAGGTGATTTCCTCGACGGGTAACTCATCAAGCTTCAGGAGGCCGGTGGCCCGCGGGGAGCGCGCGGCCGCCAGAAACGCCGTTCGCTCTTGTGCCGGGATGGCGAGCTGCTCTGCCAGGCGCTGGGCCAGTGCTTTTGACGGACGGCGTTCTTCGGCCTCGATTTTCTTGATTGCAGCCTGCGAACAACTCACTTTTTGCGCAAGCGCCCCCTGGGTCAAATCAAGCGCTTTGCGCCTGCGGCGCAACCAGTATCCGAAAGAGTTGCTCGGTTCGACCATGTCTGGTGCCTGTTCTCGTTGCCCTGGCAAAAAATTTTATCTTGGCGGTCTGCTCCCGTCCCCCTTTTTGTCTCCCGGTTTGTCTATTTCATGGTGACCCTGCGCCGAAACCGATGGGGTGCAATGCATCTGCGCATTCCAGACCGCGCATGCGTTTGATCGCAGTGAAATCAACCAAGAACCTGAACATCACAAGGAGTTTCTTATGACTACGACACTTTACCAGCGACTGGGCGGCGCAGAAGGTATCGCACGCCTCGTGGACGATGCCGTTGCCGCGCACTTGGCTAACCCCCTCATCAAGACCCGATATGAGCAAATCAAGGACATGGCACATGTCAAACAGTTATCGCGCGAGTTTTTTACCGCTGGCTCAGGCGGTCCTCCAACCTACACCGGCAAGGGCATGCTCGCCGCGCACAAAGGCATGAACGTTAGTGAACAGGAGTTCCTGGCAGTGACCGATGACATCGTTGGGGCGATGAACAAGAATGGCATTGAAGAGGATGCCAAGAAGGATGTCATCGCCATCCTTTACTCGCTCAAGGGCGAGATCATCCGCGTGTGAGCATGTTCATGGAAACCTTATCTCCTCCACTCGTCGCCGATTTAGCCGCGGTCAAGCTCAAGCAGCAAGCAGCTTGGTCGGCCGGCGACTATGCCGTCATTGGAACGACTCTTCAGATCGTCGGTGAGATGCTGTGCGAAGCGCTCGATTTACGCGCCGGCGAGCGTGTGCTGGATGTCGCCGCCGGCAATGGCAACGCCACGCTGGCAGCGGCGCGACGTTGGTGCGATGTGGTCTCGACCGACTATGTGGGCGCGTTGCTCGAACGGGGTCAGGCGCGGGCAAGCGCCGAGGGCCTGGCAGTGCAGTTTAAAGAAGCGGATGCCGAGAACCTCCCTTACCCGCATGCATCGTTTGACGTCGTGCTGTCCACCTTCGGCGTGATGTTCACACCCAACCAGGAACGGGCAGCGAGCGAACTCGCACGCGTGTGCAGGCCAGGCGGCAAGATCGGCCTTGCGAACTGGACGCCGTCGGGCTTCATCGGTGAGTTATTCAAACTGATCAGCCGCACCATCCCGCCGCCTGTCGGCGTCAAGTCACCGTCGCTGTGGGGCACCGAAGAACGCCTGCGCGAGCTGTTTGGCGAACGCATCGCCGCGCTCGACGCGGTACGCCAGAACTTTGTATTTCGTTACCGCACGCCGCAGCACTGGCTTGACACCTTTCGCACCTACTACGGTCCGATGCATAAAACATTCGGCGCCGTGAGTGCGGCCCAGCAGGAGTCGCTGGCCGCCGATCTGATCCGGCTCGTGCAACAGTTCAACCGCGCAATCGACGGCGCGATGGTCGTGCCGAGCGAGTACCTTGAAGTCGTGATCAAGATACGATGACTGGGAATGCCCGGCACGGACAGGCGCGCCGTGGGCCACGGCGCTTGGTTCGGGCGTGGCTTGGACAGGCTCCCCTGCGCCATGAACCTCACCGCCGCGCGCGGCGGCACGTCGGGTGCCGCAAGCGCGCACCAGGCGGCCGTGCGGGCAGCTCACCTACCAGAACCGCCGGAACGCAGCAAAGCCGCAGCGGCGGTCGGTCTCTCAGCGTCGCCTGGCCGAGCGCACTCCGTTCAACCTCGCCACCGTGGCCAGCACCTGTTGCAGGCGCACCGCATCGGCCACTTCAACGGTAAACGTCATCCAGGCCGTGTTCTTGATGGACTGTGTCTGGACGCCGATAACGTTCATTTTTTCTTTCGCAAACACCTCCGAGATATCGCGCAGCAGGCCCTGGCGGTCGGCCGCTTCCACGGCTACATCTACCGGGTAGACAGCCGTGTCGGTGG
>JANMWZ010000027.1:0-3495 GCA_031441585.1 Gammaproteobacteria bacterium
TATCCAGCCGAGCCGCTCCCTCGCCTTGGTCGGATCGCCGAGCAGCGACTCGACTTCGGTGGGGCGGAAGTAGCGCGCGTCGACCCGCACGATCACATCGCCGACGCGGCATGCGGCCCGCTCGCCCGAGACCACCGCCACACGGCCGACCTCATGTTCGCCCGAGCCCTCGAACTGCAGTGTGATGCCGAGCTGCGCGGCGGCGTGTTCGACGAACTCACGCACGCTGTGCTGCTGGCCGCTGGCGATGACGAAGTCCTCCGGTTGCGGCTGCTGCAGCATCAGCCACTGGGCCTCAACATAGTCGCGTGCGTGGCCCCAATCGCGCAGTGCACCGAGGTTGCCCAGGTGCACGCAGTCTTGCAGGCCAAGCGCGATGCGCGCCAGCGCGCGTGTGATCTTGCGCGTCACGAAGGTCTCACCGCGCACCGGGCTCTCGTGGTTGAACAGGATGCCGTTGCAGGCGAACATGCCGTAGGCCTCGCGGTAGTTCACCGTGATCCAGTGGGCATAGAGCTTGGCCACCGCATACGGGCTGCGCGGGTAGAAAGGCGTGGTCTCGGTCTGCGGCGTCTGCTGCACCAAACCGTAAAGCTCGCTCGTGCTCGCCTGGTAGAAACGGGTTCGTTTCTCCAGCCCGAGGATGCGCATGGCTTCCAGCAACCGCAACGCGCCCAGCCCATCCGCATTGGCCGTGTACTCGGGCTCGTCGAAGCTCACCGCCACATGGCTTTGCGCCGCCAGGTTGTAGATCTCGTCGGGCTGCACCTTTTGCACGATGCGGATCAGGTTGCTCGAATCGGTGACGTCGCCGTAATGCAGGATGAAGCTCCGGTCATCGACATGCGGGTCCTGGTACAGGGCGTCGATCCGGTCGGTGTTGAACAGCGAGGCGCGGCGTTTGATGCCGTGCACTTCGTAGCCCTTGCCGAGCAGGAACCTGGCAAGGTAGGCGCCGTCCTGTCCGGTCACTCCGGTGATGAGCGCAACTTTACGGGTCATGCGTGGCGTGGCTGCTGCTTAAAAGTTGGAATGAGACTGTGGCAGCAGGCGCGACTTTGCCGACGCAGGTGCTGCGCCTCACTGTAGCGCCTCGAACTGTCGGCGGGGGTGTCGGACTGGCGTCACTCGCAAGCCGACCAAAGCATTTGCGAGCCCGCCATTCAAGGCCCGCGCATCTCCTTGCGCGGGGTCAGGCGTCGATCTTGCGACGGGCGACCCAGCCAATCACCCCCAAACCCAGCAGCATCAGCCCGTAGCTTGTCGGTTCAGGCACTGCGGAAGGAACCAGCGTGCCTACTGCCCCGAGGTAGTACCCCGCACCGGGGCCTTGGGTGACAGCCCCGCCAGTGATCACCCGATAGGTCCCGGCTCCGGGCAGGTCGGCGAACACCAGCCAGCCGTCGCCGCCATCGGTATCAATCGAGAAACTGCCGGGCAACTGGACGTTAGCGCTGTCTGCCAATAACACCGTGTTGAACTGAAAACCGACGCCGTCGTTCCCAAATCCGGCGTCCGAAAATTGGGCCAAGACGACGCCCGGACCGGTCACCAAAAATTCGAAAATGTCGATGAACCCCAATTCATCGGTCGAGTGCAAGCCAGCCAAAATGACGGCCCTGTTGTCCAGCACTCCGGCAGAGTTTCCCTGTGTGACGATCTGACCGAATGACGCTGCACTGGCGACCAGCGCAAAACCACCCAAGGCGTATTTGATGTTCACGAAAACCTCCATTTGGTCGGTTGGTTGTTGGGAAAAATAGTTTACGACGAAGGGACAGAAATGCGCCCCCTAACTTGCAGTCGAGCGGCACCACCCCCCGACCCGGGGGTTGCCAACGCCGCTAACACCGCACCCAGGTCGGCGGGTGTCTGGCTGAAATCGAGCTTGCCGCCGTGCCGACAAGCCCCTTAAAGTCCTCGCCATCAGGACGGACAACATGGGCTGGCGAAGTGAACCGCATGGCAGACGGAAACGAGGTACCGCGCCGCGCACCATTGTTGGACCGAGGGTTGCGGTGGCCGGGACACCAGCGATGGCTGCGCCACGGTGTCAGGGACCGGTTGCTGCGTGAGCTGCGGCACCCTAAGCGCGGCAGCAGCCGCGCGTTCGAAGTACCCTTCGCAGGATTCGTCTACCCCGGGCGAATGAACCGCTGGATCGACTGGATCGTCTACTACCACGGCGCCTACGAACTTGACGAGCTCGAGCTGATGCGCACGCTGCTGGCGCACCGACCGAGGCCGGTCGCGCTCGACATCGGTGCCAACGTCGGCCACCATGCGCTTTGCCTGGCCTGGTTCTGCGCCGAAGTTGATGCGTTCGAGCCTTATGACGCCGTGTCGATGTGCCTCGATGAAAAAGTCCGTCGCGATGGCCTGGCGCACATCCATCTTCACTGCGTGGGGCTCGGCGAGCGGGACGAGGGGCTGGACTTCTTCGCTCTGCAAGGCGCCAACTCAGGCACCGGCACATTTGTCGCCGGCCATGAGCCGACGACCACCCGGCCCGATTGCGGCTTTCGACTGTCGACCTCATCAAGATCGATGTGGAGGGATTTGAGCTTTCGTTGCTGCGCGGCCTGCGGGCCACGCTCGCCCGGTATCGCCCGATGGTCATGATGGAGCTGTCAGATCAGGCACGGATCGGGCTGCCCGGCCCTGCGGAATTCATAGCAATGTTTCCGCCCGGTTATGAGGCACGCGTGGTTCGCAGCCAGCGCAATCGGCTGGCTTGTTCGGCGCGCGCGGTTGCGCGCTCGAAGCCCTGCGCTGGCACCACCATCCCGCGCCCGGCGGCTACATCAACCCCTTGCTCCGCCCGCAGGAGCATGACGTAATGCCCGCCGCGGTGGGCCTCGCACAATGACTGCGCACCGACAACTTTCGCGCCATCGCCGCCTGATCGGTGCGCTGGCATGGCTGGCGTTCTTGACAGCCATGCCCTCGCAGGCCCAGGTCGCCCCGCAGACCATCATCAAGCCTGAGCCGGGCGCCTGGAGCGTGCTCGGCGCGAGCGCACAAGCCGGCCCGACGCGCGACGCAGGCTGGTCCCGCAATCAGGGGCCGGCGCTGGACTATCGCTACCAGGTGGGCAAAGGTCAGGTCAGCGTGCTGGTCCTGCCGATCGACCGCGCGGCCCTGGCCCGCGCCGGTGGTTTGAGCTTCGCCGCCAAGGCCAGCCACATGACGAATCTGACCGTATCGCTGGAGGAGCAGGGCGGCCGACGCTGGACCGCACCGGTGCTGTTGAACGCCGACCAGTGGCAGAACGTGCAAATCCTGTTCGACGATTTCGTCCTGGCCACTGGGAGCGATGCGTCGGCCGTCAGCAATGGCCCGCTCGATGCGGCGCGCATTCAGCGCCTGACCATCGTCGATACCGGTGCCATGCTGGTGTCGGGTTCCAGTGATGTGATGCGCCTGTTCGGCATCGAGGCCGGATCGCGCAGGCTGGTGCTGGACGAGTTGATGTTCACCAACGCGCCCGCTCGC
>JANMWZ010000028.1:0-41934 GCA_031441585.1 Gammaproteobacteria bacterium
GCCACATCGTTACAGTTACGGGGGACGCAGAAATTATGTACAGTGCGAACGCACCCACGAACGCGGAAAGCCCGTAGTTATAAGGCTTCCGCAGCTACGGACAGCCGCCAGTGTGCATAATCGTTCACTGTGCATAATGGCAGTTATGGAGAGCTCTACATAACGGCCAACTGCGGCCGCACAGCTTTGTGCCAAACTCCCCCAAGATCGCCGCAGGCAGCGCTAAAGTTGTGAAACTTTTGCGCTCACACCGCTTTGCTTACGCTCATTCTGACCTGCAGCCCAGCTGCTACGGCCATGTTTACCAGTGTATCCAGGCCAAACTGGTCAATCTTTCCTCGCATCAGGTCTGAGACGCGCGGCTGCGTAACGCCAAACCGCTTGGCGATCTGGGTCTGGCTCAAGCCGCTGCGGGCGTGTCCTCAATAGCATCCCACACACTGGTGAATCGCTTCTTGCTCATGGGTCCAATTCCCTTATCAAATCACGGTAGCGCTTGTCGGCCAGGTCGATATCTTTCTTGTTGGCTTTTTGCGTGGTCTTCTTGAAGCAGTGGAGTACATACACAGCGGCGGCAAACTTTGCCACGTACAAGACGCGAAATGCACCGAACAATCCACGTCTGAAGCAGCGCAGGTCACGCGTCAAGGCCCAAAGGACACGGAATCAGTCATCCCGCTCGGGGTAGGACTTGCGACGCGTGGTATCGATATCGGTCTCTATATCCGCCATGAGGGTCCTGATCGAATCGAGCGCCTTGTTGATGTGTTCGAGCCGGACCGAAATTGCCCCGTTGCGCGCGCTGTCACGCTCCTTCACGAGATCCGCCGCCTTCATGTTCAGGAGCCGCAGCTGCTCCTCGATCCTCAACAGCTGGCTGGCCACCACTCCCAGAGGCAGGTCTATAGTGAGTTCCCAGTCTGTCGAGGATGGCCTGGTCACGCGCACGCCCGCACGCATCGATGGCGGTCAGGCGAGTGCGTACAGACACTCCACGAACGATGCGACCGCTCCGTCAAGGCCCTGCACCTTGGGGTTGGTCGAGTCGATCAGGTAGTACTCGTCCGGCGCATGCGCACCGGTGCCATGCCCCAGACCGAACCCGCCCGCCGGCAGGCTCAGCGGCGCGTTGGTAAAGCGATAGCCGGGCCAGGATCCGGCGCTGCGCGGCAGCAGCTGCGGTGCCGAGCCAAGTTTGCGATAAGTGCCGAGCACGGCCTTGATGTAGCCGCTGTCCGGATCTGTCTGCGTCGGATCGTAGCCGCCGGTCATGTTGACCTCGATGTCGGCAAAACCATGTTTTGCGAGGTGTGCCTTCAGCTTCGCAAGTGTGTCGGCCGCGGTCATGTCCGGCACCAGGCGCATGTCGATCTTCGCAACCGCGCGGTGCGGCAGCACGGTCTTGCCGCCAGGGCCGGTGTAGCCCCCTACCAGGCCTTCAATGTTGATCGTCGGCTGCGAATAGAGTCGCAGCAGCGAATCCTGCCAGTTGAGATCATGCACCCAGCGATCCACGCCGAGCTGCTTCTTCACCACCGCTTCTGGAACCGTTGCCGCATAAGTCACGACCATCTGCTGCTGCGCCGCTGACAGCGGCTTTGCGTGCTCGAAGAAACCTTCTACTGCGGGCGTGTGGCCATCCTTCTCGACCAGTGTGTTTAGTGCCTGAACCAGATGCCACGAAGGTGAATCCACCTGCGCCTCAAGGCTCGAGTGCACATCTTTGCGCGGGCCGCGGCCCCACTTCTCGCCGCTCGAGACCAGCTCGAGTTCGACTACGCCCTTCGCACCCATGTCGACTTCCACGCTGCCGTCGCGCTCCTGGCTCGCCTCCGGAAGCATGACGCCGACGCAATTTTTGAGCTGCGCCAATACTTCCGGATCTGACACCACCTCGCCAAAGTGCGGCGAAGCGATCTCCTCCTCGCCTTCGCTGACCAGCACCAGGTTCACCGGCAGCTTCTTGCCGGCGGCCTTGAATGCCAGCAGCGCGCTCAGGAAGGAATTCTGCGGGCCCTTCTGGTTTACGGCTCCGCGCCCCATACAGACCGTGCCCAGGCCATCCTTCTGCACCAGAGCGCCCGCGAGGGGCGGGGAACTCCATTCCGCGGGCACGAACTGCTTGACGTCATACATGAAATAGACCGCGAGAGTCGTACGCGCGCCGGCATCGAGCTTGCCGAATACACCCGGCTTGCCCGATGTGGGCACGAGTCTTACACCGCTGAAACCAGCCTGGCGAGCGAGTTCTGCCATGTGTTCGGCGCCGGCGGGAAAGTTGAGGTTCTCGGCGGCAATCGATGGCAGTGCGATCCAGTCCTGCAGGCGCTTGAGATTCTCGGCGTGCATCTTTGGAATCTGCGCCAGCACCAGCCCCTGGTCGGCGCTCTTGCCGGAATTCGCCGCGAGCACCACAGCTGGAGCCGCCGCCAGCAGCGCCCCTGAGGCCGCGCCCTGCACGAACTCGCGCCGGCCAAAGGCCATATCCCGTGTGTCAGCCATGTCTTTCCCCTTCGCTTGTGGTTTGCCTGAGCGCTGCGCGGCTAGTCTACGACGCCAGCGCCTTCACCGCGCGGATCGGCGGCCGCTTCAACTGCGCCAGTAGTGCGGTTCCAGATGATGGTCTGCAGATTGCCCCAGCGCCAACTGCTGCTCACCAGCGTATCGCCGCGTGCCTTGAGTGCGGCCACTTCGGCGTCGCTGAGCGCGCCGGGTTCATAGCGCACCACATCGGGCAGGTACTGATGATGGATGCGTGGCGCGGCGGCAATCTCGGCCGCGCTGTGTCCGTCCAGAAAATCGAGCGTGGCCAGCAGCACCATGCCGATGATCAGGCTGCCGCCCGGCGAACCCGTGATCATCATACGATCACCCGTATCCACAAAGGACGGTGTTACCGAGGAGAGCATGCGCTTGTGGGGTGCGATGGCGTTGGCATCGGCGCCAACCAGGCCGTAACCATTGGGCACACCGGGCTTCATCGAGAAATCGTCCATCTCGTTGTTGAGAAACAGCCCGGTGCCCTTGATCATGCGACCGGAACCGAAGCCGAAGTTGAGCGTGATGGTCGCGGCCACGCGATTGCCTTCGCGATCCAGTACGGAAAAGTGCGTGGTCTGCGGGCCCGCCGCGGCACCGGCACCAATGCCTGGCAGCGTGCTGCTCGGCGTGGCCCGATCATCGCGGATCGAGGCGGCCAACCCGGCGGCGTAGTCGGGGCTGGTCAGTCGCGCAGTCGGCATGCTGACGAAATCAGGATCACCCAGAAACATGGCACGATCGCGATGCGCGCGGCGCATGGCCTCGATGATGAAATGCCTGCGGGTGATACCATCGCTCGTGCTCAGCGGCTCCTGCGAGAGAATATTCAGTGCTTCGATGAGCGCGATGCCACCGGAGCTGGGTGGCGGCGCCGACACCACGCGCGCACCGCGATACTGACCGACGATCGGCGGGCGCTCGATCGCTCGGTACGCGGCCAGATCAGCCTCACTCCAGATGCCACCTTGGGCGCGCACGCCCGCGACGAGTTTTGCGGCGAGCTCGCCGTAATAGAAAGCCTCGAGCCCGTGACGCGCCAGTTGTTCGAGTACCGCGGCCAGCTCCGGCTGGCGGATGAGCGTGCCGGTGGGCGGCACCGCGCCGTGGCGCAGAAAATTCCGCGCCACCTCAGGATCGGCGGCAAATTGCGCCAGCCGTCGCTGCAGTGCTTCATGCAGATGCGCCGATAGCGGGAAACCGTTACGCGCCAGGCGTATGGCCGGCGCCAGACTCTGCGCAACCGGCAGTTTGCCAAAGTGTGCAGCGAGCAGCGCCATGCCGGCGGGCTCGCCAGGAATGCCAGCACCCAGCGCGCTCTCGGTGGACAGCCCCGGCACCGGCTCGCCGTGTGCATCGAGAAACATGTCGCGCGTGGCCGCTGCCGGTGCGAATTCGCGCGCATCGATCGCAGTCTCGAAGCCATCACTCTCGCGATGCAGGAGATAGATGCCCCCGCCCGTGAGGCCAGAGCCCGTAGGTTCGACCACTGCCAGCGCGGCACTGATCGCCACCGCCGCATCGAAAGCGTTGCCACCGGCGCGCAGCACTTCAAGCCCCGCAGCGCTCGCCGCCGGGTGCGCGCTCGACACCGCCGCGTGCGCGGGCGTCGATGGCGTTGGCGCCGCAGCCACCGCGACGCTCACCAATGCTGCGAGCAACACCCCCAGCGCGGCGCCGGCGCGCGTTCTCATTTGGCCAACCGGCGCTTGAACGCCGCCAGCACCAATGGATGCACGAATTCGCTCACGTTGCCGCCGAGCGTGGCGATTTCGCGCACCATCGACGAGGAGATAAACGTGTATTGCTCTTTAGGCGTGAGATAGACCGTCTCAATATCCGGGTTCAGGTGTCGCCCCATGTTGGCGAGCTGAAATTCAAATTCAAAATCGGCCACGGCGCGCAAGCCGCGGACAATGACGCCGATGCCATTGCTGGCAGCGAACTCGACCGTCAGCCCCGTGTAACCGACAACTTCAACGTTGCTGATATCGGCAAGCACCTTGCGCGCCAGCTCGACGCGCTCGTCGATATTGAACATGGGTACCTTGCTGGGGCTGGCGGCGATCGCCAGCACTACGCGATCGAAAACACCGGCGGCACGCCGCACCAAATCTTCATGGCCACGGGTAATGGGATCGAAAGTGCCGGGATAAACGGCATTGCGGTGGGTAGGCACAACTCGCTCCTCTATGGGCGTTCGAACAGATCATAACCGACGGCGCCGGCCGTGCCGCCGCGCAAATGCTGCCAGTTGCCTGGTAGCCCGGTGAGCGGCGTGGCACGCGGGTGTTCGAGGTAGATGTGGCTGCCGGACTTGAGCCAGCCGCCCGCCTCGAGCCGCGCGGCGCTGGCTGCCAACGCGCCGGCGGCAAAGGGCGGATCGAGAAACACGAGATCGAAAGGCTGAGCCGCGGCGGCCAGAAATCGCAGCGCATCGGTATTTACGAATTGCGCGGCCGTGGGCGCTGCGCGCCATGCCAGCAGCAGCATACGCAGGGCGTCGATCGCCTGACGGTCGTTATCCACAAATACACACTCGGCGGCGCCCCGCGAGAGCGCTTCGAGGCCGAGCGCACCGGCGCCGGCATAGAGATCGAGGCAGCGACGTCCGGCCAGACGCCCCTGCAGCCAATTGAAGAGCGTTTCGCGCACGCGATCGCCGCTCGGGCGGATCGGACCCGGCGGAAAACGCCAGCGGCGCCCGCGCCAGAGGCCCGCAATAATGCGCAGTTGGCGCGCCTGGGAGTGTGGCCTGGTCATAGAGGTCGTTAGCCTACCTCATGGGCGTCACACGAGCAGCCGCCCGAGGCTACAATCGTCCCGCGACTATCAACAGAGGACCTCCATGCCTGGCAGCATCGCCACCGCTGAATCGCCGGCCGCAGCGCCGCAGGGCTTCTTCGGGCGACTGCGCGCGCGCCTCAATCGCGGCAGCGCGAGCCTGGCGCAGGAGCTGCGCAATCTGCTGCGCGGCCGGCAGATCGACGCCGCGCTGCTCGCAGCGCTCGAGGAGCGGCTGCTGAGCGCTGATGTGGGCGTTACCGCCACCAGCGAAATACTCGCCGAACTCCAGCAGCGCATCGCGCGCCATGAAGTGAACGATGCCGAGTCGCTGCTCGCAGCGCTGCGTGCCCGGCTCACTGAAATTCTAAAGCCCTGCGAGCAGCCGCTGCAGATCACGCGCGGTGAGCAGCCCTTCGTGGTGCTGATTGTCGGCGTCAATGGTTCAGGCAAGACCACCACCATCGGCAAGCTGGCGACGCAGCTGCGCGAGCAGGGCTTGTCGGTGATGCTGGCTGCGGGCGACACCTTTCGTGCCGCGGCTATCGAGCAGCTGGGAGTGTGGGCGGAGCGCAGCGGCGCACAATTTTCCGCGCAGCAGACCGGCGCTGATCCGGGCGCCGTGCTCTACGATGGCTTGCAGGCGGCGCGCGCGCGCCACGTGGATGTACTGCTGGCCGACACGGCCGGCAGGTTGCACAGTCAGTCTCACCTGATGGATGAGTTGCGCAAGATCCGCCGCGTGCTGGCTCGCATCGATGCCACGGCGCCACACGAAGTGCTGCTGGTGCTCGACGCCAACCAGGGACAGAACGCGCTGGCGCAGGCCGAACAGTTTCACGCCGCGGTGGGCGTGACCGGGCTTGTCATCACCAAGCTCGACGGCACGGCACGCGGCGGCATAGTCGTCGCCATTGCGCGCAAGCTCGGGCTGCCGATCCGCTTTATCGGACTCGGCGAGCAGGCCGGCGACTTCGGGCGCTTCGATGCGGCTGGGTTCGCCATGGCACTGGTTGACGGCGCCGAAGCGGGCGGCAGCACCAGCGCCGGCACATGATTACTTTCGAGAATGTGGCCAAGCGCTATCGCAACGGACGCGAAGCGCTCAGCAAAGTAACTTTGCACGTCAGTCCGGGCGAGATGGTATTTCTCACCGGCCGTTCGGGCGCTGGCAAGAGCACGGTCCTCAAGCTGATCGCACTGCTGGAACGCCCCACACGTGGTCAGGTGACTGTCGGTGGCGAGGCGACCGGCACGCTCCCGGCGCGGCGTATTCCGGCCTTTCGCCGCCGTATCGGTGTGGTTTTTCAGGATCATCGTCTGCTTCCCGATCGACCGGTGTTCGACAATGTTGCCCTGCCGTTGATCGTCGCCGACAGTTCACTCAAGGAAATCGACAAACGGGTGCGCGCGGCGCTCGATCAGGTGGGACTGCTGGGACACGAGCGCCAGTTGCCCGCCGAGCTTTCCGTAGGCGAGCAGCAACGGGTCGGCATCGCGCGCGCGATCGTCAGCCGCCCACCGCTGCTGATTGCGGATGAACCTACCGGTAATCTTGATCCGCAACTCGCGGCCGAAGTCATGGGACTGTTCCGGCGTCTCAATGAAGTAGGCGTCACCATCATGGTCGCGACGCATGATCTGCATCTGGTGCGTGAATCGGGGCTGCGCGAAATTGTGCTCGACAATGGCCGTGTGGCATGAACTGGCTGCTGCGTCATGTGCAATCGCTGCTGGCCTCGGCAGGCCACCTGGCGCGTGCGCCGATCGCCACGACATTTACGGTGCTGGTGATGGGCCTGGCCCTCGCCCTGCCACTGGGCCTTGATGTGCTGGTGCGCAACGTGCGCAGCGCTACCGGTGATTTCAGCGGCGCGATTGGCATCTCGGTGTATCTGAAAACCCATGTC
Source organism: Gammaproteobacteria bacterium (assembly GCA_031441585.1). Classification (GTDB taxonomy): domain Bacteria; phylum Pseudomonadota; class Gammaproteobacteria; order Steroidobacterales; family Steroidobacteraceae; genus FEN-1191. The sequence continues at coordinate 7,233 of JANMWZ010000028.1, forward strand.
CCGGAAGCGCGCGCCCGGCAACTGCTGCGTAGCGCCCGCGAGCGCCCCGGCGTGCGCACCGCAACCCTGATCAGCGCCAGCGAAGCACTGGCGCAATTTCGCAGGCAATCGGGATTCGGTGCGGCACTCGACGCGCTCGAAGACAACCCGCTGCCGCATGTACTCGCCATTACGCCGAACGCGGCCGGGACTGACCCGGCCGCCGTTGAAAATCTGCGCCGTTTTCTGCAGGCCTGGCCCGAAGTGGAAACCGTGCAGGTCGACGGTGACTGGGTGGCGCGCTTCAACGCCATACTCGCTCTGCTGCGGCGCCTGCTGCTGCTGGCGGCCGGGCTGCTGGGCCTTGGGGTCGTGGCGGTGGTGGGTAATACCATCCGGCTGGAAATTCAGAACCGGCGCGCGGAAATCGAAGTGACCAAGCTGGTGGGCGGTACCAATGCTTTCGTGCGGCGGCCGTTTCTCTACACCGGGGCGCTCTACGGGCTACTAGGCGGCCTTTGCGCCTTCGTGGTAGTGGCGGTAGCGCTGTGGCTGCTCGCACCGTTCGCGGCCCGCCTCGCGCAAAGCTACGGTAGCCGGTTCGCGCTGCACGGTCCCACCCTTCGTGATCTGGGCCTGCTGTTGGCTGCCGGCACGCTGCTGGGCTGGGTGGGCGCCTGGCTGGCGGCCGGCCGGCATTTGGCCAGAATCGAGCCAGGAACCTGATAACCCTTTGATTCTAATAAAGGGGTTTCCTGGAGAGCGGAACTTTCACGCACCTTAGCACTCGAAGTTTTCGAGTGCTAAAATGATGGCTTGAACCGTTAGGGAGATCGATAATGACCGCACAGACCGCCCTGATTGCCCAGCATTCCGACTTTGGCCTGGTAGGCCCTGTTGGTAGTTTCGACGCCTACGTCGAGCGGGTGAGGCGCATACCGGTGTTAAGCCGCGAGGAAGAGCAACAGCTCGCACAGCGCTTTCGCGATACCGAAGATCTCGATGCCGCCCGGCAACTGGTGCTCTCGCATCTGCGTTTCGTGCTGCACATTGCCCGCGGCTATTCGGGCTATGGCCTGCCGGTCAGCGATCTGGTCCAGGAAGGCAACGTCGGCCTCATGAAAGCCGTCAAACGCTTCGACCCGACGGTGGGTGTGCGGCTGGTGTCCTTCGCCGTGCACTGGATCCGCGCAGAAATCCACGAATATGTGCTGCGCAACTGGCGCCTGGTGCGCATCGCCACGACCAAGGCGCAGCGCAAACTGTTCTTTAATCTGCGTCGCGCCAAAAATAGCCTGGGCTGGTTGAGCCAGGAGGAGACCCGCGCGGTTGCCAGGGACCTGGGCGTAACGCCTGCCGAAGTCACGGACATGGAACAGCGCCTGTCGGCTCGTGATGCGAGTTTTGACCCGCTGCCCGTAGGCGAAGAGGACGAGGGCTATGGCCCCGCCGCATTCCTCGCCGCACCCGACGCCGACCCGGCTGCGAGCGCCGAAGATGAAGAATGGAGCAGCGATTCCTCGGCACAGCTGGCCGCAGGCCTGGGCGGACTGGATGATCGCAGCCGCAGCATTCTGCAGCGCCGCTGGCTGGTGGAGCCCAAGGCCACTTTGCAGGAATTAGCCGCTGAATATGGGGTTTCGGCCGAGCGCATCCGCCAGATTGAAGCCGCCGCATTCACCCGCCTGCGGGGCCTATTGCCCGCGCCAGCGCATTGATAGTCGTCTGATTGCCGCCACAGACGGCGCTCTTGCCCCACTGCGCCGTCGTCGAAACGCGACATAATATCGCCCTCAAACTGATGATTTTCTATGGATTTATTGCTGTAATAATCCTATGCTAACTTCAGGTCGCGTCGCGGACGAAGCGATGCGCAAATGGGACAGCCAAAGAATCTCGCAGAAATCTGGCTGTCCGGGCGGACACGGATAAGGTAGCCGAAGGTTTTTCGGCGCCGGGCACGACCATAAGACGCGAATTGACGCGTCGCCCCCGCATTTTCGGGAGTGGCAAGTTGCCAGTCATGCCGGTCCGAATGAATAGATGTGTGCCCGTGGCAGACCGGATCGACTTTGTAATTACCGGCCCCGCAATGCGGGGCCTTTTTTTATTTCGCCGCTGGCACGGATGACTGCTCAAGCAACTCGCGCAAATAATCCTGCCAGAGCGCAGCCCAGGTATGCGTGCCGTGCCCATGCGTGCGTTCGCTCACCGGCAGCAGGACAAATTTTCCGCGCGGCAATTTATGGGCTTCACGCTCGGCAATACCCAGCTCTGGCGGGTTGATGAAATCATCAGCGCTGTTCACCCACATCACGGGTACGTGAATGCTCGCCAACTGCCTTGACGGATCGTAGTCGCGTGACGCGGCAATCTGATACAGAAGATCGTTGGCATCGAGTTCCTTGAGTTGCCCGTCCAGGTAGTCGCTGAGGCGCCGATCGGCCGCATCGCGGTCAGGAAATTGCGCCTGCCACAGCGCGGGCGCGCTGCCGGCGATCATGAGCAGGTCGGCAGCAGCGCGCAGACCGCCAACCGGCGGCGTGCGGTATTCGCCGCCCAACCAGGCCGGATCGTTTTGTATCGCATCGATGATCATCCTGCGCCAGATGCGATTGCGCCCGGCGATCTGCACCGGCAGGCACGCCAACGGCATCAGTGCCTCGGCAAACTCAGCGTAGCTCTCGCCCCACATGAACGCATGCATGCAGCCCATCGAAGTGCCGAGAATCAGTCGCAGATGGTTGATATGCAGCCCTTCGGTCAACAGCCGGTATTGCGCCGCGACCATGTCGCCGTAGGCATATTGCGGAAAGTGCGCGTGCAGTCCATCGCTGGGCTTGGAGGAGTGCCCATGGCCAATGTTATCGGGCAGCACGATGTAATAGCGCGCAGCATCGAGCAGACCACCGGGCGCGAACAGCACCTCGCTGAACTGTGGCCGCAGGAATTGCTGCCCATCGCCACCGGTGCCATGCAGGATCAACACGGCATTGATCACACGGCCAGTCGCATCGCGCTGGGGCGTGCCGAAAGTCGTGTAGTGCAGGCGCAGCTCGGGCAAAGTTTCGCCGGATGCAAATTGAAAATTGTGCAGCAGGTAATCGCCTTCCTGGGCAGCAGGCAAGGCGGCGGTCGTTGGCCCAGTGGCGCTGATCTGGGCACCGGCGGCAGCACTAAGCATCAACATCAGCAGGCAAACGCAGCGCTTGACGAGCATGTGAACTCTAGCCTCCTTTAGCAAGCCAGTCGTGACCGCGCATGGCGGTCAGATAAGGGAGCAGCCTGGCATCAAGCTGCGCATCGGGGGATCGATAGGACCACTGCACGCACGGGGGCATCGACATCAGAATCGCGTCGGTGCGCCCACCCGATTGCAATCCGAACAGCGTGCCGCGATCGAACACCAGATTGAACTCGACGTAGCGGCCGCGCCGGTAGAGCTGATAGCGACGCTCGCGCTCACCGTAGCTCGCAGCACTGCGCCGCACCACGATATCGCTGTAGGCCTGCAGATATTGCGCGCCCACCGCACGCATGAATTCGAAGCAACGCTCCCAGCTCATACCAAATTGAGGCGTGTCGGCATTCAGATCATCATAGAAAATCCCACCTAGCCCGCGTGCCTCGCCACGATGCGGCAGGAAAAAATATTCGTCGCAGACTTTGCGCGCGTGTGCATAAAGATCGTCATTGAATGGCGCGCAGGCGGCAGCCGCGGCGCGATGCCAGTGCACGGCGTCTTCTTCATGCACGACATAGGGCGTCAGGTCGAAGCCGCCACCGAACCACCAGATATCCCCGGCGCTGAAGTAGCGCACGTTCATGTGGCTGGTAGGGATGCAGGGATTACGCGGGTGCATTACCACCGAGACACCCATGGCGCGATAGGCGCGACCGACCAACCCAGGGTTGCGCGCAGTTGCCGCCGGCGGCAGTTTTGAGCCTTGCACATCGGAAAGCGCGACGCCGCCGCGCTCGAACAGCGCACCGTCCTCGAGCACGGCAGTGATGCCGTTGCCGCCGAGCGCGCCGGGTGCTGCGCCCGCCTCAGCGCCTCGTTGCCAGCGATCGCGCTGAAACTGCCGCGCACCATCGAGCCGCTCGAAGGTGCCACACAACGCATCCTGCAGGGAGCCCAGATATTCGCGTACCGCACTACCACGATCATCGCTCATGTCATATTCCTGCACTTGGACGTCAGCGAACCCATTAGACTCTAAAGGTCCCAGCCCGGTAATGCACATGAAAATGCTCGCCACCACTGTCTTTGCCCTGCTGAGCTTAGGCCTACGCCCGGCGCTGGCGATGACAATCGACGGCCGGCTCGATGAAGCCGAATGGACGCAGGCCCAGGTATTCACTGATTTCCGCGTGCTCGAGCCACTGACGCGCGAGCTGCCGCCGCAGGCCACGGAACTGCGCGTACTACCGCTCCCCGATGGGCTCTACGTCGGGCTGCGTTCCGAGATGCCACCAGACCTGCGCACCTATGGCCACTCACCGCGCGACGCACCGCGTCTGGATGCGGATCCGGCGATATTGCTGATCGACTTTGAAGGTCTGGGCAAGACCGCCTATGAATTTACGATAAGTCTCAGCGGCTCGCGACGCGACAGCATTATTCTCAATCAGAACCAGATTTCGCGCGACTGGGATGGCGACTGGCAGGCGGCCGTGCATGAAGACGCCACCGGCTGGAGCGCCGAGTGGTGCATTCCCTGGTCGGTGGCGCCGGAGGGCGCCACGCACGGCGATACGCGCACGATCGCGGTCTTTGCCTCGCGCTACATCAAGCGCAACGCCCATCGCTACTCCTTTCCAGCCATTGAATATCTGGGCGCCAATTTCGTGCGCGATTTTCAACACCTGGAGGTACCGCGTTATTCAACCGCGTCGCTGGTGTTACTCCCCTATGTCTCGCTGACGCACGACACCCTGAACAACAGCTCAAAAGGTCACGCCGGCGTCGACGTATTCTGGAAGCCTAACGGCCGCAATCAGCTCTCGGCGTCACTGAATCCGGACTTTGGCCAGGTGGAAAGCGACGATCTGATCGTGAATTTCTCGCCGGTGGAGACTTTCCTTGAAGAGAAACGTCCATTCTTCACCCAGGGCCTGCAGCTGTTTGATCTGGCCACCAGCAGGAACGGCAGGCTGGTGAATACCAGGCGCATCGGCGCAGCGCCCGACGCCGGAACGGAGACCGGCAGCAAAGTCCTGGCGGCAGCCAAATACACCGGCATCCGTGGCGACAACGAATTTGGCGTCTTTGGCGCCGCTGAAGAGCACTCAAGCGAGGCACAGGGCCGGCGCTACCTGGCCGCTCGCTGGCGTCACAGTCATGACGGTTACAGTCTCGGGTATCTCGGCACGGCCGCCCTGCGGCCCACGCTGGCGCGCGATGCCTACGTGCACGCCATCGATTACAGCCAACGGCTGCACCAGGGCATGGCGCTCTCGGGACAGGTCATGATGTCTGATGTCCACACCGGTGAGGCAGGCGTGTCGCGCGGCTACGGCGCCTGGGCCCGCTTCGATTACCAGCCCGGCACTCGTTGGCAGCACAAGCTGACTGCTACCTGGTATGACCGGAATCTCGACATCAATGACCTGGGCTACCAGGAGCGGGCCAACATCGCCCAGCTGGACGACGTTACTGATTTTTTTACCCGTCAATATCGCGCCTCAGCGCCGGCCGAAAGCGGTTATTGGGAGTTGGCGCTGGGCCTGCCCTACAACACCTACAGCCAGCGTCTTGTGGCCCGGGTCGATGTCAACCATGAATTTCTGTGGCGCAATGGCGCCGAGAGTTTCCTCTTTTATGTCCACGAATTTCCCGGTTTCGACGACCTGATAACCCGCGGCAACGGTGCCGTGCGCATGAGTACGCGCCACAACTATGGCATCGACTACCGCAGTCCGGCGCAGGGGCGCTTTCGCTACTACGCCAAGGTGATTGCCCGCGAACAGGGCTTCACCGGCCTCACACACCAGCTGCGCTTCGAGCCCAGCTGGTTCCTGACCGACAACCTGGTGCTCGGCATGCCCCTCGATCTCAGCGACAGCCCTGACTGGCTGTTGTGGACTGCCGGCCCACAGGTGGCAACCTACTACCGCCATGAATTGCATGTCGGCCTCAATGCCAGCTGGTATCCGAGTGCGCGACAGGAACTGCGCCTGAAATTCCAGTGGGTGGGACTGGACGCACAGGCGTTGCAGCTTTATCAGCTGCTGCCCGATGGCACACCGGTGGCAATTGCCGGCCTCCCCAGTGATTTCACCGACAGCACGCTCGCCATGCAGCTTCGTTATCGTTTTGAATTCAAGCCGCAGTCTGAGCTTTACGTGGTCTACAGTCGCGGGGGTGATGGCTCGCTGGATGATCGCAGTGAATCGCTGGGCGCGCAGTTTCGCCGTGCGCGTGATCAGACCACCACCAGCCTGTTCTTCGTGAAGTTGCGCTACCGTATTTGATGGAGAGTAGAATGCACGCTCGTCAGCTTGCAAACCCAGGAGTTATCGACATGAGCAAAGGCATGGATCGCAAGAAAGAAGGCAAGAAAAAGCCGGCCAAGACTCTGGTTGAGAAGCGCGCCGCCAAGAAAGAGAAAAAGGCGACTCGCGGCTTCATGCAGGGCGCCTGACGCGCGGCTCGTCGCTGGCCTGGCAGCGGGGGCGCTACGCGCTATTCCGAATTGGTCTCCTTGCCGAAGCGGTAGTTGAGCCGCAGGCCGACCACTCGCGGCTCATTCGTGGTCTGGCGCAGATCGAAGTTAAAGGTGTTGCTGTAGACAATCGCATTCTTGTCGGCGACGTTGCTGACAAAGAGCTCGGCCAGCCAGCGGCCTCCCTCAGGGTTCAACCCAAATCGCAGGTTGGTGATGCTGTAGTCCGGCTGCAGGATGCGCGGAAAGCCGTGGGAGCCCGCAACATAGAGATCGTTCCACATGGCCCCCTTGTGCGCCATGTCTACCTGCGCATAACCCCGCAGGCTCGCTCCCAGGTGTAGCTGGTAGCGCAGGTTCCAGCTCCAGCTGAAAAACGGCACGAACGGCAACCGTTCGCCGACCAGGCTCTGAAAGGCATCATATGGGCTCGAGGTCACATGAGAATCGGTGTAGCTGCCGGAGGCCTGCATCGACCAGTGTTCGTCAAGCTTGTAGTCGACGTTGGATTCAACGCCCGCAATGCGAGCGTCGCCGACGTTGACGTTGAAACTGCTCGGGGCACAGACGTCCACGTTGTAGATGAGCGTCTGTAGCTCCTTCCATTTCATGAGGTAGGCCGCACCGTTCCAGATCAGGCGGCCCCCGAGGTTGGTCGATTTCCAGCCAAGTTCGTAATTGTTGAGCGTATCGGGTACGTAGCCGTGCGGCACGCCCTTGTCGTAGCACGATTGCGGATATCCGGAATTGGTACCGCCGTCGCGGAAGCCCTGCGCGAAGACGCCGTAAAACATCAGCTTGTTGGAGAATTTGTAGTTGGCACCGAACTTGCCATTCCATTTCTCCGACGAGCCCTCGCTCAGACCCGGACTCGTATCTACATAGGCAAACTGGCTATAGGGGCTGTAGTAGCTGAAATCGGACTTGAAGTGCACCGCCCCCGCTTCGACATTGAGTTTGTCAGTGATCTCGAAGCTGATATTGGCGAACTCGCTGGTCTGCAGGTAGTGCGTGCGCGTCCGGTAGCCGTACCAGACTCCAGGCGGGAGTGAGGTGGAGCCCAGTGGCGTGCCGCTATAGGCGTTGTAGTATTGAAATGCTGGGCTGTCGGTGCGCAACCCCGGCATATAGTAGGTGCTGCCCGAATCTTTATCCCGCGTCTTCTCCGTGTACAGACCCGCAAGCCAATGGAATCGCCCACCCGGTTTGGAGACGAGCCGCAGCTCATTGGACCAGCGCTCCGGGTTGGTGTGATATTCATAGTACTGAATCGGCACATTGCAGTCGGTGTACGGCCCGGTGCCAAACACCGGGTCGTTCGCGCAGGCGACGCCCTCGTTGGCGCCTGCATGGTAGTTCTCGATGTACTGCGAATATTCGTTCTGCTGGCGCCGGGGTAGCGACCAGTACGTACTCGCAAAGACGAGATCCGCGATGCCCACATCGCCGTCAACGTGAAAATCGACCATCTTGGCCTGGAACTGGTTGCCCTCCGGACCGAAGCGCTCGACGGTCCGGGGCGGCAGATTTGGATCCTGGTCCCAGGCGCCAATGGCGTCCTGACGCTGGTAACTATACGTGAGCGTGCCGCTCCAGTTGTCGTTCAGGACCCCCTTCAAGGCGATGCGGACACCCTCGGCGTGGACGCGGTTGTAATCTTTTCCCGCCCACGCGGCGTTGTCGGACACGGCGCCGTTGACCCAGGTGCGGGTTGTGAGTGGGTTATCGATGAAACCGCCGCGAGAATCTTTGAAGGCGGAAATACGCAAGCCGAGCTTGCCTGGAATAATCGGGGCATTCAGGAACCCTTCATAGGTCGAGTTTTGCCCGCCGTCCTTGATTGCGCCACCACTGAAATCAACGCCGGCGCTGAAGGCATCAACATCCGGCTTGTTGGTCACGTAGCGCACGGCGCCGGACATGGCACTGGCGCCGAAGGTCGTGCCCTGCGGACCATTGAGCACTTCAATGCGCTCGATATCGTAGAGATGCAGGTCCGGTTGTACCCCGGCCCAGCTTGTTGACAGGTCGTCAACAAAAAAGCCCGTTGCGGAGCTATTGGAATAGGTCGGATTGCTGCCATCGGAAACCCCGCGCATGACAAACAACTGGGTGCCCGGGCCGGTGCTGATAAAGGAAATGGAAGGCACTTTCTCCGCGTAGTCTTCGAACCCCTCGATGTCGAGGTGGCTCAGGTCCTTCTTCGATAGCACGTCAATGCTTACCGGAACGTCCTGCAGATTTTCCGCACGCTTACGCGCCGTCACGATGATTACTTCAAGACCCTCGGATGCTGAAGCTTCTGCTTCTGCCGCCAGCGACGGCGCACCCGGCACGGCCAGGCCGGTAATGGCTGCGGCTACGGCGAGTGCGATCGCAGAGCTGACGCCTGGCTGCGCCATAGCAGGCGCTTTGCGAAGACCAGGTGCTGCATGACTCCTGCTACGACTACGCATCGGCGAACTCCATGAAGGACGTGTTGCCATCATCCTGTGAGCGGGCGTGCCGCGTCAACAATCGTTCAAAGGCAGTCGCCGAGCGCGCGGCGCAGGGGTTCCAGCTCGATTTCAAAATGGCGCCAGTGACCAACGCCCGAAGTGTAGAGGGGCTGGCGCACCTGTTCAGCGCTGGCGGTGCGCACTGCGCGCCGCGTTTCGTGAAATGACAGACACGCCGGTTCAAAGGGCAGCCGGCAGTGTTCCAGCAGTCGGCGGATATTCGTCTCGGGATCGCGCACCAGGTCCTCATACTGAAAGTGCAGCACTTTGCCCGGCAACACGCTGTCCCAGTGGTCCATGAGCGAGCGGTAATAGCGGTAGTAACGGCCGAGATCCTCAAGATCGTAGCTGAAGGTCTGTCCTTCGGCGAAGTGCTGCTTGAAGACGCTGAAGCACGAGTCCATGGGGTGACGGCGCGCATCGATGAGCGTTGCGCGCGGCAGAATAGCGTGGATAAGCCCGACGTGGCTGAAGTTATTGGGCAGCTTATCGGTGAAGTGCTCGCGCCCGGTACGCAGCGCTGCGGTTTCCTCCAGATAGCGACTGCCGAGTGTGGCGAATGCGCCCACCGGGGCAGTACCCACCGTCTCGGGATAGCCGTCGCGGTTGGCGAGCAGGTCGTCAAACTGGTGGGTGATGTTGATGATGTTGGGCAGTTCCATGGTGCCCTCCACGCGCGAGTGACTGGCGAGGATCTGCTCCACCAGCGTGGAACCGGAGCGCGGCAGGCCGACGATGAAGATCGGTGCGGCACTCGGGTCACCACTGCCGGCGATCCTGGCAAAGAACGCGGCATCAAAGAATGCGCGGATGCGCGCCGTGCGGTGCTCGAAATGTTCGATGTCGAACGGCGCATCGAGCCGCCGCAGCACATTGCCGCGAGCGTAATGGCAAAAGGCGTCGGCGTATTGCTGGCGCTGCTCAAAGGCCTTGCCGAGCGCGAACTGCACCTGCGCCAGCGCCGCGCGTGTTACGCCAGGGCTTGCGAGTAGCTGCTGCATGGCCGCGATTTCGGCATCACTGAAGGTGTAGTTCTTGAGGTCGGCAAGACTCCAGTAGGCCTCCGCAACGCCGGGATCCATGGCCAGCGCCGCCTTGTAAGCCGCTTCGCTCTCCATGCGCTGACCGAGCGTCTTGTGAACATGGCCGATGGACAGTTGCAGTTGCACTACTTCAGGCTTGAGCCGCGCCGCCTGCTGGTAAGCCTCGAGCGCCTCCTCCTGGCGCATGAGCCGGGTCGCGACGGCCGCGATCGTGATCCAGCTGTCCGGGTTTTCAGGTTCCACCTTGAGCAGACGGCGCGCAGCCGCCTCCGCCTCCACAAGCCGTCCGAGTGCCATCAGCGTCTGCCCCAGTCCCCGCCACGCGAGCGGAAGGGATGCAGACTGTTTCAGAGCATGCCGCAGCAGGCGCTCGGCATCGTTGGGCTTGTCGGCCGCGAGTGAGAGCGCCGCGAGACCGCACAATCCTGCCACGTGAGCCGGATCGGCTCGCAGGATGTCACGAAAGATGCGCTCTGAGGTTTCCCGATCGTCTGCGACCAGCGCGGCGGTTGCTGCCGCCACCTGCTGCCGCTGCGGATCACAGCGCTGCGCTCGCTCGTAGGCCACGCGCGCGTCCGCGTACTGTTCAAGATCGACCAGTGCATCAGCGTAGGCCAGCCAGGCGAGAGGGTGGTGCGGCATTGTCTCCAGCACCCGCCGCACCTGCGCGCGCGCCCGCGCGGCCTGGCCACTGCGCCGGTAAGCGCGCGCCAGATCCACACGCGCGTTCGCAAAATCGGGTGTGCCACCCAGCACCGCTTCGAGCGTCGCGATGCTCTCGGGGATTTTGTCCTGATCCAGCAGGGCAACGCCGAGGAGCCATAGACAGTTCGCGTCCCCCGGGAACTGTGCCGCGAGCGCGCGTAGCCCGCGCTCGGCGCTGGCAGCGCGGCCAGCGCGCAGCGTGCGGTGCGCATGACCGAGCGCTTCGGCAAAGGTAGTCGGCTGCGGCGCACTCATGGGCCACGTTCATTCATGGCACGGTTACTTTGGTGCGTTCGCACCCAACCAGCGATTCGGTGCGAACTCGTCGACAATGGCGACATCACCGGCGGCGTAAGCGGCATAGGCCGACTTGGTGTTACCCGTGTTGAAGCCGTCAATGAACTGACGGATCGGCGCCATCGGATCTCCTGGCGCAGCAGCCGCAGCAGCCGCAGCAGCCGCGGCAAGGAGCATCCCAGCAATCAAGGCAAACGTAGTTCTGATCATTGCAGCGCACCTCATTTATGTGGAACGGAAGAATTCTACCGCTGCTGCGGCACATCCTGGCGTTGCCTGAATTTTACCGCGTCTTGCCTTCCCGTCTCACGCGGGTAGACTGCCGCCGCATGCCCCGATGCTACGCCCCGGAGACCCTGCAATGAAAGTCTTCCTGCTTGCGCTCTTTTGCCTTGACGTCGCGCATGCCGCAACACCAGCGGTCACCACCCAGTCCAGTCGCTGGCAACAGCACGCCGCGGACGTCAACATCGTGCGCGACAACTGGGGCATCGCCCATGTCTACGGCAAGTCGGACGCGGATACCGTGTTCGGCGCGATCTACGCGCAGGCTGAAGATGATTTCAATCGCGTCGAGCGCAACTATCTCATCGGTCTGGGCTGGCTGGCGCAGGCGGAGGGGGAATCTGCCCTGTACAACGATCTGCGCGCCAGACTGTTCGTTGACACCGCGCGGTTGCAGCATCTGTACGCGACCAGCCCCGTCTGGCTCAAGAGCCTGATGGACGCTTGGGCGGATGGCCTCAATTATTTTCTATCCCGGCACCCCGATATTCGGCCCAGGGTGATTCATCATTTTGAACCCTGGATGGCCTTGTCCTTCACCGAAGGCAGCATCGGCGGCGATATCGAGACCGTGGATCTGGGCAAGCTGCGCGAGTTCTACGCTCCTGGCGCCAAGCTGACGGCTGTGTCTGTGCTGGCGGCGCCGAAGCCTGCGCCGGGAGGCTCCAACGGCTTTGCCATTGCACCGAGCCGCAGCGCCTCGGGCCACGCCCTGCTATGGATTAATCCCCACACCTCGTACTATTTCCGCTCCGAACTGCAGATGGTCAGCCAGCAGGGGCTGAACGTCTACGGCGCCGCGACCTGGGGGCAGTTCTTCATCTACCAGGGGTTCAATGCCCACAATGGCTGGATGCACACCTCCTACGGCGGCGATGCGGTCGATGAATATGCCGAAACCATCGTCAATAAGTCCGGTCGGCTTTTCTACAGATACGGTGAGCAGCTGCGAGCGCTGACAGTCGCGCACCTCGCCATCCCCTTCAGGCAGAACGGCAAACTGGTGTCGCGCAACTTCACCGTGTATCACAGCCATCACGGACCGATCATCCGTGCCGACAACGGCAAGTGGATCGCGATCAGGTTACTGCAGGATCCAGTGCCGGCGCTGGAGCAATCGTACCTGCGCACCAAGACGAGTGACTATGCCTCATTTCGCAAGACCCAGGAGTTGCGCACCGACACCTCTAATAACACGGTCTATGCCGACAGCGACGGCACCATCGCGTATTTTCACGGCAACTTCATTCCCAGGCGCAATCCGAAATTTGATTTCACCCGCCCGGTGGACGGCAGCAACCCGGCGACCGAATGGCAGGGCGCGCACGCGCTCGAAGACACCATCACGCTGCTCAATCCCGGTAATGGCTGGATTCAAAACACCAACAACTGGCCGTTTTCCGCAGCGGGAGCCGCAAGCCCCAAGCGCGAGAACTACCCGGCCTACATGTGGACCAAGGGAGAGAACCCGCGCGGCATGCATGCCGTCGAAGTCCTGGAGAACATTCGCAACGTGACCCTGGACAGCCTGATCGCCACCGCCTACGACGGCCACCTGAACGGCTTCGATGTGCTGCTACCACCCCTGTTTACGGCTTTCGATGCGTTGGCGAAGGAGGATCCGCGGCGCCCCGCTCTCGAGGGAGCGATCGCGAGCCTGCGCGGGTGGGATCGACGCACTTCGAAGGATTCTGTGCCCACCACGCTCGCGATCTACTGGGGCCAGACCCTGGTGGAGCGCAAAGGTCCGGAAGCACGCGATGCCGACGAGCCGGTCTACGATTACCTGGTGGGGCGACTGGTCGATGCCGAGCGGATCGATGCACTGAGCGCGGCGCTCGATACCCTGCAGCGCGACTTCGGCCACTGGCAGGTGCCGTGGGGCGAGATCAACCGCTTCCAACGGCTCACCGATGACATCGTACAGCCTTTCGATGATGCCAAAGCCAGCCTGCCCGTGGGTTTCGCGCCCTCGCAATGGGGCGCCCTGGCCTCGTTCGACTGGTCCAGACCGCGCACTACCCGAAAGATCTACGGCTCAGTGGGCAACAGCTTTGTCGCCGCAGTGGAATTCGGTCCGACGATTCACGCCAAGGCCATCATGAGCGGCGGTGAAAGCGGTGATCCCCGCTCGCCGCATTTCACCGACCAGGCGCTGATGTTCAGCGAAGGAAAATTTCGCGATGTGCTTTTCAGTCCAGAAGACGTGCAGGCTCATGCCGAGCGCAGCTATCATCCATGAATCCGCAATTTCATACTTAAGCCCCTCGCTGTTGGACACCCTCATATTGCCGCTGAGCAACTGGCGTCCTACATCCTCGTGCTCGATGTTGCCAACAGGCCGGTAAATTTCCGGGTGCTGGCATCAAGAAATCAACTTTGTCAAATCGATGTCGCAACTTGTCGGCAAACACTGATACCTGCTGTCATGATCCACCCGGCGTAACGACCATAGTGCCCACATCGCGACTGCCCGTAAGCGTCATGCCGAGGCCGTCTTGCCGGTTACCGCTAACCCCCGCTTGTTTCATTCTGGTCTGGTCTGTAGACTAGGTCTTATTTTAGGAGCGCCGCGTGAAGACAGCTGTTGGTATTTATGAGGCGAAAACACGGCTGGCGGCCTTGCTGCGTCAGGTGGCAACAGGCAAGCGCTTTACCATTACCAATCGCGGCAAGGCGGTCGCCGAACTCGGACCACCTACAGCGCTCAAAACGCCTGATGCCAGGGCGGCGATCGACGCGTTTCAGGCCTTCCGTAAGGCCAATCCCGTGCGTCAGAAAGTGAACATCCGGAAACTGATCGAGGAAGGCCGCGAGTGAATTTTGTTCTCGACGCCTCCGTTGCGCTGAGTTGGTTGCTGGAGGATGCCGGCACTGGGCAGGCCTATGCCGTTGCTGTCTTTGATGGCTTGAAACGCCCGTCCGCCGCAGCGCATGTGCCCGCCACCTGGGGCCTGGAACTGTCCAATGTCATTGCCAAGAGCGAGGTGCGCGGCCTACTCCTCGAGAATCGCAGTCAGGCGTTTCTATCTGCGCTCGCGGCCGCCCCGATCCACTGCGATCCGGAAACCTATGCCCGTACGTGGACGGAGACGCTACAGCTGGCACGCCGTTATCGCCTCTCCTCCTACGACGCTTCCTACCTGGAGTTGGCGCTGCGCCTGAAGCTGCCACTCGCAACACTCGATGCCGACTTGCTCAAGGCAGCACAGAAGACCGGCATCAAGCGGTTCGAAACGAAGTAACCCACCAGCAGAGTGGAGCCTGGCCTAAAGCAGATCGGTGAATTGACGTCAGGGCCATCTCTAGCTCGCTAGTCGCGATACTCAACCTTCGGCAGCACACACAGCATTTCGAACAACAGGTTTGCCGCCAGTAGCGCGGTGTTGCCGGTCGTATCATAGGGTGGACTGACTTCCACTAGGTCACCGCCAACCAGCTCGAGCCCGCGGCAACCGCGAATGATCTCCAGCGTCTGCGGAACCGTGAGCCCGCCAATCTCAACCGTGCCGGTGCCCGGCGCATAAGCCGGGTCGATGCCGTCGATATCGATACTCAGGTAGACCGGGCCCTCACCGACCTGCGCCGCGACTTCGCGCATCAATGGCGCCAGTGACTTGTACCAGCACTCTTCGGCCTGCACGACGCGAAATCCCTGGTTTCGCGACCAGTCGAAATCATCGGCCGCGTAGCCCGTGCCGCGCAAGCCGATCTGCACGACTCGCCGCGCATCGAGCAGCCCTTCTTCCACGGCGCGCCGAAACGGTGTGCCGTGAGCGATCTTCTCGCCGAACATCTCATCGTTGACGTCGGCATGGGCATCCACGTGGATGAGTCCGACCGGACCATGCTTTTGCCGCATGGCGCGCAAAATCGGCAGCACAATGGTGTGATCACCGCCCATCGACAACGGGATGGCGCCGCTGGCGAGCAGGGCAGCGTAATGCTGCTCGATGATGTCGATACTCTTCAGGAGATTGAAGGTATTGATGGCAACATCACCCACGTCAGCGACCCGCAGCGAATCAAATGGCGCCGCGCGAGTCGCCATGTTGTAGGGTCGCAGCATCCGTGATTCATCCCTTATCTGGCGTGGCGCCAGGCGCGCGCCCGGCCGATTCGAGGTGCCAATGTCGAAGGGCACGCCGATAAAGGCGACATCGAGATGGTCGGTCAGAGTGCATGCGGGCAGCCGCATGAACGTCGCCGGCCCCCCAAAACGCGGCATTTCGTTTCCGGATAGCGGCTGAAACAGTTCTTTTTTCATATTCTCCTCCGCTTCCCAGTCTCCTCTCGAAGTTAATGGCTGACAAGCAGCCTGGTGACGAGTTTGGCGTAGACTGTGGTTCATGAAAACCACAGCTGGTCGACTCCGCCACGCAGCGATTGCGTTCAGTGCCTTGTCTTGCGCTTTGCTGATTGCAATGCCAGTGCTATCTACCGCAAGCTTCGATGTCGTCGGCAAAAACATCGCGCAGCTGACCGAAGCCCAGGCACAGGGGCGTGTCAGCTCGCTGCAACTGGTGGATGCCTATCTGGCGCGCATTGCGCGACTCGATCGCGCGGGACCCGCCTTGCACAGTGTGCTGGCGATCAACCCACAGGCGCGCGCCCAGGCGCGGGCACTCGATAGTGAGCGAGCGGCCGGGAAGTTGCGCGGTCCGTTGCACGGCATTCCGCTGCTGATCAAGGACAACATCGAGACGGCTGATCCCATGCCGACGACGGCTGGGTCACTGGCGCTGGCCGGCAATCTGGGCGGCCGCGACGCGCCGCTGATAGCGCGGCTGCGCGCGGCCGGCGCCGTGATACTGGGCAAAACCAATCTATCGGAGTGGGCCAATATCCGCTCTTCGGCGTCCGTCAGCGGCTGGAGCGCCGTGGGCGGTCAGACGCGGAACCCGTACGCGCTTGATCGCAATACCTGCGGGTCGAGCTCCGGCAGCGCCGCCGCCGTTGCGGCGAGCCTGGCCGCTGCGGCGGTCGGTACCGAAACCGATGGTTCGATCACCTGCCCGGCGTCGATGAACGGTGTCGTTGGCATCAAGCCCACGGTAGGACTCGTGTCGCGCACCTCCGTCGTGCCGATCTCCCACAGCCAGGATACCCCGGGACCCATCGCACACACTCTCGCCGACGCCGCGCTGTTGCTCGGCGTCATGGCCGGCACCGATCCGCTGGATCAGGCGACGCGTACCGCCGATCTGCACAAGCAGGATTTCGTTGATTTTCCGAAGAGTGCCGGTTTGAGCGGCGCACGGATCGGCGTGCTGCGGATCAACAACGCTCTGCCAGCGGCCAAGCGACTATTCGACGCCACCGTCAAGCGGCTTGCCGCTGCGGGCGCGACCATGATCGATGTGCAGGCACCCGCCGGCGTGGATCAGCTTGGGGACATGGAGTTGACCGTGATGCTCACTGAGCTCAAGGCTGATCTCGATGTCTATCTGGCCTCGACACCGCCTGCCGTAAGCGCCCGCTCGCTCGCCGCAGTCATCGCCTTCAACCGGGAGCACGCCGCTGAAGAAATGCCACTGTTCGAGCAGGAGCTGTTTGAGCGGGCGCAGGCAACCGGCGGGTTGCAGGATGCTCAATATCTCAAGGCTCTGGAAGGCAGCCGGCTGGCCGCGGGCCGCGACGGGCTCGACAAGATCTACTCATCACAGCAACTGCAGGCGCTGATCGCCCCGACCATGGGTCCGGCGTTCCTGATCGATCCGATCAACGGTGACGCCATCAATTGGTCTGGACCTGGCAATTTGCCGGCGATTGCCGGCTATCCACATCTGACCCTGCCCCTGGGGCTGATCAAGGGTTTGCCGGTGGGCTTGTCGGTGATCGGCCCGGCCTGGTCCGATGCAATGCTGTTGGCGCTGGGCGCAGACATTGAGCACCTGGTCGGCCCGGTGGCACCACCGACCTATGCGCGCAGCCTGGCGCTCAGGTAGTGCGCGCTGAACCGGAAGAAACATCCGCAGATGCCACAGGGTCAGCCTTCGCGGCCGCAATCCCTGCCAGCAGCCGGCGGATATCTTCGGCTGGCTGGGGGCGTCCCAGCAGGTAGCCCTGGGCCTCGTCGCACAGCAGCCCCTGCAGCATCAGCAGCTGCTCCGGCTCTTCCACTCCTTCGGCGACTACCGTGAGCCCCAGCGCCTTGGCCAGCTGAATGACGGCCGTCACCACAGCCGCGCCACTGGCGCTGCTATTCATATTGCGCACAAAAGACTGATCGACCTTGAGCCGGTTGATCGGGAATTGCGCCAAGCGGCTCAGGCTGGAGTATTCAGTGCCAAAATCATCGATGGCGAGCGTCACGCCGAGCGCGCGCAGCTCAGCCATCACCTGCTGTGTGTGCGCATCCGCCATCATCAGCACCGACTCCGTGATCTCGATCTCCAGCAGCTTGGGCGGCAGCCCGGTTTCGCCCAGGATACCGGCCACCAGGGCCGGGAAATCCGCTTGACTGAATTGCCGCCCGGAGACATTCACCGCCATGCGCGCTTGCGTAAGCCCGGCAAGACGCCATTCCTGCAGCTGCCTGCAGGCGGTACGCAGCACCCACTCGCCCAGCGGCAGGATCAGTCCGGTTTCTTCGGCAACCGGGATGAATTTCGCCGGCGACACCATGCCTAGCATGGCATTGTTCCAGCGCAGCAATGCTTCCATGCCACAGATCTGTCCGTCGCGCAGCACCAGCTGCGGCTGATAGACCAACGAAAACTCGTTGCGCTCCAGCGCCTGGTGCATGTGGTTTTCCAGCGAAAAACGCCGCACCGTGCTCAGATCCATCGTATCTTCATAGACGGCGAGTTGGCCGCGCCCCTGCGCCCTGGCCTGTTGCAGGGCGACACTGGCGTGGCGCAGCAGCGTGCCCGCGTCGGCTTCCCCACCGTCGAAGATGCCGATGCCGACGCTGGCGGTGATTGAGATATCGTGCTGTCCCAATCGTGCCGGCTGGGCCAGCGCCGCGAGGATTTTGATTGCTGCGCTGCTCGCCTCGTCTGCTGCGCCGCTGCCGGAGAGCAGCATCACGAACTCGTCGGCGCCGAGCCGGGCGCAGCTGTGCGCACCGTGCTGCGTGAGGCGCTGAGCGACCAGACGCAGGAACTCGTCGCCCAGTTCGTGGCCCAGCGATGTATTGACACGGCGAAAACCATTCAGGTTGATATCCAGCACCGCCAGCGTATGCCCCTGCCGACGCGCCGCTTCGATGCTCACTGACAACCGTTGCACAAAAGCTGCGCGGTTGAGGAGCCCGGTAACCGCATCAAGATCAGTCGCTTGCTTTGTGCGCTGCTCGGCTGCCAGTCGCTTCTCGCCCAGCGCCAGCGCCATCTGCAGTACTTCGTGCGGATGAAAAGGCTTTTGCAGGTAGAGCAGCTTGGGTCCCTGTGGCACGCGCGCGCCGATCTCGCGCGGATCGACGTCGGAGTAGGCGGTGCAGATCACGATCTCGACCAGCGGATCGATGGCACGGATCTGCCCCGCGGCCCAGGCGCCATCCGGCCCGGGAGGCATGCGCATATCAAGAAACATCACCTCGAACGGCTTGGCCGCCGTCACCGCATCGCGGACCGCCTGTACCGCCGCCTCGGCGTTGTTACGAAACTGCGCCTCAAAGACCCGCTCCTTCGGCGCCGCAGTGGGCGGCACCGCCGCATCCGGCTTCGGTGCAAACAGCCTGGCGCGCAGATCATCGACGACCGCGCGGCTGGCGCGTTCCGGTTCACCCGCCAGCAGCTTGCGATAAGCGTCCAGCACCGTTTCCTCATCGTCGACGACCAGCACGCGGATGGGTTGTTTGTTGGCGGCAGGCATCGTGAACCTCAGGCCGCCTGCGTCGCGACAGCGTCGTGCGCCCGATTCAGTGGCAGCACCACCCGCAGGGTGGCGCCCTGGCCTACACCCGGGCTGTCGACAAACAATCGGCCGCCCAAAGCGCCTAAGGTGTTGGCACACCAGTGCAGGCCGATGCCGGAATTGTTGTGGGCCACCTTGGTCGAATAGCCCTTTTCAAAAATGCGCGACAGACTTTCAGCCGGGATGCCGGCGCCGTGGTCGCGGAAGCGGATTTCAAGCTGCTCGCCCTCCGCTACGCTCTGCGTGGTGCAGGAGATAAACAAGGCTTGCGCGCCACGCCCGGCATCGCGCACTGATTCGGCTGCGTTCAGTAGCAGGTTCTGGAATACCTGCCTCAGTAGAATCCGTTCTACGCTCACGGAACCTAGCGTGCGCAGCGACTCATCGATGTCGATGGTGAGCAGGGCTCGCAGCGGCGCCGGCAGTGTTTCCGCAGCGGCAACCACCAGATCAGTAAGCAGCACTGTCTCGATCACCGGGCCGGTACGCGCCAGCGTCGATTGGTGCGTCAGGATGTTGCGTATCTGCTCAATCTGCCGCGACACAATGGCGACATCATCTCCTGATCGCGTAACCGTAACGGCGAGTTCGCGGCTGCTGAGGTACAGAAACCGCCGCAGGTCGGCCTGCCGATCCGGCGCCGCACCAGACTCGAGTTCGTCGAGCACCAGTTGCAGATCCCCCACGGGCGCTGCACCGAGCCGCTCCTGCAGGCTTGCCACAGCCACCGCCACGGGCGTCAGGGCGTTACCGATATTGTGCAATACACCGCTCGCCATCTCGGCGCTGCCCGCGCTGAATGACAGGTCCAGCAGTTTGCGCTGGGCCTGATCGAGATTCTGCACCATACGATCCATCTCGAGCGCGAGCACGCCGATCTCGTCGCTGCGTACCAGATTGGTGCGCGCCGTAAGGTTGCCGGTCGCGGAAATCGCCACCGCGAAGCGTTGCAGTCGCGACAGCGGGTCGAGCACGATCTTCTGCAGGGTAAACGCCAGCAGCACCAACGCTGCAAGGCAGGCGCACACCAGAAAAATTTCCGAGGACCTGGCCGTTCTCTGGCCCTGGGCGCTGATCTTTTTGGGCACGGCGATGCGTGCGGTGCCCACCACTGCGCCGTCGATGCCCTTGAGGTCGCGGGCAATGATCGTGAATTGATCCTGCGATGGTTGCGCGGTAGGGTTGGGCGTGGGCAGCACAGATTTTCGCAAATCTTCGAACCACACATTGACCTGGGCCTGCTCACCGATGCGGCTGACTTCCGCTGGCGTCAGCAGTATGCCCATCAGCACCATGCCCCGGTGTGGTCCAAGCGCGGCGCCATCGAGCACCGGCGAGGCCGCGGCCAGCATCACACCCTGGTCGGTCGCGAACAGGCCCTGCACCCGTGATCCCTGCTGCAGCGCCAGACGCCACGGGTGCCCGGAGGTCAGTGCACCGCGCCGCACGAAATCGAGGTCCAGATCATGGCTCAAATCAGGGGCGAGCCCCTTGGCCGCAATGAAGTTTCCATCCAGATCCACGAAGGCCAGCAGGTTAATGCGCAGGGTCTGCATCTGCGCGGCGGTAAGGTTGGCTTTAAGGAATGCCGCGTTACGGTCCCGGAAGAAATCCCAGGTCTTTGACCAGTTGCCCCAGTCCCAGGCGATGATCGACAGCTGCCCCTGCTCACCGCGGATTGCGTTGACAACACGATCCATGTCGGTGAGTGCGGCCTGGTGCTCGATCGCTTCGAAGCTGGGCATCAGCACGCGCTGGTGGATCAGGAATTGCGCGGCGACCAGCGTCGCAAACGCAGCCACCAGCAACGAGGTGACCTTGAGCCTGATGTTCCAGAAAGTTGCCATGTCCAGCCATTATCGGCTGCTGGCTCGGGAATTCCGGTGACCTATGTCCGGCAGGTGCCGGTACTGTGAACGAAATCACAATCTGCGGTACCGCACCGGGTGGCAATAGCTGTTGCAGCACTATAAAGCGCGGAGTGTCAGTCGCTTTCCTGCACATGCGCCTCGAGAAACCACAGTGCCTTATCGAGTCCGCGCGACACGCCGGTAAGAATGTCCGCACTGTCCTTGTCACCGGCCCGGTCGGCCGTGTCGATCGCAGCACGGGTGGCATTGGCGACCGAGGCGTAACGCTCGATGAGCGCGTCGAGATGATCCCGGGTGCTGGTGATGCCGGTGGGATAGGGTGCCAGGGTCGAGGCCTTGGCCACAACCTGCGTGGTACCCAGCGCTGTGCCGCCCAGCTGCACCACCCGTTCCGCCATGGTGTCGACGTGCCCATCAACTTCGGTGCGCAAGCCATCGAACATTTCGTGCAGGGCAATGAAATTCGGTCCCTTGATGTTCCAGTGCGCCTGCTTGGTCAGGAGTGCCAGGTCAATGGCGTCGGCGAGGCGCGCGTTCAGGAGTTTGATGACGACGGCTTTGGCCGCCGGCTTGAGGTTGTTGTGGGTGCTGTAGGTTGTCATAGGAGTTCCTGCCCGTTGTTAAGTGCTACCACAATGCACTTGAATTGTTTATCTATCAAATGAATAATATAGAATCTTTTGATCGGAACCTTCGATGACCCCATTGCCCAGTCTGCAGCAACTCCGCTTTCTCTCGGCACTCGCCGAGCACCAGCACTTCAGCCGCGCTGCCGCCGCCTGCCACGTCACGCAATCGACCTTGAGTGCCGGATTGCAGGAACTTGAACAGCGACTCGGCGTGAAGCTCGTGGAACGCAGCCATCGCCGTGTGTTGCTGACCCCCTTGGGCGCCGTGATCGTGGTGCGCGGTCGCCGCCTGCTGCGCGATGCCGAGGATCTCACCGAGCTCGCCCGCGCGGCACGCGAACCGCTTTCCGGGCCGCTGCGGCTGGGAGTCATCCCAACGATTGGCGCCTACCTCATACCGGCGCTGATGCGCGGACTCGCCGCCGCCTTTCCCAGGCTCAAGCTCTATCTGCGCGAGGAGCAATCCGACCCACTGCTCGAAAAGCTCGACCGGGGCCAACTGGATCTGCTCCTCATCGCTTTGCCATACGATACCGGAGAGCTGGAGACCATGGCCCTGGGCGAAGATCACATACTGGCGGCCATGCCCGCACGGCATCGACTGGCCAAATGCAGTCAAATCGAGCGCGCGGAACTCAGCCGCGAGCCCTTGCTGCTGATGGAGGACGGGCATTGCCTGAGGAGCCATGCGCTAAGGGCTTGCCGGCTCGGCAAGGCTGGCGACAATGAGGAATTCCAGGGCACCAGCCTGCGCACCCTGCTACAGATGACGGCCGGCGGCCTTGGCGTGACATTGTTACCCGAGATGGCGGTGGCGAGCGAGATCACACCCGGATCAGGCCTGGTGGCGCGGCGACTGGTCGGCGACCCCTCCCGCAGCATCGCCCTGGCCTGGCGACGCGGCTGCACTCGCAAGCAGGAGTTCCGCAGTTTCGGACGCTATCTCAAGAGCGTGCTCGACGGTGCAAACGGCCCGCTATAATCGGGCTATGCGTACCACACTCGCCACCCTGCTTGCCAGTAATCAGGTGCTGTTGACCGACGGCGCCACCGGTACCAACTATTTTGAGTCCGGCCTGGCTGCGGGCGAACCACCCGAATTCTGGAACGTCGATAGACCCGAGGAAGTTGTGGGACTGCACCAGCGCTTCATCGCTGCTGGTGCCGACATCATCCTCACCAACACCTTCGGCTGCAATCGGCAACGCCTGAAGCTGCACAATGCTGAAGAGCGCAGCTATGAACTGGCGAAGTGCGCCGCGGTATTGGCGCGCCAGGCTGCCGATGGCGCCACGCGACCCGTCGTGGTCGCGGGCTCCGTCGGCCCGACCGGTGAGTTGTTCGTGCCGATGGGCGAACTCACGCATGAAATCGCCGTGGCCTCGTTCACTGAAGAAATGCGTGGCCTGCGCGATGGCGGCGCCGACGTAGCGTGGATAGAAACCATGTCTTCGGCCGAGGAAGTGAACGCCGCGGCCGCAGCCGCGATCGGCGTCGGCCTGCCCTATGTCGTCACCTGCTCCTTCGACACCGCGGGTCGCACCATGATGGGCCTGCTGCCCGGTGCGCTGGGCGAAGTAGTGGCCGCGCAGCCCGTGGCGCCAGTGGCTATCGGCCCCAACTGCGGTGTCGGCGCGGCCGATGTTCTGGTATCGCTGCTGGCGATGCAGGGCACGGCGCACACCCTGGTCTGCAAGGGCAATTGCGGCATTCCGCGCTTCGTAGGCACTGCCTGTGTGTACTCGGGTACGCCTGAACTGATGGCCCGCTATGCCACGCTGGCGATCGATGCCGGCGCGCGTATTGTCGGTGGCTGCTGCGGCACGACGCCCGCACATATCGCCGCCATGCGCGCCTCGATCGATAACCACGTGGGTGGCGAATGGCCGACGATCGACAGCATTGTTCGGGAGATGGGCCCGCTCACCAACGCTGCGCCCGCGGCGAACACCACACGGCGGGCGCCTCGCTCGCGACGTTGACCGGCAGGCCCCTTGAATCGCCCACTGGAGTATTGCCCGTGCCGCGCAACCTGAATATGCCGGCGATGCTGCTACTGATCCTCGGCGCAACCCTTGCCACGCCAACGCCAGGCGCCGCCGCAGCGACTGTCCCTGCCAAAGCGGCCTGGACGGTCATGGTCTATCTCGATGCCGACAACGATCTCGAGCGGCCGATGATGAAGAACCTGGAGGAAATGCTTAAATTAGGCCAGACCGACCAGGTCAACCTCATTGTGCTGGCGACACGCAGCTCTGAGGGTGAAGGCAAGTATACCAACGCCGCGGTCGCCAACCTGCCGAACTGGAGCGACGCCAAGTTGCTGCGCGTCCAGCCCGGCAGGTTTCAGGAGCTCGCCGACTGGGGCGCAGTCGACACCGGCGACGAGCACGTACTGAAGCGCTTCCTGTCCACGGCGACCCAGGATTATCCGGCCGAACACTATGCCCTCATCTTCGGTGATCACGGCATGGCCTGGGCGGGTGTAGCGGTCGCCGAATCGATGGGCGATGGCGACAGTCTCGCGATCGACGAGATTGCCGGGGCATTGAAAGCCGTGGCGCCGACTGCAGGTCGGTTCGAGCTGATCGGTTTCGACGCTTGCGTGATGGCCAATCTCGAGGTGGCAAGAACGCTCGCCCCGTATGCACGTTACCTCGTGGCCTCGGAAGAAATCGAACCGAGCGACGGCTGGGACTACGCCGCGCTGCTCACGAAACTGACACAGGCGCCTGCCATGGATGGGGCGCAGCTCGGACGCACCATTGTTGATAGCTACCGTGATTTCTACGCAAAGTCTGCCAGTCACGAACGCATGCAGAAAGCCAAGGCGGTAACACTGACCGTCATCGATCTTGATCAGATCGCGGCCGTCGACAAGGCCGTTGTATCGCTCGGTGCCAGCGCGGATGCGCTGCTCGGGCGCGGCGGGCACGCGGCCTGGCTGCACCTGGCTCAGGCGCGTCATGCGACTGAAGAATACGGCCGCAGCGCCGCGCCCTCCGGCCTGATGCCGCCGGGATCGGCAGTCTACGATCTGGTGCACGCGGCGGAGAACGTCAAGCTGCGGTCCCAGGACCAGGCGAGCAACGCTGCCGCCGACGCCGTAATCGCCGCCACCAGCCGGGCAATCCTCTACAACATTCACGGCGACGCACGGCCGCACGCCAATGGCCTGTCGATTTTCTATCCGCCAAACCAGACGGCGCTCGCCATGCGCGGCAAGAACTCCTACAAGGAAACCAGTTTTGCTGCGAGCAACGCCTGGTACCCGTTCCTCAGGAATTACGTCGCCGTGCCGGCCAGCGAAGCCGAGCGCAATCGGCCAAAGCCGGCGATCGATCCGCTGACCGCCAGTGGCCGGATGCTGAGCCCCCATGGCAAGCTGAACATTAGCTCGCAGGTTCATGCCGATGACATCGATGAAGCCAGGTTCGTGGTGTCGATCCCGCAGAACGATGAGCGCGTTGTCATCGGCTCCATTCCGATTGATCTCAAGGCGGGCGGCGATCTCAAGGAGGACTGGGACGGCGAATGGTTCACGATCAGTGACAACGACGGTGAGTTCATTGCTCCGATTACGCAATTCGAGGAATTGAAGGATCAGGGTGACGAGGAGCTGTACTGGGCCGGCGTGCCGGCGCGGTTGCGCATTGCGGGAACAGCGCAATGGCTGGATGTGACGCTGTATTTCGAGCTCGATTTTCGCGATGAAGAGGTCAGCGGCGATTTCATCTATGCGGTCCAGTACACGGCGAATGGGCCGCGCGAGATCGACCTCGACGCCGGCGACGATCTGCAACCGGTATATGAAGTGATCAACGCCGCCGGCGTATCGCGCCGCAGCGTATCGGACGATCCCGCTCACCTGATACACATCGATGACGATACCGATGAGCTCAGGGTGAAGCGCAGCGCACTTCCGCCCGGTCGCTACCAGGTGGGCTTCGTGGTCAGCGATCTGGCCGGGCGCCAGAGTGAACAATTGACCGAGGTGCAGCTTGAAGCCGCCGCAGCCGAGCCCGCAGCCGAACCCGAGGCAGAGCCCGAGGCACAGAGCGAATGAAGGCACCGATCGCGAGCGTGTTGCTTGCGCTGCTCATCGCCTCAGCTGCGGCGGACGCACCAGCGGCTGATGGCGGCGTACGGGATTCGATCCTGCTGACCTCGCCATCGCAGGTGGTAACGATCACAGCGACGCCGGCAAAGAAAAGAGCCAGTCCCCCGAAACCGGCGGGCCAGGCGGAAGACGACGGGCGCATTTTTGGTGGCTCCCGGGTTTCGAAGGGTTTCGGTCACTGGCAGGTGGAAATTTACCGCGACTTTGCGCCGCAGGACTGGGCTTATCACCTGGCCAGCACGCACGACACCAGACCCGAATGGCAGTTGCAACACCATTGCGGTGGTGCACTGATTGCCGAGGACTGGGTGCTGACCGCAGCGCACTGTGTGCTGGTTGTTGATCCCGCCAGACAAGCCAGCATGATGCGAGCCGGCTTCACTAGCCAGCGCGCTGCGCTCACGGTGTCAAAGAAGAATCACATCAGCCTGAGCGAATGCATCGGGGCGAATCAGGTCGATCCGGAGTTTCGGGTGCGCCTCGGCGCCGAAGACATCTCGCACGGCGATGGCATCACCTTCAGGATCGATTGCGTGGTCGCATACCCCGCTTTCACCCCGGCCGATTTCTATCACGATGACATCGCACTACTGCATATTTCCGCCGACGGCACGCCGCCAACGCGCGACGCCGCGAAGATCCAGCTGATCAGGTGGCACACTGGTGCTGCGCCGGACCGGGGCACCTCCGTGACTGTCAGCGGTTGGGGCAAGAGCAAGAGCGTGGAGGGCCACGTGCCGACCGCTGTACTGATGCAGACCGCGCTGCAGATCAACGACACGCAATATTGCGCGAAGAAACTCAAGGTCAGGCCCGAGCAGGTGGGCGACAAGGTCCTCTGCGCCGGCGCGACGGCGCAGAAGACCTGTCTCGGTGACAGCGGCGGCCCGCTCGTACTGACCGAAGGTCGACCGTATTATCTGGTCGGTATCGTCAGCTGGGGCGCAAAGGACTGCAAAGGCGATTCAGCGCCGAGCGTCTATACGCGTGTCGGCGCCTTCGCGGCGTGGATCGACGATGTACTGCAGGCCGAGCGCAACTAGCTCGCCCGCGCCTTCAGGGCTTCTTGAGTACTTCGCCGCCACCTTGCGGAGCATTGGCCGGGGCGTCGGCCGCAGCCGGAGCTTCCGCTGGGGCGGGCATCGCCTCAGGAGCGGCAGCAGCGGGCGGAGCCGCCGCAGGAGCCGGAGCCGCAGGTGGCTTGCTGCAGGAGCTGAGCCCAAGCATGCCAGCGACGATGGTCGTTGCGGTCACGAAGGTCTTATTCATCTGATTTTTCCCCTTTGTTGTGAACCAACGGCCAAGCCTACTCGAAACCAAGTTGCCGGCGCAATGCGTCGAAGGCCGGCAGGGCGCGCAGCGGATCGAGCAGCGGATCGGTCTGAAGATAGATGAGACCGGAATCACCCAGCGCCTTAGCGCGTGTCAGCAGCTTCATCGCCGTATCGCGTTCACCCCACTGCGCCGCCACTTCGGCCTGCTGGTACAGCGCGCTGTCGCCGAGGTCGGTGCGCAGCTTGTCCAGCGCCTGGCGCGCGGCCGGTCTGTTGCCCAGTTTCTGCTCGGCGATCGCCACACCCGTCTCGCGCACGAGTTCATGCGACTCGCGCCCGAAGGCCTCGCGCGCCTCGCGCGTGCGGCCCAGCATCAGCAACGCGCGGCCGATCGCCGCCTGGGCACCCGAGAGCAGCGGATTAAGCCTCAGCGACTGATGCAGTGGCGCCAGGGACTCGGCGTAGCGGCGTGTTGCGTACAGCACGCTACCCATGGCCCGGTGCACGAGCGGATTCAGGGGATCGAGTTTGAGCGCGTGCGCCATCGCCGCGCGTGCCTCGGCATCGCGCCCGGTCAACGCGCAATAGAGCGCGTAGCGTCCCAGCACCGTGGCATCGCCGGCACCCAGCTCGTTGGAGCGCTGGTAGGGTTCGCGCGCGCCTTTGACGTCGAGCCGTCCCTGAAAGAGTGCAAAGGCCAGCGTCGATTGGGCATCGGCGAGATCCGGCGCCAGCGTCGTGGCGGTGCGCGCCGCCTCGATTGCAGCGTTGTAGGTCTGGGCGGTGTGCGCGGCGTCTTCGTACTGGTTGGCAATCACAATAAGCGATCGCGAACGTGCGGCATGCGCGGCAGCAAATTTCGGGTCGGCAGCGATGGCAGCATCAAACTGCGCCAGCGCGCGCCGATTGGAGGCCTCGCCTTCGAAACGATTGTAGTCCGCCCGCCCGCGCAGATAAGCATCGAAGGCCACGACGCTGGCCGTGCCGCCCGGAAGCGCGCTCGCCACCAGCGGCGCGCTCACCTTACCGCTGCTGTGCCGCATCTGGTTGGTCAGGGCCGAGAGTACCAGGCCCGCGATCTCAGTCTGCACAGCGAAGATGTCATCCATCACGCGGTCGAAAGTCTGCGCCCACAGGCTGAAACCCGAGCGGCCATCGATCAGTTCGGCGGCGATACGCAGGGTCTTGCCCGAGCGGCGCACATTGCCATCGAGCAGATAGGCTACGCCCAGGGTCTGCGCGATCGTCGTGGCACTGGTTTTTGTAGCGCGAAAGGCTTCGGAGGAGATTTGCGCCATCACTCGCAGCCGCGGATTGTGCGCCAGCTCGGCGCGCACTTCGGCCGCCAGCCCATCGGAAAAATAGTTCTCGTCCTTATCGCCGCTGATATTGGTGAAGGGCAGAACCGCCACACTGTTGGCATCGACACTGGACGCTGCGCCCTGCATGCGCCGCCAGCCGAACCAGCCACCCGCGCCCAGCGCCACCGCCGCAAGGCTGCCGCCAGCCAACAGCTGGCGGCGCGTCGCGCGACCGGCCCACATGCCCGCGTGCGTCGCGAGCGGCGGCGTAACGGGCGGCTGCTGACCCTGCGCGGCATGCACCGCATACACCAGCGAGCGGATCTCACTCGCATCGCACTTGCCATGCCAGCTCGCGAGACTGATGAACTGGTACTGCCGAAAACCGATCGGCGGCTCGGAACCATCCAGGGACACCGGCACCAGGCAGCCGCGATCGCGCCCACGGGTCGCCTCATCGCGCACCCAGTGCGAGATGGCCGAGGGTCGCGACCAGAGTACGATGACGGCGCCGGCCGCCTCGAGCGCCTGCTCGGTCGTGCTGGCGAACTCCGTGCCAGCGACGATCAGACCATCCCACCAGACCTGCAGGCCGGATTGCGCGAGCGCGTGAATGAGTTCCACGGCACGCGCCCGATCCTCGTGCGCGTAGCTGACAAATACGTTCACAGGTTCTGTCACGTCGAGGCAATCCGCCGCTTCACTCGCCAACACTGGCTGAAGCAGTGATTATGAGCTGTGAACCCCTGATAGCCTAGGGGTTCGCGCGCGCTACGCAGCGCCGCCGTACTCGCGCTGCAGGTCTTTTAACGCCTGGAAGCGACCGGTCGGGGATAGCGCTTCCTGCGCCGACTGCGCCGTCCACAACTCTTTGCGGCGCGCCACAAAACTGCTGCTGGACAGGCGCTCCAGGGAATCCGCCTTCTGAAAAAGAAAGCCCTGTCCGGCGACGCAGTTCAGCGCCATGAGCGCGTCGACCTGCGATTCGGATTCGATGCCCTCGGCGATGGTATCCAGTCCCAGGGTTTCACCCAGCGTGATCACGGCGCACGCCAGTTCCGAGCCTTTGGCGGAATCCCCGAGCTCGCTGATGAACGATCGGTCGATTTTCAGGATATCGATCGGAAACCGGTGCAGGTAGGACAACGACGAGTAGCCAACGCCAAAGTCGTCGATCGCCAGTCGCACGCCTAGCGCCTTCAGGCCGTGGAAGCGCTCGAGTATGGCATCGGTCTTGTGCATGATCGTGCTTTCCGTCAATTCGAGCACCAGATTTCCCGGCTCCAGCCCGTACTCCTGCAGCGCCGCCGTTACATCGCCGATCAGATCGCCGTGCTGCAGGTGGAGCCCCGAAATATTCACGGCCAACCGCAGCTCATTGCCGCCGGCGATGCGGGTCCGCCACGCGCACAATTCCCGGCAGGCCTGCCTCAGGACCCATCGATCCAACTTGGCGATTTGCCCGCGCTCTTCGATCACGTGGATAAAGCTGACCGGCAAAAGAATGCCCGCTTCCGGGTGGCGCCACCGGACCAGCGCCTCCACACCCAGCAGGCTGCGGCTGCCCAGATCCACGATCGGCTGATATTCGAGGAAGAATTCCTGATTCGCCAGCGCCCGGTCGATATCGGTTTCCAGGCGCAGGCGCTCGCGCAATGCGTCCTGCATGTGCGGCTGGAACGTCACATAGCGGCCCCGCTCGGCCGCCTTGGCGTGATACATCGCGACATCCGCGTTGCTGAGCAGCGTTTCCGCGTCAGTTTCCTGTTCCAACCACGCCACGCCAATGCTCGCGCCGACCCGCACTTCGGTGCCGTTGAGCAAGATCGGTGCACTCAGCGTCTCGAGCAGTTTGTCGGCCAGCAGCTCCACCT
This sequence comes from Gammaproteobacteria bacterium, assembly GCA_031441585.1. Lineage (GTDB taxonomy): Bacteria > Pseudomonadota > Gammaproteobacteria > Steroidobacterales > Steroidobacteraceae > FEN-1191. Next base: position 37,637 of record JANMWZ010000028.1, read on the forward strand.
GCGACCGGGATTCGCAGCCCTCCACCAGCACGGCAAATTCGTCGCCGCCCAGGCGCGCCACGGTATCCGAAGAGCGAGTCGCCTTGATAAGTCGCTGCGACACCGTTTGCAGCAAGCGGTCTCCGGCATCGTGGCCCAACGTATCGTTGACACGCTTGAAATGATCCAGATCCAGAAACATGACGGCGATCGAGCTATTGCCGCGCTGCGCCAGCGCAATGGCATGCTGCACGCGATCGCGCAGCAGACTACGGTTTGCCAGCAGCGTCAGCGGATCGTGAAACGCCAGATGACGCAACTGCTGCTCGAGCGCCTTGCGTTCGCTGATATCGCGCAGGTTCAGCGCGTAGCCCTCTACGGCCGAATCCTGGGTAAGATTGTGGCCGACGCACTCGATGGCAAGAGTCCTGGCGCCGTGCCGATACTGCAACTCGACCGGACCCACCTTTCCAGACGGCGCGGCGGCGATCTCGGCCAGCAGCCCGCGCAATCTGCCGTCGACTTCGCCGGACCATACCTCAATCAGCAGCTTGCCGGTCATCTCGCTGGGCTTCAGGCCGAGCAGGCGCTCCGAGGCGGGTGATATGAATCGCAGCAGTCCACCGGGGTCGACGATCATGATCACATCGGAGGCATTCGCGATCAACGACGCGTACCACTTTTCCGCGCGCTGCGCCGCCTTCTGCTCCCTGATGAGCGCGTCACTGCGCAACACGATGGTCTGGCGGATCATCATCAGGAGAGTGAGCGCGAACACCACTATCGTCAGGATGGTCGAGGGACCGAGTACATCGGCGCGGCTGAAATACACCAGCACGATGAATGCCGCCAGCATCGCCGCGTAGGGCATGGCCCATGAGAGTTTGTCCGCTGAGCTCGACGAGGAGCGCGGCGGCGCCGAGGCGTTGCGCAACTGCTCGAAGCCCGCAGCGGCAAACGGGACGTTACAAAGCAGGTACAGCACGTCCTGGAACTGGCCCGGCAGGTAATAGCCGCGCAGCTTCGCGAACGACCAGACGATGTCGGCGGCGAACAGAATCGCGAAGCCAGTCAGAAGGTAGAGCGATGCGCGCCTGCCACCACCGCCGCCCGTGCTCCTGGCAAGCAACACCACACCAAAGAGGAGCAGCAGTACGCAATCCTGGCCCGCGTACAGTTGCGCGATGATCTGACCAAGGGAATTGGCGGCCGCCGAAGTCACCGGATGGATCACGAGAAACCAGAAGAAGGCCCCGAAGCCGATTACGAATATGGTAGCATCGAGCGTCAGTTGAACCCATTGCACACGCACCGGTGTGGAGCGGATCAGCAAAACACAGGCGATCGCCAACGCCACAAAGTTGGCGAAGTAGAAAATGTCCGCGGGGCCCGGGAAGGGATCTCGCCCCATCAGCCAACTGCCCACGCCGATCTCATCGCCGATGAAATACAGCGCAAACGCAACGGCCAGAAACGTCCACGCCTGGCGCTGCGGGCCGACCGGCGTGCGGCGCGCGGCGGCAACCGCCATGATGATGGGCACGAGCGCGGCGGGCGTGCCGGACAACAGGGCCGCATAGTGAATGACACGCGGACCACCGACCCCGGTCAGCAGCCAGGTAATCATGGTGACGACGTAAATGATGAGCCCGAACATCAAACGCGCGAGCCAGCGGGGAGCGCCCTCAGGTAGCGGAGCAATCACGTTGAGGTGGTCTTGAGTCGGCATGAACCATTCACAATCAGAAGTTGACCGGCCGCACGGGAATTTGCTGCCAAACCCGTCAGTCGACTTTAAACGACGGGTAGTTGAAATTTGTTGTGCCAGGCGCAGACCACGCGACTGCGGGTGTGACGCAGTTCTCGCCTACGCTGAAAATCGGTGCTGCCGGCGGCTGCTAGCGGGCAGGCCAGTAGTTGCAATATTCCGCGGTTGCACGATAGCCGAGCGGCGTGAGCGCCGCACCGGGCGTCATCTGGGACATTAAAACTTATAGCCGACCTTGATGCCGATAACCTGCGGCCTCGTGATGGTCTCGGCCGGCACGAACTGCGTGGTCGAAGTGAACACGCTCGCATTGACGTTGGTCAGGTTGTGCGCATAGATCTGCGCCGACCATGCATCCCTGGCCACACCGGCGGATGCGTCATATTGCGAATACGCTGGGTTCTCGAATCTGATCAACGTGGTGCTGACGCTGCCGCCGGTGGACAACGCCGGATTGACCCCGGACTGCGTAAACGAGTGCGCGGTGTGGGTGGTACCTGCCTGCACGAAGGCATTGTAGGAATTCATCGCCCATTGATACCGCAATCGCAGGTTGAACTGAAACGGGGGCGAATTCGCACTCGGCGTGCCGAGCGGGCCGTACGGATTCTTGATATCAGTAATCGGCTGGCCATATAAGGCCTTGGCCGCTGGATCAGCGAGCAGCTCGGGATTGTTCGCGATCAGGTAAGGAGAGTTGGTTTGGCTGCTGCGGTTCCAGGATGCCCCACCCTGCACCGTCAACCCATCGGCGAGCACCGCAATGATGGAAGTCTCCACGCCGCGAACCCGATACGATGGGCCGTTGGTGCCGAAGCCGATGTTACCCAGCACGCCGGGGTTGAAGAGATTGATCTGCACGTCCTGCCAGTCTTCCTGATAGAGGGCGCCATTCCACTGCAGCCGGTGATCGAGGAATTGCGTCTTCCAGCCGAGTTCCTTGTTGGTCAGGTTATCGGAGGCGAACGAGTACGGTGAGCAGTACTGGTTGATGCCGCTGACCGAGTCCGGAACGTAGCAGGCCGTGAATCGGTTGAATCCGCCCGGGCGAAAGCCCTGCGACCAGGTGAGGTAAACCAGCGCGTCCGGCAGGAAGTGCCAGGTCAGATTCGCGCGGCTCTTGAACCCCTGGTAGGTCGTGTGCAGATGCGCACCGTCAATATTGCTCGCGGAGGCAAGGCACGGCCCGGAGCCCGCCTCGTAACAGCCGAAACTGCCGGTATACGCACCTTTTTCGGTATTGTCGAAGTGGTAGTAGCGCGTGCCCGCGGTGAGGGTCAGCACCTTGGGAATGAGATCGAAATCCACCGACATGAAGAAGGCCCGCTGCTTGTAGCCGCGGGTCACGTCATTGAAAAATGCTACATTGTCATTGCGCGTGGCGGGATTGCTGACCGTCGCTCCAGGCGCCGGCGCAATGTTGGTCAGGCATCCGACCGTAAGGCTTGCCGTACAGGGCGGCAGCGACTTGTACTGCCAGTTGAGCTGATCCTCGATTACGAGTTCTTCCAGGAACGCGCCGACGATGCCGCGCATGCGCCAGTCGTCCGGCGTGCTGAGCCGGATCTCATGGCTTTGATGGGTATTGCGCTCGGTGTCATTCCAGGTCGCACTCGGTGAAAAGCAGGTCGCGGCGAGCCCGTTCGCCGGCTCCGCACCATGACACTGATAATAATCGGCGTAGACGCCGCGCGAATAATTGGTGTAATCCTGCACCTGGCTCACATTACGAACCAGATAGGAGCCGGCGTATACCGCCTTCAGGTCGCCGAAGCGGGCATTGACGGTCAGTGCCGTATTCGCAAACTTGTCCTTGTTGAAAGAATTGTTGAACAGCGTGACTGATTGCTTTGGCAGCGGATCACCGTCCGAGCTGTTCGGCATCTGATAGAAGACGCCCTGCGCATCCATGTCCTGATAGCTTTGCGTCAGCAGCGCGCTCCATGCGTCACTGATATTCCATAGTGCCGAGGCACGCAGGCCCTGGTAGGTCACCGGGTTGATCGCCTTTTTCGCCAGCGCGGAGTTATTGATGACCGGACTGCCGGGCGGCACGCCAAAGGCAGACGGATTGCCGGTCACGCAGGCACCCTGGTTGTTGGGCGCACTATTGTCGTCGCAGGCGGTCGCGAAGTTCGCATAATGAATGCCCAGATCGGTGTCCTTGCGGGTAAAGGTCGACGGCACGTTGTCGATGTATCCGCCCTGGTGGTCGTTATAAATTACCGCCCGAACCGCAAGTGTGTCCGTGATCAACGGCAGGTTGATGACGGCAGTGAGATCGCTGTTGGGATCGCCGCCCGCGGTGACCCCATAGCCGGCGGTAACGCTGCCCTCGGTCACGTTGAGCCTGGGCTTGTTGGTGATATAGCGCACCGCGCCGGCCTGTGCACCGGCGCCGAACAAAGTTCCCTGTGGCCCTTCGAGAACTTCCACCCGCTCCAGGTCGGCGGCGTACACGTCCAGGTTGCGACCGGGCAATTGACCCGACTGGTCGTCCAGATAAATGGCTACGTTCGGAAAGCCGCTGATCGAGCCGCCGGACTGGATG
>JANMWZ010000029.1:0-36298 GCA_031441585.1 Gammaproteobacteria bacterium
AAAGACCGAAGCGATCAAGAAGAAAGTAAAGAAAGCACTGTTTTACCCAGCGGCCGTGCTGGCTGTGGCCTTGATTGTGACCACCATTCTGCTGATCTTCGTTATTCCGCAGTTTGAGAGCCTGTTCAAGGGCTTCGGCGCTGATCTGCCAGCCTTCACGCAGGCAGTAATTAATCTCTCGCGTTTCGTGCAGGCCAAGGGTATTTTCATTGCCATGGTTCTTGGCGCAGGGGTTTACACCTTTATCTATTTCAAGAAGCGCTCGCGAAAAATGAATGAATTCCTTGACCGCGTGATGCTCAAGTTTCCGATCATTGGCCCGATCCTTAACAAAGCCGCGATTGCCCGCTTCGCGCGCACACTCTCGACCATGTTCTCGGCCGGCGTGCCGCTGGTCGAGGCGCTGGAGTCCGTGGCCGGCGCTACCGGCAACGTCGTCTATGAAAATGCCGTGATGAAAATGCGCGACGAAGTCGCCACCGGCCAACGCCTGCAGCGCGCCATGGAAAACACCGGCATGTTCCCCAACATGGTGGTGCAGATGATCGCGGTGGGTGAGGAATCGGGCTCACTCGATACCATGTCCGGCAAGGTAGCCAGCTTCTACGAGGAAGACGTCGATAACGCGGTCGATAGCATGTCCAGCCTGCTGGAGCCTTTGATCATGGCGATCCTCGGCGTGCTGGTGGGCGGCCTGGTGATCGCGATGTACCTGCCCATCTTCAAACTTGGCGCGGTGGTGTAAAACCCGTGCAGGCACTGCTGGCGCAGTCGCCGGCAGCGTACATTGCGCTGTCGATAGTGTTCGGGCTGCTGATCGGCAGCTTTCTGAACGTGGTCATCTATCGTGTGCCGCTGATGCTCGAGCGGGAGTGGCGCGCGCAGTGCGCGGAATTGGCGGCCGCGGGCGAACCTGCCGGCGTTGCGGTGAACCCGGCTGCAATCCCGGGCGAACCGTCCTTCAATCTCGTGGTGCCGCGCTCGGCCTGTCCGAGCTGCAAGGCGCCGATACGCGCCATCCACAATGTTCCGGTGTTAAGTTGGCTGGCGCTGCGCGGGCGCTGCGCCAATTGTCAGGCGCGCATCAGCGCGCGTTACCCCATCGTTGAATTGCTGTGCGGCGTGTTGAGTGCCGTGGTCGCCTGGAAATTCGGCTTTGGCTGGCAGGCCGGTGCGGCGCTCGCAGTCACATGGTTTCTGATTGCCCTCACCGGCATCGACCTTGATCATCAATTACTGCCCGACTCGCTGACACTGCCGCTGCTGTGGGGCGGGCTGCTCGCCAGCGTGTTCTGGAGCGCGAGCAACCCTCACAGTCTTCCTGTCAGCCCGAGCGATGCGATCATCGGCGCCGTGGCCGGCTATTTCAGTCTCTGGTCGGTGTACCAGCTGTTCAAGCTCGCGACCGGCAAGGAAGGCATGGGGTACGGCGATTTCAAGCTGCTGGCGGCACTGGGCGCGTGGCTGGGCTGGCGCATGCTACTGCCGATCGTGCTGTGCTCGGCCGCCGTAGGCGCCACGGTCGGCATCGCGCTTATTGTCAGCCGCAAGCACCAACGCAGCGTACCCATACCCTTCGGGCCGTTCCTCGCCGCCGCCGGTTGGCTGGCCATGATGTGGGGGCCGGAGTGGGTGGCGAGCTACCTTGGGTTGTTCGGGCGTTCGTGAGCGCGGCGCCGGTCTGGCGAGTCGGCCTGACGGGCGGTATCGCCAGCGGCAAAAGTACCGTCGCTGCGCTGTTCGCGTCCCTCGGTGTGCCGGTCATTGATCTGGACGAGGTGGCGCGCGAGGTCGTGGCGCCCGGCACAGCGCTCCTGAGCCAGGTCCTGGATCATTTCGGGCCGGGCGTGCGTGCGGCAGATGGCGGGCTTGATCGGCGCGCACTGCGGGACCTCGTCTTCGCAGACTCAGCGAAGCGCCGCGAGCTCGAGGCACTCATGCATCCGGCCATGCGCGAACGCGCCGCGCAGCGATCGCTGCAGGCTGGGGGACCCTACCAGATCATCGTCGACCCGTTGATCGCGGAGACCCGCTCCGCGGGTCGCTATGATCGCGTGCTGCTCATCGATTGCGACGAAGCGCTGCAGCGCTCACGGCTGGCGCAGCGCGATGGCTCGACGGAATCCCAGGTCGTGGCAGCGTTAGGCGCCCAGGCCTCGCGCGCCGCCAGACGCGCGGTGGCTGCCGATGTGCTTGAGAACAGCGGTGCTGTCACCGTCTTGACACAGCAGGTACAGGCGCTCCATGAGCGCTACCTTGCCCTGGCCGGGGCAGCCAGACCGGCTTGATGAGCAACTGGTTAGCCAACCCCAAAGCCAGGCGTTTTTGGGCGGCTTTGGATCCGCAGTATACTGCGGTAGAGGTAACGGCCATGCGCAAGGTTGAACATATTGAGCAGCAGATTCGCGAGCTCACCGGAGGTGAGTTCTCGGAGCTGCGTGACTGGGTACTAGGGCAAGACTGGAAGGCCTGGGACGCACAGATTGAGGCGGACGCGCGTTCTGGAAAACTCGACGAACTCATTGCTGAAGCACAGTCTGACTACGCAGTAGGGCGGGCACGGCCGCTTTGAAGCATCTCGCATCGGCCAAGTTCTGGGCGCTCTACAGGTCGTTGCCCGCTGAGGTCCAGGCTACGGCCGACAAGAACTACGCGCTACTCAAGAGCGATCCGCGTCATCCTTCGCTACACTTTAAGAAAGTGGGGCCGCTCTGGTCGGCGCGAGTCGGCGACCGATACCGTGTGCTCGGTAAAGGCGTTGAAGACGGCGTTCTGTGGTTTTGGATCGGCACACATGCAGACTACGACAAATTGGTCGGCTAACGGCAACTGGCGAGTGACCTTTGATTCAGGGACGGCCAGGCCTGGTTGATTGACTACGAGGACTATCACTAATGGCTATGCACAACCCCCCTCACCCGGGTGAATTCATTACCGAGGTCTACCTCGCACCCCACGGTGTCAGTGGTCGCGAGCTTGCGGCAAAACTCGGAGTATCGCCCTCGACACTGAATCGTGTATTGACTGGCCGGAGCAGCGTAAGCCCGGAAATGGCGTTGCGCCTGGCAAAGTGCCTGGGTCGCTCCCCGGAGAGTTGGCTGGCTATGCAACACAGCTGTGACTTGTGGCTGGCGAAAAAGAGCGTTGATCTGCGCACGGTGGCAGCGCTAAGACTCAGCGCTGCCTGACACGCACTCACGCACAATATCTTATGGACGAAACCCAGCAGCACCAGAACAACAGTGTGAATGCCGAACCGACGGTATTCGAACAACCGCTCAACGAGCGCCTGCGCACCTTCCTGCGCCTCGACTTTCTCTACAGTCAGGCGCTCTATCACAACGACATGGCCAGTAGCTGGGGGAGCCGGGCCGCCATGAGCAGCCTGCTCGACATGCTGGCCATCGCCATGCGTGGCGACCTGCGCAGCGACGTGCTCAAGGAGCTCGAGCGCCAGGGTACGCGCCTCGGTGAATTCCAGAATCACCCCGGTATCGACGCGGTGCGCCTGCGGGCACTGGTGAGCAACCTGCAGCGCCTGCGCAGCGAGCTCGGTTCGGCCGGAGCGGCCTGGCTGCAACCGCTGCGTGAGTCTGAGTTCCTCGCGGCGATCAAGCATCGCAGCGCGATTCCCGGCGGCACCTGCGAGTTTGACCTGCCCGACTATTATTTCTGGCTCAACCAGCCCAACGAAGTGCGCATGCAGACCTTTGTGCACTGGCTCGGGCTGTTGCGGCCGCTGTGCGATGGCATCGCCGAACTGCTGTGGTTGACGCGGCAAAACGGCCGCTCGTCGCCGCAGCAGGCCAGCGACGGGGTATTCAGCATCACCTTCGATCGCGATACCCCGTATCAGTTGCTGCGCATCACCCTGCCTGCCGGTGTGGCACTTTACCCTGAGATCAGCGGCAGCCATCATCGCTGCAGCCTGCGCTTTCTCGAATGGCAGAGCATCGAGGGCCGGCCGAAGCAGACCACCGGTAACGTGAAGTTCACCCTTACCTGTTGCCCGTGACCTGTTGCCCGTGAGTGCACCGGCCCGCCACGCCTGCCCGACCTGCAAACGCCCCATCGTCTGGAGCGAGGAATTCCCGTTTAGGCCCTTTTGCAGCGAACGCTGTCGGATGGTCGACCTGGGCGCGTGGCTGACGGGCGCACATGCAATTGCCGGCGAGCCGATCGAGGCTGCGCCGGAGGCGGTGGGCGGCCGTCAGGACGATCCCGGCCGGCCTGAGCGTCCGACCAGATAGGACCTCTCCTGCTATAGAGTCACATTACCTTGCGCCAAACAGCTCACTATGTGTACCGATGCGGTGCATGACCGCAGATCTACGCCGCAGCCGATAGATCATCAGCAAGTCGACGCCCAAATGGCATTCGGAAAAACCGGCCCAATTCATGGCACCTTTTTTCAATCGATGTTCACCGAATTCCGACGGCAATGAGTCGCCGGCGATCAGCGCATCAAACACTTGCTGCAGCGTCTCACGATCAAATTCGGGACTGCGCCGAGCGCGCTTGAAGTCGCGCTTGAACCGATTCAGGATGACTAGCTCTCGAGCCACCGGATGGCCTCGCGACCATTCTTGAAGCGACGTCCTTTGCCCGTTGCCTCGTCATTCCGGGACTGTAACAGCGCGGCTCGAAGCTGCGCCGTTGATCGCCGGGGATTCGCACGCGCGATCCACGCCTTGAGTGCTGCATCAGCACTGCGCTCGCCAGTACGCGCCTTGAGTACTTTCGTATCTGCAGCGCTGATCTCAACAACTACTGTAGCCATAATACTAAGATCCTCCATCCCATCTAAAGTATCCCTGCCTTGTCAATCTCGGTCAAGTCCAAGCTGAACGTTCAAGCTGAAATCCTTATAAGTCATGCGCAAGTCCTGAATCCAGGTCACAGACTCGATCAAAAATGACTACTGAAAGGTGAGCGCATGCCGTTTTTTACAGCGCCCCAGTCATGCCAACGCGGTGCGAGATTCCGGTATTCAGACAACTCAATCTCTTCCAAGTCATAGGGAACTACATTGGCGAGCTGCACCTGAAGTTGTTGCGACGGGGATTCACTGTTGCTCTGCCTGTACAAAATGTCGAGCGAGCGAAGTGCCGCTGCAACACTCATATCGCCCATGTGATCTGCCAGTGCGACGAAATCCAGGTAATCCCGTGTGGCGTTGCGCTTAAGAATCAGCACCCCTTTGATGCGTAACATTTCCGGCTCAGTTGGGCTCGTCAAACGCTCACCACGATAGTTGAGTGTCGTAATTTCTAATGCCTGCTCACGGATTAACTGCCGAACGCCGGTTTCTATGCCCTCAAGACTGCCGAGTATCAGTACTGGTCGTTGCACGCGAGCAGTTTCCCATCCAGCTACAGCCTCGAGTTCCGCGAGCACGGTATCGAATCGTGAACGCAAGTCGATCAACACGTGGCCTGCATCGCGAGAAAGTCGGTGCTCCGCGTGAATGGCCGACGCCGATCCACCGACCAGAACCGCATCAGGCAAGATACGCTGCAAATGAGCGGCAGACGACAGGACCAGCTCCCAATCAGAAAAGGGCGCGGTGTGCTTCGACATAGTGCATCCATAAGTGATAGCGCTGGGCGTAGGGATCGGAAATACGGGGGCGGCAAATGCTCTCTACCTTGTTCAGTATCAATGGGTCGCCAAGGACCGCCGTGCGCAGATCTACCCAGTCCCGCCACTGGCCGCGCGCGATGACATCGTCGATGGCCGCGCGCGTGAAACGCTGATGGTTGAGATGTCGGTGCAACACTGGTGTCAATTCGGAGCCGCAATATTGGCGGGTGAAGACATGTTACCCAGCTGATTCATAATCAATGTCGACAATTGCCCAGGCCCAATGTCGAAGCGCCCGTTTGTTACGCAACCGCTCGACGCTGTTGGGCTCGGACATAGGCTCACCATCATCGGGCAATCCTTTCAAATGCAAGAGGATTGTCTCCTGTGCGTTGGTCATCGCCTCGTCAAGCGAATCTCCCGCTGAAAAGCACCCCGGCAAGTCGCGAACAACTGCGCCATAACTGTGGTTGGCGTCACCTGCTTCAATGGCAATCGGATAGCGCACGACATTAGCAATACACACTACCGTGCTGTTAGTCCAACGGCAACCCTGCGTGCTTGACCACCGGCCGCAGCACAAAGCTGGAATCAACGCGCGCCACGCCGGGTAACTTGGTCAACACCTTGCTATGCAGGCGCTCGAAGTCCGCGGCGCTGCGCGCCACGACGCGCAGCATGTAGTCCGATTCACCGGTGGTGAGATAACACTCCGCCACTTCTGGTACACGGCACACGGCCTGTTCGAAAGCGCCGAGGTCTTTATCGGTCTGGCCTTTGAGCGTGATGCGCACCACGAAGCTCACCGTGATACCGATCTTCAGCGGGTTGAGCACGGCCGTGTAACGCTCGATGATGCCGGCCTGCTCGAGCAGCTTGACGCGCCGCAGACAGGCGGATTCGGACAACCCCACACGCCCGGCGAGGGCGGAATTGGCCAGGCTCCCGTCGCGTTGCAGCTCGGTGAGGATGCGCCGGTCGGTGCGGTCAATCTGCATAATCTGCCAACTATATCATTACTATTAGCAGATTCTGCCATGACTACGGCGTTTTAGCGCTTATTTCGCAATTCTCTGCCAGGACGGCGGCGCACACTGTGCGCCTGTCTTAGGGGAGTACTTGCAGATGCGTATCGGTGTGCCCGCGGAAGTCAAAATACACGAGTACCGCGTTGGTCTGATGCCGGCGGCGGTGCGCGAACTGGTCAACGGCGGCCACACGGTTACGGTGCAAAGCGGCGCCGGGCTGGGCGTAGGCTGCAGCGATGACGACTATCGCGACGCCGGTGCGCAGATACTGGGCGACGCTGCTGCCGTATTCGCCAGCTGCGACATGGTCGTCAAGGTCAAGGAACCGCAGGCCGCCGAGTGCGCGCTGCTGCGCCCGGGTCAAGTGCTGTTTACCTACCTGCATCTCGCTGCCGATCGCGCCCAGGCCGAGGCGCTGATCAAATCACGCGCAGTGGCCATTGCTTATGAAACCGTGACCTCGCCCGACGGCACTCTGCCGCTGCTGGTGCCGATGAGTGAAGTAGCCGGACGAATGTCGGTGCAGGTCGGCGCTTACTATCTGCAAAAGGCGCAGGGCGGCCGCGGCGTATTACTGGGTGGTGTTGCCGGCGTGCCGCCGGCCAAGGTAGTGGTGATTGGTGGTGGTGTGTCGGGTACCCATGCTGCGGAAATGGCGCACGGCCTGCGCGCCGATGTCACCGTGATCGATCGCTCGCTACCGCGTCTGCGCGCGCTCGATGTGCAGTTTCACGGCGCCATCCTCACGCTCTATTCAACTTCCGATGCCATCGAGCGCTCGGTAGCCGATGCCGATCTGGTGATTGGCGCGGTGCTGGTGCCCGGCGCTGCCGCGCCGAAGCTCGTTACCGAGGCCATGATCAAGCGCATGCGCCCAGGTTCGGTAGTGGTCGATATCGCGATCGATCAGGGGGGCTGCTTTGCCACCAGCCGTCCGACCTCGCACGCCGACCCGGTGTATGTGCTGCACGGCGTCACCCACTATTGCGTCACCAACATGCCTGGCGCCGTCGCACGCAGTTCGGCGCAGGCGCTCAACAATGCCACGCTGCCGTACGTCAAAGCCCTGGCGGACAAGGGTTGGCAGGCGGCAGTCGCGGCCGATGCCGGACTCAAGGCGGGGCTCAACGTGGTCGACGGGCGGGTGGTACACGCGGCCGTGGCGCGTGACCTGGGGTTGCCGCTCGCGTCCTAACCCAGTTTTATCTTACCGCCGCCCGGTATTCCGCCGCCACCGACTTCCGGCACGACAATGCGCGAGCCCGCTTCGCGCCGGTACTCGCGCGCCTCTTCGATGGCCTGCTCGAGCGCGGCGTGTACGGCCGCTGGAAAGCGTGTCAGCGCCTCATCGAGCGTGGCCGCATCAATTTCAAACGCCAGCGGCAACACGCCACCGGGGGTAAGCAGTTGCGTCTGCCCGGAATACAGGACCGGACGGGTTGCATCGACAGCACCCTCGGCAGTTACCGGCAGCAGGCGGCGCAAGGTGCCGGCTTTGCGATCGGTGAATACTTCCTCGCGATACAGCCCGTTGCGATCCACCTGGATATCGGGCATTGCTGTTTCCTGGGCCATCGTCAATTCCTCGCTAGATACTCAATGATCGGCAGGTCGGCCGGCAACACTGCCAGCGTGCGCAATTCTTGCACACTCACCCAGCGCAGCGCCTGTCCTTCCAGCCCGCGCGCCTCGCCGTCAAAGTGTTCGACCGTCCAGACCAGTAATTCTACATAGCGCTCGGGATATTCGTACTGCAGTTGCATGAGCGGTCGGCAGCTCTGCACCCGTATGCCCAGCTCTTCGAATAGTTCGCGCCGCAATGCTGCTTCAGCCGCTTCGCCCGGTTCGAGCTTGCCGCCGGGAAATTCCCACAGACCGGCGAGCGTTTTGCCGGCGGTTCGCTGGCCCACCAGTATCCGGCCCTCTGAATCTTGAAGGACGGCTGCGGCCACACGAATCGTGGGCTTGAGCGCAGCCTCAGCAAGCACGCCGCTCATCAGCCCTCAGACAGTAGTCCGTGACACTGCTTGTACTTGCGGCCCGAACCGCACGGGCAGGGCTCGTTGCGACCGACCTTGCGATCTTCACGCACGAAAGGCGTGACCGTCGCCCCGCGCCCGATTCCAGCGCCAGCGCCGCCGCCACCGGCGGCACCCGCGTCAGCCGCCGCCGTTTCCGCAGCTTCCAGCGCCGAGGGCAACTCGGCGTGCTGGGCCTGCAGCGCCCGCATCAGGCGTTCGCGCCGCTCGGATTCTTCGCGGTCGATCTGTTCCTGGGTGCGAACCTCGACCGTAGTCACCCGCGAGGCGGCGTCGAATTTCACGCGCCCGAGCATGGCGGTGAACAGCTCAAAGGCCTCGCGCTTGTATTCGTAGCGATAGTCTTTCTGCGCATACCCCCGCAGATGAATGCCCTGGCGCAGGTAGTCCATGGCGCCCAGATGATCACGCCAGTGCTGATCGAGCACGTGCAGCACCACATCGCGCTCGACGTAACGCATGAGCGGCGCGCCGATACGCGTCACCTTGTTCTCGTAGCTGTCGAGCACACTCTGGACAATGCGTTCGCGCAGCGTCGTCTCTTCGATATCCGGCTGCGCGGCCAACCAGGGGCGAGCGTCCACCGCTACGTTGAAATCGCGCTGCAGCGCAGTGCTGAGCCCCACCAGATCCCAGTTTTCATGCGGGCCATTGGGCAGGTGTGCATCGATCAGGCCGGTAACGGCCTCACGGAACATGCCAGCTACGGCGTCGCTCAGATCAGAGGTGCCCAGAATCTCGGTGCGCTGGTGATAGACCACCTTGCGTTGATCATTCGCCACGTCATCGAACAGCAGCAGCTGCTTGCGAATGTCAAAATTGTGCGACTCCACCTTGCGCTGCGCTTTTTCGATCTGGCGGGTGAGCATGCCGCTCTCAATCACCTCGCCGGCTTTCATGCCGGCCATCTGCAACCAGCGCTTGGTGCGATTCGGATCGCCGAAGATGCGCATCTGGTTGTCTTCCATCGACAGATAGAAGCGACTCGAGCCCGGATCACCCTGCCGGCCGGAACGACCGCGCAGCTGATTGTCGATGCGGCGCGACTCATGCCGCTCGGTGCCGATGATGTGCAGGCCGCCAGCGCTGAGGACTTCATCATGGCGCTGTTGCCAGGCCGTGCGCGCGGCCGCCTGGGTGGCGGCGTCAACCGACTCACCCAGCTCATGCAGCTCGGCTTCCCAGTTGCCGCCGAGCACGATATCGGTGCCGCGACCCGCCATATTGGTGGCGATAGTCACGGTGCCCGGCCGGCCCGCTTGCGCAATGACGTGTGCTTCGCGCTCATGCTGCTTGGCATTGAGCACCTGGTGCGCAATGCTTTCTTTTTGCAGCAGGCCGGCAAGATATTCCGAGGTCTCGATTGATGTCGTGCCCACCAGCACTGGCTGCGAGCGGGCGGCGCAATCGCGAATGTCGGCAATGATGGCCGTGAATTTGTCGGGCTGCGTGAGATACACGAAGTCCGGGTTGTCCTTGCGGACCATCGGCCGATGGGTAGGAACCACGACCACCTCGAGCCCGTAGATCTGCAGGAACTCCGGCGCCTCGGTGTCGGCGGTGCCGGTCATGCCAGCGAGTTTCTTGTAGAGGCGAAAATAGTTCTGGAAGGTAATCGAGGCGACCGTCTGGTTCTCTTCACGCACCCGCACGCCTTCTTTGGCTTCCACGGCCTGATGCAGGCCATCGGACCAGCGCCGGCCGATCATGGTGCGGCCGGTGAATTCATCGACGATGATCACCTCGCCATTGCGCACGATGTACTCGACATCACGCTTGTAGATCGCGTGCGCCCGCAGCGCTGCGTTCAGGTGGTGCATCAGGCGGATATTGGCTGCGTCGTACAGGCTCTCGCCCTCGCGCAGCAGCCCCGACTCGAGCATGAGTTCCTCGACGCGCTCGTGACCGTCCTCGGTGAGGTGCACCTGCTTGCCTTTTTCGTCGACTGAAAAATCACCGGGGCCGTCTTCGGTGGCCTGGCGCGTGAGGCGCGGCACCAGCTTGTTGACCTGCTGGTAAATCTCGGTGCTCTCTTCGGCCGGACCCGAAATGATCAGCGGGGTGCGCGCCTCGTCGATGAGAATCGAATCGACTTCATCGATGATGGCGTAGACCAGCGGCCGTTGAACGCGATCTTCAAGCCGGAAGGCCAGATTGTCGCGCAGATAGTCGAAGCCAAATTCATTGTTGGTGCCGTAAGTGATGTCGCAGGCGTAGCCCACGCGCTTCTCGGCGGAATCCTGCTGGCCGCGGATCACGCCGACGCTGAGCCCGAGGAATCGATAGACCGGACCCATCCAGTCGGCATCACGCTGTGCCAGATATTCGTTGACCGTAACGACATGCACGCCGCCGCCGGGCAGCGCGTTGAGGTAAGCGGCCAGGGTTGCCACCAGCGTCTTGCCCTCACCAGTGCGCATCTCGGCAATCTTGCCCTGATGCAACACCAGGCCGCCGACCAGCTGCACGTCGAAGTGCCGCATCTTGAGCACCCGGCGCGCCGCTTCGCGCACCACTGCAAAGGCTTCGGCCTGCAGCGCTTCGAGCCCGGTGCCGGCCTGGAGGCGGGCACGAAACTCATCCGTTTTGCCCCGCAGCTGCTCGTCGCTCAGGGCCTGCAGGGTCGGCTCAAAAGTGCCCGAGGCCCGCACCGGTCGGGCGTAGCTCTTAACGAGGCGATCATTGCGGCTGCCAAATAGGCGAGTCAGGGCCTGAAGCACTAGTACATCCTTTGGAAACGGGGCACGACCCAGGGGCGGGTTTAGCCCGGCCCGGGGAACCGCACATTGTACAAGTAGACGGCACGGCTAGGAATTTGTTCGGGCGGGAGCCGGCGGAATGGGTAGGTGGATCGGGTGGTTGCAGGGCTTAGGCCCCGGCCGGGAACGCCATGAACCCATCCATGGGGGCTTCGGGAGCGACGCCCCGCCGTACGCGCAGAGCCTCTGATCCGGCTCCGGTAAAGGGTGTATGTGTGCGGCGGCGCGCGCTCAGCGGCCGACGAACGTCATCGGATCAATCTGCCGCCCGTCTTTAATCACTTCAAAGTGCACATGCGGCCCGGTAGACCGCCCGGTTGAGCCCACGACCGCAACCGCCTGCCCGCGCTGCACGGTATCGCCCTTGGCAATCAACGCGCGGGAGTTATGGGCGTAACGCGTGAAATAGCCGTTGCCATGATTCACTTCGATCAGCACACCGTAACCCTCGCGCGGGCCGGCCCAGGTGACCATGC
This sequence comes from Gammaproteobacteria bacterium, assembly GCA_031441585.1. Classification (GTDB taxonomy): domain Bacteria; phylum Pseudomonadota; class Gammaproteobacteria; order Steroidobacterales; family Steroidobacteraceae; genus FEN-1191. Next base: position 11,886 of record JANMWZ010000029.1, read on the forward strand.
CCTGGGCGACCGCCAACACATCGCTACCCGCATCGCTGGCGAAATCGAGGCCCTTATGGAAAGCCTCCTCGCCATTGAAAGGATCCATGCGCTCGCCAAAATACGAGGAAATATAGCCGCCCTGCACCGGACGACCGGTGGGGCGGATATCGGCAGAAAGCTCGCGGCCCAGCAGCACGCTTTCGAGGGCCGAAAACTGCGTGGTGCGAAAATCGAGGCGACGGTCAAACTGGCTGATCATCAGGGACAGATCCGGCACTTGCGCGCCGCGGCCGCCGCCTTCCGACTCGGGGCCACCGAGTGGCGGGTCGTGATCGAAATCGAATTCGTGATTGTTCAGGTTTGCCATCTGTGTCAGGCGCTTGCCAAGGGCGTTGAGCCGCACCAGGTGAGCGTTGAGCACGCCCATGCGCACCGCCAGCCCGTCGATGCGCTCCTGGAGACGAACCTTGAGTAGCGCCAGCTCGGAGCGTTCCGTCGCCACAGCCGCCGGGTCGCCGAATGCGCCCATACTGGCGCCTTTAACGCCTGCCTTGAGCCCGGCCGCAAAAATACCGGCCATGAGCCCCAGGCCGACCACAGCGACCAGCGTGAGCGTCACCGGATGCGAAAGATTGAGGTGGCGCGCTTTACCCTGGCTTTTAGAAAAGAATATAAGATTCATATAGTTAGCCACCCGTTAGTCGGGTTTTTTATTACCAGTGAACTGGCTTTCCAGCAACCCCGTTATCATGGGTGAAACTATGCCCAAGAACCCCCCCCAAGACAAGAAGCGAAGTCCCGATTTGCGTCCCTCCAAAGGTTATGTACGGCGGCGGGCCAGAGTTGGTGCGACGCCACAAAGCTGGCAAACCATAATGCAGGGCAAGGGGCTGCTGCAGGCCTTAAAGAGCGCGCAGCACGAACAGCAGGATTGGCTCAGCTGGCTTAAGTCGATGCTGCCCGAGGAACTGCGCGAAGCGCCGATCAATGTCATCCCCAAGGGCCGTGAACTGGTGGTGCTCGCCCGCTCGGCGGCCTGGAGCACGCGATTGCGATACGGATTGGCACCACTCGATAGGCAGATACGTGAGCGCGCGCCGGGAGTAACCAAAGTCACGGTGCGGGTAACCAACAATATCATCCGCTGACGAACATTTTCATTACCGGCGTGTCGCGAGGTAAGCTATGGCGCATGGTATGGCAGGACTACATCACCGTTACCGCCGGCGTTCGCAGTGGCAAGCCCTGCTTGAAGGGCACCCGCATGAGCGTTTCCGATGTGTTGGAGTATTTGGCAGGCGGCATGAGTGTAGATGCACTGATAGCCGACTTTCCGGAACTGCGACCGGAGCATATTCAAGCCGTGCTGGCCTTTGCTGCGGAGCGCGAACGTCGCCTTAGCGCCTTGCCGGTGGCGTGAAGCTTCTATTCGATGAGAACCTTAGCGCCCTATTAGTCGGGGCCTTTGCGTCTGAATTTCCAGGCAGCGCCTCTGTCGCCTCGGTGGGCTTGGTGAGCGGCACCGACTTGGACGTATGGGTCTATGCGCGCCAGCACGACTTTACAGTAATCTCAAAAGACGACGACTTCCGCCATCTTTCGCTGGTGCGCGGTGCACCGCCAAAGGTAATCGTTCTTAGGATTGGTAATGCGTCAACTGCGAAAATTGAAACATCCATTCGCGCGCAACTACTCAGGATCAAGACATTCGAACTGTCGTCGAATGAGTCGCTGTTGATCCTGTGACGACTAAACTTGACGATGTCGCAGTAAGCCTTCGCAAACACAATTGCGCCGAGTTGGTGCTCAGGAAGCCAGCGCCGTGGCCGGGATGCTCAAGGTCTGCACATAGGCAATTGGTGCCTGATCCGCCCGTTCGAACGTGACCTCCTGCCAGGCGGAGGTGTCGGCCTGCAGGGTACGCAACAACCTGTTATTCAGCCCGTGGCCCGATTTGTGGCCGGAGAACTCACCGATCAGGCTGTGGCCGAGCAGGTAGAGATCACCGATCGCATCGAGAATCTTGTGCTTCACGAACTCATCTTCGTAACGCAGACCGTCTTCGTTGAGCACGCCGGTATCGTCGAGGACGATGGCGTTATCGAGTGTGCCGCCGAGCGCCAGATTTCGTGAGCGCAACATTTCCAGATCACGCATGAAGCCGAAAGTGCGCGCGCGGCTGATTTCCTTGAGAAATGCCGTCGTCGAAAAATCCATCGTGGCGCGCTGCATGCGCCGTTTGAAAATCGGGTGGTCGAACTCGATTTCAAAATTGACCTTGAAGCCTTCATACGGATCAAACTGTGCCCACTTGTCGCCGTCCTCAACGCGCACGCGCTTGAGGACGCGCGTGAAGCGCTTCGGGCTGCTCTGCTCTTCAATGCCGGCCGACTGCAGCAGGAACACGAACGGGCCGGCGCTGCCATCCATGATCGGCACTTCAGGGGCGTTGAGTTCAATGCGCGCGTTGTCGATGCCCAGTCCGGCGCAGGCCGAGAGCAGATGCTCGACCGTTGAGACGCGCGCCTCACCCTGAATGAGCGTGGTGCCGAGCGTGGTCTCGCCCACATTGGCGGCGCGCGCCGGGATATCCGCCGAGCCCGGCAGATCACAGCGCTGAAACACGATGCCGGTATCCGCTGCCGCAGGCTTCACGGTCATCAGCACTTTCTGGCCGGTATGCAGGCCCACGCCGGTGGCACGAATGCTGTTACGTAAGGTGCGCTGTCCGACCATGGTCGTTACCGTACCACAGGGGACCGGCACAAGCATGCCCGTCGCCGCTGTGATACAGCGCCGGCGTCAGTCGGCCTGGCGACGGAGAAAAGCCGGAATATCCAGCAGTTCCTCGGCCGGTGCGAGTTCGGGTCGCAGACCATCGCCCACCGCCCGCTGGCGCTGAATGGTCGGCCTTTCGAACCCCGAATAGTCGCTGGCGGTCAGGGGTGCACGCTTGACCATGCGTATGCTCGGCAGCTCACGATTCGCGGCGACCACGGGCTCACGCTCGCGCTCGCGCTCGCGCTCGCGAACCGGCGGCGCTGCGGCAGCACGCGTGTGGGCGCTGCGACCGAGTCCAGTGGCCACCACCGTGACCCGCAGCTCGTTACTCATCTCGGGATCGATCACCGTACCGATGACCACCGTGGCATCTTCGGAGGCAAACTCCTTGACGATGCGACCGACTTCCTCAAACTCACCGATGGCCAGATCGAGACCGGCGGTGATATTGACCAGAATGCCATTGGCGCCGGAGAGATTGATGTCCTCGAGCAGCGGCGAAGACACGGCCGCCTCGGCTGCCTGGCGCGCCCGGTTTTCACCGCTGGCCACACCACTGCCCATCATCGCCATGCCGGTCTCGGACATGACGGTGCGCACATCCGCGAAGTCAACGTTGATCAGACCCGGTCGCGTGATCAGCTCGGCGATCCCCTGCACGGCGCCCTGCAGCACCTGGTTGGCCGATTTGAAAGCGTCGAGCAGCGTGGTCGTGGGACCCAGCACCGTCAGCAGCTTCTGATTCGGGATCGTAATCAGCGAATCGACGCTCTTGGTCAGTTCAGCGATGCCATGATCGGCCACCATTGAGCGCTTGTTGCCCTCCATCTGGAAAGGACGGGTGACCACGGCGACGGTGAGAATGCCCAGTTCGCGCGCGATCTGCGCAACCACCGGCGCGGCCCCCGTGCCGGTGCCACCACCCATGCCGGCGGTGATGAACAGCATGTCGCAGCCGGTGATCAGCTCGATGATGCGATCGCGATCCTCGACCGCGGCCTGACGACCGATCTCGGGGTCAGCACCAGCGCCCAGACCCTTGGTGATGTTGCTGCCGATCTGCAACGCGGTCTTCACTTTCGAGGCCTTGAGCGCCTGGGCATCGGTGTTGACGCAGATGAAATCTACGCCCTCGATGCCGCTGGCCACCATATGCGTGACGGCATTGCCGCCGCCGCCACCCACACCTATAACCTTGATTACAGCGCTCTGGCTGTAGGCGTCCATCAGTTCAAACATGGCTGTCAGCTCCCGTGTTGAAAAATAAAACTAGAAATGACCCTGAAACCAGCTCTTCATGCGCGTCAGCGCGCCGCCAACGCTGTTGCCCAGCAACGCGCTGCGTGCCGCCGGCGCGAGATTTTCGCGCGCATACAGCAGCAGACCCACGGCGGTGGAATAGATCGGGCTCTGCACCGCGTCGGCGAGCCCGCGTACCTGTTGCGGAATACCGAGCCGCACCGGCACGTGAAAAATCTCTTCGGCAAGTTCGATCGCGCCTTCCATGCGTGCGCTGCCGCCGGTCAACACCAGGCCGGCGGCGATGACTTCTTCATAGCCACTGCGGCGCAGTTCTTCGCGGATCAGATTGAACAGCTCTTCGTAGCGTGGTTCAACGATCTCGGCGAGCGTCTGGCGCGCCAGGCGCCGTGCCGGGCGATCGCCGACGCTGGGCACCTCGATGCTTTCATCGGGGTTGGCGAGCTGCGAGAGCGCGCAGGCGAAGCGCACTTTGATGTCTTCGGCGTAATGCGTAGGGGTGCGCATCGAGACGGCGATATCGTTGGTGACCTGATCCCCGGCAATGGGAATCACGGCCGTGTGACGGATCGCGCCGCCGGAAAACACCGCGATGTCAGTGGTGCCGCCGCCCACATCGACGATGCAGACGCCCAGCTCCTTCTCATCGTCAGTCAGGACCGCGAAACTGGAGGCCAGCTGCTCGAGCACAATGTCTTCGACATTGAGCCCGCAGCGCTGCACACATTTGATGATGTTCTGGGCAGCACTGTCGGCGCCGGTGACGATGTGCACCTTGGCCTCAAGACGCACGCCCGACATCCCGATCGGATCGCGGATGCCTTCCTGGCCGTCGATGATGAATTCCTGCGGCAGCACATGCAGGATGCGCTGATCGGCGGGTATCGCCACCGCCTTGGCAGCCTCGATCACGTGTTCGACATCGGCTTGGGTGACTTCGCGGTCGCGGATCGCCACCACACCGTGCGAATTGAGACTGCGGATGTGGCTGCCGGCAATGCCGGCGTAGACCGCATTGATTTCACAGCCCGCCATCAACTCGGCTTCTTCAACCGCGCGCTGGATCGACTGCACCGTCGATTCAATGTTCACGACCACGCCTTTCTTCAGGCCGCGCGAGGGCTGCGAACCCAGACCGATGATATCGATGCTGCCATCGCTGGCGAGCTCACCCACCAACGCCACCACTTTCGAAGTGCCGATGTCGAGTCCTACTACCACGGGTCGGTCGGTGCGTTTAGCCATGCGGCGTGCCATCCTCAGAAGTTGTGCTGCCGGCCAGGCGCGTGGCGCCACTGCGCCAGCCAATCGCGAAGCCATTCGTATAGCGCATGTCGACGTAAGCGATATCCGCAGCGCGTTGCGTGAGCATGCGCAGCGCCACGGCGAGGAAGCGCGCACTGCGTTCGTCCACCTGTTTGCGCCCCAGGCGCACGCTCACACCGTTATCCAGCTGTGCTTCCCAGGCGCCGCGGGCATCGCGGCGTAGCGCCACCAGGCGCATGCCGGATTCAACCACGTGACCCTGCAGCGCCAGGTAGCGGGCCACTACCTCACCCTCGCTGCCGCTCGGGCCTGCCAGCTGCGGCAACTCCGGCGCCACAAAACGCGCGTCGCTGACAAATAGCGTGCCGTGAGTGTTCACCAGATCGTGCTGGTTCCAGCGCGCCACCGCCTGCTGTTCCGTGACGCGCACGGCCAGACCGTGTGGCCAGCTGCGTTGCACGCTGGCCGCTTCCACCCAGGGCAGAGCGCGTACGCTGCGCTGCACGGCGTTCAGTCGTACCGAGATCAGCCCGGCGCCATGCAGCTGCGCGCGCACCGACTTTTCGACATCGAGCGCCGTGAGATGCTGAAAACTGCCAGCCACCTGAATCTGCTCAATCGGCTGGTTGATGAACAGCAACAGGCCGCTCGCCACCGCCACGACCGCCAGCGCGGTACCGCCGTAGACGCCCAGGCGACGCCACGGTAGCACCGGCAGCTGCCAGCGGCGTTCGTCACTGGCAGCGCGGCGATTGCTGCGGCGATTATTGCGGCGCAGGCTCAGCATGGCGTGCGCACCAGGCTGGTCTCGAGCACCCGCCACACCAGTTCATCAAAATCGATCCCGGCGGCGCGCGCCGCCATCGGCACCAGGCTGTGATCGGTCATGCCGGGCACGGTATTGATCTCCAGCAGCAGCGCCCGGCTACTGCCATCCATCATGAAATCGGCGCGGCCCCAGCCCTCGGCGCCGCAGGCATCGAAGGCCGCCAATGCCAGTGCCGCCAGTTTTTCCGCTGCCGCCGCCGCCAGGCCCGCCGGGCAGAAGTAACGCGTGTCATTGCGCAGGTACTTGGCTTCGTAGTCATAAAAACTGCGCGGCGTTTCGATGCGAATTGCGGGCAGCGCAGTGCCCTGCAGGATCGCCACCGTGTACTCGGCGCCGGTGATCCAGGGTTCGGCGAAGGCCACCGGCTCATGCTGTGTGGCAGCGCGCCAGGCGGCCGGCAATTCACTGGCCCGCTCGACGCGGCTCATGCCGACGCTCGAACCCTGCGAGGCGGGCTTGACGATCATTGGCAACCCTAAGCGTGCCAGCGCGAGATCGAGATCGGCGGCGCTGCGCAACACGACGAACTCGGGTGTCGGGATGTCGAGCGCTGCGGCCAGACGTTTGCTGCGCAGTTTGTCCATGCCAATGGCAGAGCCGGTCACACCACTACCTGTGTAAGGGATGCCGAGAAATTCCAGCGCACCCTGCACGCTGCCATCTTCACCGCCCGGGCCGTGCAGCGCGATCCAGGCGCGCGTATACCTGCCGGTCGAGAGCTCACTGAGCGGGTGCTGTGCTGGATCAAAACCGTGCGCGTCCACGCCCCGCCGTTGCAGCGCCGCCAGTACCGCGGCGCCGCTCAGCAGCGAGATCTCGCGTTCGGCCGAGCTGCCACCCTGCAACACCACCACGCGGCCAAACTCGGCGGCCGCGCTGACGCGCCTGAGTCCGCGGGCGTCGTGCTTGAGGCGCATCAGAGCAGCTCCCCGACTATGCGCACTTCAGGCTTGAGGGCGATGCCGTGCACGCGTTGCACGCTCTGCTGTACGTGCACAATCAACGCTTCGAGATCGCGCGCGCTGGCATTTTTTTCGTTGAGAATAAAATTGGCGTGCTTCTCGGCGACTACCGCGCCGCCGATGCGAAAACCCTTGAGACCCGCCGCTTCAATCAGGCGCGCGGCGTGGTCACCGGGCGGATTGGTGAATACCGAACCACAACTCCATTCGCCCAGCGGCTGGCTCTGGCGGCGCTGGGCACTGAGTTCGCGCACGCTGCCGGTTTCAGCGGCACTGCGCGCGCCGAACTCCAGCTCGGCGGCCAGGAACCATTCATCGGCCAGGGGCCCGACGACGTGGCGATAGCTCACTTGAAATTCGCTGGCCTGACGCGTGTGCAGCTGGCCGTCGCGACCCATGAGTTCGACGCTGCGCACCAGGCGCCAGGTCTCGCCGCCATAGGCACCGGCATTCATGGCCAGGGCGCCACCAAAGGTGCCGGGTATGCCGGCGAAAAACTCCGCCTGGCCCAATTCCCACTTGCCACACTGGCGCGCCAGTCGTGTGCAGGGCACGCCCGCCTCGCACCAGACGCGCCGCTGCGCGCGGCGCTCGAGCTGCGTGAAGGCCCCGTGCGTGCAGATCACCACACCGCGAATGCCACCGTCGCGCACCAGCAGGTTGCTGCCCAGACCCACCCAATAGAGCGGCGTTGCCGGCGGCAGGGCGTGCAGGAAACTGGCGAGCTCGTGGCGATCGCGTGGCGTGAAAAACATGTCGGCCGGGCCGCCCACACGCCATGAAGTATGTTTAGCCATCGGCTCGTCGCGGCGCACGCGCAGCTGCAGCTCGGGTGACAGTGCCACGTTCAAGAGCGACGCTCCACGGCGCGCACTGCGGCCAGCCTGGCCGGCAGGGCCTGGCTCACGGCGCCGATATGACCGGCCCCCATGGTCACCACCACATCGCCATCGCGCAGCAGATCACGCAGCGAGTTGGCAATATTTTCCACGCGGCTTACGAACACCGGTTCGAGTTTGCCGCGGCTGCGCACGGCGCGACAGATGGCACGGCCGTCGGCACCTTTAATCGGCGTCTCGCCAGCAGCGTAGACCTCGGTCACCAGCAACACATCAACCTGTGAAAGCACAGCGGCGAAATCATCGAGCAGATCGCGGGTGCGCGAATAGCGATGCGGCTGGAATGCCACTACCAGGCGACGCTCGGGGTAGCTCTGCCGCAGCGCATCGAGTGTCGCGGCAATCTCGGTCGGATGATGCCCGTAGTCATCAACAATAGTGATATTGCCAGCGCTGGTAGTTACCTCACCGATCACCTGCATGCGCCGGTCGATGCCCTGGAACGCGGCCAGCGCGCGCACAATCGCCGCATCGCCAATTTCCAGTTCACTGGCTACCGCAATGGCCGCCAGGGCGTTGCGCACGTTGTGCAGACCGGCCAGATTCAGCGTGAGCGAGAGCGGCGCGGCTGTGCCCTTGCGCTGCACCTCGAAACTGGTACGGGCGCGCTCACGGCGGATGCCGGTGGCGCGCACATCCGCGCCTTCACTCAGGCCATAGGTCACTACCGCGCGGCCGACGCGCGGCAGAATGCTCTGCACATGTTCATCATCCTGGCAGAGCACGGCCAGGCCATAGAACGGCAGGTTATGCAGAAAGCTCACGAAGCTGTCACACAGGCGCGCGAAATCGCCGCCGTGCGTGCCCAGATGATCGTTATCGATGTTGGTGACGATGGCGATGATCGGTTGCAGGTGCAGAAACGAGGCATCGCTCTCATCGGCTTCGGCGACCAGATAGCGGCCAGCGCCCAGACGCGCATTGCTGCCGGCGCTCTTGAGCCGACCACCAATCACAAAGGTCGGGTCCTCGCCACCTTCGGCCAGCACACTGGCCACCAGACTGGTGGTGGTGGTCTTGCCGTGCGTACCAGCGACCGCGATGCTCTGTTTGAAACGCATCAATTCACCGAGCATCTCGGCGCGCGGGACTACTGGCACGCGGCGCGTGATCGCCGCCTGCACTTCCGGATTATCCGCGGCCACCGCCGTCGAGGTGACCACCACATCGGCAGCATCAGCATTTTCAGCGCGATGCCCGATGCTGATTTTCGCACCGAGCTGGGCGAGGCGCTCGGTGCTGGCATTGTGCTTGAGATCCGAGCCTTGTACGCGATAACCAAGATTGAGCAGCACTTCGGCAATGCCACTCATGCCACTGCCACCAATGCCGACAAAGTGAATGGTGCCGATGCGGCGCATGCGCTGGGTCATGTGGCCACCTGCGCGTAAGGCATGCAGGCATCTGCCAGTGCCGCCCCGGCACCGCCGCGCGCCAGCAGGCGGGCGCGCTCGGCCATTGCCAGTAATTTTCCGCGCCCGGCACACAGACTCGCAAGTTCGCTAGCAAGCCGCTCGGCGCTCAGGTCGCGATCGGCAATCAGCAGCGCCGCACCCTCGCTCACCAGCTGCTGAGCATTGCTGGTCTGATGATCATCAGCTGCGTGCGGATAAGGCACCAGGATCGCGCCCACGCCCGCAGCGGCAAGCTCGGCGATGGTGAGCGCCCCGGCGCGGCATAACACCAGGTCGGCCCAGCCGTAAGCGTCGGCCATGTCTTCGATGTATGGTGTGACGCGGGCGCGCACGCCCGCTGCAGCATAGGCGCGCCGGGCGTTATCGAGCCAACGCTCGCCTGATTGATGCAGCACCGCGATAGTGAAGCGCTCCTGCAACTGCGCCAGCGCGTGTGGCACCACGCTGTTCAGGCGCGCAGCGCCCAGGCTTCCGCCCACAACCAGCAGTCGGATGGCGCCGCTGCGCGCAGTGAAGCGCACGGCCGGCGGCGGCAGCGCCGCGATCTCAGCGCGCACCGGATTGCCAATGGTGCGCGCGCTGACGCCCGCGCCGAAGGCATCGGGAAAGCCCGTGAGCACTTCTCTGGCCAGGCGTGCCAGACAGCGATTGGTCAACCCGGCAACCGCATTCTGCTCGTGTATCAGCAGCGGGCGACGCTGCAGCCAGGCGGCGACGCCGCCGGGACCCGATACAAATCCACCCAGGCCCACGACCACGCACGGTTGATGGCGACGCATCGCGGCCAGCGCCTCGCGCAGGGCACGCAATAGTCGCAGCGGCGCGGCGAGCCAGGCCCATAGTCCTTTGCCACGCAGTCCGCTGATGCTGAGCCACTCGATCGGAATCTGCTCGAGCGGCACAACGCGCGCCTCGAGGCCGCGCTGCGTGCCCAACCACACCACCCGCCATGAGCGTCGACGCAGTTCACGCGCCAGGGCGAGGGCCGGATAAACGTGCCCGCCGGTACCGCCGGCCATGATCATGGCTACTGGAGTGGTCAGCGGCGCACTCATGGGTAGCGCCCGCGCGCGCGCTCACGAGCGCCACCAGCGACCTCGTGGTGCACGCGCATGATCAGGCCCAGCCAGGCAAGCGCGACGATCAGACTGCTGCGGCCATAGCTCATCAGCGGCAGGGTCAGGCCCTTGGTCGGCAATACGCCCATGTTGACGCCAATGTTCACAAAGGCCTGCACCAGCAGCCAGAGTGCAAACCCGGCTGCCAGATAGGAATGAAATTTCATCCCGGCATCGTTGGCGCGTCGTGCCAGTGCGAACACGCGCCAGGCGAGTGCCAGGAATAGCCCCAGGGTCAGCACCACGCCGACCAACCCCAGTTCTTCAGCCAGCACCGCGAACAGAAAATCGTTGTGTGCTTCCGGCAGGTAAAACAGTTTTTGGACGCTGGCACCGAGGCCGACCCCGAACCACTCGCCGCGACCGATGGCGATCAGCGACTGCGTCAGCTGAAAGCCGCTGTTGTAAGGATCGGCCCAGGGATCGAGAAATGCTGTGAGCCGCCGCATGCGGTAACCCGAGAACATGACCAGCATCGACAACGCCGCACTGGCGGCCAGCACCGTGACCAGTACCCAGCGCAGCTGCGCGCCGGCAATGAACAGCAGGCCGCAGCCGGTGGCGAACAGCACCGTGGCGGCGCCCAGATCCGGCTCGAGCAGCAGTAGCAGAGCCAACAGCGTGAGCAGACCCAGCGGCCGCGCCAGACCCGCCAGACCACTGCGCAAGGCGCTCTCGAAGCGCACGCAATAGTGCGCTATGTATATCAGTGCCAGCACCCGCGTCGCCTCAGACACCTGGAAATTGAGGCCCGGCAGGCGCAGCCAGCGCCGACTGCCATTGACGACGTGACCCAGACCCGGAATCAGCACCAGCACCAGCATGACACCGGCCACAATCAGCAGCGGCATGGCCAGTCGCTCGATCACGCCGATGGGAATTGCCAGGATCATGGCGGCCAGCGCCACGCCGGCCGCCAGCAACACCAGTTGCCGTTGCAGATAGGCGAATGGCTCGCCGCTCTCATGCGCCGCGACCGTAATCGAAGCCGAAGTCACCATGATCAGTCCCAGCAATACAATGGCGCTGACCAACAGCAGCATTACCGGATCGAGGCGCAGCAGGCTGGTGCGCGCGCCAGCAGGCTCGCGCTCAGCGGCCCGACTCATGGTGGCGGCGGCGCTGCTCATGTCGCCAGCTCCTGTACGGCCGCCGCAAATACCTCACCTCGATGCGCATAGTCGCGGAACATATCGAAACTCGCACAGGCTGGCGACAGCAGCACGGTGTCGCCCGCGCGTGCCAGCGCAGCCGCCGCACTTACGGCAGCCTGCAGGGTGTCGCAGTAGTCGATGTGGCAGGCGCCAGCCAGCGCCACACCCAGCGCTCGCGCGTCGCGACCAATGAGCAGCGCATGGCGCACCTTGCCACGCACCGCTTGCGCCAAACTGCGAAAATCCTGTCCCTTACCCTCACCGCCGGCGATCAGCAGCAGCGGCCCATCCAGGCCGTCAAGCGCCGCTGCGGTGGCGCCGAGGTTCGTGCCCTTGGAATCATCGATGTAACGCACGCCGCCGATCTCGGCTACCAGCATCATGCGATGTGCCAGGCCAGCAAACTCGCGCAGCTCCGCCAGCATCGCCTCGCGCGCCAGCCCCAGAGCCTCACCGAGCGCCAGCGCCGCGAGCGCGTTGGCGGCATTGTGGCGGCCCGCCAGTCGCATCGCGGCGAGCGGCAGCAGCCATTCCTCGCGGCGCGCCAGCCACGGCTCGCCGGCGCGCGCGCGCAACGTGTAGTGGGCGTCACGGTCGGCATGCAGCGAAAAGCGCAACTCATTGGTGGCCTGGCCGCTCATGGCAAGCACCCGCGGATCATCGGCATTGAGTACCGCCGTGGCGCAACGCCGGAAAATCCGCGCCTTGGCAGCCGCGTAACGCTCGAGCGTGCCGTAACGATCGAGGTGATCGGGCGTGACATTCAGGACCGTGGCGGCGATCAGCTGCAGTGATTCGGTGGTATCGATCTGATAGCTGGACAACTCGAGCACGTAGAGCTCAGCGGACGGATCGAGCAGTTCGAGCGCCGGCTCACCGAGGTTGCCACCGACGCGGGTACGTCGCCCGGCGCGCTGCGCCATGCGGCCCACCAGTGTCGTGACCGTGCTCTTGCCGTTGGTGCCAGTGATACCAACGATGTCAGCGCGCGCCGCGCGCGCAAACAGTTCCACATCGCCGATCGGCTGCAGACCCTGGGCGCGGGCGCGCTCGAAGAACGCGCCACTGGGCGCGACGCCCGGCGAGACCACGATCGCGTTGGCGCCAGCCAGCAGGCTTTCGTCCAGACCACCGGTGCTCACCTGAATCTCCGGCGCCAGCGCGCGCAGTTGCGCCAGCGCCGGTGGCTGCAGGCGCGTGTCAGTGACTGCGACGCTGATGCCCTGGGCGCGCAGATGGCGCACGATTGACAGACCGGTCTTACCGAGCCCCACGACTACGGTGCGCGGCGCACTGTGCACGGCGCTGCTCATCGCAGCTTCAGGGTCGCCAACCCTGCCAGCACCAGCAGTATGCTGATGATCCAGAAACGCACGATCACCTTGGGCTCGGCCCAGCCCTTGAGTTCGAAGTGATGATGAATCGGCGCCATGCGGAAAATGCGCTTGCCGGTGAGCTTGAATGAGGCCACCTGCAGAATCACCGATACGGTTTCCATCACAAAGATGCCGCTCATTACCAGAGTGACAATCTCCTGACGGACCACGAAGCCGACCAACCCCAGCGCTGCGCCGAGTGACAGTGCGCCGATGTCGCCCATGAACACCTGCGCCGGGTAGGTATTGAACCAGAGGAAGCCGAGACCAGCACCGACAATGGCACTGCAAAATACCGCCAGTTCGCCCGCACCCGGTACCGCTGGAATCGCCAGGTAATTGGCAAACAGCATATTGCCGCTCAGATAAGCCAGTATGGCCAGCGCCCCGGCGACCATGACCGCCGGGCCAATCGCCAGGCCGTCGAGACCATCGGTGAGATTCACGGCATTGCTCATGCCCACGATCATCAGATAGCCAAGCAGCACAAAGCCGACCGAGCCCAGTGGCAGGGCCACCGACTTGAAAAACGGCACGTGCAGCGCCGTGGCCGCGACTGAGTGATGCGCCAGGCGGTAGAGCAGAATCGCCGCGCCAATGCCGACCAGCGACTGCCAGAAATATTTCCAGCGTGCCACCAGGCCGCGTGAGTTGCCCACTACCAGTTTCAGATAGTCGTCGTAGAAACCGATCAGACCAAAACCAAGGGTGACGCCGAGGGCGATCCACACCAGTCGATTATTCAGATCGGCCCACAGCAGCGTGGTCACGACGATCGCAACGATGATCAGCATGCCGCCCATGGTGGGCGTGCCGGCCTTGGGCAAATGCGATTGCGGCCCATCGCTGCGAACCACCTGGCCAATCTGATAGCGCGACAGGCGCGCGATCATGTAAGGCCCGACCAGCAGGGCGATCGCCAGCGCCGACATCGCCGAGAGTATCGAGCGCAGCGTCAGATAGGTGAAGGCATTGAACGCCGAGAGATGGACAGCGAGCTGCTTGGCGGCCCAGTACAGCATTCAGCCCACCCGCCGCGCTGGTGCCGCGTCCGTGAGTTTCGCCACCAGGCGCTCGAGCCGGTTGACGCGCGAACCTTTGATCAACAGGCGCACGTCGGCCTGCAAAGCGGTGTCGACGGCCACCGCTAGTTGGGCCATATCGGTAAAGCGTTCGGCGCCGGCACCAAAAGTGTCCGCCGCCAGTGCGGCATCGGCACCAAAGGTATAGAGGCGCTCGATGCCGGCAGCGCGCGCCAGCGTGCCCATCTCGCGATGACTGTCGGGCGCGTGCTCACCAAGTTCGGCCATGTCGCCCAGCACCAGCCAGCGCCGGCCTGGCAACTCAGCGAGCACCTGCAGTGCTGCAGTTACCGAGCTGGGATTGGCGTTGTAGGAATCATCGATAAGCCAGGCGCCGTGGCGCGTGCTGCGAAACTGCAGGCGGCCCGGCACGGCGCGCATGGCTGCCAGCCCGGCAGCCACCTGCGCCAGCGTGGCGCCGGCGGCCACGGCGGCGGCGGCGGCGGCCAGCGCGTTATAGACGTTGTGGCGTCCGGCCAGCGCCAGTTCGATCGGCACGCTGCCGGTAGCGTAGCGCAGTGTGAAGCGGGTGACGAAGCCGCGCTCATCGGTCTTGAGTTCAAGATCAGTCGCGTGCACTTCGGCGTGGACGCTCAAGCCAAAGCCCACGACCCGCGCGCGCGTCATACCGCGCCACAGCGGCGCATAGGGATCATCCTCGTTGATGATGGCAACCCCTTCGGGCTTGAGGGCCGCCACCATCTCGCCTTCGGCACGCGCCACGCCTTCCAGACTGCCAAAGCCTTCGAGATGCTCGGCACCGGCGTTGGTGATCAGGCCGATGCCGGGCGCCGCAATGATCGCCAGCTCCGCGACCTCGCCGGCGCGATTGGCGCCCATCTCGATAACGGCGCTTTGGTGCTGCGCTGTCAGGCGCAGCAGGGTCAGTGGCACACCGAGTTGATTGTTGAGATTGCCAAGCGTCGCCAGGCAGGCACCGCGCTGGCCAAGAATTGCCGCCAGCATTTCCTTGGTCGTAGTCTTGCCATTACTGCCGGCTACGCCGATCACGGGACCGCGAAATTCACCGCGCCAGGCGCGTGCTGCCTGCGTCAGGGCAGCGGCCACGTCGGCCACCACGATTTGCGGTAGCAACGCACAGGTGGTGACCGGCAGTGCGCGACTGACCAGCGCGGCCGCGGCGCCGGCCGCCGCGGCCTGGGCGATGAATTCGTGACCATCGGTGTGCGCGCCGGGCAGCGCGCAGAAAATATCGCCGGCGCCAACACGACGCGAGTCGATCAGCACCTGGGCAAAGTCACGATCGGTGCCGCGCAGCTCGCCACCGCAGCAGGCCGCAAAATTCGCCAGTGTGCGTTTCATGCCGCACTCCGCGCCGCCAGGTTGGCCTGCGCCTGCGCCAGATCACTGAAGGCGCGCCGCTCGCTGCCGACCAGTTGATAGTCCTCATGACCTTTACCGGCAATCAACACCACGTCACCGGCCCGGGCCGCGCCCAGAGCCGCGCTGATCGCCATGGCACGATCGTGCTGCACCAGAGCGCGTTGCGGCGCGCTCAGGCCGGCGAGAATTTCCGCAACGATGGCGGCGGGATCTTCACCGCGCGGGTTATCGTCGGTGAGGTAAAGCGTGTCAGCCAGTAACTCGGCCAGGCGTCCCATCGGCGCGCGCTTGCCACGATCGCGCTCGCCGCCGCAACCGAAGACGCACAGCAGTCGGCCAGTACAGTGCACGCGCGCCGCGCGCAGCGCTTTTTCCAGCGCATCCGGCGTATGCGCGTAGTCAATAATCGCCAGCGGCAGGCCGCTGCCCCCAGTCAATTGCATGCGTCCGGGCGGCGCCCGACACTCGCCCAGGGCGGCGCAGGCGTCGCTCAAACTCAGGCCCGACGCCAGCAGCATGCCGAGCACAGTGAGCAGATTGTCGATGTTGAAATCGCCGATCAGTTCGCTCTGCAGCGTCGCCGCACCCCAACTGCTGCGCAGCTCGAGGCGCTGGCTGCGCGCGTCTGGCACGCTGCGCAGGGCTTGCACAAAGCGGCTACCGGGCACCTGCGCACTGGGGTCACGCTGGCGGCCGGTGCAGATCAGTTTGTCAGCGGCATGGGTACGCGTGGCCAGTGTCGCGCCCAGTTCATCATCGATGTTGATAACCGTGGCGGTCAGCGTCGGCCAGTCAAACAGCGCACTCTTGGCTTTGGCGTAGGCCTGCATGTCGCCGTGATAGTCCAGATGCTCGCGACTCAGATTGGTGAAGGCCGCAATCTGGAAGCGCACGCCAGCACAACGCTGCTGATCGAGCGCGTGCGAGGACACTTCCATCGCCACGGCCGTGGCGCCGGCGGTGCGCAACTGCGCCAATTGCCGTTGCAGCGTCACGGCATCGGGCGTGGTGTGCGTGCCGGGCAGTATCTGCCCTGGCAGACCGTGCCCAAGCGTGCCCAGATACGCGCAGCGCCGACCGCTGGCGCTGAGTGCGGCGCTCAGCAGCCAGGCGCAGCTGGTCTTGCCATTGGTGCCGGTAATGCCGCTCACCGCGAGCCGCACCGAGGGCGCGTCAAAGAAGCGATCGGCGATGAAGCCCGCCTGAGTGCTTAAATCGGGCACTGCGACCACCAGCACTTCAGCAGCGAGCTGTGGCGCGGTGACGCCCGCCACCGGCTCCCACAGCACGGCGCGCGCACCGGCAGCAACCGCAGCGGGCGCGTACTGCACGCCATGTGCGCTGCGTCCGCGACAGGCGAGAAAGGCCGCGCCCGGTGTGACGCTGCGCGAGTCCATCGTCAGATCGGCAATCTCAAATTGCGCGGGCACTTCGATGCCACCGCCTAGCAAAGCTTTGAGCGGTCGCCACGGGCCGCTCGCCCCGGCACCGGCGCCCGTAGCGGCGCCGCCACCCGGCGCCGCCGCCATGGCGCTTGAGTCCGCTGCATTCACCGGCGCGCAACCTGAGTGCCGGCGAGCACGGCATCTTTACCCGCGGCCGGCAGGTCATCAGGGGGCACGCCCATGAGTCGCAACGCGCCACCGAGCACGGCGGCAAATACCGGCGCCGCCACTTCACCACCGTGGTGCTTGCCGGCGCTCGGTTCATCGATCACCACTACCGCCGCGAGCCGCGGGTTCGACACCGGTGCGACACCGCCAAAAATGCCAACGTAGCGATCCTGCGAATAGCTGCCGCCCTCGGCCTTATAGGCGGTGCCGGTCTTGCCCGCGACCCGGAAGCCAGGAATGTGCGCCAGCGGCGCCGTGCCTTCCGGAGTGATGACTGACTCAAGCAGGTGCAGTAGCGCCGCGCACACCGCGCCATCGAGCACGCGCTCACCGGCCACCGGCTCATCGACACGCAGCAGTGACACCGGGCGACGCACGCCGAGCGCACCGAGCGTGGCGTAGGCCTGCGCGAGTTGCAGCGGCGTTACCGAGAGCCCGTAGCCGTGCGACATGGTCGCGATACTGACCGAGCGCCAGTGAGAATAGTTCGATAGCAACCCGGCCGACTCGCCGGGAAAGCCACTCGCCGTCACCTGACCAAAACCGAAGCCGCTCAGGGTGCTCCAGATCTGTCTGGGTTCAAGCGCCAGAGCCAGCCGCGCCATGCCCACGTTGGAAGATTTGGCCAGCACGGTGGCCAGGGGAATCGCGCCGAGATTATGCTCATCAGTGATGGTCGTGGCGCCGACCTGCACATAACCCGGGTTGGTATCGATGACGCTGCCGGCGGCAAAGCGCCCTGAGGCCAGCCCCGCCGCCACAAAAAACGGCTTGATGCTCGAGCCCGGCTCGAAAAAATCGGTGGCGGCGCGATTGCGATAGGCCGCAGCGTTAAGCTGACTGCGATCGTTCGGATTGTAAGCCGGCTGGTTGACCATGGCCAGCACTTCACCGCTGCGTACGTCAATCACCACCACCGATCCGGAGCGCGCACGGTTGTCGCGAATCGCGGCCTTGAGTTCGCGATACGCCAGATACTGAATGCGCAGGTCAACGCTCAGGCGCAAATCGCCACCGGGGCGCACCGCGCGGATGCTTTCAACGTCTTCGACCTTGCGACCCTGGCTGTCCTGGATTACCCGCTTGGCGCCATCTTCACCGCCGAGCCAATGATCGTAGGCGAGCTCGGTGCCTTCCTGACCCACATCATCAACATCGGTAAAACCAAGCAGGTGTCCGGCCACTTCGCCAGCCGGGTAGTAACGCCGGTATTCGCGGGTGAGATTCACGCCGTTGATGCCCAGGTCTTTGACTTTGCGCGCGTCGCTCGGCTGCAGACCGCGCACCACATACATGAACTCGCGATCCATGCCGGTGCTTACGCGTCGCACCAGTTCGTGTGCATCCACTTTCATGGCGCGTGCCAGACGCGGCAGCTGCTCGAGATTGCCCGCCAGCTGCTGCGGATTGACCCACACCGAATCCACCGGCGTGCTCACCGCCAGGGGCTCACCGAGTCGATCGCTGATCGTGCCGCGATGCGCGGCGATGGCCGCCACGCGTGAGAAGCGCGCGGCGCCCTGTCCGGCCAGGAAGCGATGCTGCAGCAACTGCAGCTGCACGGCGCGTCCCGCCAGGCCGACGCCGGCGAGCGCGAGCAGCCCGAACAACAGGCCCAGACGCAGACGAAAGGAAACCGGCCGCGGCGCCGCGGCCGCGCGAGCCGGGCGGGTCGAGCGCACACTGCCAGCGCGGCTCATGGCGGCGGGATCTCAACATCGGTTGAGACCGGAATACGCATATGCAGGCGCGTGTTGGCGACGTTTTCAACGTAGCTGTAGGCCGACCAGGCACTCTGCTCAAGCTGCAACCGACCCCACTCCGCTTCGAGCTCATCGCGGCCGCTATTGAGCCGCTCCAGGTCCACGAACAATTCACGCGCACGATGTTTGCAGTAGATGGCGCCCGCCGCTGAGGCCAGCACCGCCACCCACAGCAGCGGCAGCGCGCTCCAGTACACGATGCGTGGCAGCGAATTCATGCGCCAGGTGCTCCCACGCGTTCCACCACGCGCAACAACGCACTGCGCGCGCGCGGGTTCGCGGCCACCTCGGCGGCCGCAGCGCGGCGCTTGCGACCGACCAGACGCAGCGGCGGCTGCGCCGCTGCCGGCACCACCGGCAAGCGCGCCAGGGCCGGATCGATGCTGCTGTGGGTGCTGAAGAAATCGCGCACTACGCCGTCTTCAAGCGAGTGAAAACTGATCACCGCCAGGCGACCACCCGGAGCCAACAGCGCCAGGGCCTGGGTCAGTGCCCGCCGCAATTGCCCGAGCTCATCGTTGACCCACATGCGCAGTGCCTGAAAACTGCGAGTCGCCGCGTGCTTGCCCGGTTCACGCAACGGCACGGCACGCTCGATCAGTGCTGCCAGTTGCAACGTGCGCAGCAACGGCACGGCCGCGCGCTCGCGCACAATCGCGGCCGCAATGCGCCGCGCAAAACGCTCTTCGCCCAAAGTCGCGATCACGTGGCGTATCTCCTCGAACGACGCGCTCGCCAGCCAGGCGCTGACTGGCGCACCCGCGCCTGGATCCATGCGCATGTCGAGCGGCCCGTCGAACCGGAAACTGAAGCCGCGTTTCGCCGAGTCGAGCTGCGGCGAGGAAACCCCACAGTCGATGAGGATGCCGTCGAGTAGCGATATTTCCGGCCGCGCTGCACGCACCAGCTGCGCCAGATCCGCATAGGCTCCATGCACGAGCCTGAGGCGCGGCTCGGATGCGAAGCGCGCGCGCCCTGCGGCGATGGCGTCGGGATCGCGATCGATGGCGATGAGCCTGCCGTCCGCGCCGAGGGCCGCGAGGATGCGCTCGCTGTGACCGCCGCGGCCGAAGGTGGCGTCGAGATAGCTCCCCGCCGGGCGCACGGCGAGAGCTTCGAGCACCTCATCGACAAGCACCGGTTTGTGCTCATCCAAACTCCCCGCCCTGGCGCATCGTGATCGGCCTGTCAGAGCGACAGCGAGTCGAGGTCAGCGCTTAAGCCGCCGGCCGCATCATCGCTCTTGAGCCAAACCTCGCGCCGCTCATTCCAGCGTGCCTCGTCCCACAGTTCGAAGCGCGCGCCCTGCCCGATCAGCATCGCAAAGCGCGTAATACCAGCGAATTCGCGCAGCTCCGCCGGCAACAGCAAGCGACCGTGGGCATCGATTTCCAGATCGGCCGCGTGACCGACCATCAGGCGTTGCAGACGGCGCGCCTGCGGCTGGAGTGTCGGCAGCGCCATGATCTTGCGTTCGATCTGTTCCCATTCGGGCAGCGGGTAAAGCAGCAGGCATTGATCGCGATCGACGGTGACGACCACCCGCCCAGCCGACTGCTCACGCAGCCGGTCGCGATGCCGCGTGGGCATGACCACCCGGCCTTTGTCATCCACCGTAAGCTTTGTTGCGCCGCGAAACATGTCGTAATGGGTGAGAAACACCCATCCCCTCCCACTTTTTCCCACTCAACGCCACTATAGGAATCGCGACACGCCTATGTCAATGCCCCTGACCTGGATTTTTCTCCAGTTACACAAAGACTTACGCGCGAAATCGTCAGTTGGGAGGGATGTCGGGGAGACTCTCTCTTATCGATCAGTCACTTGGCCTGAAAAGCTCAACATAAAATGAGGAAGAAGGAGAGCCGGCCGTTAAGCCGGGTTCTGTCTTGGACAGTCATTCCTCTAGGGACTACGTCGCCGCAGTCCTCAAGCAGCCTACCCGGAAGCGCGCGCAGGTCTGGCGCTGCGGAGCCGTCCCCGCTGCTTCCCTATTTGGCCTTGCTCCAGGTGGGGTTTGCCGTGCCATTGCTGTTACCAGCAACGCGGTGCGCTCTTACCGCACCCTTTCACCCTTACCAGCACCGTTTCCGGCACTTCGGCGGTTTACTTTCTGTTGCACTGTCCGTGGGCTTACGCCCCCCAGGCGTTACCTGGCACCTTAGACCCGCCGAGCCCGGACTTTCCTCCCCCCATGGGCCTTGCGGCCCACGAGCGGCGACTGTCTGGCCGGCTCTCCAGCGCACACCATACGGGCTGCACACGGGCAACTCAATCAAAGTAGCAAAAGCTGGCAATCAGCGTTCGTGCGCCGGACTCAGTTGCCTGGCCTGCTCATAGGCCAGGCGGCGTGGCACGCCGGAAATCTGCGCGGCAATTGCGGCGGCGCGCGCCGGTGGCAGATCTTTGAGCAGCAGCGGCAGCAGCCGCGCGAGTAGCGCCGGATCGCCTTCCTCAGCCTCGGGATTGCCTGCTATGACCAGCGTGATTTCCCCGCGCGCCATGTCCGCATCGCTACTCGCGCGCTGCTGCAACGACTCCAGCGTGCCGCGATACACGGTTTCATGCATTTTTGTCAGCTCGCGTGCAATCACCGCGCTGCGCTGCGCACCGAACGCGGCGGCCAGTTCCGCCAGCGCGGTGGCGATACGATGTGGCGCTTCGAACAGCACGATCGTGCGCGGCTCCTGCGACAGGCGCATCAACGCTGCGCGCCGCTCACCGGGCGCTGTGGGCAGAAATCCCTCAAATACAAAGCGGTCGGTGGGCAGACCTGCGACCGCAAGCGCCGCGGTCACCGCCGACGGCCCGGCAATCGTGCGCACTTCAATGCCAGCCGCCGCCGCGGCGCGCACCAGCACAAAACCCGGATCTGACAGCAGCGGCGTGCCCGCATCGCTCACCAGCGCCAGCACCTCGCCAGCGCCCAGTCGCGCGAGCAAAGCCTCGCAGCGCTGCGCCTCATTGTGATCGTGCAGCGAGAGCAGCGGCCGGGAAATCCCGCAGGCCGTGAGCAGCGTCGCCGTGCGCCGCGTGTCCTCGGCCAGCACCACATCAGCAGCCGCCAGAGCCTCGCGAGCGCGCGGACTCAAGTCGCCAATGTTGCCAATTGGCGTCGCAATGACATCCAGTCTTCCGGTCCGTGCTGACACTATAATCTCCGCGCTACCAAGGCGACTTTGCCGGTCACGGTGCCAGAGATGCAACCACAGCGATACACTTATTCGATCTGGCCGCATTTGGTTGCGGCCCTGACGCTCGGCGCCCTCGCCGCCTGCGCGAGTTTTCCGCCAGCCAGCTTTCCGGGCGGCGGCGCGAGCAGCGGCGCGAGCCGCAGCGATGCTGGCAGTGCCAGCCGTAGCAGCAGCGCCGGCAATGGCGCGCTCGATTCCGCTGCCAGCGCCGCCGTGGCGTCAGCACTGGAAGCGCGCGCGCGCAACAGCGCAGCGAACCAGCAGGCCGCCCTGCAATTGCAGGCCGCGCGCAGCTGGTTGCGTGCCGGGCGTGGTGGCGAGGCTGCGCGCGTCATCACTGCCATCAGCGCTCCACTGACGCCGCTGCAGATCATCGAGAGACGGCTCATCGATGCCGATATCACTCTGGTCAGCGGCCAGTCGCAACTCGCCTGGCAAAAAGTGAGTGCCATCGCTGAACCGACCGGCACGCCGCTGGCGCCGCAATATCTCGACACCCGCATGCGCATCGCACTGGCGGCGGCGCGGCCGATCGAGGGTGTACGCAGTGAAATGGCCGCCGAGCGCCTGCTGAGCACAGCCGCCCAGCGCACGCAGCTGCGTCATGATTTGCTGACACAATTGCGAACCGCCCGCGAGCATGGCGTCAAACTTGAGCCTGAAGCCAGCCAGGATGCCACCGTGCGCGGCTGGCTTGAGCTCGGGGCCATGGCCAGCGACGGCGGTGGCACTTCCATCAATGCGGCTATTGCAGCCGCACGCTGGCAGGCGCGCTACCCGGAACATCCGGCCACCGAACTGCTCGCCGCGGCACTGCCAGCGCCGCTGCCCGTTTCAGGCCGCGTGCACAAGATCGCATTGCTGCTGCCGCTCACGGGTCAAACAGCCGGTTACGCGGCAATTATCAAAAGCGGTTTCGATTTCGCCTACCAACAGTTGCCGGGCACCGGGCGCCCGCAACTGGCGGTCTATGACACCGGCGTCGTACCGGTCAACGATGCGCTGAATCAGGCCCGCAGTGAGGGCAGCGATTTCATCGTCGGTCCGCTCACACGCACCGAGATCGAGCTCGCCGCTGCCACCTCGATCAGTGTGCCGATTCTGGCGCTGAATTTTTTGTCGTCGGGTCGCAGCGCTCCGAGCGGCATGTATCAATACGCGCTCTCACCTGAAGAAGACGCGCGCCTTATCGCGCGCCGCCTGCTGGCGGCCGGCCAGAAGCGTGGCGTGGCGCTCGCCCCCGCGGGTGATTGGGGTACGCGAGTGCTGGCCGCCTTCAGTCAGGAACTGCTGGCGGGCGGAGGTACCCTGCTGGCGCAGGCGCTCTACGAACCTGGTGGTCACGATTTCGGTACGCCCATTCGCAGTGTACTGGCCACCGATCGAAGTTTCGCGCGCCGCGAGCGCCTGGAAGGTGCGCTGGGCATCAAGCTGGAATTTGAACCGCGCAGCCGCGCCGATCTCGATTTTGTTTTTGCCCCTGGTCAGGCGGCAAGCCTGCGACTGCTGCGCCCACAACTTCGATTTCAGTACGCCGGCAATGTCCCGGTGTATGCCACGGCCGACGCCTATGCCGTTGACGGCGGCGTTGCCAACCAGGACCTCGAAGGCCTGATTATTCCAGCCATGCCCTGGGTGGTACCCAATAGCGGCAGTGCCGATGCCGTGCGTCAGGCGGTCGCCGATGCCACCGGTGACAATGCCGCCTGGCAATCGGGACTTTATGCCTTTGGTTTCGACGCCTGCCAACTGGCGCTGGCCATTGCTGCCAGCGGACGCGATCGCGGCGCCGTGCGAGTCGATGGTTTATCCGGTGCGCTCACCATCGATGCCAGCGACCGCGTACACCGCGAACCGCTGTGGGTGCGCATTTCGCGCAGTGGTGAGCCGCGAATCATTGTGGGCACACCAGGAGCGGGCGGCAGCGGCAGCGGCGGCGGCAGCGCCGGCGCGAGCACCGACACCGGCAATTAGCAGGCCTTGAGCGCGATGACTATTGATCGACGGCAACTCGGCAATGCCGCCGAAGAGCGCGCGGCGCGGTATCTTTGCGCTGCGGGCCTCGAACTGCTGCACCGCAATTATCGCTGCCGCATGGGCGAGCTCGATCTGATAGCGCGCCACGGCGACACACTCGTGATCGCCGAGGTGCGCATGCGCAGCTCAGTGCGCTTCGGTGGTGCGGCGGCCAGCATCACCTGGAACAAGCGCCGGCGCATCGTGCGCACCACACGACACCTGCTGGCTCGCTACCCGGCGCTGCAGAAATGCGCGGTGCGGTTTGATGCGCTGCTTGTGAACGGTGAAGATGGGGAGATTGAGTGGATCAAGAGCGCGTTCGACGCGTTCTGAGTACGCGCGCCTGAGGGTCAGGG